>DASVCS010000029.1:0-19672 GCA_036381495.1 Longimicrobiales bacterium
CGTGACCGGCTCGCCGCGGACCTGTTCGGGGCTCGCGTACCCCGGCGTCATCGGGCGATCGCCGATGCGGGTCGTGGCGACGGCCCCGTCATCGCCGTCCTCCAGCACCTTCGCGATCCCGAAGTCCAGCAGCTTCACCGACCCGGATGCGTCGACCAGGATGTTGTCCGGCTTGAGGTCCCGGTGCACGACGAGCTGCCGGTGCGCGTAGTCGACCGCATCGCAGACGCGGAGGAACAAGTCGAGGCGATGGTCGATGGAGAGCTCGCGCGCGTTGCACCATGCGTCGATCGGATCGCCGCGCACGTACTCCATGACCAGGTACGGCGTGTCGTCTTCCGCGACGCCGCCGTCCAGGAGGCGCGCGATGCCCGGGTGCGCGAGTCTGGCCAGGATCCGTCGCTCGGCGAGGAACCGCCGTCGCGCGCCGGGTGTGCTCAGCCCGAGCGGGAGCAGCTTGACGGCCGCCTGCATGCGGAACTCGCCGTCGTCGCGCTCCGCGAGGTACACGGCGCCCATCCCGCCGCGGCCGATCGCGCGGACCAGGCGCCAGACGCCGAGCCGCCGGCCCGCCAGGTCGCGGGGGCGGCCGGCGGCCGGTGTGCCGGCGCGCTCGGCCAGGCTCGAGAAGTACTCGCCGGCGCGCGGCGCCGCCGCGAGCAGCCCCTCGACCTCCGCGAGCAGCGCCGCGTCCTTGCCGCACCGGTCGCGCAGAAACGCCGCGCGCCCACTCTCGTCGCACTCGAGCGCGGCGTGGAACACCTCCCGAACGCGGTGCCAATACGCCCCGGTCATGGCGTCCGCCCGCCTCCCGGGTCGGTGCCGCTTCCGTCCTGATCCGCACGGGCGCCGGCATTCCCGCGGTCATCGTCGGCGAGTGCCCGGTAGAGCCAGGCGGTGGCCAGGCTCCAATCCCGCTTGACCGTCGCGGGCGAGATGCCGAGCGCCCCGGCGGTCTCCTCGATCGACAGTCCGGCAAAGAAGCGGCACTCCACGATGCGGCACTGCCGCGGATCGAGCCGCTCCAGCCGTTCCAGCGCCTCGTGCAGCGCCAGCACCTCGTCCGCGACTTCGGGCGCGATCGGCGCGAATTCATCCGCCACGGCATCGAGCGAGACGACCCTGCCGCCGCCCCGCTTCGCCGCCCGACGGCGTTCGGCGTAGTTGACCAGGATCTGCCGCATCGCCCGCCCCGCGACCGCGAAGAAGTGGGTACGACCGCCCCAGTGCTCGGGGTTCCACGCCGCCAGCCGGAGGTACGCCTCGTGGACGAGCGCCGTCGTGTCGAGCGTGTCGTCGCCGTCCCACCGGCGGCGCTGCGCCCGGGCCAGACGGCGCAGCTCGCGGTAGACGAGCGAGTACGCGCGGCCGAACGCCTCACGGTCACCGGATGCCGCGGCGGCGAGGAGCGCGGTCAGGTCGGGCCCGGCGGTCGGCTGGTTCGAGCGTGGCATAGCGGTCTGCACTTGCGGTGGGCCGGGTTGCGGGCGGGATGAGCCGGTTCGGAGGAGGTTTCCGGTATTCGAAGTAGGCACCGCGACGGAACCGGCCCTCAGCACTCCGTGTGCCGCATCCCAGGACGGCTCCCACGGAAAAGATACCCGGACCGGCCCGCCGAGACAACGCGCTCGGCGGCGTGACCGGCGCGGCACGAAAGGTCGGCGCCCCGCACGACGTCGCGGTCGTTCGCGCGGGAAGCACGCCGCGGCCGTAGGCCGCGCACGCGACGGCGCCGGTCCCGACCAGGAGGCCTGACACGATGTTGCGGAAACGGCTGCAATCCGACGCGCGGCGTTGGGGCGGTCGCCGGGGGAGCGCCGTAGCGGCCCTTGCGGCGCTCGTCCTCCTCGCACCCCTGGCCTGCGGCGACGACGACGGCCCGCCCACCGATCCGGGCGGCCAGGGCGGCGCGCCCACCCTCACGCTCTCGGAGGCCGCGCTGTCTCTCGCCGCGCTCGGCGATTCGGCGCGGCTCACGGCCACCGTGCGTGACGCGGACGGCGCGCCGGTCCCGGACGCGGCGATCGAATGGTCGAGCACGGATACCGCGGTCGCGAAGGTGAATCCGGACGGCTGGGTGCTCGCGGTGGCCAACGGAACGGCCGAGGTCGTCGCAAGCTCGGAAGGGGCGGCCGACACCGCAGCGATCACGGTCGAGCAGGTGGCGGCCGCGATCACGGTGAGTCCGGGCACGATCATGTTGGCGGAAGGGGACACGGCGCGGCTGGCCGCCGCGGTCGCCGATTCCAACGGCGTTGCCATCGAAGGTGCGGTGGTGGCGTGGACGAGCGCGGACGAGGCCGCGGCGACGGTGGACGGCGAGGGGCTCGTGACCGCCGTGCGCGCCGGCACCGAGACATCGGTCGTTGCGACCATAGGCTCGGCTGCGGGCGCCGCCGCGGTGACGGTGCTGGACCAGCTCGCCTTCCGGAGCGAGCGCGACGGCAGCGTGCAGATCTACCTGATGAACGCGGACGGCAGCGGACCGAAGCGCCTCACGAACTTTTCGAGCAGCGTGGGTCTCCCGCAATGGTCTCCCGATGGCGACCGCATCGCGTTTTCCGCCGTCCCCGCTGACAACGGCGAGATCTTCGTCATGAATGCGGACGGCTCGGGCGTGGTGAACGTTACGAATCATCCCGCCAACGACGGCGGTCCTGCCTGGTCGCCGGACGGGACGAAGATCGTGTTCGCGAGCGACCGCGACGGCATTGGCAATTACGAGATCTACGTGATGAACGCGGACGGCAGCGGGCAGATGCGGCTGACGGATGCATTGGGCGACGACACCGACCCGGTCTGGTCGCCCGACGGCTCGCGCATCGCGTTCCGCTCCATCCGCGACGGCAACGAGGAGATCTACGTCATGGCAGCGGACGGCACGGGCCAGACGAACGTGTCGCAGGACAGCGCCAGCGATGCCGGTCCGGTCTGGTCGCCGGACGGGACGAAGATCGCGTTCTTCAGCGAACGCGACGGCAACGCCCAGATCTGGGTGATGAACGCGGACGGCAGCGATCCGATGAAGTTGACGAACGACCCCGCATTCGACTTCGATCCGGCGTGGCGGCCGCGGCCACGGCCGTAGACCCCGAAGAGAGCGGAGGTCCGCCTCGAGGCGTGTCCGGGCCGTGGCGCCGTTACCGGCAGGCGTACGTGGGCGCGCGGACGGGCACGGGCGCGCCGTCATCCATCATCGCGACGGCCGCCGCCGCGCGGGGTGCCCCGCCCGGCGGCGCGCCGCGCCCCGCCTACGGCCGTGGCCGCCAGCGGGGTAGGAAGTCCGAGCTGCCTTGGTCCGCCAGCGGTA
Organism: Longimicrobiales bacterium; assembly: GCA_036381495.1. GTDB lineage: Bacteria > Gemmatimonadota > Gemmatimonadetes > Longimicrobiales > RSA9 > DASVCS01. The sequence goes on from DASVCS010000029.1 coordinate 3,311, forward strand.
TCAGCCCACTCCCATCCGGGCCGATCACGAAGATGCCAAAATCGTTCGACTGGGCTTTGTGGAACGCGATCTTCGTCCCATCCGGCGACCAGGCGAGGCCGAGCTCCGCAGTGGCATCCTGCGTCAGCCGGATCTGCCCGGTCCCATCCGCGTTCATCACGTACATGTCGTCGAGGTCGCGGTGGCTCCGGAACGCGATCTTCGTCCAGTCCGGCGACGGAAGAAAGGGGAGATCCTCGTCGCCGACGCTGTTGGAGAGGTTGGTCGGGTTCGTCCCGTCCGCGTTCATCATATAGATCTCGACGTTGCCATCGCGGTTCGTCCAGAACGCGATCTTCGTCCCATCGGGCGACCACTGCGCGTAGGCGTCGTCGGCCGGATTCTGCGTCAGGTTGGTGAGGCCCGTTCGATCCGCGTTTATCACGTAGATCTCGAATTTGCCGTCGCGGTCGGTCTGGAACGCGAGCTTCGACCCGTCCGGCGACCACACGGCGTGGTGGTCGGAGCTGTTGAAGGACTGCGTCAGGTTCATCGGCTCGCTCCCATCCGCGTTCATCACGTAGACCTCGAGGTTGCCGCCGTCGCGATCGGTCGTGAACGCGATCTTGCTCCCGTCCGGCGACCACACGGGCAAAACGTCGAGGCCGGGGTTCCGCGTCAGATTCGTCTGTCCGCTCCCGTCCGCGTTCATCACGTAGATCTCGAAATTGCCGTCGCGATCGGTCTCGTACGCGATCTTCGACCCGTCCGGCGACCAGACGAAGTTGCCTTCGTCGCCCGGAGAGTTCGAGAGGTTCCTCTGCTCGCTCCCGTCCGCGTTCATCAGGAAGATGTCGACGGTGCCGTCGCGGTCGCTCAGGAACGCGATCTGGTCCATGGAATCCACCGGGGCACCGGGTTCGACGGGCGGCCCGGTCGGCGGACCGTCGTCACCACCGCAGGCGAGAGCGGCGACCGCGACGAACGCGGCGAAAGCGCCCCAATGAAATACGGTCTTCATACCAATCTCTCCTGATCGAGGACCGCCGCCCGTGAGCGGGGCCCTGGTGCCGCAGCGCCCGACCGGCACGAGCATGCCCGGCCGGGCCGCGTATCGCCCCGGGCGCCGTCACGATGCGCCGCGTGGCAATGGCCGCCACGGAAAGGAAACGTGCCCGGTCGCGCCACGCTCCGCGCTCCTGCCCGGCCAGGCGGAGATCCGCCTCGCCGACGAGCGCGGTGGTGTCGCGCGTCCGCCCGGTCGGTTCCGTCCGGAGCCGGCCGCGGGCGAGGCGGCGTAGCTTGTCAAAAGATCACCGGGGAGAGGTGGTCGAGCGCGTTGGACTCGGCGCTGCCGCGAGCGGAACGGACTCTCGCAGTGGAGACCCCTGCGGGGGGCTCGATTCCGAGCCGGGTTGCGCCTTGCCGGTCGGGGACGGAAACAAGACGGCGGCCGAACCGGCCGCCGTGCCGGGTGCATCCCCGCAGTTTTACCGGCTCCAAGATGCAGACCGGCGTGGCAGAAAGCAATGAGCTGCGCGCGGGCGCGCAACCGGTGGCGGCCGCAGGTGTCGAGGCGGCGCTGTGCTCTCGGCAGCCACTCGTTCGTTGGCAGGCGCCGCCGGGCGGTGCACTCCGCCCGGCGGCGCGCCGGACGCCGCCTACGGCCGTGGCCGCCAGCGGGGGAAGCGGTCCGAGCTGCCTTGGCTCACCAGCGGCACCGGCCCACTCCCATCCACGCCGATCACGAAGATGTCCTCGGCGCCCGACGCGATCCGGTCGAATGCGATCTTCGTCCCGTCGGGCGACCAGGCGAGGTCGAACTCCCCATCGGCACCCTGCGTCAGCCGGGTCTGCCCGCTCCCATCCGCGTTCATCACGTAGAGATCGTTGAGGTCGCGGAGGCTCCGGAACACGATCTTCGAGCCGTCGGGTGACCAGACCGGGTCGAGATCTTCCTTGGCGGCCTCCGTGAGTCGGAGCTCGTGGCTGCCGTCGGCCCACATCACGTAGATCTCGTAGTTGCCGTCACGATCGCTGATGAATGCGATCTTGCTCCCGTCCGGCGACCACCGCGGGTTGGCGTCGAGGGCCGTGCCCTGCGTCAGGTTGGTCGGGTCCGTTCCATCCGCGTTCATCACGTAGACCTCGAGGTTGCCGTCGCGGGAGGTGTGGAACGCGATCTTCGACCCGTCCGGCGACCACGCGGGGGAGACGTCGAGGTCGGCCGTGTCCTGCGTCAGGTTCGTCTGCCCGCTGCCATCCGCGTTCATCACGTAGATCTCGTAATCGCCGTCGCGCTCGCTCACGAACGCGATCTTGCTCCCGTCCGGCGACCAGACCGGCGCCCCGTCCCGGCCCGGAGCATTCGTCAGATTGGTCTGCCCGCTCCCGTCCGCGTTCATCACGTAGACCTCGAGATCGCCGTCGCGGTCGGTCTCGAACGCGATCTTCGACCCGTCCGGCGACCAGGCGGGGTTGTATTCGGCGCCCGGCGAGTTCGTGAGGTTCCTCTGCCCGCTGCCGTCCGCGTTCATCAGGAAGATGTCCGCGGTGCCGTCGCGGTCGCTCAGGAACGCGATCTGGTCCAGCACCGAGACCGTGGCCGCACCGCTCACCGCCCCGGCGCTCGCCGTCACCACCGCCTCGCTCCCCCACCGCAGCGCCGTGACCAGCCCGGTCTCATCCACGCTCAGCACGGCATCATCCCCGCTCGTCCACACCACGGCCGCACCCTCGATCTCCACCCCGTTCGAATCGGCGACGACGGCGGAGAGCCGCACCGTATCGCCCTCACCGACCGTGACCGTCTCCGGGCTCACCGCGACCGCGGCCGCGACCTGCTCGACCGTGACCGCCACCGTGTCGGCCCGCTCGCCCGAACTCGCCACCACCATGGCCGTGCCGTTCCCACGAGCTACGACCCAGCCGCTCGCACTCGCCGTCACGACCGCGGCATCCGTGCTCGACCATGCCACGGTCGCACTCGGATCCACGTTGCCGGCGCTGTCGCGCACGGTGGCCGTGAGCTGTGTCGAGTCGCCGAGCGCCCCGAAGATCAGCGTGCTCTCGGAGAGCGTGAGAGAACTGGAATCCACCGGGGCACCGGGTCCGTCCGGCGGGCCGGTCGGCGGGCCGTCATCGCCACCGCAGGCGAGAGCGGCGACCGCGACGAACGCCGCGACCCCGACGAAAGCGCCCCAACGAAATACGGCCTTCATACGCATCTCTCCTGATCGAGGACCGGCGCCCATCAGCGGCGCCCGGGTGCCGCAGCGCCCCACCGGCACGAGCATGGCCGGCCGGGCCGCGTCGCGCCGGGCGCCATCAGGATGCCCGCGCGGCCATCATCGCCACGGCAAGCCAACGTACCCGGTCGCGCCACGCTCCGCGCTCCTGCCCGTCCAGGCGGAGATCCGCCTCACCGACGAGTGCGGTGGTGTCGCGCGTCCGCCCGGTCGGTTCCGTCCGGAGCCGGCCATGGGCAAGGCGGCGTGGCTTGTCAAAGATCACCGGGGAGAGGTGGTCGAGCGCGTTGGGCTCGGCGCCGCGGCGAGCGGAACGGCGCTCTCGCAGTGGACATCCCTGCGGAACTCGATTCCGAGCCGGCTTGCGGCTTGCCGGTGGGGAATGGAAAGAAGACGGCGCCCGAGCCGGGCGCATCCCCGCAGTTTTGCCCGCCCCAAGATGCAGACCGCCGTGGCAGAACGCAATGAGCCGGGCGCCGCCGGTTGCATTCATGCGCCGTGGTGGCGAATGCCCGCGCCGCTCCGTAGTTTGACGCCGCCATTGCGTGTCGACCGGTCCGGTCGCGCAGGCTGCGTCTGCGCGCCGGCCGGCACGCGTTGCGGATGGACCTGGCACCCGGCGGCATGCGCCTCGCCCACCTCGCGGACCTGCACCTCGGCTACCGCGCCTACCACCGGCTTGCGCCGGGCGGGATCAATGCGCGCGAGCGCGATGTCGCGCTCGCGTTCCGCGCGGCGCTGGACCGTATCATCGCGTTGGAAGTCGACCTCGTGCTCGTCGCGGGCGACGTGTTCCACACGGTGCGTCCGTCGAACACGGCGATCGCGGATGCGTTCCGCCAGTTCGCGCGGCTGCGTTCCGCGCTCCCCGCCGCGCCGGTCGTCGTGATCGCCGGCAACCACGACTCGCCGCGCGCGGTGGAGACGGGCAGCATTCTGCGGCTGCTGGCGGAGATCCCCGGTGTGACGGTCGTCGACGACGTCGCTCGCGCCATTCATCTGGAAGCGCTGAACGCCACCGTGCTCTGCCTGCCGCACAACGCGCTGGCGAGCGGCGAGGCCGTGGCGCTGGAGCCGGACCCGGATGCCGCGACGAACATCCTGATGCTGCACGGCACCGTGGCCGGGGGCGGCGCCGAGGAGAAGCTGCGGTACGTGAGCGAATACGGCGGCGCGAAGGTCGAGACGTCCGAGATCCGCCCCGAACGCTGGGACTACGTGGCGCTCGGCCATTACCACATCGCGACCGAGCTGGCGCCCAACATGTGGTATGCGGGCGGGATCGAACGCACCTCGACGAATATCTGGGAGGAGGCGCAGGGCGCGAAGGGTTTCCTGACCTTCGACACTGAGACCCGCAAGGCGACGTTCCACCCGCTCCCCGGCCGCGAGGTCATCGACCTTCCACGCTTCTCGGCGCGCACCCGGGAAAGGGCTAGGGCTGGGGCTGGGGCTGGGGCTGGGGAGTCACCGGGAGGGGGTGCGGTGGAGGGGCGAACGGCCCGGGGACGGCCGGGAGCGGGAGCGGGAACGTTTACGGGAACGGAGGCGGCGCCGGGGCCGGGATTGGAACCGGAAGAGGGAGCGAAGGAGGGGCAGGAGGAGAGGCAGGAGGAGGCGGGCTCAGAGGAAGCCTCGGAAGCGGCCGCGGAAGCGGAGGTGCAACGCGGACGCGTCGGCACCCCCCAAGGGCCTGGGGCGCCTCCACCCAGCCCCAGCCCCAGCCCTAGCCCTAGCCCATACCTCGATCCCGCCGCGATCGACGCGCGCATCCGCGCGCTCGTCGAGGGCGTGCCCGGCGGGATCGACGGCAAGATCGTGCGGCTGGTGATCACGGATGTGCCGCGCGAGCTGTTCCGCGCGCTCGACCACCGCCAGATCCGGGAGTACAAGGCGCGGGCGCTGCACTTCCATCTGGACCCGCGGCGGCCGGAGGTGCAGCGGACCGTCGGGTACGGCGCGCCGTTCCGCCGGCTCACGCTCGAGCAGGAGGTCGAGGCGTTCCTGACCAAGCACTGGCGGACGTCATCGCCGGAAATCGAGGCGGAGCGCCTTGTCGCCCTCGCGCGGCGCTACCTGGGCGAGGCGGCCGCCGGCGCGCCGGAGGATGCGCTGGTGGAAGGCGGGATGGAGCCGTGAACGCTCCGGCGCGCCGGCGCCACCGGGGCCGCTGAAGGAACCGGGGCCCAGACCCCTTTCACCGCGCAAGACCATGGTCAGGACCGCCGGCGGTACGCTCTTCGGGAGCGTCGCGTTGGACCCGACGGGCGGACCACTGTTCCGCCAGATCTACCGGATGATCCGCAGCGCCATCCTGGACGGGCGGCTGGAACCGGGGACACGGCTCCCATCGACGCGCACGCTGGCGCGAGATCTCTCGATTTCCCGCACGACCGCGGAAGAAGTCTATGCACAGCTCCGGGCGGAAGGCTTCATCGAGCGGCGGGTGGGTGCCGGCAGCTTCGTCGCGGCCATCGAAACCGTCCGCGCGCCGCACCGCGCGCAGCCTCCCGCGGCTGCCGCTGGAGTGCGCCGGATCTCGCGGCACACCGAGGCCGTCGCACGCCTCGCCGGCTTTCCCGATCCGGTCGTGCCGCGTGCATTCACCGCCTGCACGGCGGCGGTGGATGCCTTTCCACGCGCGGTGTGGAGGAGCATCATGGCCCGCTGCCTGCGCCGGTTCGGCGACCAGGCTTACCGCGCGGGTGACCCGGCCGGATACGGCCCGCTCCGTGAAGCCATCGCCTCCTACCTGAACGCGGCCCGCGGCGTGGTGTGCACGCCGGAACAGGTCGTCGTACTGACCAGCTCGCAACAGGCGCTGGACCTCGCGGCGAGGCTGCTCGTGGAGCCGGGTGAGCCGGTGTGGGTCGAGGACCCCGGGTACCCGGGCGCCCGCGCGGCACTGGCCGCCCATGGCGGCCGGCTCGTACCGGTGCCGGTGGATGCGGATGGGATGCTGGTCGAGGAGGGCGTGCGGCGAGCGCCACAGGCACGACTGGCGTACGTCACGCCGTCGCACCAGTTCCCGCTCGGAACCACGCTCAGCCTCGAGCGCCGCCTGGCACTCCTGGAATGGGCGAGCCGGGAAGGCGCCTGGATCCTGGAAGACGACTACGACAGCGAGTTCCGCTACGATGGGCGACCGCTGGCGGCGATCCAGGGTCTCGACCGCGATCGCCGAGTGATCTACGTCGGCACGTTCACGAAGGTGCTGTTCTCGGCCGTCCGGGTCGCCTACGCCGTGCTGCCACACGATCTCGTGAAGCCGTTCGTGACCGCGCGCCGCCTCGTGGACGGCTTCACGCCGACACTGACGCAGATGGGCATTGCCGAATTCTTCGCCGGCGGCCACTTCGGTGTCCACGTCCGGCGCATGCGCGAGCTGTACCGGGAGCGGCGGGACGCGCTGGTCGAGGCCGCGGACCGGTGGCTGCCCGGGGACGTTCGCCTCGGCCCGGTCATCACGGGGCTGCACGCCGTGGCGTACCTGCCGGACGGGTCGGATGACCGCGCGGCTTCCGACCGCGCCGCACGCGAAGGCATCGATGCACGGCCGATCTCCCGCTACCAGCTCGGGGAGCCGTCCCGACCCGCTCTCTTCCTGGGTTACGCCGCGCTCACGCCGACCGAGATCCGGGAAGGGATTCGAACGCTGTCACGCGCGCTGTGATCGGACGCCGTCGCCCTTGTCAGACGGCGGCCTCCACTTCCAACCGGGCCTCGTGGCGGACGGGGAAATTGACCGAATTGGCAATGAAGCACAGGTGGTGCGCCCGGTCGTGGAGTCGCGCGGCATGCTCGAGATCGGCTCCCGGCCGCACCGTGACCACGGGCCGGAGCACGACCTCCGCGAAGTGACCGCCCGTCTGCTCCGTCTCGACCATCGTGCCGACCGCATCATCCACGTAGCTCGTGACCACGATCCCCGCATCCGCACACAGGTGCAGGTACCAGAGCATGTGGCAGGCCGACAGCGACGCCACCAGCAGGTCCTCCGGACTGTAGCGGGCCGGGTCGCCCCGGAAGGCCGGGTCCGAGGATCCGGGAATCACCGGCTTCCCGGGGGCGAAGATGTCGTGCGCCCGGTCGTAGGCGCGGTAGCTGCTCGTGCCTTCGCCGCGGTTTCCGGTCCATTCCACTCTGAGCGTATACTCGTGCCGGTGTCGCGACATTCCGTTTCTCCTCGCGCTCCGTGGTACCCGATCACCCGCGAACCCCGCCGGTCTCGGGCCGCTCCCATGGTCGGCCCGCGTGTCTGCCGCCCGCGGTCCGTCTACGGCTCGAAGGGCACGGCCGGGTCGGCGAGCCGGAACGCACCCGGATGCTCGCCTACGGCCTTCTGCTTGCCGCTCCACGCCTCCACATCCAACCGGTACACGGCGGTCCGGCGCAGCTCGGCCGGGACGACGCCCCGGTAGTCGCGCCCGCGCTCCAGGTGAGGCGCGTAGCGCTCCAGCAGACGGTGCAGCGCATCCGTCGCCTCGGCCGGGTCGGCCACGATGCGCAGCTGCCCCTGTACGACCACCGACGCGTACTCGATGCTGAACTCGAGCGCTTCCACCGCCGGGAGCAGGCGCCCGAACACCCCCGCAGTGAAGCTCGCCGGAACGCCGCGCTCGCCCGCCGCGGTCACGGCAGTCGCCAGGGCACCGGTACGCGCCGTGTGCACGTAGAGCCGCTCGGGCTCGCCCACGCGCACGAACAGGTTCGTGTTCAGGTGAGGCGCGCCATCGCCGGAGGGCACCGCGAGCGTCCCCCAAACCGCCCGGTCCAGGAACGCCCGAATCCAGGGCTCCTCCCGGGTACGGTCACGGCGACGAGGCGTCAAGCGCGCCGGGGTCACGTACGCTCCTCGGCACCCAGCCCGTAACGCTCCCGCAATAGACGCCGGTGGTAGAGCTCGTGGCCGGCAATGATCCACGGGAACGATCGGGCCGTGAAACGCAGGCCGGAGGCGATTCCCGCGCGTGCCAGCGCGTCATCGCCGAAGCTCCGCACCAGTGCCACCAATGAAACGCTCATGCCGTCCGGTCCTCCGCGTAGAGGTCTCGCAACCAGGGCCAGGTTTCGCCGCGACGCGGGGAGTGCCGGCTCGCGTACGAGCGGCGGCGGCGCGAGCGTAGGCCCGCCTGCCAGCACCGGTCTCGAACGATTCTCCTGCTCAGCCGCCCGCAGGCGCCCGCGTGGCCGAAAATCTATCCGGCGGTGGACTCCTAGCAAGATCCATTTTCACGACAACAACCAGACCATTGTCGTGGCGCGTGGCGAGGGGGTTGGCGGCGGTAGCGGACGCACTCTGCTTCCGGTACCTTTGCTTCCGGCAGCGCGCCGGGGGCGGGGCGGCCGACGGGCTCGCCCGCGTATCCGCCCCGGCCGGCGCGCATCCCTGAACGGACCCCGGCACCCCGGCGGCATGCGCCTGATCCGCCTTCGACTCCTGAATTTCCGGCAGCACGCCGAGACCGAGATCGAGTTCCGGCCGGGGCTGACCGGGATCATCGGGCCGAACGGCTCGGGGAAGAGCACGCTGCTCGAAGCCATCGCCTGGGCGATCTACGGTGCGCCGGCCGCGCGCGGGACCAACGACACGATCCGCTTCTCGCGCGCGCCGGGGCGGAGCCGGGTCGAGGTCGAGCTGGTCTTCGAGCTGGCCGGCCACGAGTACCGGACGGTGCGCTCGATGCACGGCGCCGAGGTGTACCTGGACGGCGGCGTCACGCCGGTGGCGACCACGCTCGGCGGCGTGACCGAGTACCTGCAGGCGCGGCTCGGCATGCGCCGCGACGAGTTCTTCAACACCTACTTCACCGGACAGAAGGAGCTCCAGTTCCTGGCGCAGATGGGCGCCGCGCAGCGGGGCCGGTTCCTGGGCCAGGTCCTCGGGTACGAGCGCCTGCGCGAGGCGCAGGAGCGCGCGCGAGCCCGGCGCAACGAGCTGCGTCACGAGATCGATGGGCTGCGCGCCGGGCTGCCGGATCCCGATGCCTTGCGTGCGGAGCGCGAGGCGGCCGAACGCCGGCGTGGCGAGGCGGTGGCCGCGCTGGCCGAGGCAGAGCGCGCGGGGGATGCCGCGGAGCGGCGCCGGGCGGAGCTGCTCCCGCAGTGGGAGGCGGCGCAGCTCGCGCGGGAGCAGGCGCGCGAGCTGGCGCACGGGCTCTTCACCGCGCAACGCGAGCGGGAAGTGGCGGAGCGCGACATTGCGCGCGCGGAGGCCGAGCTCGAAGCCATTGCGACGGCGCAGGCGGAGCTCGAGCCGCTCCGCGCCGCGCTCGCGGGTCTCCCGGACGTCGTGCGCGAATGCGAACGGCTCGCCGAACTGGCGCGGCTCGCGGAGCGCCGGCGCGTGCTGGAGGAGTCCGCGAAGGCGATCGACGCCGAGCGCGTCGAGGCGGCGCGTCGCCTGGAGAAGCTGGAAGAGGCGCCCGCATTGGTCGAGCGGTTCCGGCGTGAGCGGGCGGAGGCGCGGGCGGCGCTCGACGCGGCGGAGCGCGAACTGGAGGCGTGCCGCGCCGAATGGGTCGGCCGCCGACAGGAGACCGAGACGAAGCTGCGGGCATACCGCGAACGCGCGCAGGAGCTGAAGGAACAGATCCGCCAGCTCCGGGACGCCGGCCCGAACGGCACCTGTCCCACCTGCGAGCGGCCGCTCGGCGACCAGTTCGACGCCGTGGTCGGCAGACTCGAAGACGAGTGGGAGACGCTGGTCCAGGACGGCAAGTGGCTGAAACAGCGCCTGGACCAGCTCGGCGCCGAGCCGGAGGAGCTGGTCGCGGCGGAGACCGCCCGCAAGGAGGCGCAGCGGATGCTCGAGGAGAAGACGCAGAAGCTCGCGCGCTGCGAACACGCCGTGCAAGAGCTGGATGCGCTGCGCACCGAGCAGCAAGCCCGTGAACGCCGCCTCGAAAAGCTGCGTGCCGAGCTGGCCGCGCTCCCTCCCGAGTACGATGCGGAGGCGCACCGCCGGGCCGAAGCACGACTCGCCGCGCTGCGCGATGACGAGCGCCGCGCCAGCCGCCTCGAACAGATCGTCGAAGCGCGGCCGGCCCGCGAGAGGGAACGGGCGGAGGCCGCCCAGCGCGCGGCGGATGCCGCGGCACGCGTCGCCGAGCTCGAACGGCGGCAGGCCGAGCTCGCCTTCAGCGAGGATGCGTTCGCGCAGCTCCGCGAGACCTACGAGAACGCCGCCGCCGCCGTGCGCCAGGCAGAACTCCGCATGACCGAGCTGCGCGGACTGCTCCAGGCCGCCGAGGAGGCGCTCGAGACCGCGGTCCGCGCCGAGGCGGCGTACCGCGAACGCCAGGCCGCGCTCGAGGAACGCGACATCGAGCTTCGCCACCACAACGAGCTGGACGCCGCGTTCAGCCAACTCCGCGCCGAGCTGAACGCCCGCGTCCGACCCGAGCTCGGCACGCTCGCCAGCGGCTTCCTGACCGAGATCACCGACGGACGCTACACCTCGCTCGAAATCGATGACAACTACAACGTCCTCGTCCTCGACGAGGGCGAGGAGAAGCCCGTCATCAGCGGCGGCGAGGAGGACATCGCGAACCTGGTCCTGCGGCTCGCCATCAGCCAGATGATCGCCGAGCGCGCCGGCTACCCGCTCTCGATCCTCATCCTCGACGAGGTCTTCGGTTCGCTCGACATCGAGCGCCGCGACAACGTCGTCGAACTCCTCCACCGCCTCACCGGGCGTTTCGACCAGGTCATCCTGATCACCCACATCGAGTCGATTCGCGAGGGAATGGACCAGGTGCTGCGCGTCTCGTTCGACGAACGCACCGGCGCGAGCATCGTCAGCGAAGAGACGACGGCGGGGAGCGCGGAAGCGGTGGGATAGGGCTGGGGCTGGGGCTAGGGCTGGGGCTGGGGCTGGGGAGCGCCCGGGAGGAGGTGTGGTGGAGGGGAGGACGACCCGGGGGAGGGGCGGGAGCTGGAGGGGAACGGCCGGGAACGGGAGCGGCGGCTGCGCCGCCTGGAGCGGGAACGTTTACGTTTACGGGAGCGGCGCCGCTGCGGCGCCGACGGGAGCGGGATCGAGCGGCGGGGAGGGGCTGGGAGGGGGACCGGAACCGCCGCAGCGGAACGGGCGCCGGCCGCGCACGCGCACCCGCTCGCGTTCGCGCACGGGACGGGGCCGGGCGGGGCCGGGGACCCCCGGGAGCGCGAGTACACACTCGCTCCCGGCGGTTCCCAGCCCTGGCCCGGTCGGCGCTACACGCCGTCTACGGCCGTTCGAGCCAGAAGTCGTACGGCCCGCTCCCGCTGAACGAGTGGATGCGCCAGACGTAGTAGCCCGACGAGCCCGTGAACGTGATCTGCTCCTCGGAGTCCGGGCTGGTCGAGGACGCGACGATCTGCCAGTTGAACCCGTTCCAGCGATAGAGGTACAGGTCGTAGTCCGTGCCGGCGGCGCCGCTCAGCCATCCCTGGTGCGTGCCGGAGGACGAGAAGTAGAAGGTCCCGTTCGGCTGCCAGTCGAAGTCGCCGCTGCCGCCGAGCGAGCCGCTGAAGTGCTCGCAGCCGCTGCACGGCGCGCCATCATCGGGGGGCGGTTCGGTGCCGCCGCCCTCGAAGAGCGAGAAGAGCAACAGGTTGGGCGAACCGCTGCCGATGCCGCTCAGGCGTCCGGCGGTCGCGCCATCGACGATGGCGTCGGCGACGGTGCCGGGCGAGGCGCCGGGGTGGTCTTCGAGGAACAGCGCCGCGACGCCCGTGACGTGCGGCGTCGCCATCGACGTCCCGCTGATCGTGTTCGTCGCGGTGTTGCTGCTCGCCCACGCCGAGGTGATCCCCTGGCCGGGTGCGAAGAGGTCGACGCACGAGCCGAAGTTCGAGAACGACGCCCGCGTGTCGGATTCGGTGGACGCGCCGACCGTCAGCGCGGGCCCGACGCGCGCGGGCGACGAGTTGCACGCGTTCGCGGCACTGTTCCCGGCCGCGATCGCGTAGGTCACGCCCGATGCGATCGAGTTGGCGACGGCATTGTCGAGCGCGGACGAGATACCGCCGCCCAGGCTCATGTTCGCCACCGCGGGCGTGTCGTGGTTGCTCGTGACCCAGTCCACGCCGGCGATCACGCCGGAGACCGGCCCCGAGCCGCCGCAATCCAGCACGCGCACGGCGAACAGGCGCACGTCCTTCGCGACGCCGAACGTCTCGCCGCCCACGGTCCCGGCGACGTGCGTGCCGTGGCCGTTGCAGTCCTGGCCGTTGCCGCCGAACGCGTCGAACACGGCGCTCGCGCGGCCCGAGAACTCGACGTGCCCGGTCCGGATCCCCGTGTCGATGATGTACGCGTTGACGCCCGCACCCGTCGCGTTGAACGTGTACGTGTCGCTCAGCGGAAGCCCGCGCTGGTCGATCCGGTCCAGCCCCCAGGTCGCGTCGAACTGCGTGGCCACGACCGTCACCTCCTGGTCCGGCTCGATGTAGGCCACCCGCGGGTTGCGCCGGAGCGCCTCGACCGCCTGTGGCGGGAGCGTTGCCGCAAAGCCCTGGAGGGCGTGCTCGTAAACGAAGTGCAGCCGTCCCCCGCGGGCCGCGACCATCTGTTGCGCCTCCGCGGCCGCCGCCGATACCATGCCTTGCCGGAACACGACGATGTAGCGGTCGGGAATGGCGCGCGCGCCCGGCGCCAATGCGAAGACCGGCGCCGGGGCGGATTGCTGCTCGGGAGCCAACTCCATCGGACCGTCCACGCAGGCCGCCGCGAGACCGGCCAGCGCGATGAAGGCGAGTACGCGCAATCGTCGGGCTTCCATCGATGCCTCCTCGAGTGAAGGTTGGACGACACGAACCGCTGAATCGACAATCGATTACGGAGGTCGGGACCGGTCGGACCCGGGAGCTGCCATCCGGCCCATCCGCCGGATGCGAATCGGTGAGGCGGGCAACGATGTCGCGACGCGTGCGCCGGTGCAACCCGGCCATGGGGCCAGTCGCCAGCGAGCATTACAGGCTGGCCCGCGATGTATGCGGGAATCGCTGATCGACAGCGCCGTCGAGACCGCGTCAGGTGTCCGCCGCCGCGCGGGCCGCGCTCAGCCTGCTCCCGCGCCGGCCGGGGCGGGAGCCGAGCGGGAGGAGAGGATGGCGGCCGCAACGACGATGAGCCCGATTCCGACCGCGCGATCGGCCGTGAGTGACTCGCCCAGCCACCCGACGCCGAGCAGCGCGGCGACGACCGGCTCGGCCGTGGCCAGCATGCTCGCCGCCGTGGCCGGCAGGTGGCGCAGGCCGCCGAGATAGAGCAGGTAGGCGCCGATCGTGGGCCCCACACCCATCAGGACGAGCGCAGGCAGCGCCTGCGGCGCACTCGCCACGGCGCGCCACGGCGGCTCCGCGAGCGCGAGGAAGAGCGTCCCGAACGCGAAGGACCAGAACACCGTGCGGAGCGGGTCGTAGCGGCCGAGCGCGCGTTTGCCGAAGAGGGTGAAGAGCGCGTAGGTCAGGGCGGCGCCGAGCCCGAAGCCGATGGCCTCGGGCGACACGACCGTGCCGCCCGCGACCACGCTCCGCGCCGCGCCGGTCACGAGGAACGCACCCACGAGGACGAGGCCGAGCGCGAGCCAGCGGCCCGGCCCGAGCCGCTCGATCCGGAACAGCCGCGACAGGCCCGCCACGAACGCGGGGGCCGTGTAGAGCAACGCGGCGGCGATCGCCACGGTCGTCCGCTCGATCGCCAGGAGGTAGAGCCCGTAGAAGAGCGCGATGCCGACGAGCCCGAAGAGCGCGAAGAAGGGCACATCGCGCCAGGCGATCCGCAGCCGCGCGGGCCGCCGCGCGAGCCAGAGTCCGAGACCGACGCAGCCGATGGCCGCGCGCACGCTCGCCACTTCCAGCGGCGAGAGCCCGGCGCCGTAGAGGACCTTACCGAAGACACCGAGGCTGCCCCAGAGAGCGGCCGCGCCGATCACCAGCGCGGCGCCGAGATAGGGGCGTGGACCGCGAGCCGCCCCTACTTCCGCGCCAGCTCGAGCCACGCCTCGACGCGCTCCATGTGCCGCTCGACCTGCGTGCTGTCCCCCAGCATCGCATGGACCTGCGCGGCGCCCATGTGCGTGTAGGCGTAGTAGTAGGGGATCCCCTGCGTCGCCGCATCCACCCAGTGGTCCCATTCGTCCGGGATCCCGCTGCGATGCATGAACACGTTCCAGAGCAGCGAATCCGTGCGCGGAAGATCGATGTACGGCCCGATCACCGGCACCAGATCGCGCGGCAGGGCGTAGATCCCGCGCTCAGGATCCTGGTGCGGCGTCCCGTTCGCCAGCTTCAGCGCCACGCCCTGACGGATCAGGTACGGCCCCAGGCCGAGCCCCTGATACGCCTGCGTGGTCGACGCGAAGTAGATCGGCCGATCGCCCAGCGACGTCTGCACGATGTGCAGCAGGAACAGCTCCGCCGGCGTCAGGAACTGGTCGCCCGGAACCGCGAACTCGAGCTGGTCGGCCGTCATCTTGAGCGGCTCCTGGATGTAGAACATGCCCGGGTTCGCGGCGAACCGATCCGTGACCTCCTGGATCTCCGGTTCGGACATCGCGAAGATCGAATGCGTCGGCGCCGCACCCATCCGCGTCGCGTCCGGATCCACCGGCTGGCCGGGCCGGTCCAGTGCCGGTGGCGCGTAGAACGACGGACCCTGCTCCGGGATGTACGGCCGCTGGCAGATGATGCGTGTCGAGTCATCCGCCGCGCTGACCCCCGGCGGACACGGCGTCGTCAGACTGCGGATCTGTTTGGCGTACCACGGCGTGTTGAGATAGCTCATCACGATCACCGTCACGTCCTTGCGGATCCCCTCGACTTCCTGGAGATACCACAGCGGGAAGGTGTCGTTGTCGCCGTTCGTGAAGACGACGCCGTACGGCTCGACGCTCATCAACAGGTTGTACGCCCAGTCGCGGGCGCTGTAGTCGCCGGCCCGGGAGGCCCAACTGAGGTTGAAGATGAACGGGATGAGAGCAATGGCCAGCACCGGCGCCGTCAGGGCGTAGGGCCGGTCGTGTCTCTCGCGGAGCCATTCGGCCAGGCTCTGCCAGACCGCGGCCAGGCCGATGCCGGCCCACAGACCCCAGACGCTGAACCCGACGATGAAGAAGTAGTCCCGCTCGCGGACCTCGTGCATCTCCATGCTGGGGGCGGCGTCCGTCGCCCAGGTGTAGCCGTACTTGAAGTTGAGATAGAAGACCAGCCCGAGCGAGAGTGTGGCGAAGAGCACCGCGATGTACGCCCAGCTCGCCCGATCGCGCCGGTAGTGCGTCCACGCGCCGTGCAGCCCCAGCGCCGTGAAGAGCAGTGTGACCAGCGGCCGCACTCCGCCGAAGACCGATTCGTTCCCGGCGATCGACCGCGCCCACTGCCAGTCGAAGTACTGCAGGTAGTTCCCGATCTGCGCGATCATCAGCGTCGCGCTCCGCGGTATCGTGCGGTCGATCGGACTCATGAACATGGATGGCTTGTCGTACTGCTTGCGGGCCAACGAGGCGAGCAGCGCCTCCCAGGTGCTCGGGTCCGCCTCGTTGATCACCGGGTCGAGTCCGGCGCGGAGCGGGAGGAACAGGTGGATCGACAGCCCCAGCACGGCGACCACCGCGACGGCCGCGTACAGCCGCCAGTCCAGTAGCGTCCGCGGCGCGATGATCAGCATGTAGACGAGCATCGCCGGCGCGATCAGGAACGCCATCAGGTGGTTCCCGACCGACAACGCCAGGATGAACGCCATGAGGAGGAGCAGGTTGCCGGCACTGACGCGGGGTGCGGCGTCGCCGCCGGCCGTGCCGCCCGCGCTCCCCGGCTCCGCGCCCGCCAGGCTCTCGCGCCAACGGAACGCGAGCCAGGAGAGCAGCGCGATCGTGAAGAGCGAGACCGTGTAGACCTTCTCGTTGACGTTCGACTGGTTCCAGACCGTGAACGCGGTGGCACTGATCACCACCGCGGCGGCCGCGCCGACCAGCCGGAAGCTGCGGCTCTGCGAGTAGAAGGAGAGGACCCGGTGCGCGACCAGGAACCAGAACCCGTGCGCCAGTGCGCCCATGGTCGCGCTGAAGAGATTGATCCGCACGGCCACCGACAGCCCCGTGGGCGCCAGCAGCAGTTCCCACGCCCGCGCCAGCACCACGAAGAGCGGGTT
>DASVCS010000030.1:0-2729 GCA_036381495.1 Longimicrobiales bacterium
CCTTCGAAGACGACGTCGGCGCCGAGGCGTCGCGCGCCCTCGACCTTGACGGCCGGCGCGGTGGTCGGCATGACGACGACGGCGGGGATGCCGAAGATGCGGGCGGTAAGCGCGACGGCCTGGGCGTGGTTGCCTGACGAGTACGTGATGATGCCGCGCCGCCGGTCGGCCTCGGAGAGCCGGGCGACCATGGTGTAGGCGCCCCGGAGCTTGAAGGCGCCGGCGTGCTGGAGGCACTCGCACTTGAGGCGGATGTCGCCGCGCGGGAGGCGGAGCGCCGCGGAGTCGGCCGGGGCCGCGGCGTTCGCCTGCTCCGCGCCGGGCCCGTGCCCGGCGGCCTCGACGGCCTCGGAGAGCCATGGTGCGGGAAGGAGCGGTGTGCGGACCGCGATGCCGCGGAGTCCCGCGCCGGCCTCCGCAATGGATTCGGGCGAGACGAGCGTGCTCATTCGTCGTCGATGTCGTCTTCGGTGGACACGGGGCCGGCGGCGCCACCGGCGGGCGCGAGCCGTGCGTCCTCGACGTCCGCGGCGTCCGCCTCGTCGGCCGCGGCGGTCTCATCGGCGTTCTCGGGGAGGAGTCGGGCCACGTCCACGACGGTATCGCCGGGATCCAGCGCCATCAGCCGGACGCCCTGGGTGGCGCGGCCGATCACGCGGATCTGGTTGACGGGCTGCCGATTCACGACGCCGTTGCGGGTGACGAGCAGCAGCTCGTCCTCCGGCGCGACCTCCTTGATGGCCACGACGCTGCCGGTCCGGTCCGTGATGCGGAAGTTGATGACGCCCTTCCCGCCTCGACGCTGGAGCCGGTAGTCGCCGATGCGGCTGCGCTTGCCGCAACCGTTCTCGGTGACCACGAGCAGTGTGCGCGCCGTCTCGGCCGCTGCCGGCTCGGCCGCTCCATCGCCCTCGGCCGCGACGCGCCCGGGGACCACGACCATCCCGATCACGCGGTCTTCATCGCAGAGCGTGATGCCGCGGACGCCCGTCGCGGGGCGACCCATCGGCCGGACATCGGCCTCGTTGAACCGGATCGCCTTCCCGTCCCGCGTCGCCAGGATCACCTCATCCCCGGCCGCGGTGATCCGGACATCGATCAGCTCGTCGCCCGCCTCGATGTTGATCGCGTTCACGCCGACCACCCGGACGTTGCCGTAGGCGCTGAGCGCGGTCTTCTTCACCACGCCGCTCCGCGTCGCGAACATGAGATACTGGTCATCGCGGAAGTCACGCACCGGCACGACCGCGGCGATCTGGTCGCCGGGACGGAGCGCGGGGAGCAGGTTGATGATCGGTTTGCCGCGCGCCGCGCGACCGGCCTGCGGGATCTCGTGGACCTTGAGCCAGTAGCAATGCCCCTGGCGCGTGAAGAACATGAGGTAGTCGTGCGTCTGCGCCAGGTAGAGGTGCTCGACCCAGTCCTCCTCCTTCGTCTCCATCCCCTGGAGCCCGCGGCCGCCACGCCGCTGGAGCCGGTACGTCGTGCGCGGCAGCCGCTTGACGTAGCCATCGTGCGAGATGGTGATGACCATCTCCTCATCGGCCAGCAGGTCCTCGATCGAGAGGTCCGAGCCGCCGACGACGATCTCGGTGCGCCGCTCGTCGCCATAGTTCTTCGCGACCTCGTTCAGCTCATCCTTGAGGATCGCGAGGCGTCGCGGCTCGTTTTCCAGGATGTCCCGCAGATCCGTGATCCTGGCACGGATCTCGGTCAGCTCCTGTTCGAGCTTCTCGATCTCGAGGCCGGTCAGCCGGGCCAACCGCATGTCGAGGATCGCCTTCGCCTGCCGCTCCGAGAGCGCGAACCGCTCCTGCAACCGCGCGCTCGCCGTTTCCGTGTCCGGCGATGCCTTGATCAACTCGACGACCGCGTCGATGTTGTCGACCGCGATCTTGAGCCCCTCGAGGATGTGTTCGCGTTCGAGCGCCTGCTTCAGGTCGTGCTCCGTCCGCCGGACGACCACGCGATGCCGGTGGTCCACGAAGTGCCGGATCAGCGCCTTCAGGTTCAGGATCTCCGGCACGCCGTTCACCAGTGCGAGCAGGATCGCGCCGAACGTCGACTGCATCTGGGTGTGCTTGAAGAGCTGGTTGAGCACGATCTGCGGGATCGCATCGCGCCTCAACTCGATGACCACCCGGAGCCCATCGCGGTCCGACTCGTCGCGCAGCGCGGTGATGTCCGTGATCTTCTTCTCGCGGACGAGCTCGGCGATCTGCTCGATCATCCGCGCCTTGTTGACCATGAACGGGACCTCGGTGACGACGATCTGCTCGCCCTTGCCGCCGTCGCGCTCCTCGATCGTCGCGCGGGCGCGCATCACGATCCGGCCACGCCCCTTCTCGTACGCATCCACGATCCCGTCGACGCCGTAGATGAGCGCACCCGTGGGGAAGTCCGGGCCCTTGATGTGCTGCATCAGGTCCCGGACCGTGCAGTCCGGGTGGTCGATCAGGTGGATGCACGCCGCGGCGACCTCGCGGAGGTTGTGGGGCGGGATGTTGGTGGCCATGCCGACGGCGATCCCCGAACTGCCGTTGATCAGCAGGTTCGGAATGCGCGCCGGCAGCACCGTCGGCTCCGTCCGCTGGTCATCGAAGTTCGGCGCAAAATCCACCGTCTCGCGCTCGATGTCCGCCAGCAACTCCGTGGCGATCCGCGCCAGCCGCGCCTCCGTGTAGCGGTACGCCGCCGCACTGTCCCCATCAATGCTGCCGAAGTTGCCC
>DASVCS010000031.1:0-6870 GCA_036381495.1 Longimicrobiales bacterium
GGGGACACAATCATGTCTATGTCTCCACCGTTGTCCCCGACAGGCAGAAAGACGTACCATCCTTTGCTGCTGAAATACGCAACGGCTCGGGCTACTGCAATAGACCCCTTGTGACGAGTATTCATGGGCATATTATACCAGCCCTGCGCCATCGATGTCAATTCACCTCAATGCGAGAGGAGAGGGGAGCCGCCCTTCCTCCCCTCGCCTAAAGGCGGGGGCTTCCAGGAGGCGATCTCGGTGAGACACCTGCGGTACCGTTTCACGATCTACGCACCGCCGTCGGTCGACCCGACCGAGACGACGCCGCTCACCCCGCGGCCCGGCTCGCCGCACGCCGAGGCGTTCCGCGTCACGACGGAGTTTCCGGCGCCCAGCGGCTGGCGGCCGTATGGCTCGCTCATCGTCCGTGAGTCGCGCATCGACCCGCTGACGCGCCACGCGGAGACGGGCCAGGTCCGCGTGCGCGTGCTGGACCACGTGGTGACGGGGCTGCTCAATAGCGAGCGGTGGGCGACGGCGTTCGAGGGTGATGCCTTGGGCCGGCCACAGCTCAAGGGTTGCCGCATCCAGATCGAGGAGAGCCAGGATGGCGGCGCGACGTGGGCGCCGTACTGGACCGGGCGCATTGATGAGGTGTCCGACCCCGCGCCGTCCGAGGCGGGGCCGGTTCGCGACCTGTTGTGTCGCGATGTGAGGGTCGAGGAGTACCGCACGGTCTTCACCGGCATGCCGCACCACAGCGTGACCTACGCGCAGCCGTGTCCGCTCTGGCCGATGGGACTGCCGGACCGGAACGTCCGCGACCTGACGAGCAACATCATCGGACCCGGACTCGGCTGGGCCGGGCGGCGCGCGGGCCGGCTGGCGCCCGGGCACGTGCGGCAGGACGACGAGGGCCGGTGGTGCATCCGGCGGCAGATCATCCCGCAAGGCGACCCTCCGCAGCGGTACCTCGCATCGGCGGCGCTCATGGAGTCGTCTCTGCTCACGGAGTCCGTGACGCCGGACGACGGGCCGCAGGCAGGGCAGACCGTGGACGTCGCCGCGGAACTCGGGCTGTACGTGGTGGTCCTGTCCAGTAGCAACCCGAACCTCACACCGGGCAACGTCTACCACTACCGCGTGGGCAGGGTCACGGCCGGCCGCCGCCTCGGCCCGTCGGGCAGGCGGGAGGATTGGTGGCTGTGGTCGGATGACATGTTCTGGATCGATTACTGGGGCATCGTCCCGCTGCCCGAGGGGCATCCGCTGCGCGGCGATGCGCCGACCGGCGACTACCTGCCGTACGCGGACGTAGGACCGCGGGGCACGAACGTCCTGTTCTACGTCTACCACACCGGCCAGCCAACGCAGGCGACGCCGCTCCTCATCGACCGCGTGAACCCGCTCGTTCTGCATCGGGATCTCATGCGCGGCTACTTCGGCCCGCTGGACCCGAAAACCGGCGAGCCGCAGTACCCGCCCATCCCGTTCGACGAGGAGGCGTACGAGGAACGCATCAGCGGCGCGAACCGCTGGCCGCTGCCGGAGGTGCGGTTCCTCATCGACCGGCCGTGGGACCTGCAGGAGTTCAGCGAGCAGCAGCTATACCAAACGACGCACTGGGCGACGCGCATCAACCCGGACGGCAAGCTGTTCCCGGTCAGCATGCGCACCTACACGGAGGCGCTGGACGGCCCCATCTCGGCCCTACCCGAGATCACGGCGGACGATGCCGTGACTACGGCCCGCGAGGCCGGGCGCGACATGATCAGCGCGATCCAGGTGCAGATGAAGGCGATCGGGTTCCAGGAGGAGTGGCTTGCCCAGGCGCGGCTCGAGGCGAGAGAGCAAGGCGACGACCAGGCGCCGGTGCTGGATGTGCCACCGTACGGACTCCTCACGCGCGATGTCGTCCATGTCGAGCAGACGTCCGGCGACATCGCCCCGCGGCCCGTCGCCATCCATGAGATCCATGCCGACGGCATCGAGCCGCCGTCCGCGCTCATCGAGGATGCCGTCCGTGAAATCCTGCAGCCGACGCTCGCTCAGGTGGGCCGCACGTACCGGGAGAGGTTCGGCGCCGGCGCCATCTACTACGACCAGCGGTGCGTTCGGAACGCCAAGACGGACGGCATCTTCCCGGGCGACTGGGTCATCCTCAACGTGCCGGAGCCGCCCAACCCGGCGAGCAACCTGCGCGGAGGCCGGCGGCTGGTACAATGCGTCGGGCGGCGGGACGAGGGCCCGCACGTGGTGTTCCGGTGGCTGGACGCTGGGCCCGAGAGCATCGCCGTGGCGCCGTCCGGGAGTCTCTCGCTCGCCGGCCGGCAGGTATTGGTGTCGGTTACGCTGAATGCGGGCGGCGAGCCGGCGGAGGTATGGTATGCGCTGACGGAGACGTCGGTGTCCACGCCGCCGGATGAGGCGTCGCCGCTCTGGACGCTCGGCGCAACGGTCACGGAATCCGGCACGGTCGCGCTCGGCCCGTTCAGCGGGCCGGTGCGCGTATGGGTGCGTTTCCGCACCGCGGCCGCGCCTGAGCGGCTGGCCTCGCCCTTCGTCTTCCCGACCGGCGCGGCGTTCGTGGACGTCACGGCCATTGACCCGCCCAGCTCGCCCACCGTGGTCGAGGACCTGGGCGCGCAGGTCCGCATTGCATGGACGCCGGCGGATGTGTCATACCGCACGCACGTCTACCTCACGGTCGGCAGCGGTGCACCGGCCGGCGGCTGGAATGCCGGCCATCGGGTCGCGACGGTTCCGCCGGGAGTGCCGACGTACACGTTCCTCGGTCTGGTGCCGGACACGACCTATACGGCCGGACTGCAGCATGAGGATGTGCATGGCACGCTGTCGGCCGTTGCGACGCTCGTATTCCTCGCGGACGGTGTGCTGAACGCCCTGCCCGCGCCGCTCGCTCTCACCTCGCAGGTGCCGGCCGACGTTTCGCCATCCGACACCGCCGGCATCGCGGTTCTGGTCACGGCCGGCGACACAGAGGCGTTTACCGAGCTGGACATCGCGCCCGAGCTGGGCGGCGCGCCAGATCTGTCGAAGCTGGAGACGGTGCGCACGACGGCGCCAGGCGATTATGGCTACCTGTTCGAGCTGCCGCTGGACGGCGTGAATCGCTGGGTCCGCGCGCGGCACGTCAGGGACGGCTTCGACGCCGGCCCGGACAGCCCGTGGCTGGTGCAGCCGCCCGTCCGCATCTTCCGCAGCGCGCTCCGGCTGGGCCAGCAGCCGCGCCGGCCCAAGCGCGAGGTGCCGTTCGATGATGGCAAGTATGCGGTGATCGCCGAAGACCCGAGCGGCCAGGTATTGGATCCCGTGGTGACGGATGCGGGCGGCCGGGAGGTGCGCCGCTTCTTCGCCAAGGCATCGGCCGAGCAGCCAGACACGGCGGACGCGATCCCGGACGGCACGGCGAAGCGCGTCACGACGATCGACGAGGCGACGGGCGGCGGCCGTGCGTTCGCGGGATTGCTCACGGATGGCACGGTGGCGCCGGGCAAGGTCGTGGCCACGTCTATCCAGGACGGCGCGGTGATCCGCCAGAAGATCTCGGCTGGGGCAATCTCCGATGAGCACTATTCTAGCTCGCCGTTTGATAAGCTCGCCACGGTGAAAGTGCGGTTTCCGCCCACGGGGGAGATAGGGGCGAATGTGGCCGTGGGCCAGGTGCAGCGCGATATCACGGTCACCATACGGGACCCCGACAACGGGAAGGTCCGGTTCTGGTGGCGCGTCGTCACCACCCCATCTGATAGCTACACCACGCCCGCGCCGACCAGCAGCGGCGCACTCCAGACGCAGCCCTATACGGCGACCGTGCGCGTGGACCGCGCCGCCGCGGATAGCTTCTTCGAGTTCTGGGGCGAGGATGAGGATGGCAACCGCAGCGCGATCGTGCGGGTGCCGATCCCGCCTCTGGAGAATCCGGACAGCCTGATGGATCCGCCGACGATCATGACGACGCTCGGCAGCACATGCCCGTCCCAGCTCGTGGACACCCTCACGTGGACGCTCGCCGGCGGACTACCGGCCGGCTGGCGCGTCGAGGTCTGGATCATCGAGGGCACGCAGACCGGGGATCCGTTCGCTGGCACGCGCCTCTCGAGCAACGCGTCGTCGCCGTTCCAGACAACCCGCCTGCAGAACGTTCGGTCTTCCGTCGGATCGCAATACCAGAGGACGTACGGGCTGCGGCTGGTCAACTCGCACGGCATCGTTGTGGACGAGGATACGAACGGGAGGGCGGATGGCTATGAGCCCTGCCCCACGTGAAGCGAGGTGAGTTGTGCTCAGGATCTGGCTCTGCATGGATGATGATGGCGCGCATCTGATACAGGTCGCCCCGGATGTGGGCACTGCGAAGAGGGACGCGGCGCAGACGCTCAGGGGCCCGGCGATCACGGCCGTGGACATCACGGACGCGATAACCGGGACCCTGAACCGGCTGGTGGCGTTGGCGCAGCAGCAGGTTCAGACCGGACCGCTACAATGGCGGCATCGCTACCCCGGCGTCCGCGCGGTGCGCGCACTCCTCGGAGAGGAGAACTGCTGCCCGACGTGCGGGCAGCCGAGGCCGGTCGATGGCGACTCGGCTCAGAAATACGAGGCGATGACGACGACCTGGTCGTAGTTCTGGCCGTTCCGCGCGCACTTGCCCGGGCCAACCTGCGCCTCCGCGCGGACGACGTCCGTCACCTCCTCAGCGGCGGTGATTACGCCCTGATTGTAGTCGAGGACCTCGATCTTGGGGTTGAACGACCGGAACAGCGGCGGCCAATCGCACGGCCCGACCGGGTTGCCATATTCATCGAGGTAACGCCAGGGGATCGTGACCGTGTCGCCCACCGCGAACATGATCGTGTCCGGCTCGATGTCGAGCTGGACCGGCTCGCCGGGCAGCACCTGCATCGTCCACGTGGTATCGATGACGATCTCGGTGCCCACGAGCCGGCCGGCCTCGACCGTGCAGGTGCCGGCGCGCGTCCCCGGCGCCCAGCGGTTGATGGTGTAGGCCGAGTCGTCCGTCGCCGTGGTGGTGGCGAACAGCTCGCCGCATCCGGCCTGCACGCGCCAGTGCACGAGCGTGCCGGGCGGCACGAACAGCGAATCGTCCTCCGCGGCGAGCGAGAACGCGGTGCCGCTGGCCTGCGGCTGCACGACCTCGATGCGCGCGACGAGCGGCTCCGACGTCCAGGCCGGCATCGTGCTCGCCGCGACGAGATCCGCGGACCCGCCGGCCGGCGGCACCCGCGCGGCCTGGTCGCCGCGGACCTTGACGACGCGCATCTCATCGACGCGCGCCGCACGCGGCTCGGGTGCCGGCTCCTCCTCCGGCGGCTGGATGGGGTCGGCCTCGCTGCACGCGAGCAGGCCGGCGGCGAGCAGCAGCAGCAGCAGCAGTACACCGTGACGCACGATGCACCTCCTCGTTGAGGGTCTGGATCAAAATGTAATCGACCTCTGACAGTCGGCAAGAAAAATGAGCAACGGCAACGGCAATGGCCGCAAACTGGGCGTGAGCGACTGGCTCACGATCGGCGCCGCAATCGCGCAAATCCTGACCACGGTTGCCGTGGTCAACTGGAGAATGGGCGCCGTGGAACGGCGTCTGGACACGCTGGACGCCAGGCTGTGGGAGCTACGCGGCCGGGGTGCCGTCGCCGCTGTAGCCCCGGATGCTACCCGCGTCGCCTTGAGGGAGAGCCTGCCATGAGCCGATCCACGATCCGCGCAATCATCCTCACGATACTCGCCCTCCTGAGCCTCGCCGTCCCGATCCCCGAGGCGACGCGGGAGGAGATCGCAGACCACCTGAGCGCGATCATCAGCGCCGTGCTCGCCCTGTGGGCGCTCATCCACGGGCTCCGCGCGCGCCGGGAGAGCCGGCCGCCGGCCGCCGAGGAGGGCGAGCGGTGATCCGGACCAGCCTCTCCGTCGCGCTCGGGATCGTCGCGGCGCTCGCCGTCACCCGCGCGTGCGCGTCCGACCGCGAGGCCGGCCGGCTCCGCACGGAGAATCTCAGACTACGGACTGAGGCGGCGCAGGAGCGCATCCGCGCCGCCGGCTACCAGACCGTGCTCGCCCGCGTCCAGGACGACCTCCGAGCGGCGCTGGAGGAGCGGGACCACTGGCGCGCGCTGGCGCGGGAGGCCGACGCCGAGCCGGTGGCGCTGGTCACTGCCGAGGCGACCGCCGAGGCGCACATCGAGGGGCCGGCCGCGCCGGTCGCGGACAGCACGGCGCGCGTGCCGGTGGGCTACGCCGGGGAGTACGCCGACAGCACGTTCGGGTTGCGGTGGGCGCTACTCTTCGGCCCGCCGCCGCAGTTCGAGGCGGACCTCCGCGCCCGCCTGCCGCTCGAGCTGGTCGGCTACCGGCTGCCCGATGGGAGCTACGGGGTGACGGCGGAAAGCCCGGACCCGCGCGTGCAGGTGCAGGTGCGGGATTTCGTGGTTGCGCCGCCGGAGCCGGAGCGGCGCGGGATTCCGTGGGCCTGGATTGCCGGCGCGGCCGTCGCGGCCGTCGTCGGGTGGGAGATGATCCGATGAGCAAGGAGATACTGGACCGTCCGAGCCCCAACCACAACGCCCGCCCGGCCGGCGTGCGGCCGGACCTGATCGTCATCCACGGCACCGCCGGAGAGACGGATGCGGGCGATCTCGCTTGGTGCCGAGACCCCAAGTCCCAGGTGTCGTACCACTACCTGATCGGTCGGGACGGCCGGATCTACCGCCTGGTCCCCGAGGAGCGCCGCGCCTGGCACGCGGGCGTGTCCGGGTGGGAGGGCCGGCAGGGCTGCAATGACTACAGCATCGGCGTGGGCCTCTGCAACGACGGCCGGGAGCCGTATACGCCGGCGCAGTACGACGC
>DASVCS010000032.1:0-89033 GCA_036381495.1 Longimicrobiales bacterium
GAGGCGACGCGGCTGTCGCGGGCGCCGGTGATCGCGTCGCATTCGAGCACGCGGGCGCTGGCCGACCACCCGCGGAACATGGATGACGAGCAGTTGCGCGTGCTCGCGGAGCACGGGGGTGTGATCCAGGTCGTCGCGTTCCCGAGCTACGTGAAGGTGCAGCCGCGGGAGCGCGGCGAGGCCATCGATGCGTTGCGGGCGGAGCTCGGGATCGAGGGGCGCGGCGCGCTGCGTGCGCTCTCGGGCGAGCGGCGCGCGGAATACGAGCGGCGGATGGCGGAGATCGATGAGCGGTGGCCGCCCGCGGACGTGAGCGACTTCGTCGACCACATCGACCACGCCGTGGAGGTGGCGGGGATCGACCACGTGGGGATCAGCTCGGACTTCGACGGCGGTGGCGGCGTGGTCGGCTGGGACGATGCGAGCGAGACGTTCAACGTGACGCTCGAGCTGGTGCGGCGCGGCTACACGGAGGCGGAGATCGCGAAGCTGTGGGGTGGCAACCTGCTCCGCGTGTGGCGTGAGGCCGAGCGCGTGGCGGCGGAGCTCCAGGCGGCGGCCGCGCCGCCGGTGGCCGGATGAGCACGGGGCGCGACGCGGCAATGGATGCGGCACGGCCGTCCGCGGCCCCGGACGGGGCGGAGCGGCTGGGCGACTTCACGACGACGCCGGCGGTCATCGGCCTCTCGCTGCTTGCGATCCCGCTCGGCGTTCTGGGCGCGTTCGTCGCGCTGGCGCTGCTCCGGTTGATCGGCCTGTTCACGAATCTGTTCTTCTTCCAGCGGTGGAGCACGGCGCTCGTCTCGCCGGCCGGGCATACGCTCGGGGGGTGGGAGGTGCTGGTCCCGGTCGCGGGCGGGCTGATCGTCGGCGTGATGGCGCGCTACGGCTCGGAACGGATCCGTGGACACGGCATCCCGGAGGCGATCGAGGCGATCCTGATCAAGGGCAGCCGGGTCGAGCCGCGGGTCGCGTTCCTCAAGCCGCTCTCGTCTGCGATCTCGATCGGCTCGGGCGGTCCGTTCGGCGCGGAGGGGCCGATCATCATGACGGGCGGCGCGTTCGGCTCGGTCATCGCGCAGTTCCTCCACCTCACGAGCGCCGAGCGGAAGACTCTGCTGGTGGCGGGCGCGGCGGCCGGAATGTCCGCGACGTTCGGCACGCCGGTCGCGGCGGTGCTGCTGGCCGTCGAGCTGCTGCTCTTCGAATGGAAGCCGCGCAGCCTGTTGCCCGTGGCGCTGGCGAGCGCGAGTGCGGCCGCGGTGCGCCCGTTCATCATCGGCGCGGGGCCGCTCTTCCCGATGCTGCTCGCGGAAACGGATGTCGGCGTCGGCAGCCTGGCGGGTTGCGCGCTGGTCGGTTTGTTGGCCGGCGTGCTCTCGCTGCTCCTCACCCTCGCGGTCTACGGCGCGGAGGACGCGTTCCGGCTGCTGCCGGTCCACTGGATGTGGTGGCCGGCGATCGGCGGAGTGGTGATCGGCATCGGCGGGCTGATCTTCCCGGAAGCGCTCGGCGTGGGTTACGACGTGATCGGCGCCCTGTTGCGGGGGGACGTGGCGGGGCAGGTCATCCTGGGCGTCCTGCTGGTGAAGTCCGTGATCTGGGCGGTCGCGCTGGGGTCCGGGACCTCGGGCGGCGTGTTGGCGCCGCTCCTGATGATGGGCGGCGCACTCGGCGGCCTCGAGGCGCTGGCGCTCCCGGCCGAGGGGCCCGGTTTCTGGCCGCTGATCAGCATGGCCGCCGTGCTCGGCGGCACCATGCGCTCGCCGTTCACCGCCGTGATCTTCGCGCTCGAACTGACGCACGAGGTGTCGGTCCTGCTGCCGCTCCTGATCGCCGCCGTCGTCGCCCACGGCTTCACGGTCCTCGCCATGCGGCGCTCGATCCTGACCGAGAAGGTCGCCCGGCGCGGCTTCCATCTCAGCCGCGAGTACGCGATCGACCCCCTCGAGATCCTGGCCGTCCGCGAGGTCATGCGCACGAAAGTCGTCGCGGTGGACGCGGACGCCCCCGTCGCGGACCTGGTGCGGTCGCTGAAGGGCGACAGCGGCCCGCGCCGCCAGCGGCTGTACCCCGTGGTGCGGCGCGGTGCCGAGCTGGTGGGCGTCGTGAAGCGGCACGATCTCACCACACTCGTCCGCGAGGCGGCGCCCGACGACTACTACCTGTTGCTCGGCGATCTGATCGAGCCGAACCCCGCCGTCTGCTACCCCGATGAGCCGTTGCGCGTCGTGGTCGCGCGCATGGCCGAGACGGGCCTCACGCGCTTCCCGGTCGTCGAGAGAGGCGGCCGCAAGCTCGTCGGGATGGTCTCTCTCAACGACCTGCTCCAGGCCCGGCGGCTGAACCTGGAGGCGGAGCGGCGGCGCGAGCGCGTGCTGCGCATGCCGCGGATCTTCCTGCCGGGGCGGCCGGTGACGCGGTGAGCGGACCGCGTTGAGGGCGCCTTCGGCGCCCGGGTCGGGGCCGGGATGGGCGCCGAGCGCGTGCGCACGAGCACGCGCTCGGCGGCCGCGCCGGATGGCGTGACCGGGCTCACGGAGCAAAAATCGTGAATGCCGGTGACGTTCGGGCCTCGGTGGCCGCGCCGGATGGCGTGACCGGGTTCACGCCTTCACCCGCTCACCCACTCCCGCCACGTTTCCTCCGCCGGCCCGATGCTGAGCCTCGTGCCGCTCCGCACCAGCGGCATCCGCAACAGCAGTGGCTCCTCGACCAGCTTCTCGAGCCAGCGCGCCTCCGTGAGGTGCGCGTGCCGGAGCCCGAGTTCCGCGAAGCGGCGCGAGTCCCGGTCGATCAGCGCGTCGATCCCGAACTTCTGGACGAAGCGCCGCAGCTCGCCCGCCGACGCGGCGCGCACCTTCAGATCCACGAAGTGCGTCCGGATCCGCCGCTCCGCGAAGAAGCGCAGCGCCTTGCGCGTCTCCGCGCTCTTCTTCACGCCGAAGACCTGGACTTCCATGGAGGGCGAGGGCCGGGGCTAGGGCGAGGGCCAGGGTGACACAGAGGGGGCGTCAGCGGTAGTTGCCGAAGCGCAGTTCGACGCCGAAGTCCTGCGAGCGCAGGAACTGGATCACCTGCTGGAGCGCATCCTTCGAGGGGCTGGAGACCCGAAGCTGATCGCCCTGGATCGCGACCTGGACGTTCTTCATCTTCCGGTCCTTGATGGCACGCGCGATCGCGCGCGCCGTGTCGGCGGGGATCCCCTGCATCAGATCGACGGTCTGCCGGACGCGGCCCAGCGCGGCGTCATCGAGCTTGCCGGGCCGGAGGTTCTTGAGCGGTACGCCGCGCTTGACGAGCCGGGATTGGAGCACGTCGTAGAGCGCCTTCATCCGGTACTCGTCGTCCGCTTCCAACCGCAGCACGCCCTTGGACCGGTCCAGCTCGATCGAATTGTGCGTGCCCTTGAAGTCGTACCGCTGGCCGATCTCCTTGAGCGCCTGGTTGACGGCGTTGTCGACCTCCTGGAGGTCGACGCCGGTCGTGATGTCGAAAGAGTTCTGCGTAGCCATGCGGGGAACTTAGGGAACGGACCGGGGTGGCCGCAACCGGCGGCGACGTGAGAATGCATCGCGCCTGGCGGCCACGACGTCGCCGGGCGAGAATGAAACGGCGACCGGGGGTCGCCGGCTAGAGGATCCTTGCAAGAGGCATGAATGAAGAGACTGTTCCAGATCCAGGGGAAGAAGGGGCGCGACGCCGTCGCGGAGGACCGGCCGCCACGGATCTTCGTGACCGGCGCGACCGGCTACATCGGCCGGGCCGTGGTCCGCGAACTGGCGGCGGCCGGTTACGAGGTGACGGGTCTGACGCGCTGGGCGGAGAAGACCCTCGACATCAAGGCGCTGGGCGCGCGCGCCGTGGTCGGCGATGTGCGGGCATCGGACACGTTCCGGCGGGTGGCGGCGGCGCACGATGTCCTGATCCACATCGCGTTGGAATCGTCGGACGCGCGCATCGCGGCGGACCGCGCGGCGATCGAGGCGCTGCTGTGGGCGGCGCGCCAGCACGAGCGGCGGAAGGGCGAGGCGCCGCGGTGCGTGATCTTCACCTCCGGCGTCTTCGTGCTCGGGAACACCGGAGATGCGCCGGCGGCGGAGGACGCCTCGACCGCGGGCGCCGCGGACGTGGCGGCATGGCGCCCCGCGCACGAACGGCTGGTCCTGGACGCCGCGACGGAGGACATCGCGACGGCCGTGATCCGGCCGGGGATGGTCTACGGCGGCCGCGGCGGGCTGATCGGCGCGTTCTTCGAGAGCGCGGAGCGCGACGGCGCGGCGGCGTTCGTCGGTGACGGGACGAACCGTTGGGCGCCCGTCTACCGCGGCGACCTGGCCCGGCTCTATCGCATCATCGCGGAGCGGCGGGCGCGGGGGATCTTCCACTGCGCGGAGGCGGGCGGCACGCCGGTCGAGGCGCTCGCCCGCGCGGCGAGCGAGGCGGCGGGGCGCGGCGGCGCGGTTCGGCAGGTCCCGCTCGAGGAGGCGCGCAGGACGATGGGCACGTCCGCCGATGCGCTCGTCCTCGACCAGGTCGTCGCGTCGCCGCGAGCCGAGGCGCTCGGGTGGCGCCACGAGCACGCGCCGTTCGTCGAGAGCGCGGCAGAGGTCTACGACGAGTGGAAGCGCGCGGACGGATAGGCGGGCCGCGCGTCGGACAGGTGCACGGCCGTGGTCCGCTCACCGCTCACCGCCGCCGCCACAGGAGCTGCGCATTGACGGCGACGATGATGGTGCTCACCGACATCAGGATCGCGCCGACGGCCGGCGCGAGCACGATCCCCCGCCCCGCCAGCACCCCGGCGGCGAGCGGGATCGCGACGACGTTGTAGCCGGTGGCCCAGGCCAGGTTCTGGCGCATCTTGCGGTAGCTGGCCCGACTCAACGCGACGATGCGCGCGATGTCGCGCGGGTCGTTGCGTACCAGCACGATGTCGCCCGCCTCGATCGCGACGTTGGTGCCGGCGCCGATCGCGATCCCGACGTCCGCGGCGAGGAGTGCGGGCGCGTCGTTGACGCCGTCGCCGACCATGGCGACGCGCAGCCCGCGGCGCCTGAGTTCCTCGATGCGCCGCGATTTGTCCTCGGGGAGCACGCGCGCGAAGAACTCGTCGATGCCGAGTTCGGTGGCGACGGCGCGCGCGACGTCCTCGCCGTCCCCGGTGAGCATGGCGACGCGGACGCCCTGATCCTCGAGCCGGCGCACGGCGTCGTACGACTCGGGTCGGATCCGGTCGGCGAGGGCGAAGATCGCGGCGTGGCGGCCGTTGATGACGACGTGGACGACGCTCCGGCCCTCATGGGCGGCCTCCTTCGCGGCGCGTTCGAGTTCCGGGTCGGCCGGGACCTCGAGCTCGGCGACGAGCGCCGGCCGGCCGATGCGCACTTCCCTCCCCTCGACGCGCGCGCGCACGCCGCGGCCGGGGATCGCCTCGAACGCCTCGGCTTGCGGGATCCCGATCCCGCGCCGCTCGGCCTCGTCCACGATCGCGCGGGCCATGACGTGCTCCGAGTCGGCCTCGGCGGCCGCGGCCAGCCGGAGCACCTCGTCGTCACGAAGCCCCTCGCCCGCGACGATCCCGGTCACGCCGAAGCGACCTTCGGTGAGCGTCCCCGTCTTGTCGAAGACGACGACGTCGAGCGCGCGTGAACGCTCGAACGCATCGCGTCGCCGCACGAGGAGTCCGCCGCGGGCGGCGAGGGTGGTCGAGATGGCGATGACGAGCGGGATCGCGAGGCCGAGCGCGTGCGGACACGCGATGACCATGACGGTGACGGTGCGCTCGAGCGCGAACTCCAAGCGCTGGCCGAGCGCGAGCCAGGCCACCAGTGTGAGCGTGCCGGCGCCGATCGCGACGAGGGTGAGGACGAACGCGGCGCGGTCGGCCAGGTCCTGCGCGCGGCTGCGCGAGGCCTGTGCCTCCTCGACCAGCCGCATGATCCCGGCAAGCGCCGTCGCCTCGCCGGTCTTCGTCACCCGGACCCGCAGCGAGCCCTCGCCGTTGACGGTGCCGGCGATGACGTCGTCGCCTTGGTTCTTCTCGACCGGGCGGGACTCGCCCGTGATCATGGCCTCGTTGACGGAGGAGCGGCCGCGCACGACCACGCCGTCGGCCGGGACCGCGCCGCCGGGCCGGACCAGGACGACATCGCCTTCGCGCAGCGCATCCGCGCGGACGGTCTCGGTCCCGCCGTCCGTCACGCGCTCGGCCGTGTCGGGAAGCAGCTTCGCGAGCTCACGCAACGCGCCGCTCGCCCGGCCGACCGAGCGCATCTCGATCCAGTGGCCGAGCAGCATCACGTCCACCAGCGTGGCCAGCTCCCACCACAGCTCGCCGGTCACGAGACGGAGGACGCCCGCAACGCTGTAGAGGTAGGCGACGGTGATGGCGAGCGAGATCAGCGTCATCATTCCGGGCCGCCGGCCGCGCAGCTCGGGGATGGCGCCCCTCAGGAAGACGAGACCGCCGTAGAAGAAGATGACGGAGCCGAAGACGAACGGGATGTACGCCGAGCCCGGGAACGCGGGCGCGGTGAAGCCGAGCCATTCCTGGATCTGCTCGGAATAGGCGAGAATCGGGAGCGTGAGGAGCGCGCAGATCCAGAACCGGTCGCGGAACTGCTCGATCGTGTGCCCCGTGTGCCGGTCGTGTTCGGTTTCATCGTGGAGCGGGTGGCGATGCGGGTGCGCCAGCTCCGGGTGGTCGGGGTAGCCGGGCTCCTCGGGCGGAGCGCACTCCGTGGACGCGGCGTGCGGCGTGTGCGCGCCGTGGCCGGGTCCGCGACCGTGGCGGTGCATGGAGCCGTGCGCCCCGCCGATGCCGGGCGCAGCATCAAGCGCGCGGACATCGGCGGCTTCCTTTCGGCTTTCTCGCGGGTTCGCATCGCCGGCGCCGTGCGCAGGGTCGTGCGGATCGTGCGGATCGTGCGCATCGTGCGCAGGGTCGTGCGGATCGTGCGCCGGGGCATGTGCATCATGCGCAAGGTCATGCACATCATGCGCGGGGTCGGGGCGGTGCGGTGTGTGGGCGTCGTCCATGGGATCACCGGGCGTCCTGAATCCCTGCGGGCGGGGCGGCCGGGACGAATTGCGCAACCGCGCGAAGATTTCTCCGGCCAGAAACGCGAGATCGATCAGGGCCAGCACGGCGAGGACAGGGGTCGGCCAGGCGAGCCCGAGGCCCCAGAGGAGGAGTCCGGCGGTGCAGAGGATCGCGGCCCACCGGAGGAGCGAGGCCGGTCGGCTCGCGGAGAACGGGCCGTCGAACCGGAGGCCGTAGCCGTGCCGAAGCACGAGGAAGTGGCTGAACGCGACGATGCCGAGGAGGATCAGGAGCGCTGCCGACGGCACGCGGATCCAGGTGGCGAGCGGCGCGATCTCGAGCAGCCGGTCCACGGGGCACCTCCTGCAGGGGGCCGGCGTAGGGCGCAAACGCCGCGCCAGTGGGCATCCGGCGCGGGTCTTGCGCGCCCGGAGCGGCGATGGGGCAGCGGACGGCCGACTCGGATAAGGCGCGGGATGCGCCGCGAGGCTGGACGTACAACCCCTCGTCCTGGCGCCAGCGGCTGCCGATCGTGGGGCTGGGGGTCGTGGGGATGGGAATCGCCTTCTACCTGGCCTCCTATCAGCTCGGTCTGGTGGACGAGGTGTGGGATCCGCTCTTCGGCGGCGGCACCGAGCGCGTGCTCGAGTCCGGTGTCGCGCAACTCTTCCCCGTCCCCGATGCGCTGCTCGGCTCGATCGGGTACGCACTCGACTGGATCTTCGGCCTCATCGGTGGAACCGACCGATACCGCTCGAAGCCGTGGGCGGTGGTGATCTTCGGCATCGGCATCGTGCCGTTCGGCGGGGTCAGCATCGCGCTCGGCCTGGCCATGCCGGCGATCGTGGGGAACGGGTGCCTGCTGTGCATCGTCAGCACCGTGATCTCGATCGTGATGATTCCGCCCTCCTGGGACGAGATCTGGGCATCGATCGAGGCCATGCGACGGATGATGCGGCGCGGCGCGAGCCTCCGGGATGCGTTCCTGGGGCGCGCCGCGCCGGCGGCGACGTAGCCACGCCACACCCTCGCACGGCACCACCGCGGGCTGCGCGGTGTATTCCGCGCCGAAGGCGTGTCGCGGCACGCCATGTGGCGGACCTCCGATTCGGGATGATCATGTACCCGCCCTGGTGACGCTTCCGTCGCCGGCTGTCCACGACCGCCGCACTGCTCGCCATCGAGTTCCTGGACGAGCTGGTGTTCGGCGCATGGGCGGCTGCCTGGCCGCTGATCCGTGCCGATCTGCACCTCACATACGTGCAGGTCGGGCTTCTGCTCTCTCTGCCGCAGCTCTTCGGGAACGTGGTCGAGCCCGCGGTCGGCGTGCTCGGCGATGCGTGGGATCGGCGTGCGCTCATCCGGTCCGGCGGGGTCGTGTTCGCCGCCGCGGTGCTCGGGATCGCGCTGAGCCACGCCTTCGCGCCGCTGCTGGTGGCGCTGGCGCTGGTCAACCCGGCTTCGGGCGCGTTCGTCAGTCTGTCACAGGCCGTGCTGATGGACCTGGACCCGCGCGGCCACGAGCTGAACATGGCGCGCTGGGCGCTGGCGGGGTCGGTCGGCGTCGTGGCCGGGCCGCTCCTGCTGGGCGCCGTCGTCGGCGCGGGGCTCGGGTGGCGCGGCGCGTTCATCGCGTGCGCCGTCGTCGCCGTACTCCTGCTCGCGCTCGTCTGGCGGGCCGGCGTCGCCACACCGCCCTCCGGAGTCCGCCGGTCGCTCGGCCGCGCGCTGCGCCAGGGCACGCGCGACGCGTTCCGCGCACTCGGTCGGCCCGATGTACTGCGCTGGCTGACCCTGCTCGAGTTCATCAATCTCATGCTCGACATCCTGCTCGACTTCCTCGCGCTGTACCTGGTGGACATCGTGGGGCTGAGCGGCGCGCGCGCGGGGTTCGCGATCGCCGTATGGACCGGCGTGGGGCTGCTCGGCGATGCCGCGCTCATCCCGCTCCTGAAGCGCATGGACGGGCTGCGCTACCTCCGCGCAAGCGCGCTGGCCGTCCTTTTCCTCTTCCCGGCGTTCCTGCTGGTGGACGACGTTCCATCGAAAGTCGTCCTCCTCGGTGCGCTCGGTCTGCTCGACTCGGGGTGGTACGCCATCCTCCAGGGTCGGTTGTACTCGGCGATGCCCGGGCGGAGCGCTGCAGTCATGACGTTGGGGAACCTGTTCGGACTCGCGGGCGGCCTGCTCCCGCTGGCGCTCGGGGTCATCGCGGAGCGCTACGGCCTCGGCGCCGCGATGTGGCTGCTCATGGCGGCGCCTATCGCGCTGCTCGTCGGGCTGCCGGCGAGGTCTCGGTGAAGAGCGCGATAGCGATCTCGAGGACGCCGAGGAGCCAGAACAACTCCGCGGCAGGCCCCAGCTCCTCGAAGCCGAAGATCCAGGGCGAGAAGCCGAGGAACAGACCGCCCAGCGCATCCAGCCACAGGTGGACGCGCATGCTGAGCGCCTTCACGGCTCCCAACTCGTAGTCGGTGAAGAAACTGTAGATGATGATGGCGGCTCCCACGATCACCAGCACCCATGTTTCGGCTCCGCCCCGGGCGAAGCCCAGGAGCCAGGGGAGGACGATGAACAGGACGCCCATGACGTAGTCGATCACGCCGTGAATGCGCGTAGGGATGAAGCGCATGCGGGCCTCCCGTGGAGCGAGTTCGGCAAGCGGCCCACACCGTCCGCCCCGGACATGCCGACACGCGGCCCCGGGTTCGCGGCGGCGGGAACGCCATCGAGATGGGCGACGCAGAGTTTGTTCCCAATGGTGATGCAAGGAGCCCGTCAACCCACGGAGGCTGACGGGCTTGCCGCGGAGTGGGCCCGGCAGGACTCGAACCTGCGACCCTCGGATTATGAGTCCGGTGCTCTGACCAACTGAGCTACGGGCCCTCGCGGAGAATCTAACCGCTGCACGGCGGCGGAACAACGGAGCGCCGGCGTCCGCCCGGCGGCGGTTGCGGCTGGCGTCGGATCCGCGTCCGCTGGCGCCGAACGTGCGTCCGGAGTGCGGTGGCTCGCGCGCGCCGACGGGGCGCGCAGGGTCGGCACACGGAAGTCGAGTGGCAGGAGATGAAGACGGGGAACCTGAAGATCCGCGCCATCGACAACGCCTTCCTCGCGGATGAGCTCGAGAAGACGCTGACGGCGCAACGCGGCGTCCGCACCGCTGCGGTGCGGCCGGGGCGTCCCGGCGGCGCGGAGGTCGAGTACGACGAGACGAGCACCTCGCTCGAGCAGATCGTGGCGGAGCTACAGCGGCAGGGCTACGACGCGGAGATCGGCGGCTACAGCGCCGGCGGCGCGCCGTGAGCGTGCGGCGGCCGCGCTGCCGGGTGGACGGGTGGGTTCCCGGACGAGCGGAGGGATGATCCCGGCCGCCAGCGGCGCCTCCGCCATGTGCCGGCCCATCCGGCCGGCGCCCTCGTCGCTGAAGTGAGCGGGATCGCCGGGGGCGTAACAGCACGGTCCGACGAAACCGAAATCGTCTGCTCCGGCCCGGGCGCCCGACGGGCGCCCCCCTACGGATGCAACCGATTGAGCATCCGCGGGAACGGGATCATCTCGCGGATGTGCGGCCGGCCGGTGATCCAGGCGACGGTGCGTTCGATCCCGAGGCCGAAGCCGGCGTGGGGGAAGGTGCCGTAGCGGCGCAGGTCGAGATACCAGTCGTAGGCATCCTCGGGGAGTCCCTCCGCGCGGATGCGGGCGAGGAGGCGGTCGTAGTCGTCTTCGCGCTGGCTGCCGCCGATGATCTCGCCGTAGCCCTCGGGGGCGAGGAGGTCGTCACAGAGCACGGTGCGGGGGTCATCGGGATTCGCCTTCATGTAGAAGGCCTTGGCCTCGGCGGGATAGTTGTAGATGAAAACGGGCCGGTCGAACGATTCGGCGAGCACGGTCTCATCGGTGGCGCCGAGATCCTGGCCCCATTCGATCTCACTGCCCCTGGCCTGGAGCCGTTCGACCGCCTCGGAATAGGAGAGGCGCGGGAACGGTGGGACGATGTTTTCGAGCTTCGACGTGTCGCGTTCGAGGAGCGCGAGTTCGTGCGCGCAGCGCTCGAGTGCGCGAGCGACGATGTAGGAGACGAACTCCTCCTGGAGGCGCATGTTGTCCTCGGAGTCGTTCCAGGCGACCTCGGGCTCGACCATCCAGAACTCGGTCAGGTGGCGGCGGGTCTTGGACTTTTCGGCGCGGAACGTGGGCCCGAAACAGTAGATCTTGCCGAAGGCGGCGGCGGCGGCCTCGCCGTAGAGCTGGCCGGTCTGGGCGAGGTAGGCCTTCTGTCCGAAGTAGTCGGTCTCGAAGAGGCCGGAGGCGCCCTCGCCGATCGCGCCGGTCAGGATCGGGGTGTCGATGCGGACGAAGCCGCGTTCGTAGAAGAAGTCGTGGATCGCCTGCTCGACCTCGGCGCGCACGCGCAGGATGGCGTGTTGCTGCCTCGAGCGGAGCCAGAGATGGCGGTGGTCCAAGAGGAAGTCGACGCCGTGCTCCTTCGGCTGGATCGGGTACTCCTCGCTGATCGCGACGACCTCGAGGTCGTGGACCGTCAGCTCGAAGCCGCCGGGTGCGCGGGCATCCTCGCGGACCTCACCGGTCATGCGGATGCTGGACTCCTGGGTGAGGGTGGCGAACCGCTCCCAGACCTCGGGCGGGACCTGCTTTTGCAGGAGGACGCCCTGGACGATACCGGTGCCGTCGCGGAGCACGAGGAAGGCGACCTTGCCGTGGGAGCGGGTGGTTTCGACCCATCCGCGGACCGTGACCTCCTCGCCGACGTGGCGGCCGAGGTGCCGCACCTCGCTGAGCACTGCCATAGCTGTGTCGGACTCCTATGACCAAACCGAAGCGCGGGCGCGCCAGAAGAAAAACGGAGCCAAAGGTAGACGGGCCGGCGTGGGGTGTCAATTTCATCGGCGGCGCCGCACTCGTGGCGCTCGGGGCGTGCAGCGGGCTCGAGCAGCCGGTGCCGGTGGCCGAGCTCGGTGCGAGGCAGGACGCCACGCGAGATCTCCCGGTGCCGGACTCGGTGGCGGCCGCGTGGCGGGCGCGGATCGGCTCGGCGCTGCTGGCGTCGCTGACGGCGGAGGACCCGGTGCTGCTGGGTGCCGCCGGGGATGGCACGGTCGCGGCGCTCTCGACGGCGACGGGCGAAGTGTTCTGGACGCGCGAGGTCCCCGGCGCGGTCGGCGGCGGCGTGATCCGGGACGGGCTCCGGCTCTTCGTGGCCTCGGCGGACGAGCATGGCGGCGTGTACGCGCTCCGCCTGCGCGACGGGGTGCGACTGTGGGAGCGACGCGTCGGCGCGGTCTCGTTCGCGCCGGCCGTCGCGAGGGACACGGTCTACCTGGCCGCGGATGACGGGACGGTCTACGCACTGGATGCCGGGACCGGACGGGAGGCGTGGCGAACGCGGCTGACGGGACGGGCGGCGGCCTCCCCGGTGGTGGACGCGACGGCGGTCGTCGCAGCGACCACGGCCGATACCTTGTACTGGCTGGCGCGGGGCACGGGCGAGGTCGTCGCGCGGCACGCGCTGGCTGCGGGCGTCTCGGCGGAGCCGCGGCGCGCGGGCGAGCGGCTGTACCTGCCGCTGCACTCGGGCGCAGTGGCGGCGTACGACCTGGCCGGTCGCAGACCGCTCTGGCGGGCCGAGACGGGAGAGCCGATCCTGGCCGCGCCCGTCGTCGCCCGCGACGGCACGGTGTACGTCCTGAACCGCGCCGCCGGCGTGTGGCGCATCGCGCCCGATGGCGCGGCGACGCCGATGGCCGAGCTCGGCGGCGCCGCGCGCGGCTCGCTCACGCTTGCCGGTGAACGGTTGCTGGTGGGGCTGCTGGACGGTACGCTGCTCGCGCTCGACACCACCGGCGCCACCGTGTGGAGCGAGCGCCTCGACGACTCGATCGTCGCGCCGGTTGCGGTGGCCGGCGGCGCGATCTACGTGCCGCTGCTGCGCGGAACGGTCGTCAAGCTCGAGGGGGTCCAGTGATGGCGCGCGCAGTATGGCTCGCGCTCTGCCTGATCGCCGCGCTGCGGCCCGCGCTCGCGTTCACGCAGGACACGACCCGCGCCGGCCCGCAGCCGGACGCCGCCACGCGGCCGGTCCGGACGGATGCATGGCGGCCGCTCCGCGTCGCGAAATGGGCGACATTGGGCACGGCCATCCTCTCCGTCGGATACGGCTTCGCCGCCTCACTGGCTGCCGATACGCGCTACGACCGGATCGAGGCGGCGTGCGCAGCGGCCGACGCCCGCTGCGAGCGACGCTCCGCCTCGGGCGCCTACGCCGACGCCCAACTCCAGCGTCTGCACGATGAGGCGCAGCGCCTGGACGGACGTGCACGCCTCGCGCTGCTGGCGGGCCAGGTCGCCGCGGCGGCGAGCGTACTCCTCTTCATCCTCGATCTCCAAGAGAATCCCGCGCCACCGAACGTACCGTACGAGCCGCCGCGCATCCGGCTGGCGCCGTCCACCGACGGCGGCGCGCGGTTGACCGTACGCGTGCCGGTGCCGTAGAGGCGGCACTGCACGCCGTCAGGATCGGGCCGGGGATTCGGGTCGGGACACGCGCTCGCGCGCGGCCCACGGACGGGACCGCGGGAGGGTGCCGTCACCCCGTACCGGTGCGCTGCTGCGGCAGGCACGTGGTGAAGATTTCGTCGACGAGCGCCTGGCGTCTTTCGGCGTCGCTCATCGAGGCGGCCGGATCGAACACGGATCCGCGATCGGCTCCCGGAGCCTCATCGGCGAGCATCGCCCCGGGGTCGAAGAGCTGCGCGATCGCGTCCAGCCGTTGTTCGACGTCGAGCAGCGCGCTCGATGCGTGGCCGAGTTGCTGGGCGGTGATGTCCTGGAACTGGAGGCAGCCGATGAGGCGAAACACCTCGTCGCGCAGCTCGGCGCGCAGTCGTTCATCATCGGCGTTCGGGTCGCCGCGGTCCCGGGCGGCGGCATCGAGTTGGTCCAGCAGGCCGAGCGCGCGATCCAGGCCGTCCAGCATGTCGGTGGCGGCCAACTCGGTGGCCGACGAGACCTCGCGGAGCTTTGCGTGCGTGTGCTGGACGCGTTCGACCGCCGCCCGTTCGATGGCGCCACGGGAGCGCCGCAGCACATCGAGGGTGCGGGTGATCTCGTCGTAGGCCCGGAGCAGCATGAGCGGGAGCACGGAGAGCCCGGGCTCCCGGTCCGTGAGTTCGTCGAGGAGGCGGGCGATCCGGTCGTCGCCCGGGTCGTGTCCGCGCAGCTCTTCGAGGAGGGCGTCGACCAGTCGCAGCGTCTCCTCCGAATCGCTGAGCAACTCGGCGGTCAGTCGCCTCGGCACGTCACCCTCGCGCCGCGCCGGATACCGCGGAGAGGACCTGCTCGATCTTCTCCTTCAGCACCTGAGGCGTGAACGGCTTCACCACATAGTTGTTCACGCCGGCCTCGGCGGCGGCCAGGATGTCCTCGCGCGCGCTGCGCGTGGTCACCATGAGGACGGGGACGTCGCGCGCGTCATCGCGTGCGCGCAACGCGCGCACGAGGTCGAGCCCGCCGACGTTCGGCATGTTCCAATCCGTGATCACGAAGTCGATCGACGCGTCGAACCGGTCGAGCGCCTCCGCGCCGTCGCTCGCCTCGACGCAGTCCCCGTAGCCGATGCGTTGGAGCGAGTTGATCACGATCCGCCGCATGGTGGCCGAGTCGTCCACGACCAGGAACTTCATGGATACTTCCTCCCCGAGACCCGCGGCGCTCAGATGTCGCCCGAATCGAGCAGCCGCCTGGCCAGTTCATCGATCATGGCAGGCGCATCATACGCGCCGCGCGCGATCCGATCCCGGATCCCTTCGACGCGTGCCGGATCGAGGTCCTCCAATTCCTCCGCCGGAAAACGATCGCGCGCCCCGGCGAGCGCGCGTCCCTCCTCAGAGATCTCGACGTGGTCGGCATGGCGCGAGGCGATCGGGCCACGGACCGGCGCCGGCGCCGGCTCCACCCGGCCGGTGTCGCGCTCTACCCGGATGCCCGTTCCCTGCGCGGAATCGGGCCGAACGTCGTCGATATTCATAGGCACCTCCATCGATCCAAGGTTCGGCCGTCGCGGATGCAAACTTTAAGGTGCGCGAGGCGCCGGCGGCACGGGCACGCGTCGTGAATGCGAACATCGGGCCGGACCGCCCGCATACCTTGCAAACTGGAGGCGACCGAACGTCATGGGCAGAATCCTGATCACCGGAGGCGCGGGTTTCATCGGCTCGCACGCCGTCGACCGTTTCGTACGCGACGGCCACGAGGTGATGGTGCTGGACAACCTGGATCC
Source organism: Longimicrobiales bacterium (assembly GCA_036381495.1). Classification (GTDB taxonomy): domain Bacteria; phylum Gemmatimonadota; class Gemmatimonadetes; order Longimicrobiales; family RSA9; genus DASVCS01. Next base: position 15,345 of record DASVCS010000032.1, read on the forward strand.
GCAGGTGCACCGGGGCCGCGCGGCGGACTCGCCGGTCCACATCGGCGAGCACGTGCGGACTGGCCGCGTGCGCTTCCTCCGCGGCGATGTGCGGAGCCGCGCGGACGTCGAGCAGTCGCTGGATGGTGTGGACACGGTGGTACACCTGGCGGCGGCGGTCGGGGTGGGCCAGTCGATGTACGAGCCGTTCTACTACATGGACGTCAACGGCTCCGGACAGGCGATGCTGATGGAGGTGATGGCGCGCGAGCCGAAGCGGTGGCGCCGCTTCGTGGTGGCGAGCTCGATGAGCATCTACGGCGAGGGGCTCTACCGCTGTCCGGTGCACGGCGACTTGGCGCCCGCGCCGCGGCCCGACACGCAGCTCGCCGACGGCGCGTGGGAGTTGCGCTGCCCCGAGCCCGGCTGCGGGCGGACGGTCATGCCGCTGGCGACGCCCGAGGTCAAGCCGCTCCAGTTCACGAGCATCTACGCGATCTCGAAGAAGGTGCAGGAAGAGCTGGCGCTCTGTTTCGGCCGCGCCTACGACATCCCGACGGTCGCACTGCGCTTCTTCAACGTCTACGGCTCGCGGCAGTCGCTGTCGAACCCGTACACGGGCGTGGCGGCGATCTTCATGAGTCGCCTGAAGAACGGGCGCCCGCCGCTGATCTTCGAGGACGGCGGACAGAGCCGCGACTTCATCCACGTCTCGGACGTGGCGGAAGCCATCTACCGCGCCGCGACCGCCGAAGACGCCGCGACGGGGGCGTACAACGTCTGCACCGGCCGTCCGACCACGGTGCGCGAAGTGGCCGAGGTGCTGGCCCTCCGGCTCGAGTTGGACATTGCGCCGCGGATCGTCGGGAAGTTCCGGTCCGGCGACATCCGGCACTGCATCGGCGATCCCACGGCCGCGGCGGAGGCGCTGGGCTTCCGTGCCCGCGTGGGGCTGGCCGAAGGATTCGATGAGTTGCTGGCCTGGGCCGCCGATGAGGAGGCGGAGGACGGCGTGGCGGCGAGCTTCGCCGCGCTCGAGCGGCAAGGGCTCGTCCGCTGAACGGAGATCCCGGACCCATGAACGACGCACCGATGACGGAGCCGCGCTGGGGAAACGCCGGGAAAGTGGGTGGTGCCGCCGCCGCGGACCCGGCGTGGGGCCTGCCGGCGCTGCTCGGAGCGGTGGCCGCGTCGGCCGCGGGGGACCGGGACACCGCGATCCGGCGACCGGATGCGGCACGCGCGGGATCCTTCGCGCCGGGGGCGATCCCGTTCCCGCTCACGCATGAGGGTCTCGCGCTCGGTCGGGGGCGGCGCGGTGCTCATCCGTCGCCGCCCCGGGATGCCGCGTAGCTCTCGGCGGCTTCGCGCCAGCCTTCGTCGAGCATGGCGACCATGTCGATCACGCGGCCGAGGCGCTCCCGGTCGAGGGAACGACTGATCCCGGCCAGTTCGCCAAGGAAGTAGCCGTAGAGCGCCGCCAGACGCCCGGCCAGGTCGCCGCCCACATCGAAGTTCAATCCGCCGAGCAGCTCGAAGAGAATGGCCGACGCCTTCTCGAAGCTGGCCGACTTCCCCTCGAGGTCGCACATCTCGATCTGGCGCGCGGCTCGGCGGAGGTTCAACAGGAGCTGCTCGTAGAGCAGGGGTACGACCTGCTCGCTCGAGCTGTTGAGGCGCTGGTTCCGCAGATACGCGCCGCCATCATTGTATCGCATGATCGCCTGCGTTGAGCCGAAGGGACGTCATTGCGACCTCGCGTCTACGAGTGCACGAGTTGCGAGGTCGGCCGTTGCGCCTGGGACTGCGCGCGGGCGAGCGCCGTCTCCATGGCGGCGAACTCGCGGGCCAACGGTTCGCGGCGCTGGTCGAGGCGCGCCTCCGCGTCCGCGATACGGTCCTCGATCCGCTGAACGCTGGCGTCCAACCCGTCGATGGGCGGACGACTCCTTGAAGATGCGTTTGACGACAGCCGGTTTGTTCCCCACGATGATGATGCCCAGGCCCGCGCCCCCGATGATGAACTCGGAGACCTGGAGCCGCGCGAAGACGTTGCCGCCGTGCATCGGGTAGCCGGCGGGGATGCTCCCGAAGACGACAGCGAGGCCCGCAATGATGGACACGGTCGATTCTGCGCCAGTGCAACGGATGTCCGTGATGATGTCCCGCCCGACAGTATCGGCGAGTCGGGCTTCGGGCTGCAATTCAGGGTTGCGGACGTGGGCCGGAGGCGCCGCGTGAGTGGCGCGGCGGCGGCGTGGCAAGCGCTGGGTGAGGAGATCCTCGCCGGGTTCTGTCACGAGATGAACGGGCGGCTCACCACGCTGCGCGGCACGCTCGAGCTGGCGTGCATGGACGGCCAGGTCGAGGCGGGGGTGGGCGACGAACTGGCGGCCGAGCTCGAGCGGCTCGAACGCACGGTCCGGCTGGTTCGCCACCTGGGCGCGGAGCGCGACACGGAGCCCGAGCCGATCCGCCCGATCGAACTCCTGCCGCTGGCCGTGACGCTGCTACGACATCACCGCGAGCTGGGCGGCATCGAGGTCGAGGTGGCCGAGGTCGGCGACACGCCGGCGGTGCTGGCGCCGTGGTCGCGGCTGCTGCGGCTGCTCACGCTCCTGCTGGCCGGCGCCGCCGAGGCCGCGCAGCGGGACGGGCGCGGCGGGGTGCGCGTGGAGGTACGAGGCGATGGCGATGACGTGGTGGTGGAGGCGGGGCGCGGGGCGCGCCCGACCGCGGGGTCCGGGGCCGAGACGCCGGCAGAGGCGAGAGCGGGAGATGCGGTGGCTGTGGGTGGGGCGGAGGCGGGCCGCGGGGCCGGGCTGGACGGTCCGGTCGGCGATGGAGCCGGCCACGCCCGGACGCCGCCCGGCGATCCCGCGCGAGGCCCGCTCGTGCTTGCCGATGCGTTGCGCGCCGGTGCCGCCGCATTGGGCGGTACGCTCGTCGGGGCGAGTGGCGCGGAGGATCGGCTCGCGGTGCGCCTGCCGGCCTGGCGCGACGCGGAACCGTAGCGGCCGGCTTCGGCGCGGCGTCGATGCCGGCGTAGCCCGTATTCGCCCCGTCCGGCTGCGGCTCCTCAGAGACGACGACGCGGATGCCGCCGTCGACGCGGATCGCGTCGCCCGGGCGCCGGGTCAGAATCCGTACGCGGCGCGCCGCAGAGGGCGCGGAGGAGTTCGTCGTCGGAGCCCAGCGCGCCGCGCAGGACGTGGCGATTCAACGAGACTTCATCCGAGAGCGCGAGCGCCTTCCGCTGGAGTTCGTCGCGCGCGTCACGCAGCGCATCGGTCATCCGGGGGCCGAGCGCGGCGTCCAGTTCGTCGAGCGTGATGTCGTCGCGGCCGCCGAGGATCATCAGGAGCGTGCGTCGCGAGCGCCGGGCCTCGCCGATGGTCTGGAGCACCCGGTGCGCCGCGAAGATGCTCTCGTCCACCCGCTGCACATCATCGGCGGCCACGCCCTCGCGCTGGGCGCGCAGGATCTGCCCCAGCTCATCGAGCAGGCGCAGTTCGGTGCGAATGGCCGCTTCGAGCGTCTCCACCGTGGGGCGCGGCGTGGCGGCCGTCCCGGAAGCCGTGGATGCGCCGCTCATTCGCCGCCCGGCTGGCTGGCCGCATCCGTGCCGCCGTCGGCGCCGCCGCTCAGGCGGCGATGGAGCGCCGCGCCCAGGCCGCGCTCGAAGCGCGCCGCCGCGAGCACCGAAAGCTCGCCATCCAGCAGTCCGGAGAAGATGTCCTCACCGGCGCCGCCATCGAGGATGCCGCCCTCCGGGATCGTCTCACGAAGCGCCTTCGTCAGTTGCATCATGAATACTCCTTCCAGTGCGGCGCACGCTTCGCGCAGTGAGACCTCGCCCGTTGTTCCCGGCGCGGGCCCGGCCACCGGAGCGCGTCCGTCCGCGCGGATCGGCGCGCTCATCGGACGTCGACCGCCGCCGCCAGCGCGCCCACGCTGCGCAGCGATTGGAAGATCGCCGCGATCGCCGAGGGTGGCGCGGCGGCGGCGATCGTCGCGACGGCCGCGACGAGAACGGATCCCCGCATACGCTTCATGATCTTCCCTCCCCTGCCACCTCGATGTGAACCCGTGCGGGCCCGGCCGCGACGCCTTCGAGCCGCCTGTCCGTCGCGGTCCGGACCGCGACACCCTCTCCGAGCGCCGCCGATCCGATGGCGGTCCCGGGCAGCAGCGGCACCACCAGCGGGCCATCCTCGCCCAGAGATGAGGATCGCCCCGCCGCACTCGGCCAGACCGGACTCGCGCGGCGCTGCGAGCGCGCTGGCGAGCTGGACGGTGCCGGAGTCCGTGGGCGTCACGCGCAGTTCCCGGACGCCGCCGCGGTCGAGCACGGGGGTAGAGCGCGCGCGGAGCAGTGAAGCATCCGCGTCGTGGACTTCGAGGGTGAGGCGTGGGTCGATCGGATCGGACAACCGCCGGGAGACCTGGTAACGCGCCGTGCCCGTGATGGCGACCGGGATCCCCGTGCGCGTGCCCCCCGGCTCGAGCCGCAGCTCGGTGATCACGCCAGCCGCGCCGGCGGCCACCGCCTCGGCGACGCGCAGCGCCTGCCCCTCTGCCGCCGCGGCCGGATCGCCGCGGGATGGCGGCCGCGTCGGGGCGAGCGTCCGCGCGATCGCGGCCCAGGTCTCGAAGGCATCCGGCGCGCGCAACGCCGTCCGTGTCAGACCGGCAGATCCCGCGCCAGCGCCTCCCGCAGCGCCGTCACCGGCCGCTGCTGCCACGCGCGCACGGAGCCCGCCGGCCCGGCCGCGGCACCCGCGGCGATCGCCGGCGCGTGCAGCGCCAGCGCACCGATGGGCGCCAGCCGCATCATGAGACCGACTCCTCTCGTAGCGTCGCCAGGCGGTCGCGGAGCGTCCCGATGGCCTTCGATCGGATCTGCGAGACCCGCGATTCGGTCAGATGCAGGATCTTCGCGATCTGGTGCAGCTTCAGTTCCTCGAAGTAGTAGAGCGAGAGCACCACGCGTTCGCGCTCCTTGAGCGTCAGGATCTCGCGACGCAGCAGCTCGAGCTCCTGCGTGCGATTGACATCCTGCTCGATCTGTTCGCCGTCCTCGCCGATCAGGACATCGAGCGGCGTGGTCTGGGTGCCGTCCTCGGTCTCGAGCGGCCGGTCGAGCGAGACCTGCACCGCCTCCTCCGCATCCTGCTCCCAGCGCCAGAGCTTCTCGACGTCGATCCCCAGCGCCTCGGCCGTCTCCTTGGCATCCGGCGGCCGGTCGAGCGCACCCATCAACGCCTCGCGCACCGAGTTGATCTGCCGCTGCTTCCGCCGGACCGAGCGCGGCGCGTGGTCCCACCGGCGCAGGTCGTCCAGGATCGCGCCCCGGATGCGCGGCGCCGCGAAGGTGCTGAACGCCAGACCACGCGAAGGCTCGAAATTCTCGATCGCCTTGATCAGCCCGATCGTGCCGGCGCTCACCAGGTCGTCGAACTCTCGCTCGACGTGTAGCGTCCGCACCAACTGCCTCGCCACGTGGTGGACCAGCCGTAGATGACGTGACAGCAGCCGCTCCCGCGCGGCCGGATCACCCTTCTTCTGATATGCCTCCCATAGGGTTGCCGATTCCATGGTCTTCATCCCTTCACCTGGGGGATCCAAGTGGGCCGGCCGACCCAAGCCCGGCGAAACTGTGAACGGCGAGCACACGCTCCCCGATGGCGCTTACCGCGACGGGCAGCGGCGAACCCGCTTCGGCCTCCTGCACGGTCCCACCCGCGTCGATCGCTGCGCGAAGCCCCGGATCATCCGGGAGCGCACCGCCGAACCCGATCTCGCGCGCCAGGAAATGCCGCACCCCCTCGCCCCCGCCAAGGGTCACGCCCTCCTCCCGGCCCACTGCCGCTTCGGCTCCGCCCTCGCGCATCACCACGCTCATCCGGTTGTCGAATCGGTGAATTTCCGCTGCTCCGGCGCGCTCACCGCTTGGCAGACTCCGTACCACACGAACGCCGACGGCGACGTGCGTCTATCATCTTGCAATTTCGTTATTTACGAACACGCCTCGCGGAGCCGCCGGAACAGCGGACACGTCGTTCGCGCCGGTTCCGGAAGTTTCTGCCGGTCGGAGCCGGCGAGTCTTGCCGAGGGAGGGCTGGGGCCAGGGAGTGCCCGGGAGGGAGTGCGCTGGAGGGGCGGACGGGGCCGGAAACGGCTGGGAGCTGGATGGGAACGGCCGGGAACGGGAGCGGGAGCGGGAACGTTTACGTTTACGGGGTCGGGAAGCGGGTCGCGCACGCGCTCGCGCTCGCGCACGGAACGGGGTCCGGAGGGGCTGGGAACTGTCGGGAGCGAGAGCGTCTATGCGGACGGATCTGGCGGCCGACGCCGTCGCTCAGTCGGCCGACTTCGTGTTCAGCTTGTTGCGAAGCGTGCGAACGCTGATCCCGAGCAGCTCGGCCGCCCGGGTGCGGTTCTGGTGGGTCGCTTCGAGTGCGCGCGCGATCAGGATGCGCTCCGCCTCGGCGATGTTGAACGTCGTGAGGTGGATCCCGGTGCCGTTCGCCCCGGACGTGGCCGTGCCTGCGGCGGAATGCTTCGGCGCCTCGGCCTCCGCGGCCGGCCCGGTGTTCGTCAGGCCGAACGCCTGGCGGTGAAAGGCCGCCGGCCGGAGCACCGGCTCCGAGCTCAGGATGACCGCGCGTTCGACGGCGTGCGCCAGTTCGCGCACGTTCCCGGGCCACGTGTATTCCTGGAGGAGTGCGATCGCCTCGGGCGCGATCGCCTGGAACGGCTTCCCCAGCTCTCCCGCGACCTGCACCGCGAAACGGTGCGCCAACCGCGGGATGTCGTCCGGCCGTTCACGGAGCGGCGGCACGGAAATGGGGACCACGCTCAGCCGGTAGTAGAGATCCTCGCGGAACGTGCCTTTCTCGACCTCGGCGGCCAGGTCCCGGTTCGTCGTCGCGACGATGCGCACGTCCACGCGCACGGGCGATGTCCCGCCCACGCGCTCGAACTCCTGCTCCTGCAACACGCGCAGCAGCTTCGCCTGGAGGTCCAGGCGCATCTCGGAGACCTCGTCCAGCAGGAGCGTCCCGTGGTGCGCCCGTTCGAACGCCCCCTTGACCTGGCGGATCGCGCCCGTGAACGCGCCCTTCTCGTGGCCGAACAGCATGCTCTCGACGAGCTGCTCCGGCATCGCCGCGCAGTTCACGGAGACGAACGGGCCATCGCGCCGATCGCTCAGGTTGTGCACCGCGCGGGCCAGAAGCTCCTTCCCCGTCCCCGATTCCCCCTCGAGAAGCACGGCCGCCCGCGTCGGAGCCACCGTCGAGATCGTCTCGAGCACCCGCGTGAACACCGGACTCTCGCCCACGATCTCCCGGCTGCTCCGCAGCTGGTTGACCTCCTCGCGCAGCGCCGCGTTCTCTCGCCGCAGCTTCACGAACTCGAGCGCCTGGTTCACCACCAACTCGAGCTGCTGCGCACGCACCGGCTTCGTGACGTAGTCGATCGCGCCCGCCTTGATCGAGGCGACGGCGTGCTCGATGCTGCCGTACCCCGTCACCATGATCAGCGGGACGTCGTAGCCCTCCGACGACAGGCGCGCCAGGAACTCGAGACCCGTCGACCCCGGCATCCGGTAGTCCGAGACGATCAGGTCGACGCCGCCCCGTGCCAGAACATTGAACGCCGCCGCAACATTGTGCACCGCCGTCACCTGGTGACCGGCACGCTGAAGCACGCCCTTCAGCACCAGGACGGCGGACGCCTCGTCATCGACGCAGAGGATGTGGGCCATGAGTTGATCGGCCGGAATACGGAGCCCGGATTCGAGTGCTCAACTTCCGATCAGACCGCCACGATACTCCGCATTGTACTTGGTATCGACGCCGCCCGCAACGGGTGTCTGACGCAAACCTTTACAGTCGGGCCCGGTGAGGATCACCAACAACGGACTCCAGCGAGAGGCGCTCGCGAATTGCCAGCGCGGTCTCGCGGAGATCGACGAGATCCGGGAACGCGTTGCCAGTGGCACGCGGATCCGGCAGCCATCGGATGACCCGATCGCCGCCGGCGCGGTCCTGCGCACGGATGGACGCCTGCGGGCGCTCGAGCAGTACCGCCGGAACATCGATGCCGCGCGCGTCCGTGCCTCCGCTGAGGAGAACGTGCTCGAGCAGCTCACGGGGCTGCTCACGCGTGCGCGAGAGCTGGCCGTCGGTCAGGCGGATGCCACCGCCACTGCCGAGACGCGGGCGGCCGCGCGCCGTGAGGTGGACGAGTTGCTCGCCACGGTCGTTCAGCTCGGCAACACGCGTTTCCAGGGGAGCTACCTCTTCGGCGGCGCCTTCGCCGATGCGGAACCCTTCGATGCGACGGGCGCGACGGATCCCGCCCATCCGCCCGTCGGCGACTACCGCGTCGAGGTCGCGGCCGGGCAGCTCGTGCGGGCGCACCACGATGGACAGACGGTCTTTGTCGACAGCGGCATCATCTCGGCGCTCCAGGACCTGTCCGCGGCGCTCGATGCCGACGACGATGCGGGCGTGAAGGCGGCGATTTCCGCCGTGGATGACGCGTTCGGCGCCGTCCAGACGCTCACGGGCGAGATCGGGCCGCGCTGGATGTGGCTGCGGCCAACGTCGAGGCGTGGGACGTCAATCTGCGTACGTTCCGCTCGGACCTCGCCGACGTCGAAGTCGAGGAAGCGATCTCCCGCCTGGTCGAAGGACTACGTGGTCGACCTCGGCGACGCCGATGTCGCCGGTCTCGGTGCGGCGACGCCCGCCGACATCCTCGTCCTCTCGATCGTCACGCTCCCCGCCACGGCCGGCGATCCGTGCACGGTCAACCTCCAGGGCCCGCTCGTGATGCATCTGGCACGCGGACAGGGGCGGCAGGTCGTCTTGAACGAACCCGAATACGGGGTCCGCTGTCCGCTCGATCTCCCGGCGTCCACCCCCGCGACTTGAATCACGGTGAGGGGCGCACCCGGGATCGGAGCTACCTGACCCGCGCGCCCCCCAGTAGCCGCAGGATCGCCGGCGCGATCTGCGGCAACGCCAGGATCTCCTCCGCCGCATCCAGCCGCACCGCCTCCCGTGGCATCCCCCACACCACACTGGTCCGCTCGTCCTGGACCAGCGTCCGCGCACCGCTCATCCGCAACGCCTTCAACCCTTGCGCCCCATCCGCCCCCATCCCCGTCAGGAGCACGCCGATCGCGTTGCGCCCCGCGCTCCGCGCGACCGACAGGAACAGGACGTCGACCGCCGGGCGCTGGTGATGCACCGGCGGGCCATCCTTGATCCGCACGCTGTAACGGGCGCCGTTCTGCTGCACGACCACGTGGTGGCCGCCCGGCGCGATCAGCGCGAGCCCCGGCACGATCGGGTCGTTGTCGCGCGCCTCGCGCACCTCCATGGCGCAGACCTGGTTCAGCCGCGCCGCGAACGCCGTCGTGAACTGCCCCGGCATGTGCTGCACGATCACCGTCCCTGGCGCATTCGCCGGGAGCGCCCGCAGGATCGTCTCGATCGCAGCCGGTCCGCCCGTCGACGCCCCGATCGCCAGCACCTTGTGCGTCGTCACCAGCGGCCGCCGCTCGCTCCGGCGCGACGCCGCGGGAGCGCTCCGCACCCCCGTCGCCGGTCGCGCGATCCGCGCCGATGCGCCCGCGCGGATCGCCTCGACGAGTCGGCGCGCGTCCTGCGGCGTCGAGTACGCCGAGCCCGGCTTGCTCACCACCTCGATGGCGCCGAGCGCCAGTGCACGCACCGCCGCCTCGCTTCCTTCCGGCGCGAGCGAACTCACGATCACGACCGGCATCGGATGGTGCGCCATCAGCTTCTCGAGGAACGAGAGCCCATCCATCCGCGGCATCTCGATGTCCAGCGTGAGGACGTCCGGCCGGAGCTGCGCGATCTTCTCCCGCGCCACGTACGGATCCGTCGCGGTGCCCACGACCTCGATGCCATCGTAGCCGGACAGCGTTTCGGTCAGGACCTTCCGCACCAGCGCCGAATCATCGATGATCAGGACGCGGATCACCCGCTGCGCTCCACTCAGAGGCTCCTGGCGCACGGCCGCACCCGCGCGCACACTCCACCCGCCCTCGCCTGAACGCCGGCGCGCCCGCATCAGGCGACCTCCGCACGGCCGCGCCCGAAGCGGCGCCGCCGGATCCCGGCCACCCCGCCACGCCGATGCGCGGACCGACGGTCAGCGCCGGTACACCGCGGGCTGCACATACCGGTAGTCGTGGGACAACGCCGCGAGGCTCTCCGAATGCCCGACCAGCAGGTAGCCGCCCGGCGCGAGCACGGACCGGAACGCCTCGATGAGACGTTGCTGCATCGTGCGATCGAAGTAGATCATCACGTTGCGACAGAAGATCACATCGAACGGACCCCGCATCGGCCAGGGGTCGAAGAGGTTGAGCCGCGCGAGTCGCACGAGCCGGGCTACGCCCGAGCTGACCCGGTAGCGTCGCGGCGAGCGCGGCTGTACGCACGTGAAGTGACGGACGAGGAGGTCGCGCGGCACGTCGGCCAGCGCCGTCTCATCATAGACGCCCGCCCGGGCAACTGCCAGCACGCGCGTCGAGATGTCCGTCCCCAGGACGCGCACGTCCAGGACATCGCACTCGGGGATCGCCTCACGAAGCGTGATCGCGATCGAATACGGCTCCTCTCCCGAGGAGCAGCCGGCGCTCCAGATCCGGATCCGCCGGCGCGCGCGCACCAGTTCGGGCAGGATCACCTCGCGGAGGTATCGGAAGTGTTGCGGCTCACGGAAGAAACCGGTCTTGTTGGTCGTCATCGCGTCGATGAGTTCGGCCAGTTCGCGCCCCGTCGGGTCGTCGCGCAACAGACCGAAGTATGCATCGAAGCTCGGAAGCCCGAGTTCCCGGATGCGACGCACCAGTCGCGTCCGGACCAGTTCCCTCTTCCCACGCCGCAACGTGATCCCGCACAGGCGGTAGATCAGGCTGCGGACCATCTCGAACTGCTCGGGGGTCAGCTCGAAGGGCGTCGATTCGGCCAGCATCGTGCGGAACTCGGGAGGCGGGGATCGAGGCGCGGGGCGCACGCCGGCGCCCCGATGGTCGCCCGCCGCGCGGCGCCGTGCCGTCGCGGCGAGCGGAGCCCCGCGTGGGCTCAGAATTCCTTCAGGATCGCCTCGTCCTCGTTGAACGGAATCAGACGGCGGGACTCATCCGCCGCTTGCCCGTTGCGCCCCCGCGCCGACGTCCCACGGCGCGTGCGCCGCGCCTCCTCCATCGGCAGCCTCCCCGCCGGTCCCCCGCTCGCCACCCTCGTTTCGCTGCGCTCCGCAAGGCGGAACTCGGCAACGAGCCGGCGCATCCCCTCCGCCTGACGACTCAACCCGTCCGCCGCACTCGCGCTCTCCTCCGAGTTCGCCGCCGTCTGCTGCGTCAGCGAGTTCATCTGCTCCACCGCCACGTTGATCTGTTCCACTCCCTGACTCTGCTGCTCACTCGCCGCCGCGATCTCCGCCATCACCTCGCCCACGCGGTTCACCTGCTCGTCGATCTCTTCCAGGTTCGAGAGCACTTCCTGGTTCAGCGCGACGCCGCCTTCCGCCTTCGCAACGCTCTCCTCGATCAACTGCGCCGTGTTCTTCGCGGCTTCCGCGCTCCGCATGGCCAGGTTCCGCACCTCCTCCGCGACCACCGCGAAGCCCTTCCCGGCCTCACCCGCCCGCGCCGCTTCGACTGCCGCGTTCAGCGCCAGCAGATTCGTCTGGAACGCGATCTCATCGATCGTCTTCACGATCTTCGCCGTCGCGTCGCTGCTCGCCTTGATCTCCTCGACCGCCGTCGAGAGGCGACGCATGCTGCCGACACCGCGCCCCGCGCTCTCCCGCGCGCGCTCCGCCAGGCTCCGCGCCTCCTTCGCGTTCGCCGTGTTCTGCTGCGTCATGCTGCTCAGCTCCTGGAGGCTGCTCGACACCTCCTCGAGCGAGCTGGCCTGCTCCCCCGCCCCTTCCGCCAATGCCTGGCTGCCACGGCTGATCTGCGCACTCGCCGCCGCCACCTGGTCCGCCGCCGCCGCCACGCCGCTCAACGCCTCGTCCAGACTCTCCAGCGCCGTGTTCAGCGCCTCCTTGATCCGCGCGTGGTCACCCTCGTACTCACCTTGCATCCGGACGGTCAGGTCCCGCGCCGCCACCCGATCGAGCACCCGTGACGCCTCGTTGATCGGGCCGACCACCGCATCCAGCGTCCGGTTGATCCCCTCGACGATCGCGCGGTACGCACCCGCGAACTTGTCGGCATTGCCCCGGGTCGCGAGACGCCCCGCCTGCGCCGCCGCGGTCAGACGCGTCGTCTCCTCCGTCAGTTCGCGCAGCGATGCGGAGATCCGCAGCAACGGCGCCGCGATCTCATCCCCATCGCCGCCATCCGGCCGCTCGTACGTCAGGTCGCCATCGGCAAAGCGGTACAATGCACCGACCACGTGCTCCTGGAGATTGTCCGCGAACTCATCCATCGTCCGCGCCAGCACCCCGATCTCGTCCTCACGATCCATCTCGAGACGGTGGCTCAGATCGCCGCCCGACATCTTCTGGATCATGAAGACCACCTTCGACAGCGGCTGCGCGATCCGCGTCGCGCTCATCCACGCCAGGACCGCCACGCCGCCCGCCACGCACAGCGCCAGCGCCACCAGGAACCACATCAGGTCGGTCGATTCCGCGAACGCCTCGCCCGCATCCTCCGTGACCAGGACGCCGGCCTTGCCGCCCATGAAGCCGCGGTACCACCCCTCCGTCGCGCCGCCGTTGTCCAGCGCGCCGTAGCTCGCCAATACGGCGTCATCGCCGAACAGCGGCTCGACCGTGTAACCCGTCCGCCCCTGCGCCATCTCCGCACCCGCACGACTCCCCTGAATGTCCAGCGTCAAGACCTCGTCAGGATCCGTCGACGCGATCACCGTCCCCGCCGGATCCACCACGTACGCCCGGACCGTCTCCTGCCCCTGCGTCGCGAAGTACGACTCGACGTAGTTCAGCACCATCCCCGCGGTCGCCTGCCAGTCCAGCTCCGCCACGACCACACCCAGGTTCTCGTCCGTCATCGATCGAACCGCGTCCGCGATCAGGATCTGCGGCCGCCCATCCGGACCCCGTTGCACCGGGCTCAGATACGTCGGCGAGTTCTCCGCGATGCCACCCTGGAACCACGCCGTTCCCACCACGTTCTGTGGCGCGTGCGCCAGCGCCTCCACACTGCTCGCCGCCTTCAGCACGCCCTCCCGGTCGTAGACCAGGATCCCCCGGATGAGCCTCGATCGCGCGATCAGGTCCGAGAGCACCGCCTGAACCGCCGTCGTGTCCCCCATCCCCATCGCCGCCAGAACCAGCTCCGTATTGCTGCCAATGACCTGGATATCCAGCGCACGCTCGTAAATGATCCGGTCGAACCAGCTCGCCGCCTGATCCGCCACCAACGCGCGGTCGCGCCCCATCCGCTCCTCGAGCGTGCCGCGCATCGTGAACACCGCCATGCCGATCGAGATCGCCAGCGGCAGCAGGGCGATCGCCAGTGATGTGACCAGCAGCCTGGTACGCAGACTCTTCTTCAAGAGATCGATCATCATTTCCGTCCCCGGGAGGTCGGCGCGCGACGGGCGCGCCCGCCGTCAGTTGCTGTAGACGATCGGCAGCGCGACCATCGTGCGCACCGGTTTCCCGTTCAGCTTGCCGGGAACGAACCGGAGCTGCTTGGCCACCTCGCGGGCCGCATCACCCAGCGCACTCGCTGTGGCCGCCAGCACCTTGATCGTCTCGGGCTCGACCCGGCCATCCGGCCCGACCACGAACTGAAGCTGAACCTTCCCCGTGACACCCGCCATGCGCAGCGGCGCCGGGTACGACTCCTTGATCAGAGCCCTCGCGCGAGCCTCCGACTCGAAGGTGGGCAGCGACGTCAGCTCGGACGGACTGTAGATCGGCGCCGCCTGCGCCCACGCGGGCTCATGCGCGAGCAACAGCAACGAAACCGCGATGATGGCCGGAAACCACCATCGCAAAATTTCACACCGATCCACCGTTCCGTGCTTCATCCATTCCTCCTGTGTTCTGCACTGCTTTCCGCACCCAGTATCGGACGCGCCGGGCCCGGACTTTATAAAAATTTCCCCCGGACTTCGTACAAAACTTTCACCACCATGGCGGACCGCCGCCGCACCGCGTCACGACTCCGCCTCAGCCGATGATGCCGCCTGCACCGCCTGCAACGCCGTCACTTCGCTCTTCTCGAGGACGCGTTCGATGTCGAGGAGCAGCCGGACCTTCCCGGCCGTCTTCGCGATGCCGAGCAGGTATTCCGTTGTCACGCCACTGCCGAAACTCGGCGCATCCTCGATCTCCGCCGCCGGGATGTCGACCACCTCCGATACGCGGTCGACCATCAGCCCCATCTGCACGCCCGTCACCTCGACGACGATCATGCACTGTTCGCGCGATTCCTCGCCCGGCGGCATCCCGAGCTTCAGCCGCAGGTCCACGATCGGGATCACCCGCCCCCGCAGGTTGATGACGCCGCGGATGAACTCGGGAACGCGGGGCACCCGCGTGATCGGGAGGCGTCCGATGATCTCCTGCACGTTGAGGATCCCGACGCCGTACTCCTCGTCGCCCAGCGAGAACGTCAGGAACTTGCCCGCAATCGCCTCTTTCGCGACGGTCTCCTGGCTCGTGGCCGTTTCGCTCATGAGTTCGTCCCCCGTGCCTGAGGCGGCGGCGCGACTCCGGCGCGGCATCATGCCACCGACCGGAGTGCGGACCCGACGCCGTTCCCGTGTCCGGGCTGCCTCGAAATCGAAATGATCTGCGCGGGATCGAGGATCAGCCCGACGTGTCCATCGCCCAGGATCGCCGCGCCCGAGATCCCGGGCACATGCCCGATCCACGCGCCGAGCGGCTTCGCAACGACCTGCGTCTGCGCGATCAACTCGTCGACCAGAAGCGCACAACGCCGTTCACCGCTCCCGATGACGACCAGGAGCGCCTGCGTCGGATCCGTTTCGGCGCCCTCGATGTCGAAGAGGCGGTGCAGCCGCACGACCGGCAGGAGCGCATCCCGCAGCTTCACCAGTTCGTCCCGCCCCGCCACGGTCGGCAGCGCATCGCGCGTCGGCCGGAAACTCATCTGGATGCCGACCGTCGGGATGATGTAGCGCTCGCCGCCGACCCGAATCAGCATGCCGTCCGTGATGGCGAGCGTCAGTGGAAGGCGAAGCGAGAACGTCGTGCCCTTCCCCCGCTCGGACGCGATCTCGACGCGGCCGCCGATCGCCTCGACGTTGCGCCGCACCACGTCCATGCCCACGCCTCGGCCCGAGATGTTCGTCAGCTCCTCGGCCGTCGAGAACCCGGGCGCGAAGATCAGCTCGAAGACATCCGCGTCCGAGAGGCCACGGTCCGATTCCAGGAGCCCTCGCGCCAACGCCTTCTCGACGATCCGATCACGGTCCAACCCGCGGCCATCGTCTTGCAGCTCGATCACCACGTTGCCGCGGTGGTGGTACGCCGCCAGCCGCACCGTGCCCCGCCGCGGCTTCCCGTTCGCCTCGCGCACGTCCGGCGGCTCGATCCCGTGGTCCACCGCGTTGCGGACCATGTGCACCAGAGGGTCGCTGATGAAGTCGACCATGTTCCGGTCGATCTCCGTGTCCTCCGCCTCCATGACGTAGTCGATCAGCTTGCCGCGCCGCTGTGCGACGTCGCGCGCAAGGCGCGCCATCTTCTGGAACGTCGCCTTGAGCGGCACCATGCGCATCGCGATCGTCAGGTCTTGGAGCTCGCGCACGATCTTGCCGGCGTGCGCGACCGCCCGGGTCAGGTCCTCGCCGACGCCGCCGACCGCGCACTCGCGCGCGACCATCGACTGCGAGACCACCAGCTCGCCCACCATGTCCACCAGGCGATCGAGTCGGTCCGTTCGGACCCGAACCCAGGACTCCGCCCCCCGGTCCGTCCCCCGCGCCGGCTCCGATCCGCCCGCCGCGGCAGCGCGTGCCCCACTTCCGGCACCATCGACGGCACCTCCGGCCGCCGCACTCGCCGCCGCCCCGGCCGTCGGATCCGGCGCGTCCAGCGACCGCAACAGCTCGGCGTAACCCGCCGGCGTGGCCGGCACGCCGCCCGCCAATTGTTCCTGGAGCCCCGTGATGAACGCGCCCAACATGTCCACGGCGCGGAGCGCCAGCTCCACATAGGCGCCGCCGAACCGGACCTCACCCTCCCGAACCCGACTCAACAGCGACTCGGCTCGGTGCGCCAGCTCCGTGACCTCTTCCAGGCCGAGGAACGCCGATGTCCCCTTGAGCGTGTGGAAAACGCGGAAGACGGTGTTGCACGACTCGACGTCGTCCGGATCCGACTCGAGAAGGAGGAGCGCGGACTCCGCGGCATCGAGCGAATCGCGGCTCTCATCGATGAAACATTCGAGCAGGTCGCGATCCGCCGCCGCGATATCGATCGCCGCCGGCGCATCATCCGATGCCGGCGTCGCCTCGCGCGATGACGCCACTTCCGACGGATCCTGTCCGTCCAGCGCGAGCATCGCACGCTCGATGAGCGAGCCCACCTCGGAGACCACCGCGTCGGGCTTCGCCACACGGCCGCGCCGGATCTCATCCAGCCGCCAGGCCGCGTCCAGCACGAACGCACGCGCGAGCGGCCACGGCTCCAGCCGGCTGTCCAGCCGGTGCAAGGCGCGACGGATGACGTCGAGCTCCGCCATGTCCGTCGCATCGACCTGGAGCAGCAGCGCCGCGATCTCGTTCAGCGAGAGCGGCTCATCCCCGACCGCAGGTTTTTGCTTTTTTCTTCTCGGCACTCCCGGCTCCGCGGCTGCCGGATTTTCATACAATTTCTCCTGGCCAGTCTCGGCCGCCGGTCCGGGAAACTTTAACGCGGCTCGCACGCGGGTTCCGAGCCGCACGGCCGCTCGCCGCGCTCGGTCCGCGGGCGCGTACGACGTCGAAATGCCGCGTCAATCGCGCGAGGCGACCTCGTCCAGTGTTTCCAGTAGATTCTGGAATTCGAACGGCTTGCGGATCACCGGACAGCCGGTCTCGCGGGCAATCCGGTCGACGGCCGCGTGGGCGGGGTCGCCCGTGATGATGATCGTGCGTTTCAGGACCGTGGGGAAATCCCGCGCGGGCTGGTGCAGCAGCCAATACCCGGTCCCGTCCGTCGTCTTCAGATCGGTGACCACGAGCTCGGGTGGAACGCCGGAGGTGATGCATGCCAGCGCGCTGCGGCCGCTCCACGCCTCGAGCACGCGGTGCCCGAGCTATTCGAGGAACCGGCGGATCGTCGTGCGAACCGCGGCGTCATCGTCCACCACCAGCACCGACCGCGCGCGCCGCAGCGTGAGCGGCACCGGCCGGAACGCGGAGGTCGAGGCGGGCGGACCGAGCGGGAACTCGACCGTGAACGTCGTCCAGTGGTCCTTCGAGCGAGCGTACCAGATCCGCCCCCCGTACGCACGGACCATCCCCCGCGCAATGGCGAGGCCCAGGCCAAGGTGCCCGGATTTCGCGGTGAAGAAGGGCTCGAACACCTGCTCCCGCAGATCTCTCCGCACCCCCGGCCCGTTGTCCTTCACGCGCAGCGTGACCCTTTCATCGCCGGCTTCGGCCTCGATCCGGACGATGCCGCCGGCGCGGGTCGCCACCGCTCGAGTATCGGGCGCCCGCGCCGCGGCCGCGAGGCACCGATACCGCCGGCGAGCGGAGCGCCCCGCACCCGCCGGAGCGAACGCCGCGATTCGGGCGCGCGCACGGCGCGGGCCGGACCGGCTTCCCCGCCCCAGCCGCGACACCGCCGCGCCGGCCGACCGCGCTACGCGAATTACCCCACCTGATACAACCGTTCGCGGTCGCCGTAGCGCGAGGCCAACCACTCGCGGTAGCGCGTGTGCTCGTCCAGGGCGAGTTCGGGGTCGCGCTCGATGATCGCGCGCGCTCCGGCCCGACAACGCTCGAGCAGCAGGTCGTCGCGCAATGGATCGAAGAAGCGGAACGCCGGCAGCCCGTGCTGCCGCGCGCCGAAGAAGTCGCCCATCCCGCGCAGGCGCAGGTCGGCCCGCGCGATCTCGAAGCCGTCACCGCTCTCGACGAAGATCCGCAGGCGCGCCGTTGCCTCCGACTCACCCGTCGCGATCAGGATGCAGTAACTCTCGCCGCTGCCGCGCCCCACCCGGCCGCGGAGCTGATGGAGCTGCGAGAGCCCGAACCGCTCGGCGTGCTCGATCACCATGACCGTCGCGTTGGATACGTCGATCCCGACCTCGATCACCGTCGTCGCGACCAGTACGTCGAGATCGCCCGCGGCGAACGCTCGCATCGTCGCATCCTTCTCGTCCGCCGGCATCTGACCGTGGATCAGGCCCAGACGCAGATCCGGAAAGACCTCCGCCGCGAGCCGCTCGAATTCCTCCGTCGCCGCCCGCAGCTCCACGTGTTCCGATGCCTCGACCAGCGGATAGACGATGTACGCCTGCCGGCCCGCCGCCACCTGCTCACGGACGAACGCGTAGACCTTACCACGCGCGTCTTCACGCCTCAGCCCGGTCCGCACCGGCGTGCGGCCCGGTGGCAGCTCGTCCAGCACGCTCAGGTCCAGGTCACCATGGACCGTGAGCGCGAGCGAGCGCGGAATCGGCGTGGCCGACATCACCAGCACGTCCGGCGCGGGCGCGCCATCGCCGCCGCCCATCTCGGCGAGCGCCATGCGCTGGCGCACGCCGAACCGGTGCTGCTCGTCCACGACCGCGAGTCCGAGTCGCCGGAAGACGACGCCCTCCTGGATGAGCGCGTGCGTCCCGACCACCACCTGACCATCACCGGACGCCACCCGCGCGAGCGCATCCCGCCGGTCGGTCGCGCCCAGACGCCCCGTCAGCAGCACGACCTCGACCGGCAGCCCCTCGAGCAGCCCGCGCAGGGTCCGCGCGTGCTGCTCGGCCAGCAGTTCGGTCGGCGCCATCAGCGCCGCCTGGAACCCGGACTCCACGGCCAGCAGCATGGCGAAAAGGGCGACCACCGTCTTCCCCGACCCGACGTCGCCCTGCACCAGCCGGTTCATCCGTCGCGGCGCCTCCATGTCCGCGAAGATCTCGCGCAATACCCGCGTCTGCGCGGCCGTAAGTCTGAACGGGAGCCGGCGGTACAGTGCACCCACGAGGGCGTCGGTCCGCCGGAACGCGATCCCGGTCCGCCCCGCCATCGCGCGATGCCGCGCACGCGCCTGCGCGAGTTGCAGGAAGAACGCCTCCTCGTACGCCAGGCGCCGCCGCCCCCGCTCCGCATCCAACGGCGTGGTCGGGCGGTGCAACAGCTCGAAGGCCTCACGCAAGGGCGGGATTCCCGCGGCCCGGAGTTGTGCCGGAGTGAAGATTTCTTCACCCTCGACGTGCCGCAGGAGCACATCCAGGTTCGCATCCAGGATCCGCCGCAGCATGCGTTGCGACAGACCCTCCGTCGCCGGGTAGATCGGCAGCACCTTGCCGGCCGCCGCCCCCTCCTCGCCCGCGCGTCCGAGCACCACGTACTCGCGCGCCTGGAGTTGCCGGCCGTGGAAGAACTTCACGGGCCCGGAAACCAGCAGGAGGTCGCCACGGCGGAGGGTCCGGTCCAGGTAGGGTTGTCCTGGCCAGGAGCACTCGATCAAGCCGCTCGCGTCTCGCAGCACGGCCTGGAAGATGCGCAGCCCCGCCCGCGTCGGCAGCACACCCTTGCTGGTCACCTCGCCGATGACGGTCGCATCCATCCCGACTTCGAGCGTGCCGATCGGCGTCACCGTGCTCGCGTCCTCGTAGCGCCGCGGTACGTGGTACAACAGATCTCGCGCCGTCCGCACCCCGACGCGGGCGAGCGACTCCGCTCGCCGCGGACCCACGCCCTTCAGATACTGGACCGGCTGGTCCAGCGGCGAAGGGAGTGTCGAACCCGGCATCGCTCCGCTCCGCTCAGGCCGTCAGGACCTCCCGGGCGAAGCGCCCGGCATCGAACGGCTCCAGATCGTCGATCGCTTCGCCCGTCCCCACCAGCTTCACCGGCAGATCGAACGCCTCCTTCAGCGCGACCACGATCCCTCCCTTGGCGGTACTGTCCAGCTTCGCGAGCACCAGCCCCGACAGTCGAAGCGTCGCGCCGAAGGTCCGCGCCTGCGCCACCGCGTTCTGCCCCGTCGTCGCGTCCAGCACGAGCAGCGTCTCGTGCGGCGCGCCCTCGACCCGCCGCGAGACCACCCGCTGCACCTTCGCCAGCTCCGCCATGAGGTCGCCCTGCGTGTGCAGACGGCCGGCCGTGTCGATGATCACGACGTCCATCCCCCGCGCGCGCGCGGCCTCGATCGCGTCGAACGCCACCGCCGCCGGGTCGGCGCCGGCACGTGCGCCGACGAAATCGACGCCCGCACGTTCCGCCCAGACCCGCAACTGGTCGATCGCACCCGCGCGGAAGGTATCGGCCGCGGCCAGCAACACGCGGCGGCCCTCCCGCTTCAGGCGCCGCGCCAGCTTCCCGATCGTCGTGGTCTTGCCGACACCGTTCACGCCCGCGACCAGGAAGACCGTCGGACCCCCGTCGGTCGCGAAGCGCAACGCCGGGTCCGCGTTCCCCGCCCGCAGCACCGCCGAGATCTCGGCCTCGACCGCTTCCCGGAACTCCTGCTCCGTCCGCGCGCGCCCCTGTCGCGACAACGACTCCACGTGGTCCACCAGCCGCATGGTGACCGGCACCCCGAAATCACTCGCCAGCAGCAGCTCCTCCAGCCGCTCGAGCGAACCCGTGTCCATCCCGCGGACCAGCACGCCCACGTCCGTCAGCGCGATGTCCTTGATCCGCTGCCAGAGAGACCGCTGTTCTTCCTTCCGTTTGAAAAGTCTCGCCATCCTCGAAATCCCTCACCGCAAACGCCCCCGCTCCCGCTCCGGGCGGGTCGCCATCCCGTTCCCGTTCCCGGCGCCTACCTCAACCCCCACCGCCGTCGCAGCACCCACTCGGTGGAAACCAACAGCACGAGCAGCAGATACGGCCACGGCGTCGTGTGGAGCGGGGCGCCGGATCGCCCGCCGGGGAGCGACGCGTCGTCCCCCGCCGCGTCGAAGCCGGTCAATGCCGCGGCGGCTCGCGTGAACTCGGGCGAGTACGACTCGACGCTCACCGGCCCCTCCGCCGTCGCCACCTCATCGCCGCCGCGGATCGCCCGCGCCCGGTACCGATAGTGTCCGGGCGGCAGTGCCGGCGTCGTCAGCGAATCTCGGCTGCCGAGCGCCAACGCGGTATCCAGCACCACCGCTCCGGCGGTGTCGGTGATCGACAGCGCGACCGAGTCCGCGACCACGCCGGGTGCAACCCAATGCATCGGCGCGCCGCGCGCCGCCACCCGTTGCACGGGTCGGATCTCCGCGCCGCTCAGCGACGGCTCCTCGTGCAGCAGCCAGCCGCCCAGCGCCGCCCAGAGACGCCGGTACGCCTGCCGCGCATCCCCGCCGCGGAACGCCCAGCGCCAGAAGCCGGCAGCCGTTGCCACCGCCCAGCGCCGGCCCTCGCCCTCGCCCGCGAGGACCACCGGCACACCCGCGCCGCGGCGGCCGCGATGCGCCTCGAGCGCCGCCCACGCACCCTCGGGCACGCCCGCCGCACGGACGCCCACCAGCGGCGGAAGCTGCTCCACATCGAGCGAACCGAGCATCGGAGTCAGCGGCGACGCCGGCAAATCACCGGACGCGTACCACTCGCCCGGCGCCGCGCCCGCCAGGTCGATCGGCAGCCCGGCGACATCCCCGCCCTCCGCAGGGAAGATCAACACCCGATGCTTCCGCGCAGCCGCACGCCGCGCCCAGTCCGGCGCATCCGATCCAAGTGCGTGTAGAACCACCAGATCCGCGCGCTCGACCGCCCGCCGCACCTCCGTGGCCTCCGCGGGCGCCCCGGCATCGGCCCCGGCGCCGAGCTGGAGGTACCGGCCATCCGCCGCACGCAGAAAACCCCGGACCGGCAAGCCGAGCGCCTCTGTGAGCACCGGCTGGAGGAAGCGCGGCTCCCAGTCCGGATGGAACGAGACGACGACGACCCCCGCCGGATCCTCTCCCACGTAGACGTAAATGCTCCGCGCATCATCGGCCGGCGCCGCATCGGCCGGCTCGAGCGCCACATCGTAGCGCACCAGCCCACCTCCCGGCGGCGCCTCCGGCGTGAACTCGAGCACCGCCGTCGCGACGCGTCCCGGCGCGGCCGTCGCCAGCCGCGCGCGCGCCCGCACACGGCCACCCTCCCGGAGCACGACCGCCACCGAATCGCCCGCACCCCCCACGGTCGTCACCCCGACCCGAACCCGCAACGGCTCGCCCGCCTTCGCCCACCCCGGCGCATCGACCTCCGCGAGCGCACGACTCGCCACCCCCGCCCCACCGACGATCCGCGTCTCGACGTCCAGCCCCAATCCGGGTAGCGTCCGCGCCACCGCCGCGGCATCCTCGATCCCGCCGTCCGTCACGACCACCACCTTGCGCGCACCGCCCTCCGCCGCCGCCCGCAGCGCCGGCAGGAGACGACTGCTCGTCGCATCCGGCCGCAGTGAATCCAGCGCCGCCGCAGAACGCTGCGCCGTGCCATCGCCGAATACGACCACCGGCCGCGAACCCGCCAGCCGGCCCGCCTCCGCCACGGCACGCTCCCAACGCGTCGTCGTATCATCCGCCGCCACCGGGAGCGACATGCTCAGCGAACCATCCACCAGCACCTGCGTCCGCGAGCCGCTCGTCACCCGCCCCGGCAACGGCAGCATCGGATCGAACAGCAACAGGACCAGGATGCTCAGGACCGCCCAGCGCAGCCCCGCGAGGAACAGGCGCCCGCGCCCCGGCGTCTCCTTCCGGCCGTACAGGTAGAAGACCACCGCCAGCGCACCCGCCGCCGCGAGCGCGAACAACGCCCAATTTGCTGCTGACATCCACCGAACTCCCGTCCGTTGCCGCTCTTCCCGGCCGGCACCGCCGGGGCTCCGCCTAGTACGCCGGCACGCCCCGAGAGATCCGCCGTTTCTTCGGCCCGCCACCGCCATTTCCGCCGCCCTCCCGCCGGATCCGGAGGGCGTTGCACGTGGCGCGCCGCGCCGGTTGGAGGGCTGGGGCTAGGGCTGGGGAGTGCCCGGGAAGGGTGCGGTGGTGGGGAGGATGACCCGGGGAGGGCCGGGAGCTGGATGGGAACTGGCGGGAACGGGAGCGGGAGCGGGAACGTTTACGTTTACGGGATGGGGGCGACCGGGAACGAGAGCGGCGGCTGCGCCGCCTGGAGCGGGAACGTTTACGTTTACGGGGGACGGGGGTCGGCCGGGAAGGGGATCGGGACCGGGATGGGATCGGGCACGAACCGGACCGGGCCGCGCAGCCCCTCGCGCTCGCGCTCGCGCACGAGATGGGCATCGGGAGGGGCCGGGCAGCCGCTTCAGCTCTCCCCGCTCACGCGCGCCGGGCCCTCACGCGTCGTCGTCCCCGCGAGCTGCGTCCCCGGCATCTGGATGCGATCGAGGAGCACGATCCGCTGACCGAGGACCGCCTCGAAGTCATCTCGCTGGTCCCGCGGAATCGGCGGAGCGCCCGGGAGCTTCGCGGTCCGGGCGTTCAACGGCCGCCCGTTCTTGCGCAGCTCGTAGTGCAGGTGCGGCCCGGTCGCCAATCCCGTCGACCCGACGTAACCGATCACCTGCCCCTGCGCGACCGCGCGTCCCCGCCGGATCCCACGGGCGAACCCTCTGAGGTGGGCGTATCGCGTCGTGTAGCCGCCCGGGTGCCGGAGCTCGATCATGTTGCCGTACCCGCCGCGCCGTCCCGCGAAGATGACGGTCCCATCGCCCGTCGCACGCACGCGGGTCCCCGGCGGCGCGCCGAAATCCGTACCCAGATGCGCGCGGTAGATCCCCAGGACGGGGTGGTATCGCCGCCACGTGAACGAGGAGGTGATGCGCACGTAGTCGACCGGATAGCGCCGGAAGAGGCCACGCAGCGATCGTCCTTCGAGGTCGTAGTACCCGCCCCGGTCGTCACCGGGGCTGAAGTAGACCGCCGGGTAGCTGCTCCCGCGGCTCACCAGCTCCGCGACCAGGACTTGCCGCCGGCGCGCCGTCCCATCCGGCCGCGCCTCCCGTTCGTAGACCACCCGGTAGCTGTCACCCGGCTGGATGTCGTGAGAGAAGTCCAGCTTGTACGCGTAGATCTCCGCCAATTCGACCACGAGCGCCGCGCGCTCGGCCGGCGGGACGTCCGCCGCATCGTTCTCGACCAGCGCCTCGTAGAGTGTGCGGCCGTCCCGGATCACGCCCGACAGGTACACCGTGTCCACCGTCGTCGGCGTCACCGCGACCGTCCCTTCCCATCCGTCGGCGTTCCGCTCCAGCCGGATCGTGCTGTCCGCGTTGATCCTCAACTCGACTGCGCGCGGCGTGCCGTCCGAGACCCACCGCCGTACCGTCACCTCGACGCCCGGCCGCAGCGACCGCGGGCTCTTGTGTTCCCGTAACGCCAGCAGGAGGTTCGCCAGTTCGGTCCCCGTGATCTGCGCGCTCCCCAGCAGACGATCCAGCGTCTCACCCGGCTCGAGCACCCGCGTCTCGACCCGCTCGACCGGCCTCGCGTACAGCGCGCTGAGGAGCGGCGCCCGCGCCCGCGTCGCCACCGGATCCGGTGTCCCCGAGCACGATGCCACCGCCCACGACACCACGCCCGCGGCCCCGATCAGCCCCATCACTCGGTAAGGGTTCGCCATCAAGCCCCCTCTTCGTTTGACCGCAGGACCGCGCCTACATCCGCTGCCCCGCTCCTGCCGCCGTCGACCTGGAAACGGGTTCGCCCTCCGCGCCCCCGTCCCCGCAAACGTGGAAACGGAGGCAACGCCCAGCCCCCGTCCCCCTCCCGTGCGCGTGCGCGAGCGGATGCGCGTGCGCGGCCCGCCTCCCGTTCCCGGCCGCCCCCATCCCGTAAACGTAAACGTTCCCGCTCCCGCTCCCGGCCGTTCCTGGCCATGCCCGGGCCGTCCTCCCCTCCACCGCACCGCCTCCCGGGTGTCCCCAGCCCCAGCCCCAGCCCTAGCCCTAATCCATCTGCCGCCGGATGAACGTCGGAATATCCAGATCGGTGAGCTGCCGCCGCACGATCGCCCGCTCCGGCTCCCGCGGAAACGGCATCGCCTCGGCCACCATGCTGCTGCCGTTGCGCTCCGGCGCGGGCCGCCTCGAGGGCGCCATCGGCATCGAGCTCGGGACCGCGCCCCGCATGTTGAAGTTCGGCCGCAGCACGCCTTCTCGCGCGGCTTCCTCGCCCCCGGCCAGTCCCGTGGCGATCACCGTCACCCGGACTTCGCCCTCCATCGACGGATCGTGTACGGCGCCGAAGATGATCTCCGCCTCCTCGCCCGCCGCCTCCTGAATGATCGACGCGATCGACGTCACTTCGTCGATGGTCAGGTCCATGCCGCCGGTGATGTTGATCAGCACGCCGGCCGCGCCGAGGATCGACACGTTGTCCAGCAGCGGGCTCGAGATGGCCTCCTGCGCCGCCTCGACCGCCCGGTTCTCTCCACTCGCGAAACCCGTCCCCATCAGCGCCGGACCGCGGCTCGCCATCACCGTGCGTACATCCGCGAAGTCCACGTTGACCTCGCCCGTCACGTTGATCAGGTCGCTGATCCCCTGGGTGGCGTGCAGCAGCACCTCATCCGCCCGCTTCAGCGCATCCCGGAAGGAGACGCCCTTGCCGACCACGGACAGCAGACGCTCGTTCGGCACCACGATCACAGTGTCGGCCGACCGCTTCAGCTCGGCCAGCCCCTGCTCCGCCTGCCGCATCCGCTTCTTGCCCTCGAAGAGGAACGGCTTCGTCACCACCCCGATGCTCAGCGCGCCCAGTTCCCGCGCCATCTCCGCGATCACCGGCGCGGCGCCCGTCCCCGTGCCGCCACCCATCCCCGCCGTAATGAACACCAGGTCCGAGCCCTCGATCGCCCGGGCCACCTCCTCCCGGTTCTCCTCGATCGCCTGCCGCCCGATCTCCGGCCGCGCACCCGCACCCAGCCCGCGCGTCAGCTTCTTGCCGATCTGGATCTTGAGCTGCGACCTCGAGTTCTTCAGCGCCTGCGCGTCCGTATTCACGCTGATGAACTCGACGCCCTCGAGGTCCTCGTCGATCATCCGGTTCACGGCATTGCCACCGCCTCCGCCCACGCCCACCACCTTCATCCGGGCGTTCTGGGTCGCCGCTTCCTCGAATTCGAAGATCATCATCGCCCACCCTCCTTTGGGTGACCGCCGGCGGCCCCCTCGCCCGCCCGCGGATTGAGGATTGAAAAGGTACCGACTAGAAGAACTCCTTCAACCATGTGACCAGACGACCCACGGCCCCGTCACCGAAACCCGCCGCCACTCCCGACTCCAGACCCCGCGCCGCGCCATACAGCGCGAGCCCCGTCGCCGTCGCGAACTTCGGCCGCTTCACCGAATCCGCCAGCCCCGTCAACTCCTCGCCCGGCACCCCGATCCGCACCGGCATGCCGAACACGTGCTGCGCCACCTCGACCGTCCCGTGCAGCGACGCGCCACCTCCCGTCAGCACGACGCCGGCGCCCAGCTTCCCCGTCTCACCCGCGCTTTCGATCTCGCGCGCGACCAGCCCCAGGATCTCGTCCAGCCGCTGCTCGATGATGTGCGCGATCAGCTCGCGGGCCACCTGCCGCTGACTCCCCGGCCCCGGCGCCGGCACCTCGACCATCTCGCGAGGGTCCACGAGCCGCGCCGATGCGACGCCAAAACGCTCCTTCGAACGCTCCGCCTCCGCGTACGTGATCGAGAGACCCTTCGCCAGGTCGTTCGTCACCGTACTGCCGCCCCACGGGATCGTCGCGAGGTGCCGCATCTTCGCGTCGCGGAAGATCGCCAGCTCGGTCGTCGCGCCGCCCAGGTCGACCAGGGCGACTCCGACGTCCCTCTCGTCCTCCACGAGCACCGCCCTCGACGTCGCGAGCGGCTCGTGGACGAGCGCCTCGATCTTGTAGCCCGCGCGGGTCACCGCCTTGCGCATGTTCTGCGTCGCCGTGGCCGAACTGGTGATGATGTAGACCTCGGCTTCGAGCCGCATCCCGGCCATCCCCAGGGGATCGCGGATCCCGGACTGGTGATCGACGACGTATTCCTGCGGTAGCACGTGCAGCAGCTCACGATCGGCGGGGACGACCACCGCGCGCGCCACCTCGTGCACGCGGCGCACGTCGCCCGCCCCGATCTCGTCGCCGCCGACGGCCACCACGCCCGTCGACGTCTTAGCGTGGATGTGCTCGCCCGCCACGCCCACGTACACGCGGTCCACGTGCGCGCCGGCCATCAGCTCGGCCTCCCGCATCGCCTTGCGCACCGACTCGGTGGTCTCCTCGATGTCGGTGACGACCTCGCGGCGCATACCGCCCGTCCGCGCCTGACCGACACCGAGGATCTTGAACACCGGCCGCCGCGGCGGGTCGCCGTCGATCGAGACGATCACGGCGCACGTCTTCGTGGAACCGATATCGAGCCCCGCAACGAGGTAGGGACGCATGTCAGCCTTTGATGCCAGGAGTCAGCGAGACCACGACCTGGTCGCGGTACCGGACGTCGATGCGCCGGATGCGGTCCAGCTCCTCTCGCGCCGCCAGATCCGCGATCGTGAGTCGGAGCTGTTCGAGGCGCACGGCCCCGGGTTCACCGGGGAGCAGGACCTCCGACCCCGCGGGATCCCGCAGCACCAACCGCAGTGCGCCGCCGGCCGCCGGCGCGATCTCCGAGACGCGCGCAGCCAGTTCCGGCGCCCGCGTCCGCAGCCATGCCGCCGCCTTCACCATCGCCATAGCGACCGGGTCGCGCAACCGCCCGTCCGGCGCGACCTCCGCCTGTCCCCCGAGGACCGGCAGATCGATGTCGAACGCGGTGAGGTCGATCGGAAGCACGCGCCCCGCACCGTCCACCGCGCGCAGGACCGGCGTCCGCGCAAGCGCGACCGGCTCGACCTCCGTCACCGTGAGCACGAGCGTGCCGGGCAACTCGCGCTCGATTCGGACATCCGAGACGAGCGGGTGCGCCATCAGCGCCGCGCGCCACGGGGCCGGATCGTCGAAGACGTTCGACGCCCGCGTGATGCCGCTCAACGCCAGTGCCTCGTGCGGCGCCAGGTACCGCGTCCCCATCACGCGGACGTGTTCGACGCGGAACGCGGGGATGTACCGC
Source organism: Longimicrobiales bacterium (assembly GCA_036381495.1). Classification (GTDB taxonomy): domain Bacteria; phylum Gemmatimonadota; class Gemmatimonadetes; order Longimicrobiales; family RSA9; genus DASVCS01. Next base: position 43,587 of record DASVCS010000032.1, read on the forward strand.
AGCAGCCGGGGCGCCTGCGCCGCGGCGGCCACGAGCCCCACGACCGCCGTCGCGATCGCGCATCGCCGGAACGCCGCGCGCGTCACTGGGCCGCCTCCCCGTGGCTCTCGGTCGCGCCGTCCGCCGCACCGTCGGTGCCGGCCAACCCGGTCAGGATCGCGCGGCCCGTCCCGTCGATGTCGCCGGCGCCCATGGTGATACAGACGTCGCCCGGACGCAACGCGACGAGGAGCGCTTCCGCGAGGGCGTCCCGGTCCGCGTGATAGTGGACCGCTCGTGCGCCGGCGCTGCGAGCGGACTCCGCGACCCGCTCCCCGGTGACGCCCGGCAGCGGTGCCTCTCGCGCCGGATACACGTCCGTCACCCACACCTCGTCGGCACGGGCGAGCGCCCGGCCGAACTCCGCCGCGAAGTCACGGGTCCGCGTGTAGAGATGCGGCTGGAACACGGCGACGAGCCGCGCGTCCGGGTACGCGGCCCGGGCCGCCGCCAGCGTGGCCTCGATCTCCGTCGGGTGGTGCGCGTAGTCGTCGATCACCAGGACGCCCGCCGCGCGGCCGATCTCCTGGAACCGACGCGCCACGCCCGTGAAGGCGGCCAGCGCGCGCCGCGCCGCATCGAAGTCCGCCCCCATGTGCCGCGCCGCGGCCCATGCGCCCAGCGCGTTGCGTACATTGTGCACGCCCGGCACGGCGAGCACCAGCTCACCCAGTAGCGCGCCGCGTTCGCGAACGCGGAACCGCGCGCCCCGGCCACGCACCTCGACCGCCTCCGCACGCAGTTCCGCCGCGGGCGCCAGGCCGTAGCCCAGCACCCGCCGGCCGGCCGCTTCAGATTTTAGGCGCCGGGCGCCCGCGTCATCGACGCAGACCGCGATCTGCCCCTCATCAGGCACCGGCGCCAGGAATTCACGAAATGCCTCTTCGACGGCGACGAGCGACCCGTAGATGTCGAGGTGGTCCGCCTCGATCGTGGTGACCACCGCCACCTCGGGCCGTAGCGTCAGGAAGGAGCGATCGTACTCATCGGCCTCGACCACGAACAGCGAATCCGAGCCGACGCGCAGTCCGCCGCCCCACTCCGCGACGCGGCCGCCCACGAAGCCGGTCGGATCCAGCCCTGCTTCCGCCAGGATCGACGTCGTCATTGCCGTTGTCGTCGTCTTGCCGTGTGTCCCCGCCACGGCCACCACCCGCCCCCGGTTGACCAGCGCACCCAGCGCCTGGGCCCGCTTCAGGACGGGGATCCCGCGCGCCCGCGCCGCGCTCAGCTCCGGGTGGTCCGGCGGCACCGCGGCCGTCGTGACCACCGCCACCGCGCCGGCCACGTGCGCCGCATCATGCCCCTGCGTCACCTCGGCGCCCAGCCGGCGCAGCGATTCGGCCACCTCGCCGGGGCGCGCGTCGCACCCGGTCACCCGGCCGCCGGACCGCAGGACGAGCTCGGCCAGCGCCGACATCCCCGCGCCGGAGATCCCGACGAAGTGCACGGCTCCGTTCCGGGCCAACTCCCGCAGGTCGAACTCCCGCGCGTCGCGCGCCGGCTGCCTGGCACCGCCCGGGCCGCGGCTCATCCGTCCTCCTCGAGCAGTGCGGCAAGGCGCTCGGCCACTTCACGCGCGGCATCCGGCCGCGCACGCTCACGCGCCCGCGCCGCCATCGTCTCGCGCCGCGCGGCATCCCCCGCGAGTCCGCGGATCTCCGACCACAGCCGCTCCGGCGTCAGCTCCGCCTCCGGCACGTAGACGGCCGCACCGGCACGCGCCAGCGCCTGTGCATTGTGCGTCTGATGGTCGGCCGCCGCCGTGGGGAGCGGCACCAGGACGGCGGGGATCCCCCACGCCAGCAGCTCGGCCGTCGCCATGGCGCCCGCCCGCGACAGCGCGAGGTCCGCCGCGGCCAGCGCCCGCGGCATCGCCTCGATGTAACCGAGCGTCCGGACCCAGCCGTCCACGCCGAGCGGCTCGAGCCGCTCCGCGATGCTCTCCAGGTGCGCCGGCCCCGTCGCCCACAGGATCTCGAGGCCCGCCGGCCGCGGCGGCAGCGCGCCCGCCGCCACCTGCGTGAGCGCCGCGACCAGCGCCTCGTTCACCGCGCGCGCACCCTGGCTGCCGCCCACGACCAGGACCACGACCGCCGCCGGATCCAGCCCGAAGTCGCTGCGACACGCCGCGCGGTCGAGGCGCGGGTCCGGCGGCCGGATCGGGTTGCCCAACGCGAACACCCGGGTCCGCCGCCCCGGCCGCAGGTACGCCTCCGCCTCCGGAAACCCCAGATGGATCTGGCGCGCCCAGCGAGCCAGCCAGCGCGTGGTCAGCCCGGGATACGAGTTCTGCTCCTGGAGCGCCAGCGGCACGCCGCGCAGCAGCGCCCACGCGCCCGCCGGCCCGCTCGCGTAACCGCCCGTCCCCACCACCAACCGCGGCCGGAACCGCCGGAACAGTCGCGACAGCCCCCGCCAGCTCCCGATTGCCGACGGGATCAGCCGCCAGTTCCGCCAGACCCGGCTCCGGCGGATCGGCTCGAGCGGGAGTAGCGTGTGCGGCCGCCCCTCGGCCGGGAGCACGCGCGCCTCGACGCCCCGCCGCGCGCCCACGAAGTGGATCGCCACGCCCGGCCGGACCGCCTCGAGCGCGCCCGCCAGCGCCAGCGCCGGATACAGATGGCCGCCGGTCCCGCCGCCCGCGAAGATCACGCGACTCACCCGCCCCCCCCCGCCGCCGTGGCGCTTCCCGATGCCGCGGCCGCACCCGCCCGCGCAATGCTCAGCAGCACGCCGACCGCGGCCAGACACACCAGCAGACTCGACCGGCCGTACGAGATGAACGGCAGCGTCACGCCCGTCGTCGGAACCAGCGCCAGGTTCACCGCCATGTGCAACAGCGCCTGCACCACGATCAGATTCGTGAGTCCCACCGCCAGCAGGCAGCCGAACAGGTCCGGCGCCTGCCGCGCCACCCGGTAGCCGACCAGCGCGAACGTCGCGAAGAGCGTCACCAACGCGAGCACGCCCAGAAAGCCCCACTCCTCCCCGATGATCGCGAAGATGAAATCGTTGTGCGGCTCCGGCAGGAAGCCGAACTTCTGCTCGCCTCGGCCGAATCCGCGCCCGAGCACGCCGCCGCTTCCGACCGCGATCAACGCCTGGTTGATCTGGTAGCTCATCCCCGCCGGGTCCTGAGTCGGATCGAGGAACGCGACGACCCGGCGCATCCGGTACGCCACCGCCTCGACCTGCCCCCAGAGTACGGGCAATCCCACGACCGCGAGCACCAGGAAGTGCCCGATTCGCGCGCCGGCCGCGAACACCACCAGCGCCGCGAGCAGCAGCACCAGCAGCGCGCTCGACAGACTCGGCTGCAACACGATCAGCCCGTCCACCGCCGCCCACACCACGAGGAACGGCAGCAACCCGCGGCTCAGACTCGACAGCCGCTCCTGCTTCTTCACCGCCAGCGCCGCCGTCCACACCACGAGCGACAGCTTCGCGAATTCCGACGGCTGCAACGCCAGTGGCCCGAGCATCAACCAGCGGCGCGCGCCGTTGATCTCCGGCGCGATCGCGTGTGTCACGGGCAACACCACGATCACCAGCAGCAGCGCCGTCCCGCCCAGCAGCGGCCAGGCGAGCCGCCGCAGCCAGCGGTAGTCCACCCGCGCCAGCACCGCCAGCGCGACCAACCCCAGCGCCCCGCCCGCCGCCTGGCGCACCACGAAGTAGTAATCCTCGAGCCCTCCCGTCTGCGCCATCACCGCGCTCGCGCTGTAGACCATGACCAGCCCGAACGAGAGCAACGCCACCGTCAGGCCCAGGAGCGCCGGCCCCTCCCAGCCGATCCCCAGCCGCGATGCGGGCCGTCCCGCTTCCGCGACCTCCCGCCACGACGCCACCGCCATCGGACCGCCGCTATCCATGCGCCTCATCCCCACGGGCCAGCGCCGTGAACCGGCGCCCCCGCTCCTCGTAGTCCCGGAACATGTCGAAGCTCGCGCACGCCGGAGAGAGCAGCACCACGTCGCCGGGCTCCGCCAACGCCGCCGCGCGCGCCACCACCGCCTCGAATCCGCCATCCACGCGCTCGACCCGGATCTGGGCACCGAGGTCCGACACCACCTGTGCCGCCGCCTCGCCGTACGCGATCACCACCTTCACCGCAGAACGCAGCTCCGGCAGCAACCCCGTGTACGGCTCTCCCTTGTGCCGCCCTCCCAGCAACAACACGGTCGGACGCGTCATGCTCCGCAACGCCACCCGCGTCGAGGCGAGGTTCGTCGCCTTCGAGTCGTTGATCCAGAGCACGCCATCTCGCTCCGCGACCGGCTCGAGGCGGTGCGCCAGCGCACGGAAGCTCCGCAGACCCTCGCGCACCGCATCCACGCTCGCCCCCGCCGCGACCGCCGCGACCGCGGCCGCCAGCGCGTTCGCCCGGTTGTGCGCGCCCAGAAGCTGCAACTCGTCCGCACCCACCAGCGCGACGTCGGCGCCGCCGAGCCGCAACCTCAACTCGCCCGTCTCCGCCACGTACCCGCCCTCCTCGCCCGCAGCCGGCTCGCCGTTCACCCGGAACAGGTAGCGGCGCCCCGGCGCGACCCCAGCCAGCGCCACCGCCTCCGGTTGCTCGCCGTTCAGCACCCATACGCTCTCCGCCGTCGCGTTCTCGAACACCCGCGCCTTGTCCCCGTAATACGCCGCCACCGACGGGTACCGGTCCAGGTGGTCCGGCGAGAGGTTCGTCAACACGCCGATCCGCGGCGCGAACGTGTCGATGTCCGCGAGCTGGAACGAACTCGCCTCGACCACCACCCAGTCCGGCGGCGGCTCGCGCAGCGCCACCTCCGAGAGCGCCAGCCCGATGTTCCCCGCCGCCGGCGCGGACAGCCCCGCCGCCTCGAGCAGGTGCGACGCGAGCGCCGTCGTCGTCGTCTTGCCGTTCGTCCCCGTCACCGCAACGACCGGGCAGCGCAGCCGCCGGAACGCGAACTCGAGCTCGGAGACCCGCGGCAGTGCCCGGATCCTCGGCTCCTCGAGCACCGCCGCCGTCGGCGGGATCCCCGGACTCACCACCAGCAGGTCGCACGCGGCCAGCGAGTCCACCGAGTGCCCACCCACCTCCGCCTCGCCGCCGGCGCGCCGCACCGCCTCCGCTGCCGCCCGCAGCTCGGGCGAGTCCCCGGCATCGGACGCGAAAACACGCTCACCCGCCGCGAGCGCCAGCTCCGCCGCCGCCCGCCCACTCCGCGCGAGCCCCAGCACGCCGATCCGCCGCGCATCGCCGCTCACCCGCGGCCCCCTCCGCTCGCCGCGCTCCCCACTCCCGCGACCACGGCACGGCCGCCCGCCGGGGTCCCGCCCGCCGCACCGCCGTCCGTCCCACGGCCGTCGGTCACGTCGGCACCCCCGGCATCGCCGCCCGTCCCACGGCGACCCATCACGGCGCGGCGCGCACGCGCCCGCGTTCGGCCACCCGGCCCCCGCCGGACCACCGAAGCCCGCCTCATCGGATCTTCAGCGTGCTGAAGGCCAGCAGCGTGAACAGGATCCCCAGGATCCAGAACCGGATGATCACCTTGCTCTCCGGCCAGCCACTTTTCTCGAAGTGGTGATGGAGCGGCGCCATCCGGAAGATCCGCTGACCGCGACCGTCGCGCCGCGCCGTGTACTTGAAGTACCCGACCTGAAGGATCACCGAGAGCGCTTCCAGGACGAAGACGCCGCCCACGATCACGAGCAGGAACTCCGCCTTCAGCAGCACCGCCACCGCGCCGATCGCGCCGCCGATCGCCAGCGAGCCGGTGTCTCCCATGAACACCTCCGCCGGGTGCGCGTTGAACCAGAGAAAACCCAGCGCCGCACCGGTCAGCGCCACACAGAAGACCGACAGCTCGCCCGACCCCGGGAGATAGAACAATCCGAGGTACTTCGACGTGTCCACCCGCCCGATCAGGTACGCGAAGACCGCGAACGTCGCCGCCGCGATCGCCGACAGCCCCGCCGCCAGGCCATCCAGCCCATCGCTCAGGTTGACCGCGTTCGAGCTCCCCATCAACACCACGGTCACCCACGGAAAGAACACGGCGCCCCAGATCGCCAGGTGGTGATCCGCGAAGAACGGGACCCCCGTCCAGTTCGCCGGGACCGGACTGATCGGGAAGAACCACAGAAAGAACGCCACGCCCAGACCGAGCGCCCCCTGGCCGATGAGCTTGTAGCGGCCGACCAGCCCCTCGGTCCGCCGCCGCACCACCTTCAGGTAGTCGTCCACGAAGCCGAGAACGCCCATCCCCACGAGCACGACGAGCGCGATGATCGTGTACGGATTCGTCAGCTCCGCCCACAGCAACGTCGCCGTCACCGTCGCCACGAGGATCAGCACGCCCCCCATGGTGGGCGTGCCCGCCTTGCTCAGATGCGTGGCGGGGCCGTCCTCCCGCACCACCTGACCCACGCGCAGCGTCCGTAGCCATCGGATGATCGATGGGCCGAGCAGGAACGACAGCACCAGCGCCGTCACCATGGCGCCCGCCGCCCGGAACGTGATGTACCGGAATAGATTGAAGAAGATATGGTGTTCCGCCAGCGGATACAACAGGTGATAGAGCACCCGTCACGCTCCCGTCGTTGGCCCCGCGTCGTCGCGCCGCCGCCGCGTCTCCACCTCGCGAATCGGCATCGAATCCGCCCAGTCCGCCTCCAGGTGCGGGAGGAGGCGCTCGAGCGCCACGCCCCGCGACCCCTTCAGCAACACGACCTCCTCGCCCGTCAAACGGCGCGCCAACAGCGGGTAGGCATCCAGTGGATCCTCCTCCCGCACCAGTCGCGCACCCAGCGAATCCGCCAGCGGCTCGAACGCCGCAACGAACTCGCCCGTCGCCACGATCAGATCCACGGCCGCCGCCGACACCGCCTCCGCCGTCCGCCGGTGCAGTTCCGCGCTCCCGGACCCCAGCTCCCGCATGGTCCCGAGCACCGCAACCCGCCCGCCGCCGCGCGGCAGCGAGATCAGCAGGTCCACGGCCGCGGCGACACTCGCCGGATTCGCGTTGTAGCAGTCCACGATCACGGTCAGACCACCGACCCGCCGGATCTCCGCCCGCATCGCCGCCGGTGCCACCGTGGCCACTGCGGCCGCCGCAGCCGCCTCATCCACGCCCCACTCCGCGCCCAAGCCCAGCGCCAGCAACGCATTACGCGCGTTCGGCCGCCCATGTAGCGACAGCCGCACCTCGTGGCCACGCCAGTAGAACCGCGCCCGCCCCGCCTCATCCAGCGCGAGCGACTCGGCACGGAACTGCGGGTCCGCGCGCTCGGTCCAGCCCGCGACCGCGACGCGCGGCGCCAGTTCTCGCGCCCGCTCCACCAGCACCGCGGGATCGTCCGCCACCAACGCGAACCCCTCCGGTCGCAACGCCGGCAACATCGACGTCTCCTCGCGCAACACGCCCTCGAGGTCGCCCAGCCCTTCGAGGTGCTCCTCCGCGATCCCCGTGATGATCACGGCGTCCGGCTCGAGAATCGTCGCCAGTTCGGCGATCTCGCCCGGGATGTTCGTGCCGGCCTCGACGACGAGCGCCTCCGTCTCCGCCGGCGCCGCGAGCACCGTCAGCGGCACGCCGATGCGGTTGTTCAGGTTGCCCTTCGTCGCGTGCACGCGATAGCGCGTTTCCAGAACGACGCGCGCGAGTTCCTTCGTCGTCGTCTTTCCGTTGCTGCCGACGATGGCGCAGACCCGCGCGCCCAAGTGCACCCGGTAGTGCCGCGCCAGGCGCCCGAGCGCGACCAGGGTGTCCGGGACGACGTAGTAGACCAGATCCTCGGGCGCACCGTCCGGCACCCGGTCGACGACGGCGCCGCGCGCACCCTTCGCGGCCGCTTCGCCCAGAAACTCGTGCGCGTCGAACCGCTCGCCTCGCAGCGCGACGAACAGCGCGCCCTCCGTGAGCGTCCGCGTATCCGTCGCGACAGCCGTGAAATAAGGGCTGGGGCTGGGGCTGGGGCTAGGGCTAGGTGGAGTCCCTCGTCCCTTTCCGTGCGTGAGCGCGTGCGCGACCGCCCCCGAGCCCGTTCCGGTCCCACGCGGCGCAACCGCCGCTCCCGTTCCCGGCTGTTCCCCAGCCCCAGCCCTAGCCCTAGCCCCAGCCCTAACGTGCCGGCGCTCCGCGCCGCCCCCCAGCGCCTCGCGCACCGCTGCATCCGTCCAGAAGCCGTTCACGCGGTCACCTCCCGGACGCCGTCGGCCAGGAGCTTGCGCACGACTTCGCGCTCGTCGAACGGGATCTTCTGCTTCCCCACGATCTGATACGTCTCGTGCCCCTTGCCGGCGAGGAGCACCATGTCTTCGGCGCGCGCCGATCCCAGTGCCCGTGCGATCGCCGCCCGGCGGTCCGGGATCCGGATGTAGTCGCCGCGCGGCATCCCCGCCACGATCTCGTCGATGATCGCCTCGGGATCCTCCGTCCGCGGGTTGTCCGACGTCACGATCGCGATGTCGGCGAGACGTTCCGCCACGGCGCCCATCATCGGCCGCTTGCCGCGGTCACGCTCGCCGCCGGCGCCGAAGACGAGGATGAGGCGGCCGGGCACCAGCGGCCGCAGCGCACGCAGCGCCTGCTCGAGGGCGTACGGCTTGTGGGCGTAGTCGGTCAGCACCGGGCAGGGCGCGTCGGCGATCCGCTCGAGCCGCCCGGGCACCTGTGGCACGGTGTGCAGCCGCTCCGCGATCTCGTCGAGCCCGAGCCCGAGCGCGTGGCACGCCGCCGCCGCGGCCAGCGCGTTCTGGACGTTGAACGCGCCCAGGAGCGGCAGCTCGACGGGGACGGCGCCCACCGGCGTGAGCAGCCGGAAGCGGGCACCGAACGCGCCGAGCACGACCTCCTCCGCCCGCACATCGGCATCCGCGGCCGTCAGCGCGAACCGGAGCGCACGCGGCGCCTGCTCGGCCAGCCCCGTCCAGGCCGGATCCTCCGCGTTCACCACGGCCACGCCGTCGGGCCGGAGCCGCTCGACCAGCGACCGCTTCGCCGCACGGTACGCCTCCTCCGTCCCGTGGTAGTCCAGGTGGTCGCGCGTCAGGTTGATGAAGATCGCGGCATCGAAGTGGAGTGCGTAGACGCGTCCCTGCTCGAGTGCGTGGGACGAGACCTCGGCCGCCAGTGCCTGCGTGCCCCGGTCCCGCAGCGCGCGCAGCGTTCGCGCCAGCTCCACCGGGCCGGGCGTCGTCAGCGAATCGCTCCCGGGCAGCGGCCGGCCATCGTCGAGGATCGCGCCCAGCGTCCCGAGCGATGCCGCCGCGTGCCGCGCACCCAGCAGGTGTCGCAGCAACCAGACGGTCGTCGTCTTCCCGTTCGTGCCGGTCACGCCGATGAGCATCATTTCGGCCGCGGGATCGCCGTACGCCAGCGCCGCCGCGAGCGCGGCCGCGCGCCGGCCATCCCGGACCACCACCTGGGGCAGCTCGCTCCCGTCGACGGGCCGCTCGACCAGCGCCGCAGCCGCACCCGCGGACTCCGCGACCGGTACGAAGGCGTGCGCATCCGCAGTGGTCCCGGCCCACGCACAGAACAGCTCGCCGCGCTGAACCCGGCGACTGTCATCCGCAATGCCCGTCAGCATGGGATCCGCCGCCGGCCGCGTGACCAGCAGTCCCGCCCGTTCCAGTCGCTCCACCACTTCCGCAAGGCGGAACGGCTGCGCCGTCGGATGCCGCGCGCTCAACTCGCCCCCCCGCCCGCGCGCACCCGGACCACGCTGCCCCGCGCCGCCGACCGACCCGCCGCCGGCGCCGTGGATCGAACCGTGCCGCTCCCCTCGACCCGCACCTGGAACCCCTGACGGTGCAACCGCCGCACCGCATCCCTCAGCGCCAGACCCCGGACGTCCGGAACGGCGCGACGATCATCGGAGGCGCCGCCCGCAAACGGCTCGACCGGCCTCGCATCCATGGCGAAGATGAACGGCCCCGCCACCGGCGCCGTCGCGCCGGTCTCGATGTGAGGCAACACCGCGCGTGCACGGCGCGCTCGCTCGTCCGGGCCCGCCGCCGCCGTCGATTCCGCCGCCGCCGCGACCACCGCGCGCCGATCCAGCGCCGTGCTCCGCGCCGCCAGCGCCGCGGCGAGCGTGGCGCGCGTCACCGGCGCCGCCGCGGTACCGCCGTAGTAGGTACCCTTCGGGTGATCGAGCTTCACCAGGAACGTGAGCTGCGGGTCCGCCGCCGGAAAGAATCCCGCGAACGACGCCGTGTACCAGCCCTCACCGTACCGGCCGGCATGGTAGCGCCGCGCCGTCCCCGTCTTGCCCGCAACCCGGAACACGCCGAGATCCGCCGCCTGTCCTGTCCCGGCTTCCACCACATCCACCAGCACCGCGCTGACCGCTCGCGCGACTTCCGCCGGAACCACACGCCGCACCGGTTGCGGCTCCGACCGGAACAGCGTCCGCCCCCCACGCGACCGCACCTCGCGCACCAGGTGCGGCTCCATCAGCACACCACCGTTCGCCAGCGCGCCGTACGCCATCACCATCTGCAACGGCGTCACCCCGATCTCGTACCCGATCGCCAGGCTGCTCTGCGAATAGCCCGACCACTGGTCCGGTCGCCGCAACACCCCCGCCGCCTCCGACGGGTACGTGATCCCCGTCGGAGTGCCGAAGCCGAAGTCACGCAGATACGCGTACTGCTCCTCCGGCTCCAACCGATGCGCCACCTTCGCCATCGCGATGTTCGACGAGAGTCGCAGAGCATCCCGCAACGTCAACCAACCATAAGGATGGGAGTCCTCGATCGTGCGCCCACCGCGCACGTAACGGCCCTCCTCCGCAAAAATGCTGTCCGAGAGCTCCGCCCGCCCCTCCGCCAGCAGCGCGGAGACGAGGAACGGCTTCAGCGTCGAGCCCGGCTCGTACGGCTCCGTCACCGCACGCCACGAACGCACGGCCGACCCCCGCCGGCTCACCGCCGCCAGGATCTCCCCCGTCTGCGGGTCCGCCAACACCAGATCCCCGCCGGCCGCGTCCGTCTCTTCGATCGCGTGGCGCAGCGCACCCTCCGCGATCTCCTGGAGATGCACATCGAGCGTCAGGACCAGGTCCCGGCCCGCCACCGGATCGACCACCGTGACGCGCGACCCCGGAATCGACCGCCCCCGCGCATCCCGGCGCGCCACCGCCGCCCCCGGCCGCCCGCTCAGCAGCGAATCGAATTCCAGCTCGAGGCCGCCCAGCGCCTGACCATCCGCCGACACCCTGCCGATCAGCTCGAGCGCCACATCACCGTGCGGATACGACCGCTCGACCACCCGCTCGAGGTAGATCCCGGGCTCCCCCTCGAGTCGCGGCCGCACCGACGCATCGTGCCGCCCCGGAAGCACCACCCACCGGCGCGCCGGATCCGTCGCACGCGCCGCCGCCGCCGCCGACAACCCCAACACCTCCCGCAGACGTTGCGCCACCGCCGCCCGGTCCCGCAGCTCCCGCGGCGCCACCGACACCCGCACCACCTCCCGGCTCACCGCCAGCGGAATCCCGTTCCGATCGTAGATCGTCCCCCGCGGCGCCGGTAGCACCATCTTCTCCTGGTGCTGGCCCAGCGCGCGCGCCGCCCAACGCCCACCCTCGATGACCTGGAGCTGGAAGCCGCGGACCAGAACGACCAGCGAACCCACCACCAGTCCCATGAGCAACGCCCGCCGGCGCCACGCCTGCCCCCGCCCCGGACGCCTCACCGCCCCGTCCCCCTCGCTACACCGTGCCCGAGCGGAAGGATCACCATCTCCGATCCCGACGGGACATGCATCCCCAGCCGCTCGCCCGCCACCGCCACCACCCGGCCCCGGCTCTCCAACCGCCGGATCCGGTCCACCAACTCCGACCGCTCCGCCTCGAGAATCGCACGCGCATCCCGGACTTCCTCGAGCGCCCTCAGCTTCTCCAGCGCACGGCTCTGCCGCCACACCACCAGACTCAACGAGCCCAACAGCGCGGCCAGCGCCAACGCCATCCGGATCACCCCCGGCTGGCCCCGCTTCACGCCGCCTTCCTCCACGCACGCAGCCGCACGCTCCGCGCGCGCGGATTCGCTCGCACCTCCGCCTCCGATGCCTGCACCGGCCGCCGCGTCAACACCTCACCGAGCGGCACCCCGCGACACCGACACACCGGCAACTCCGGCGGACAGATGCACCCGCGGCTCCACTCCCGGAACGCCACCTTCACGCGCCGATCCTCCAGCGAATGGTACGACAGCACCACCATCACCCCACCGCCACCCAACCGCTCCCGCAACAGCGGCAACGCACGATCCAGTGCGCCCAATTCGTCGTTCACAGCGATCCGCAACGACTGGAAGATCCGCGCACGGTCCTGCATGCGCAGCCGAGGCCCGAACACCTCCTCCAGTACCGCCAGCAGATCGTCGCTCCACTCGAACGGCGCCACGCGACGCCGCGCCACCACCGCCGCCGCCAGGCGCCGCGACCTGCGCTCCTCGCCGTACCGGTAGAACAGATCCGCCAACTCCGACTCCGACAGCTCGTTCAACAGATCCGCCGCCGTCGCGCCACCCCCCGCCGCACCCGCCATCCGCATGTCCAGCCGCGTCCCCGGCCGGAACGAAAACCCACGCGCCGCCTCATCCACCTGCCGCCACGAAAGCCCCAGATCCAGCAGCACCCCCGCCAGCGGACCCTCGACCACCGCCGCAGCATCCGCAAAATTCGCGTGCAACAGCTCCACCCGCTCACCGAACCGCGCCAGCCGTCTCGCCGCCACTTCCAGCGCCTCCGCGTCCTGATCCACTCCGATCACCCGCGCCCCACTCCCCGCCTCCAGGATCGCCTCGCTATGACCCCCGTCTCCTACCGTCCCATCGAAATACACCCCGCCCCGCTCTGGACGCAGCCACTCCAGTACCTCACGCACCAGCACGGGGACATGGCGAACATCACCCGTCACGTCGCTATCGGAATATCTGGGGGGCAAACCGCTCGAACTCCCCCGCCTCCGCCCGCACCGCCGCCTCGAATCGCTCCGGATTCCAGATCTCGATCCGGTCGATCGCTCCCACCAACAACGCCTGCCCATCCAGCTCGGCCGCCTCCTTCAACCGCGCTGGAACCAGGATCCGCCCCTGGCTGTCCGGCACCACCTCCACCGCATTCGCCATCACCGACAGCACGTACACCCGCGCCTCCGGCCGATGCCGCACCAGATCCTTCAACCGCTCCTCGACACCCGCCCACTCCGCCTCCGGGTACAACGCCAGCGCCGGCGGGTGCGCCTGCAACAGCACGAACCGCTGGTCGGGCGCCGTCCGACGAAATGCCGCCGGCAGACTCACCCGCCCCTTCTCATCCAGTTGGTAGGTGTAACTCCCCAGAAATGTCATTCCCCCGCCTCGGGGTCGGCCCCCTGCACCGGGTAATGGCCGTTGGATCCACTGTTCCCCACTGGTCCCCACTGCGCCCCACTTCGGCCCTCAAGCTACGTTCCGCGTCCCACCCGAGTCAAGGACTTTCTCCAAATTGCGGCCGGTCACAGATTTGCATTCGTCGTCCCCCGCGCTGGCGCGGCCGGTGGCATGGGATGAGGCGTTCGTGGGCTCCAGGATTACGATCATCATGCACCCGCGGCGGGAGCCGACCCGGGTGGATGCGCTGCGGGAGATCGTGGCCCGTTTGCGTGCGCAAGGACACCGGGTCGCGGTGCGGCTGACCTTCGAGGCGGGAGACGCGGCGCACTTCGCGCGCGAGGCCGTCCGCGCGGGGTCCGACCTGGTGGTGGCGGCGGGTGGGGATGGCACGCTGAACGAGGTGGTCAACGGCGTGGCGCGGATGCGGCGGCAGCCCCGGATCGGGATCGTGCCGATCGGCACCGCGAACGACTTCGCCGCGGGGCTCGGGCTCCCGACCGACATGGACGAGGCGTTTGCCGTGGCGCTCCGCGGGCGGCCGATCGCGGTGGACGTCGGGTGCGTCAACGGGCGGTACTTCGTGAACGTGTCGACGGGCGGGTTCGGGGCGGAGGCCACGGAGGCGACATCGCCGGAGACGAAGCGGTTCCTCGGCCCATTCGCGTATCTGGTGACCGGCGTCCGCGAGTTCGTCGAGCTGCACACGGTGTCGGCGCGCTTCGTGGCGGACGGCCGGGTGTTCTACGCCGGAGAGTTCCTGCTCTTCGCGGTGGGGAACGGGCGGCGGACGGGCGGGGGTAGCGTGCTCACGCCGCGGGCGCGGCTGGACGATGGACGCCTCGACCTCCTGGTGATCCCGGCGATGCCCCGGCTCGAGTTCCTCGCGCTGCTCCCGGAGGTCCGCGCGGGGACGCACATCGACCACCCTGGCGTCCTCTACACGCAGACGACCTCGATCACCGTACGCGCCGCGCGCCCGCTCTCCGTGAACGCCGACGGCGAGCCGCTCCATGCGCGACGACTGCGCTACTCGCTACTCCCCCGGCCCATCACGGTGATGGCGCCGCGGTGAGCGCCTCGAGCCGCACGCGCGCCGCCCGTGCCCGCTCCGGATGGTTCCGGATGTCCGAGGGGCCGGGGCGATCCATCGCCCCGGCCCCTCGGACCCTGCTGAAAAGCTGCGGCGGGGTTCAGTCGCCGCGCGCGATCAGCGCCTTCTGGAACTCGATGTACTGGTTCACGTTATCGATGAGTTTCTGGAAGTTCGCGCCCTGCGCCTGCTCGCCGTACGCCCGGCCCTGCTCCAGTTGCTCGAGCGCCCGCTGGAAGATCGGGAGCGCCTTCTTCGCCGATGCGGCCGTGGCCGGTTCCTGGACCCGCCGCGCCCGATCGAGCAGCACGTAGCCGATGAAGAAATGAGCCATCGACTGGGTGTTCGCATCGGTCGCGAGCTCGAGCGTCGCCTCGAAGTACGGCAGCGCCTCGTCGTAGAGCTTTTGCTCGAACTTCTGGTTGAAGCCCACTCCGAGAATCGCCAACGCGGCGGCATTCGAACTGATTTCACCTCGCTCCACCGCCTGGCGGAACGCCTCGACCGCGCGGGTCAGATCTCCGCTCTGCACGAGCCACTGACCCTTGAGCGCCATGACGCTCTCGGCATCCGGATCGCGTGCCAGGAGCGAGTCCAGCGCCGCGAGTGCCTCTTCGACACGCCCCGCATCCTTGAGTGCCGACGCGTAGGTGCTCCACAAGCTCACGTCGTTCGGGTACACGGTCAACGCCCGCGCCCCGAACTGGATCGCCTCATCGGTGCGCTTGAGCGCCGTCAGCGCGTTCATCTTCTGAGCGAACACCTCGAGCTCTGCGCTGTCGCCCCTCGCCGCGACGACCTTGTCGAAGTAGCCGACCGCCTTCTCGTACAGCGCCGCTGCCTCCGGTGCGAGCGCCTGTGCTCCGCTGTCCTGACCCGCCGTCGGGTGCGCCCGCTCCGCGGCGGCGCTGACCGCGTAGAAGCCGGCGAATTTGAGCAGGGTCAGGTTCGTCGAATCGGTCCGCAACCCCTCCTCGGCGATCTGGAGCGCACCCTCCGCATCACCGGCCTTCGCCGCTTCCGTCGCGATCGTGAGCCGGACCTGCACGTTGCCCGGGTTCAGCTCGAGGTAGCGACGGTAGTACGTGCGGGACTCGTCGTTGCGCTCCAGCTTGGCCGTGATGAAGCCCGCCGCGTTGAGCGCCTCCGTGTTCGCCGGATTCTGCTCGAGCACCTTCTCCATCGGCGCGAGCGCCTCATCGAAGCGGCCCATCTGCATGAGCGCGTAGCCCTTGCCGTAGAGTGCGGCGGGGAACTCGGGATCGATCTGGAGCGCCCGCTCGCATCGCTCGAGCGCCGTGTCCCACATCTCGTTCGCCAGGTCCTGGGTGCAGTACGCGACCGTGCTGATCAGGTTCACGTAATCCTTGAAGGACGTGAAGATCTGCTGCGCCGCCTGCTTGGGCTCGGTGGCCGTGACCGTCGGCGCGGTGAACGTGACCTGGTCCTCGGCGCTGATGAACTCCGCCTTGACCTCCATTCCCGCGGTCGTCTCGGAGTAAGTCCCGCACATCACCAGTTGGTACCCCTCACGCGCGGCGAGCTGTCGCGCCTGGATGCACGTCAACTCGTCTTCGTCGAGGTGGTACTTGTCGAGCGCATCGTCGAAGTCATCGTCGTCGACCGGCACGTGCGTCGGGAGCTGATTGATGAGCTTCCGCAGCTCCTTCGCGACGTCTTCGCCGAAGTCCTCGTCGATGTCACCCTGGCGTTCCAGCCGAGGCACCAGCACCTGGAATCGCTCCTGTTGCGCCTGGGCGGGCGCCGAGAACAGCAGCGCACCGACGGCCGCGAGTCCCAAGGTGAGGGCAACGTTCCGTCGCCGATTCGTGGGCGTGTACACCATCTCCGGGATCTCCGAGTTGGGGGATGTACATCTGATGGCGGCCAAGAGCGCCGCTCCGTGTGTACTATGCCGCGCGTGCAAAAAAAGTTCGACCCGGCGCACACGTGGCTCGAGGCGCTGGCGCTACCTCCGCGTACGGTCGGGAACGCAGTCCTGTCTGAAACGCCCCATAATATGCAACGGCGGAGGCCATCGCAAGACGTGCGCCGATCGAGATGGAGGCCGCCGGTCGCGGCGGCATCCTCGCCGATGCGGATTCAGTCCTCGTCGGCATCCGGTGCTCCCAGCATCTGCCGCATGCGATCGAAGAAGTTCTCGCGGAGATCGGCGGACTCCTCCGGCGAGAGCAGGGTCTCCGCGGTCTTGACGTTGAGGAGCTCGGCCGGGATCTCCTCGAGGAAACGGGACGGCAGCGATGGCACGAGCTCGCCTCCCTTCCGGCGCGCGCGGCACAGCGACAACGTCAGGCGACGCCTGGCCCGCGTGATCCCGACGTAGAACAGCCGCCGCTCCTCGGCGAGCGGATCGCCGCGCGGGGTCTCGGCCTCGGCATCGGCCAGCGAGCGCGCGTGGGGCAGGATCCCCTCTTCCAGGCCGACGATGAACACGTCGGAGAACTCGAGCCCCTTGGCCGAGTGCAGCGTCATGAGCGCGACGGTCGCATCGTCCTCGCGGTCGTGGCCATCGCGATCGTCGCCGTCCGCGAGCGCAATGCGTGCGAGCGCGTCGGCGAGCGACGGCGGGAATCCGGCGGCACCTTCGCGCTCCGCCTCCTCCGTCGCGGCCGCCCAGACGCGGCGTTCGTAGCGTGCGATCGAGCCGACCAGGTCGCGCAGGTTGTCGACGCGCGCATCGGCGGAGCGCGCATTGCGGGGATCGGCGCGGATCGCCGCTTCGAGGCCCAGTCGATCGAAGAAGTCGTGCGCCCAGCGTGCGATCGGCGGCATCTCGGCCGCGGGCGGCGTCCGCCGCGCCTCGGCTTCGGCCGCCTCCAGCGTTCGCCGGGCGTCACGCAGCACGGCGAGGAACGTCCCGATCGCGTGGGCCGCCGCGCCGCCCACGTCGTCTTCGCCGGCCGAGCGTAGTGCCTCCGCGAAGGATACGTTGCGCGCCTGCGCCTGCTCGGCAAGCTTCAACACCGTCGCGCGCCCGATGCCTCGCGCCGGATAGTTGATGATGCGCCGCAGCGCGATCTCGTCGTCCGGGTGGACCACCGCGCGCAGGTAGGCGATGGCGTCGGCCACCTCCTTGCGCTCGAAGAACGAGGTCCCGCCGATCACCCGGTAGGGCACGTTCTTCGCCCGCAGCGCCTCTTCGAGCGGACGCGCCTGCGTGTTCACACGGTAGAGCACCGCGAAGTCGCCCCACTTCAGCTTCTGCGTGAAGGCACGGACGCTGATCTCCGCCGCGATCGTCTCCGCCTCCGCCTCCTCATCCGCGTGCTCGTACGAGTCGATCGGCGCGCCGATCCCGTTGGCCGTCCGGAGCCGCTTCGGATGGCGCCGCGGGTTGCCCGCGATCACTGCATTGGCCGCCTCCAGGATCCGCCGCGTCGAGCGGTAGTTCTGCTCGAGCGTGATCACGCGCGCGCCCGGGAAGTGCCGCTCGAATTCGAGGATATTGCCCACGTCGGCACCGCGGAACGCGTAGATCGCCTGGTCGTCATCGCCCACCACGCACAGGTTGCGGCGGGATCCGGCCAGGAGCCGTGCCAGCTCGAACTGCACCGCGTTGGTGTCCTGGTACTCGTCGATCATGAGGTAATGCCAGCGGCGCCAGAGGTCGCGGCGTGCCTCTTCGTCCGCCTCCAGCAGGCGCACGGGCAGGAGCAGCAGGTCGTCGAAGTCCACGGCGCCGGACGCGCGCAGGATTTCTTCGTAGCGCGCGTAGGCGCCGGCGGCGAGGATTTCGTAGTCATCGGAGCGGTTGCCGCGCATCGGCGCTTCGCGCACCTCGCGCGCCGCCACCTCGGGCGAGATGCGCCGGCCTTTCCAATCGGAGATCCGGCGGAGCACCCGCTTCAGGTCGAAGCGATCGTCATCGATCGAGATCTCGGCGCACGCGGTCTTGAGCGCCGCGAGCTGGTCCGGCGCGGCGTAGATGGCGAAGCGCTGGGGCAATCCCAGGCGCGACGCGTGTGCGCGCAGGATCCGCACGCCGAGCGAGTGGAACGTGCTGATCACCACTGCGCGCGCCTCGCGCCCGGCGTACGACTGCACGCGCTGCCGCATCTCTTCCGCCGCGCGGTTCGTGAACGTCACCACCACGATCCGCGCCGGGTCCACCTTATGCCCCCGGATCAGGTGCACGATGCGGTGCACCAGCGTCTTCGTCTTCCCCGAGCCGGCGCCCGCGAGTACCAGCAGCGGGCCTTCCGTGTGCAGCACGGCTGCGCGCTGCTCGGGGTTCAGGTCGGACAGGTAACGGGTCGATGTGGCCGTCGGAGGCATACGCTCGGATGCTGCCGGTCGCGGTCGAAAAAGGCGGGAATATGGGGCGCCCGCGTCGATCGTTCAACCCGCCTCGCGGATGTCGCGCGCGTGCCGACGCCTCGATCGCCCCGTTGTCGACTGCACGGGAGTGCCCGTTCGATGTCGTCGGCCGCGGCGCGCGCCGGGTGTGCATCTTGCGATGCCCTCCAGCGGAGTCCGCAACCCGCCGGAGGACGCATGGGACGGCACCAGGACCGCAGCGCGGCGAACGCCGCCGGACCGGACCGGCCGGAGGAGGCCGGTGAGGACCGCTTCGAGCACGTCGCGATCGGCTACGTGGACCGCCGGGATCTCGATGACTTCATCGACGGCGAGCAGGGCGACGTGACGATCCACGGCCCCATCCATACGGGTCGGCGCATCGAGGACGTCGCGACGCTCGGTACCGGCGCGACGGAGGGCACGCCGTGCCTGGTGGTCCCGCTCATCCGCGAACGGATCGGCGACATCCACCGCGAGGTCTCGGCCGTCCTCGATCGCTACGAGGGTCGGCCGCGCAAGGCGCCGCGCGGCCGCCGGCCCCGAACGCTCCGCGAGACCGGCGGCACCGCGCGCGGCACGACCTCCGGCGCGATCCGCACCGGTTCCAGGGACACCGGCGAGGGATGACGGCGCGCTGCCCGCGCCCACGGCTCCGCGCGAGACGCTCGTTCGCCCGGACGCTCCGCGACGGCGCGGGGGGCGCCGAACGCGTGCATCGGGCCGCTCCGCCCGTGCCGTGCGCGCGCCGGCCTACCCCAGAACCTGCCTGAAGACCCGAAGGAAGTTGCCGCCCAGGATCTTCCGCACCTCGTCGTCGTCGAAGCCCCGGGCCAGGAGAAGCTCGGTCAGGCGCGGGAGTGCCGCGGCGTCCGGGAGACCGTCGGGGACGGCGGGAATGCCGTCGAAATCGCTCCCCAGCCCCACGTGATCCGTTCCCGCCGTCGCGGCGATGTGCTGGATGTGGTCGGCCACCGCCGTGATCGGGACGGGCGGGAGTTCCGCGCAACGGGCGGCCAGCCACGCGGCTGCCTCGCGGCGGGCACGGTCGGGGTCGCCGTGTGCGGCCCGGGCGCGCGCCTCACGCGCGTGCCTCTCCGCGTCGATGCGCGCGTAGGCCGCGCCATACCTCGCATCCAGGAAGGTGGGGAAGAAGTTCACGCCCACGACGCCGCCGGCGCGAGCGAGCGCACGGAGCTGGTCATCCGTCAGGTTGCGCGGGTGGTCCGCCAGCGCGCGGGCGCACGAGTGGCTCGCGATGACCGGCGCCGCACTCACCTCCAGTGCGTCGTAGAAGGTGGACTCGGCCACGTGCGAGACGTCGACGAGCATGCGCAGCCGGTTCATCTCGCGGACCACATCGCGGCCGAAGGTGGTGAGCCCGCCGTGGCGCGGCGGCGGACCGGCGGCATCCGCCCAGTCGTTGTGGTTGTTCCACGTCAGCGTCAGGTACCGCACGCCCCGGGCGTACAGCCGGCGCAGGTTGTCGATCGAGTTCTCGATCGCGTGTCCGCCCTCGACGCCGATCATGATGGCGACATCGCCTGCCGCACGGGCACCGGCGATCCCGTCCGCGTCGACGACCACGCGGGCGCCCGCCGTCCGGCCGATCACCCGGTGGATCGCGTCCACCAGTTCCAACGCGTGGGCGAACGATGCGCCCGGCAACTCCGCCTTCTCGGCGGGCACCCACGCAATCAGGAACTGGACGCCGACGCCCCCCTCCCGCAGACGCGGCAGATCGATGTGGCCGTTCTCGTGCCGCGCGCCGAAGTCGTAGCCGGGCTCCAGGAAGAACTCGGTGGGTGTGTCCGCGTGCGTGTCCACGATGACCGCATCGCGGTGCACCCGCGCGGCCGCGGCCGCCATCGGTCCGGCCCGCTCCTCCGCGCTCATCGCGAGACCCAGGGGTTGCCGCGCAGATGGAACCGCAACGGCCAGTCCGCGGCGTGACGGATGCCGATCCGGGGGCCCGCCTCGATCATCGCCGGGTCCACCCCCGGACCCGCGCGGATCCACAGCGGCGGCCCCTCGAGCCGCACGCCGTTCTGCGCGCCGGAAATGCCGAGCGCCTGCGCCAGCCGCCCCGGCCCGCGGGCCAGCTCACGGTCCGCACAACGCCCACCGCGGCGCTCCCGCATGACCGCCAGTCCCTCGATCGGCTCGAGCGCGCGGATCAACACCGCCGCCGGGTAGCCCTCCGGTCCGGTCACCACGTTCACGCACCAGTGGATGCCGTAGCTGCGATACACGTACGCCGTCCCACCCGGCCCGAACATGGCCGCGTTCCTCGCAGTCCGGCCCACCCGCGCGGCCGCGTGCGACGCCGGGTCGTGCGGACCGACGTACGCCTCGGTCTCGACGATCCGGCCCGCCGTCGTACGCCCATCGAGCGTCGACACCAGAACGGCGCCGAGGAGGTCGCGGGCGACCTCCTCGGCGGGACGACAGTAGAACGACCGCGGCGGAGCCGCGCCCTCCGGCACGCATACCGTCACTCGGAGCCGCCCGCCGCCACCTGACTCTTCTTCTTGCGGCCACCGCGCCGGCCGCGCCGGCTCCGCGACCGCTGCGGCGCCTCATCCCCGTCCGGCGTGGCATCCGCCCCGGCCGCGTTCGATGCCGGCGTCGATTCCTCCGGCCCCCGGGCCTGCGCCGCCGGCGCCGCCGTCGC
This sequence comes from Longimicrobiales bacterium, assembly GCA_036381495.1. Taxonomy (GTDB): domain Bacteria; phylum Gemmatimonadota; class Gemmatimonadetes; order Longimicrobiales; family RSA9; genus DASVCS01. The sequence continues at coordinate 65,073 of DASVCS010000032.1, forward strand.
ATCGGCCATCGATGCCGGCGACTCCGCCTCCGGCTTCCGGCGCGAACGGCTCGAGTTCGCTCCGCGCGCCGGCTGCTTCGCCTCCGCCGGCTGTTCGGCCGATGAGCCGGAGACCGACGTGCGCTGCGCATAGTCCGACCGCCACGCGGCGAGCACCGTGCCGGCGCGACGCTCACCGAGAACGGCCCGCACACGCGCCTCGTCCGTCTGGAGCGCATCGAACACGCCGGCCGCGCCGAACGTCTCGATCAGTACGTCCGCGGTCTTCCTCCCCACACCCTTGTACCGGTTCGCGAGATACGACCTCACGGCGTCCGCGTCGGTCGGCAGACCGAGCTGCGCCGCCACCGACGACGACGCCGGCTCGGCCCGGCCGGAGCGCGCGCGTCCGCCGCGCTCCCGCTCCGCCGACGCGGCACTGCGCCCGTTCGAACCCTCTGCGGCCGGCTCGATCGCCGGCGCGCCGCCGGCCGTGCTCGCCGCCCGGCTCCAGCCCATCCCCGCCGGCACCGCCTGTCCGGGGAGGACCGGTGGCGGCCCCACACCTGCCGCACGACCGCGGGTCCCACGTCGGAACCCGATGCCCCGCGGCACCGACCTCGCCGCAGCCGGCGTCGCAGCGATCGTCACTTCCGCCGGCCGCGCCGCCGCATCCCGCGCCGCGCCCGCACGCTCCACCTCGTCGGCCGGATGCACGGCCTCCGCCCGCGGCGACTCCGCGGCCGGCTCCGCCTTCGGCCCCTCCGTCCGCGGTCCCTCCGGCCGCGCGGGTTCCGCCCGTGATGCCGCGGTCACCGCCGGACGCGGCTCCGCAGCCGGCGCCGCCTCGGATGCGGTCCGACGCCCGCGGCTCGAGCCTCCCCTCGATGAACGGGACGACGGCTGCTCCACCCCCTTCGGCGGCTGCGACGCACCGGCGAGCGTGACTTCGTACACGCCATCGCCCGCCTTGCGGAGATCGATGACTTCCGCATCGTGCGCCTGGCGGAGGAAGCGGCTGAAACGGCTGAAGCCCACGCTGGATTCGTCCCAGCCCGGCTCGAGCGCCAGCATCTGGCGCTTCACGTCCGAGTCGCGCGCCACGGCGGATCCGTCCGCGAGCACCTGCTCGACGGCCCGGCGCAGCAATGCATACGCGGCGCGCAACGGGTCGCTCCCGGCGCGTCCGGTATCGACGGGTTCGGCTTCCGCCGGAGCCGCGGCGTCGACCGGCTCGACGCCGACTTCCACCGGCTCTTCCCGTTCGGCCGCCGAACGGCCGCGACCGCCCCGCGAACGACGCGCCTGGTCCCGCGAGCGCCGTGGCTCCGACTCCGCCGCGTCGGACGCACTGCCGGCCGCACTCCGGCCGTTCGCCGGCTGGACCTCCCACTGGCCGTTGTCGAGCTTCTTCAGGTGCAGGCACCCCCGGCTCGAGGCGTCCGAGAGGAACTTGCTGAACTTGCTGTAGCCGATCTCCTTCTCATTGAAATTCGGATCCAGCTCGACCATCACCTGCTTGAGCCGGTCCGAGCGCATGACATCCTTGCGCTCCGCCATCCGGCGGACGGCCTCCTCGACCAGGACCCAGGGGTCGCCGATCCCGCGGCCATCCTCCTCGCTCTTCCGCGTCAGCCCCGAGAGCGCCGAGTACGAGTAGTACTCGTCGCAGTTCTGGACCAACAAGTCCGAGGCGGACTCGCGGATCCCCACGCCGATCACGTACTTGCCGTATTCCTTCAGCTTCAGCACCAGACTGCTGAAGTCCGAATCCCCGGAGAGCAGAATGAACGTCCCGATCTCCGGCCGCGTGAAGACCAACTCCAGCGCATCGATCGCGAGCCGGATGTCCGTCGCGTTCTTCTTCGAGCTGCCGTACGCCGGCGCGAAGATCAGGTCGACCGACGACTCCGCGAGCTGGACGATGTATTGAGGGTAGCGGCGCCAGTCCGCGTAGGCACGCTGAACGGCGACTTTGCCCTTGATGATGTCGCTGTCGAGGAGGTTCTTGAGTTCCTTGGAAAGGTCGTCGCGGATCCCCAACGTCACGTTGTCGAAGTCGATGAGGAGCGCCGCGTTCGGTGCGTGCTGATCCGATGTGAATCGCCCCTGGTGGGGAGCACGCGCAAATTGTGCAGCCATGTGCCTCGCTTTGTGTTTGTGGTTCTGCTGTCCGCGAGGCCCCTTCCTCTCCATGCGGCGGCGAGTCCCCACCCCGAGCCCCGATCCCCACGCCGATCATCACGTGGAAACCGGGGGCGGCGTGGCCCGCGGCCGCGGGACGAGTGAAGGAGTCCCGCTCTCGTCGATTGTCAATCTCCGGCGGCACAGCCGCCGTTTTCACTCCCGGCCGGTTCGCCCGGCGCACCGGACCGGCGTGCGGCGCCGCCCCATCCGGCGGCGCCGCCCTGCCCGGCGGGCCCGACGCCCGGCCGTTACGGCCGGCGACTCGACTCTTCCGCGCTGATCATGCGCGCGAGTTCGACCCGCCGGACCTTCCCGCTCCCCGTGAGCGGGAACGAGTCGAGGAAGCGGACCAGGTCCGGAACCTTGTAGTCCGCGAGCGCCCCCCGACACCACTCCATGATCTCGTCGCCCGTGACGATCGCGCCCTCCACCGGGACGACGCACGCGCAGACCAACTCACCGAGCACTTCGTGCGGCACCCCGACCACCGCGGCATCCAGCACCGCGGGATGGGCCTGCAACCGGTCCTCGACCTCACGCGGGTAGACGTTGAACCCGCCCCGGATGATCAACTCCTTCCGCCGGCCGACGATGTGGACGTAACCCTCCTCGTCGACCAACCCGAGATCCCCGGTCAGGAAGAAGCCATCCTCCGCGAACGCCTGCGACGTCTCGCCCGGCTGGCGGTAGTACCCCTTCATCACGCCGGGGCCCCGCACCGCCAGCTCACCCAGACTCTCGATCGGCAACACGGTCCCGTCCAGGTCGAGCGCACGCACTTCGGTCCCCGGCAACGGCCGGCCGACCGTGAACACCTGCTTCTCGACCGGATCGTCCGGTCGCGTCACCGAGACCGTCGACGCCGTCTCCACCAGCGAGTACGCCACCTGGAGGTTCGGGCAGAACTCCGCCCGAATGGTCCGCACCATCTCATCGCCAATCGGCGCGCCCGCCACGATCCCCGCCCGCAACGACGAGAGGTCCCGCGGCTCGTGCCGCCACTCCCGCAACTCCGCGATGAAGACCGTCGGCACGCCGTAGTGCACCGTCACACGGTGCCGCTCGATCAGCGCAAGCGCCTCATCCGGCAGGAACTGCTCCTGGAGGATGAGCGACGCACCCGAGAGCAGCGTCCCGAGCACGCCCGGACCCAGGCCGAAGACGTCGAACAGCGTCGTCACCCCGAACACCACGTCGTCCTGCGTCAGGCCAATGGCGTCGACGGTGTGCGCCGCGGTGGTCAGCAGGTTCCGGTGCGTGAGCGCCACGCCCTTCGGCTTCCCCATCGTCCCCGAGGTGTAGAGGATGGCGAACACCTCGTCTTCGGGGGATACCCCGATCGGCGGCAACGCACGCCCCTCGCCGCTCGAGACAAGATCCTCGTACTGGTAGATCCGGTCGTCGTACCAGAGGTCCTCCTCGCCCACCGTGACCAGGTATTGCAGGTCGGGCAGCGAGGTCAGGAACCCCTCGAACAGCTCCAGATAGTCTACGCCGGCGAACGACTCCACCGTGACCACCACTGCGGCTTCGGAATGCCGCAGCATGTACTGGAGCTCCGCTACCGTGTAATGGGGGTTCAACGGCACGATCACCGCGCCCAGCTTCGCCGCCGCGAACATGGACACGATGAACTCCGGCCAGTTGGGCAGGTCCAGGGCAATCCGGTCGCCCGCCTCGATGCCCAGTCCGCTCAAAGCGGCGGCGAGCGCCGTGGCCCGCGCTTCGACCTGTCCATACGTCAGTCGACGATCGCCGAAGACCAGGAACACGCGCTCGGGATGCTCCGCCGCGCGTTGTTCCAGGACCTGGGCGACCGACATGTTCGCCCGCTCGGCGAGCGTCATCACGCCTCCGTCGCAATGCCTGCGAGCCGTGCCGGTCCCGCCCGGCCGGCCGTGCCGCTCCGCAGATACGGAACATAGCGGAGCGATGCACGGGCGTCAAACCTCGACACGATCAACACATACCCCCGAACGACCGGTCCGTTCGGCGCTGGAGCGCCGAAAGCACGCCCTCGAGCCGTCCCGGCTCGAGCCGAAACGCCCACTCGCCGGCCTCGGTCCGGGCGACCTCGCCGATGCGCGCGAGGAGCGTGTAGCGGGCGTGCCCACGCCTGGCCTTCTTGTCGCTGCGCGCCGCCTCGAGCACCGCGCGCGGCGCGGTGCCGTCGGGCAACTCGACGGGCAGATCGAAGCGTTGCAGCACCCCGCGGAGACTGGCCGCCGCGCCGGGCGCCGTCACGCCCACCGATTCCCCCGCGGCGGCCTCGGCGACCATGCCGATGGCCACGGCGGCGCCGTGCGAGATCCCGAAGTCGGTGACCGACTCGATCGCGTGGCCGATCGTGTGCCCGAAGTTGAGCGCCTGCCGCGGCCCGGCCTCGCGGAGGTCGCGTGCGACGAAACCGGCCTTGATCCGGACCGACCGGCGGATCAGCCGGGCCAGCGGGCGCGGTTCGCGGCGCAACAGCGCGGCCGCCGCCCCCTCGATCCACCGGAGGTAGCGCGCATCCGCGATCGCGCCGTGCTTCACCGCTTCGGCCATGCCATTGCGGAACTCCGCTTCGGGCAACGTTTGGAGAACCGCGGGGTCGGCGATCACGATGCGCGGCGGATGGAACGCGCCGACCAGGTTCTTCCCCGCGGGCGTGTCCACGCCGGTCTTGCCCCCCACGGAGGCATCCACCATGGCGAGCAGCGATGTCGGCACCTGCACGACCGGGATGCCGCGCATGTACGTCGCCGCGATGAAGCCGGCCAGATCGCCGGTGACCCCGCCGCCCAGCGCGATCACGGCGCCGTCGCGCGCCAGCCCCTCGCCGAGGAGCGCATCCGTGAGACGCGCCCAGACTTCGCGCGTCTTCCGCGCCTCGCCCGCCCGGAAAGTGTGCAGACTCGCACGAATCCCCGCCGCCGCCAGGCCGTCCAACACCCCCGCGCCGTACAACGCCGCCACCGCGTCATCGGCCACGACGGCGTAGCGAAACGCCGGCGCGGCCTCCTTCACGAGCGCAGGGAGGCGCCCCAGAACGCCGGGCTCGACGATCACGTCGTAGTCCGCCGGAGGCGGCGGCGCCACGGGGATCCGGATGCGTGTCACGGGCGGCCGTTCACCGGCGCAGGAGCAGGTTGAGCAGCAACGTGAGCAGCACGCTGAGCAGGATCATCACGCCGAGCGGTACGTAGATCGTGACGTTGTCGCGGCGCCAGACGATGTCGCCCGGCAGCCGCCCCACGCCGAAACGGTCCAGCGCGAGCAGCACGAGACCCGCCACCGCGAGCAACACCGCGAGAACCAGGAAGAGCCGTCCCACGCCGCCCGTCGTCATGCGCACCGCTCCCGCTGCACCCGCCGGCGATCGGCACCCGTCCCCAGCAGCGTTTCCGCGGTCAGCCAGTGCACCAGCGGCTCGAGTCCGACGCACTGGCGCGCGACGCGTCGCATCCGATCCGCGCCGTTGCCGCGTTCGAGCAGCGCCTCGATCCCTTCCGGCATCGCACCATCTTCGAGGGCCTCCGCAATGCGCCCCACCTGGTCGATCAGCCGGCGGACGGCCGACCGCATCGGGATCCGGCCGCCCGGCGCATCCGGGTCGACGAGCCACGCATCCAGGCCGTAGCGCGCGGCGCGCCACTCGTTCCCGGCCAGGAGCAGTTGCGCCGCGCTCTCCGAGAAATCGGCCGTGCGCGGCTCCTCGAGCACGCCCTCGTCGGCCGCCACGATCAGTGCGCGCGCGAGCGCGGCAATGGCGACGGCGTCATCCAGACGCGGGCAGACGTCGGTCACGCGGAACTCGAGCGTCGGGTAGACCGCGTGCGGGCGCACGCCCCAGTAGAGGTTGCGTTCATCGCCGATGGTCTCGGTGCGCAGCAGCAGCTCGACGAGGCGACGGTACTCCCGGTCGGATGCGAGCCGCGGCGGCACGCCCGAGTTCGGCCAGCGCCGCCAGAGGATCATTCGATACGACGCGTACTGGCTGTCCTCGCCCTCGTAGAACGGAGAGCTGCTCGCCAGCGCCAGCAGGCACGGCGTGTAGTGGCGGACCACGTTCAGCAGGTGGATCCGGTCCCGGCTCGGCGGGATCGCGACGTGTACGTGCATCCCGAAGTTGTGCTCGTCCCGGGCGATCCGACCGTAGTTCTCGGCGATCTTGCGGTAGCGCTCGCCACGGGTCGACCGCTGGCCCTCCCACCGGCTGAAGGGGTGCGTCCCCGCTGCCGCGATCTCCAGACCCTCGGCCGCCGCCGTCGTCGCCACCTGGAAGCGCAGCCGGCGCAGTTCCCGATCGAGTTCCGCCGCGGTGCGGCAGATGCGGGTCCCGATCTCGAGCGTCGTCTCCTGCAACTCGGGTCGGATCTCCGCGCTCCAATCGCTCGTCAGCACGTCCCGGGCGCGGCTCCGGAGAGCGCCCGTCTCGGCGTCCACCAACTGGTACTCTTCTTCGACGCCGAGCGTGAAATCGCCTGTCATTCTACACGCCCGCGGAACTGAGCGTCTCCTTCCGGCCGCGAAGTTAGCCGCCCCCTCGCATCGGAGCAAGGAAGGGGCCGCGGGTGGCCGGCCCGGGGCACTTCCCTTCCGGTGGGCGGTGCGTTATGATGAATCCGGGTGTGCGTGCGGTGCGGTCCGCACCGGCACCCGACCGAAATTGATGACAATTGCGCCCCGCGCGACCGCAAGGCCGCGTCTCCCGTGGAGGAGGCGCGTTTTTTCGTAGGGGCGTACGCTCGCAGTCGAGACGATGACGCGCCGGATCGGCTTCGCGTACAACGAGAAGCCCAACGAGGAGGACGAGCCTCCGAGCGAAGACCGCCCCCCATCCACGGCGGACCTCCGCGCGCCGGTGGTCGCCCCCGAGGGGAACCGTGGCCGGCGCCTCCATCCTCCGCCCCACGACCGCTACGCGGAGTGGGACGAACCCGCCACCATCGACGCCGTCGCCTCCGCGCTGCGCCGCGCGGGCGAGGTCATCCGGCTCGAGGCGGATGCGGAGTTCCCGCTGAAGTTGCGGGACGCCCGCCCGGACATCGTCTTCAACATCGCCGAGGGGCTGCACGGCCCCAACCGCGAGGCCCACGTCCCCGCCATCTGCGAGTTCCTCGACGTTCCCTATACCGGAAGCGACCCGCTGACCCTGGGGCTGGCGCTCGACAAGCGGCGCGCGAAGGAGGTGTTCCTCGCGCGCGGGATCCGGACGCCGGCGTTCGCGGTCATCGACGGGGCGCCGGAGGCGCCTCCCTTCCCGCTCCCGGCGATCGTGAAGCCGCTCTGCGAAGGGTCCAGCAAGGGGATCCCGGCGGCGGCGTACTGCGAGACCGCTCCCGCCGTCCGGCGGCGTGCACGAGAGATCCTCGAGGAATACCACCAGCCCGCGCTGGTCGAGCAGTTCCTCCCCGGCCGCGAGTTCACCTGCGCCGTCCTGGGCAACGGCCCATCGGCGCGCGTGCTCCCGCCGGTCGAGATCCGGTTCGATGCGCTCCCCGCGGACGTCCCGCCGATCTACGGCTACGAGGCGAAGTGGGTGTGGGACACGCCCGAGGCGCCCCTCGCGATCTTCGACTGCCCCGCCCGACTCGACGCGAGACTCGAACGCGCGTTGCGGCAGACGGCGCTCGCGGCCTATCGAGCCCTCGGTTGCCGCGACTGGGCACGCATCGATCTCCGGCTCGACGCCGGAGGCGCGCCCCATGTGATCGAGATCAATCCGTTGCCGGGGATCCTCCCGGATCCTCGTCAGAACTCGTGCTTCCCGAAAGCCGCCCGAGCCGCCGGGATCGATTACGACACGCTGATCCTCACGGTCCTGGACAGCGCGCTACGGCGATACGGGATGGCTTCATGAGAATCGCGATCCTGTACGGTGACGTCGAGGGGCGCGCCGGCGCGCCCCCGGACGAACGCGCTGTGATGGAGGCCGTCGAAGCGGTCCATATCGCGCTGCGCGACCTCGGCCACGAGCCGATTCGCCTGCCGGTCGGCGGTGCCGTCCCGGACTGGACCCCCATCCTCGTCGAGAGCGGCGCGGATCTCGTCTTCAACCTCTGCGAGGGGACGAACGGCTCGAGCGCGAACGAATGGCGCGTCGCCGCCGTCATCGAGCTGCTCGGCCTCCCCATGACCGGCAGCCCGGCGGAGACGCTCGCGCTGGCGCGCCGTAAGGACCGTGTCAACGCGCTCCTGTCCGATGCGGGGATCCCCGTCCCGGCCTGGGCGCCGGTCCCGCCGGACGGCCGCCTCGTCGGGTGGGACCGCTTCCCCGCGATCATCAAGCCCGCCGGTGAAGACGGCTCGGTCGGCATCACGCAGCGGTCGGTGGTGGGAGATGGCGCCGCACTCGAAGCGGAGGTCGCCGCCTCGAACGGCGGCTCGGAACGCCGGCCTCTCCTGGTGCAGGAGTTCCTGCCGGGCCGCGAGCTGGCGGTCGGCTTCGTCGGAGACCGCGTGCTGTCCGTCGCCGAGATCGATTTCGCCAGGATGCCGGACGGCGCCTGGCCCCTCGTCGACTACGACGCCAAATGGCGACCCGGCTCCGCCGCGGACGCCGGCACCGTCTCCCGCTGCCCCGCGCGCCTCGCGCCCGCGCTGCGCAACCGCGCCATCCACCTGGCCCGCGCGGCGTGGCACCTCCTCGAGGGGCGTGGCTACGGCCGCGTGGACCTCCGCGCCGACGGCCGCGGACGCCTCCACGTGCTCGACGTCAACCCCAATCCGGACCTCGCTCCGGGAGCCGGCCTCTCCCGCATGGCCGCCGCCGACGGGTGGGGGTACACCGACCTTGTGCGCCACATCATCGCCGAGGCGATCCGCTGAGCACCGCCCGCGTCGCCCCAGTCGAGCCGCGCCACCGCGAGGCCATCGCCGGGATCCTCCGCGAAACCGGCATGTTCCGCGACGACGAGATCCACGTCGCGCTCGAAGTCCTCGACGCCTACTTCCGCCAACCCGAGCAGGACTACACCGCCCTGGGCGCCTTCACCCCCGGCGGCACGCTGCTCGGCTACACCTGTTACGGCCCCACGCCCTGCACGCACGGCACCTGGGATCTCTACTGGATCGCCGTGGCGCCGCGCGCGCAGAACGCCGGGATCGGAACGCTGCTCCTCCAGGAGGTCGAACGAAGGCTCGCCCGGATCCATGCTCGACTCGTGCTCATCGAAACCTCGGCCCGGCCGCTCTACGAGCCGACCCGCGCGTTCTACCGGCAGCGCGGGTACGCCGAGGTCGCACGCGTCCCCGATTTCTACCTGGACGGCGAGGCCAAAGTGATCTTCGCCAAGCGAATCGAACCCAATGACGGGCGGGCGACATCATGGAACCCTGGCAAGATATCCTGCACCGGAGCGTGACCACGGTCGACGAACTGATCGAGCGCTTCGGCATCGAGAACATAGACCGCGATGCGGTCCAGGCCGCGATCGACCGTTTCAACCTGCGCATCACTCCGGCGGCGCTCCAGCTCATCCGGCAACCCGGCGACCCGTTCTGGAACCAGTACGTGCCCACGCCGCAGGAGCTGGTCGTCGAGGACGGCATCGTCGACTCGCTCGGCGAGGACGCGGATTCACCGGTGCCGAACCTGACGCACCGCTACCCGGACCGCGTGCTCTTCCTGGTCTCGCCGGTCTGCGCCAGCTACTGCCGCTTCTGCACGCGCAGGCGCAAGGTCGGCGATCCGGAGAAGATCCCGCTCAACCAGTTCGACTCGGCATTCGCCTATCTCCGCGAGCACACCGAGGTTCGCGACGTCATCCTCTCGGGCGGCGACCCGTTCCTGCTCTCCGATCGCCGCGTCGAGTTCTTCCTCCGAACGCTGCGCGAGATCCCGCACATCGAGATCCTGCGCATCCACACGCGTATCCCGAGTCACCTGCCGCAGCGCATCACGCCGCAGCTCTGCGACATCGTGCGCCGCTACCACCCGGTCTTCATCAACGTGCACTTCAACCACCCGGACGAGCTGACGCCCGATGCCGTTCGCGCCCTCGGCATGCTCGCCGACGCCGGCGCGCCGCTCGGCTGCCAGACGGTTCTGCTCAAGGGCGTCAACGATGATCCGGCCGTGATGAAGGAGCTGATGCACAGGCTCCTCAAGGCGCGCGTCCGCCCGTACTACATCTACCAGGCCGATGTCGTGGCCGGCGGCGAGCACTTTCGCACGAGCATCGAGAAGGGACTCGAGATCATCCGTGCGCTCCGCGGCTGGACCAGCGGGCTCGGCGTGCCGCACTTCGTCATCGACGCGCCCGGCGGCGGCGGCAAGATCCCGCTCCTCCCCGAGTACGTCGAGCGGATCACCGATGCCGAGGTCGTGCTCCGCAACTACGCGGGCGAGGTGTACCGGTATCCGCTGCCGAAGGGGGCAGCGGCCGCCGCGGCGTGCGAGGCGCGGGGGCTGGATGAACTGGCGCTCCTGGAGGCGTGAGGGCGCCGCCAGGCAAGGGCTGGAGCGGTTGCCGCATCACTTCGGAATCGTGCACTGCGGCCGCAAGTGCATCGCGGGCGGCCACGCGGCTCCGAACCCGGGGGTGAACGGCTCTAGCCCTCGACCACGCCGGTCACCGCCGGCACCGGCACACGGTCGAGCGGCACGCCGCGCTCCGCGTCGATGACGCGCACACCGGGCCGCCCCTCGATCTCGATGCGTTCGACGCGGCCGCGCCGGTCGGGGCGCGCCTCCAGGATGCGCTGGTACGCCTCCGCGAAGGCGTCGGCCGCGGCGTCGCTGTCCCAAACGGTGTACCAGACGAGTGCGGAACCCCCATCCGGCGCCTCGAGCAGCCGATACCGGTCGCCGTCCCACCCGATGGCCAGCGAGTCCGCGCCCGCACCGAGGTGCTCCTCGAGCAGGATCCCGGTCTCCAGCTCACCGAGCGTGTTCTCGTAGACCGCCCGCCAGTCGGCCGCCGGCTCGGCGAGGCGCAGCTCGGTCGGTGCGTCCCGCTCGCCGATGAAGCGCTCGCGCGGGCGGATCACCTGCTCCGTCGACTGCGGCAGGAGCGGGCCGAGCGGCGCGGGCCGCCGCGTCTCACCCTCGGCCTCAGCCGCCCGCCACAGCGCCTGCACGAACGCGGCCCCGCGCGCATACGGGAAGAGCAGGGTCTCACGAATGATCCGGGGCGCGGAACGGAACACGGGGAACTGCGCGTTCTGCGTCTCGAGCATCGGCTCGAGCTGCGCGCCGATGTCCGGGAGCTGCGCCGCGGCGACCTCGACGCCGATCCGCTCCTCCATGGCCAGCGCGACCATCACGAGCGTGGCCTGCCCCTCGATCGCCGCCTGCGCCGCAGTCTGCCGGTCGTTGCCGCGCTCACGGGCGATCAGCGAGTCCAGGTTCGCGTGCTGGTCCTGGAGCGCGTGCACCAGCTCGTGCGCGAGGACCACCCCGAGCTCCTGCGGCGCGGCGCCCTCGACCAGATACAACGTCTCCGTGTCCGGATCGTAGTACCCCGCGACCTGCTCCGTATAGAGGTCCAACAGCAGCCGCCGCAGGTCCAGCGAATCGGGGATCAACCCGAACGCGGCGTACGTCGCGTGCATCCCGGCGAGGTCCTCGGGGGGCAGCTCATCATCGAGCTGGCGCTGGATGTACGCCCGCACGCCGGCCGAGTCCTGCCACTCGACGCGCACCGGCTCGCGCGCTTCGAGCCCGCTCAACCGCTCGAGACGCGGGAGCAGCGAATCCACCTCCGCCGCGAATTCCGTTGCCGGGCGCTCCTGCCCCCGGCACGCGGAACCGACCAACGAGAGCAGCAACAGCGCCACGCCCCCCCGGGCCGCGCCCCGATGGCTCCAGAGCCCACACGAAGTTCCCCGCATCACGACACCCTCGCATCCCATCCGGAAACGACAACGCCCGCGGAGGTTCCGGACACGGCCGGCTCGACCCAGGCCTCATAGCGAGTTCGCCACATCACGACGCCTCTCGATCCCGATCCCGATCGCCCGCCCGATCCCGAAGCGGCCACCGTCGACGCCGGAAGTGGGATCGGAACGATGCACGGTTCGGGCGCACGGACATCATTCCATCCGGGCATCCTCGACGCCGCCCGACCCCTCCCCGCCCTCCAGCAGCCGACTGCCGGGGAAGAGCACCTCCGTGCGCTCGAGCCCTCGCGCTCGCGACAGCACCTCCGCGAGCCGTTCGCCCGTCCCCGGATGTCGCAGCTCCGGATCGAGTTCGACCAGCGGCCGCAAGACGAACGCCCGGTCGATGAGCCGCGGGTGCGGCAACACGAGCGAAGGCGTCGCCATGCGAACGTCGTCGTAGAAGAGAAGGTCGATGTCGATCACGCGCGGGGCGTTGCGGAACGACGGCCGCCGCCCCATCGCCCGCTCGATCGCGCGGGTCGCCTCGAGTAACGCCTCCGGCGCCAGCTCCGTGCGTCCCCGCACCACCAGGTTCCAGAAGTCCGGCTGCGCACGGTACCCGACGGGCTCCGACTGGTACACCGAGGACACCGCATCGATCGCCACCACGGCGCGCAGCCGCCGCAGCGCCTCGCGCAGGTGGGCCTCCCGGTCACCCAGGTTCGTACCGAGCCCGAGATAGACCCGTGGCATATCGAATCGCCGCGCGCGTCGTCCGGGGTCATCCGTGCGGCCCGGAGCCCCCGGCGGAAACCGCGGACCCGCGCGCCGCCGCGTTCACGTGCGGCCGTACCGGTCCTCGAGCCGCACCACATCCTCCAGCTCCGGCGTAGACGCCTCCAGCAGGTCCGTCTCCGTCACCGCCTCCATCCGGTGGACCATCCCCGGCTCGATCCGGAAGCTCTGGCCCACCCCGAGCGGAACCTCGACGAGCTCCGCCGCCGACGGACCCACCCAGAATCGCAGCTCGCCACGGAGCACATGGATCGTCTCGTCTTTCCGCTCGTGGTACTGGAGCGAGAGCGCGTGGCCCGGCTCGATGTGCAGGATCTTCCCGACGTAGCGGTCCGTCCGCGCCCAGATCAACTCGTGACCCCAGGGCTTCTCGATACGTTCCGGCACCACGCGCTCCTCCCTCTCGCCTCGGTCCGTGGCTCGCTGCGGCGGGAGAGTAGCGGGGGACGGCCACCGCCGCAAGCAAGCGCACGGTACGAGCAACCCCGATCACGCGACCCGGCCGGAGCCGACCACGCGCGAGTCCCCCGGCTCAGCGCAGGAAAGGCAGGACCAACGCGGCGCCGACCGTGAACCCGCGCGGAGCGGTCTCCGCACCGAACTGAAACAGAACGCCCGGCGTCGCGCGAAGCCATGCACCGGCCAGAAGGTTCAAGCGATTCCCCGATCCGGCATCATCCTTGACCCAGTAGTAGCCGAATACGCCCCTGTCCCGCTGATCGTCGAAATACTGCTCGTATGCCTCTTCCCGTGCGTAGCCGGCCCCCGCGTAGACCGCCAGATCCCCGGTGAGGACCCGAACGATTCCGACGTTGACCGTCGTCCAGACGCTCTCGTCATCCGTCCGGCGATCGTTGAAATCGTTAATGGCTTGACTGGGCGTGACCGAGCCGTCGTATTCGTCCCCATCCTCGGGCGAATCGAGCGTACGCTTGTAATCGGCGTATACACCCCAATGCGCGAGCCCGGGACTGAAGATCACCGTACTGAATCCCATGAGCTGCGTAGGTGCGTTCACCGCGTAGCCGACGGCCCAGTACGCCGAGGTCTGGAAATCGCCACCGGGGGCATTCGGCATCTGCGACCATGCGGCACGCCCGGGATAGAGGGCCAGGGACACCACCAGGATCATCATCGACGTAGACTTCGTCCACATTGTCGGCGCTCCTCAGGAATTATCCTTCACGACTCTCGAGCCGATCGCGACGTGCGGACCCGTAGCGGCGAGAACACGCCGTCGCCTCACGATCGGCCACACCACACCGGCGAACGGAATCGTAATCGCATGCCCGCACGGGCGCATGGACCGACGCCGATCTCTTGACCAGAACGACCGAAAGCGCTAACCCATTACGTTTGATCACGCCCGCGCGTCTTCGGCCGCTGCGCCCCGCGAAGGCGCGGCGCCCCATCGAAGGCGAGCGGCTCGGCGCGGCTCCCGCAGCAGCCGGTCACGGCAATGTTGTGCCTGCGCGGTTGCCGCCGCACCGCTCCGCGGAGCATCGATCGCCAACAGTTCACTGGACCCCGGGAGGTGTCAAAATGAAACGGCTCGCCCTGCTGCTCGCATTGCCGTTCGTTCTCCCCGCCTGCGACCTATCGGTCGATCCGCCGAAACAGACGATCTGGGAAGCCACTCTTCACGGCGACCCGGCTCACGCAGAGCTCACCGGCCACGCAGCCGCCATCAGTTACAGTGATCGGACCGAGGCCAGCGTCAGCGTCTCCCACGCGCCCGACGAAACCACGCTCGCCTGGCGAATCCAGGGCGGTTCTTGCGCGGCTCCAGGAGCCCCCGTTGGTTCGAGCGCAAGCTATCCTCCGCTCCACACCGATTCGACCGGCGCCGCCTCGGCCAACGTACTCCTCAGCCCGATCCTGGTATCCGGCCAGGACTACCATGTCGCCGTCGCGACCGCCGAAGAGGACGCCATCGCCTGCGGCGCCCTCGTCGAGCGATGAGCCGATCCGAACCTACTTGGCAACAATCACGATCGCGCCGGCGACGTGACGCGAGCCCAGCCCCGGCAGCGCGGCGGACGCCTGGGCGCCATCCAGGTACCGGAGTTCCACCACCATATCCGGCGACATCTGCCGAAGGACCTCCGTCCCTCCGAGAAAAGCCTGACCCTGGAACACCACGACCTCCGTCTCCCCCGTGATGCTACGCGGCCCCGAGGAGATCCTGAGCCAGCGCGGCCGGAGCCGCCGGACCACTTCGTACAGCGACGAAACCTTGACCGGGGCCATCTCGGCGCGCGTCAGCACATTCTGCTGCCGCTGGCCGCCATCGGGCCTCGCCGTCGCGCAGCCGGCCGTGCTACCAAGCATCATCACGAAGATCAACCAGCCGGCTCGCCGACCCACCTTCATGCTGCACCTCCACGTTGGAACCTTGCCTGATCGTGGCTAATCGTTATATCGTTCATCATGTGCGATGAATGCCTTCCTATCTCCGGAGGGATCAGATGACCAAGTTCCGGTTGCTCATGCTCATGCTCGTGGTGGTCGCTGCCGCGTGCTCGAGTCCGACCGAGCCACGGGTCCCCACGCCGGATGAGCAGCCCAAGGACCCGCCGCCCGATCAGCAGGGCTTCGCCCCCATGATTCATCACGACGCGGGATCCTGGGCAGGGCCTTTCGTACTCGTCTGAAACGGTTCGCGCGAGATCGGATCGCCCACCCGCCGGGGCGGCATACGTGGAGGTACCGCCCCGCCGGGTGGGCCGATCCGTATCGCTCAGCGCATGCGTGAATCCGACCTCCTCTGAGCTGCCAGCCGCGGCACCATCGCGGCCGACCCGGACTCGTCTCCGCCAACACGATCCATCGAGGCCCATGCCGGTCGGGCATCCGCTCCCGACGGCCCGCGCGGGCGCGGCGTAACACGCACGCAACTTCCTCTCCGCGATCGGCGCCACCCCTTCGACAGGAGGACGAAGGGGAGACATCCCCCTCGCGGAGGATCCCTCCCCTTCCGGAACCGCCGCTCAACGGACGGATCCGTCCAACCGGGCCGCTACGCGTTCGCTACTGCTCGAACGGGTATGCGTAGGTGCTTCCCGGCGCCGCGCCCTCACCGCCCGCGCCACCGAAGGTGTAACGCGGGATTCCGAGCCCCTGCAACTCTTTCGATGGCATCGGGAACTGCACGGGCGTGCCCAGGTACAGGTCACCCCAGGCACGGCCATCGAAATACCAGGGCGCGCCGTAGAGGCCGGTGAACTGGACCTCGAGTCGCTTCTCCCACTTGAGCATCTCGAGCAGGTCACCGCAACTGCCGTTCGGCAGCTTGGGCACGCAGTCCGTGTTGGTGCCGTTCTCGTCCGTCGGCTGGAGACCCGCCGCCGTGCGCGTGATGTTGATCAAATTCGCGGCGAGCGCGGGCTCGTTGCGCCAGTAACGGGCCTCGGCGGCGAGCAGATTCATCTCGGCCATGGTGATGAGCGGCCAGGGCACGGCACTGCCGTAGTGTTCGGCGCGGAGCGCCTCGTTCCAGTAATAGGACCAGCGCCACGTGCCGCGATCCGGGCGCGCCCAGTTGTTGCCGTTGAGGGCAAAGCCCGGCCGATCGATCTTCCCATCGTCGTCGCAGTCGCGCTCCGGGATGGTGTAGATCGTGCCCGGATTGCACCGCTGCTCATCGAGCGTCACACCCTGCGGGAAGCGGTGGTCGGGTGTGCGGATGAGCACCGGCTCCTCGGTGCCATCGCCATCCATGTCGATGTTCGGACGCCGTTCCACGACCGGCTTCGCCAACCACGCCTGGTACGCGCCCGACGTGTCGGCCATGCCCAGGACCATGTAGGTCAACTGCTGCCAGGCCGCGAAACCGAGATAGTTGACGAGGTCGTTGGTCCACGGCGTGCTGTAGTCGTCACCATTCATGGGAATGGTGAAATCGGCCTGGATGCCTTCGTCCACGTCCGCCAACACCAGACCCCAGTCCACGGCCTGGCGCTCGGCCGGAGTACGCGCGACCGCGGCGCGGAACCGTGCCTTGAGCGAGTGGGCGATCCTCACGAGATCCTCCGCCGTGGTCTCCACGCCCATCCACGTGGTCGGGATCGGCTCCTCGAAGGCGCCCTGCCCGGCCAAGTCGATCGCGTCATCGAAGTAGCCGAGCGCAGCGTTCATCATCTCGTTGTACGACACGGGCTCGCCCAGGTCGGCCGGATTTCCCGACTCGTCGATGGTCGCGATCGTCTCGTCGATGACGAACCCCTTGTCGTACAACACCGCGAGCGACGCGTGGGCCAGGCCCTGCACGAACTTGCCGAAGGCGCGCACCCGCCGCACACGCTCCGCGCCGAGTTCGGACGCGATCGTCTCATCGCTGTCGATGGCACGGAGCCCGGCGGCGATCGCCGACAACGCCTTGTAGTTCCGGTTCCACGCTTCCTCGATGTTCCCGTAGTCCGCGTGAACCTGGTTGTTCTGGATCGGCGGACGCGGCAGGCCCGCGTAGAAGTACACGCCCGCGTTCGCCGGCCACGCGCTGTGCTGGAACGACATCGCGCTGAGCAGGAAGGACGGGCCTTCGTAGCGCGCGCTTCCCTGCCACCACTGCGCGAACGAGCCCGCGACCAGCGACTCGACGTCGCCTGCCGTCGTCAGCGCGCGACCCGCATCCGCATCGTTCAGATTCGTCACGTCGAGGTCCGCGCACGCTGCCGCTCCGAGGAACAGCACGGTCGCCAGGACCACGCCCGTTTTCTTGATCTCAATCATCGGTGCCCCCCCTAGAAGTGCAACTCGATGCCGAGCGTCCAGGTCCGGAAGTTCGGATACTGGTACCCCTCGACCCGAGCGATCGCCGCCGAACCGGTGTCACCGCCATCCTTGCCGACTTCCGGATCGTAACCCCGGTAATCCGTCCAGGTGTGGAGGTTACGGCCGCTGAGATTGAGCGCCATCTCGCTGAACGCGTTCAAGCCCGGCACCTCCGACAGGAGATCCGAGGGGATGGAATACCGGAACGACAGCTCACGCAGCTTCACGAAGCTGGCGTCCTCGACGAACGCCGAGCTGGGCTGGAGCCCGCTCACGCCGTAGATCTCGCCGTAGTAGCCAAGCGGCTTCTGCCGGTCCTCCGGAACCCCGGTCTGATCCATGATTCCGCCGTAGTTCTTGAAGACCGCCCACTGAAGCGGCTGGTTGTAGACGCTGAAGCCCTGGACCGCGTCGAACAACGCGTAGACCGAGAGGCCCTTCCAATCCAGCGTCGACGACAGCCCGATGTGGTAGTCCGGCATCGTGTTGCCGAGCTTGCAGAAGTCCGTCCGCTCGCCCGTCACGCGGTCCGTGCAGAACCCCTTGACCGGCGCACCCCACATGACCGGGCGCCCGCCGATGATCAGACCCGAAGACGTACCCCACGCGTTGTCGCTCAGGCTGCCGCCGTCGCCGACCCACACGAGATAGCCCTCGTCGTTCACCGCGAACGCACTACAGTCGATGCCCTCGGGCAGATCCGCGCAACTCGTCGCGAACTTCGTTCCGTAGAACGTCCCGACCTCTTCGCCCTCGCGAACATAGAACACCGCGTTCAGGCCCTGGCCGTTCACGCCCTGCACGAAGTCCGGAACGTTGTTGAACTCCGTGATCTCCGACTTCGTCTTGTCGAACAGCAGCCGCGTCGACCAGTTGAGCTCATCGGTCTGGAGCAACTGCAGGTCGAGTGACGCCTCGAACGTGTTGCTCTCCAGCGTGCCCGCGTTCCTCCACTGCTCGGCGTAGCCGGTGTAGGCCGGAAGCGGGACCCGGAGGATCTGATCCTCCGTGACCGTGTTCGCGTACGTCAACGTCAGCCCCGCGCGGCCGTTGAACAGGATCGCGTCGAGCCCGACCTCGTTCTCCGTCGTGAACTCGGGCTTGAGCGCCTTGTTCCCCAGCGTCACCGGCACGACCTGCCCGGCATCCACGGTGTACGTCTCGTACTGCGCCTCGAACCGCGGCCGGCTCCCGGCCGTGCCACGCGAATAACGCAGCTTCAACACGTCGACCCCCGGAACCGAGAACCACGGCTCCTGCGAAATCCGCCACGCACCCGCGATACGCGAGTACCAGTGCCGCTGCTCCTCCGGGCCGAACAGCGAGCTGCCGTCGTTGCGCACCAGTGCGTTGATCGTGTACTTGTCGAAGATGTCGAAGTCCGTGATCAGGTAGTACCCATCGGACCGGACGGACTCGGTGTGAGAGGATGCACCCAAACGGGTCGGGTCCAGGTTGCTGAAGTTCGGCACGTCCTTGACGGCGAACCGGTACCCGCTCGTGTAGTTCCAGGCGTTGTCGGCCCGTTCGTAAAGATACCGGACCTTCGTGACGTTGTGGATGTCCTCCGACAGGTCGAAGCGGCCGGCCATCGTCACGCTGGCGTTCATGGCCTCGGTCAGCTCATCGCGCTGATCCATGTAGCCATCGTTGATGCTGCTCTGTTGGACCGTGCGGAAACCCTTGGGGTAGAGATCCCGCTCGTCGGTTTCGAGGCGGTCGTAGCTGATGTCGGCCTGGAAATCGAGCCAGTCCAACGGCGAGAACAGGACTTGCGCCCCGCCCAGGAAACGACCCCGCTTCTGACGGTATTCCCGCGTCAGCATGTCGTAGAGCGGATTCGGGCTCTCCGTGTTCGTCGGATCCGGCAGGAGCACCATGTGCTGGGGGTCGTTGAGGCACGACTTGCTGGGGTCGTCCTCACATGCCGTCAGATCCACGCCCGCCGGCATACGGGTCAGGTCGAACAGCGGATTTCCCTGCGATTCCGGGAAGAGATCCGATGTCGACCTGCTGTAGAACGCCATTGCGGAGAGTTGCAGGTTTTCGAGAACGGACTGATCCACGTTCACGCGGAAGTTGTTGCGCTTGAGGCCCTCCAGGCCGAGCATCACGCCCGGATCCGAAAGGTTGCTGAACGAAACGTGGAAGTTCGTCGCGCCGCTGCGGCCAGAGGCCGACACGTAGTTCTCGTTGAATACGCCGCTATCGAAGAACTGCTCGACCTGGTCGTGAGTGCCGCCCGGCCAGGGGTTGGACTGGAAAGTGTTCCACGCGTTCGCTCCGCCCGAAGTCGCCCCCTGGCCGGCGAGCACGACGCCGCCGACGGCGGGGCATTCGAACCAGTCGCACTCGACACCATCTCCGGAGATGAACTTGGTCTTCGACTCGTTCATCTTGTACTGGTGCGCGTGCGTCACGAGGACCTTCGGGCCCGACAGCTCACTCCGCCCGAAACGCGAGCGGACCGTGTAGCGAATGCTGTTGTTCGGGAGCGTGGCGCCCGTCTTGGTCGTGATCTGGATCACGCCGTTCGCGGCACGCGAGCCGTAGAGCGATGATGCCGCCGCACCCTTGATGACCTCGATGTTCTGGATGTCCTGCGCGTCGAGGTCGATCATGTCGGCGCCCAGAATCGCGCCGTCCACGATGAAGAGCGGCTCCTGGCTACGCCCGGCGGCATCGATGCTCGTCACGCCGCGCAGGAGAATCGAGGGCGCCGCGCCGGGTCGGCCACTCCCGGCCACGACCGTCGCGCCGGCGACCTTCCCCTGGATCGACGAGGCCGCACTCACTGCCGGGACAGGCATGTCCTCGACGGTGATCTGATCGACGGCGAAGGGGAGTCTCACTTTCTGCGTCGCGCCGGCCACGCCGGTCACGATGATCTCGCCGAGCGAGATCGCCTCCGGCTGAAGGACCGGATCCACGGTCACCGTCTGGCCCGCGGCCACCGTGACCGCCTGCTCGAACGGACTGTGCCCGAGCATCTCGACCCGTAGCGTGTACGAGCCGGCCGGCACGCCCACCATCAGGAAGCGGCCATCATCCCGCGTCAGAACCTGCTGGTTCGTCCCCGCGAGCTGGACCGCTGCCCCGGCCACCGGCTGACCCGTTCCTTGCTGGGTCACCATGCCGGTGATCGTGCCGGTCTGCGCGAGCGCCGGTCCCGCCGACAACAGCAGGACCAGGCACCCGCCCAGCCAAGTGAGTACTGACTGCCGATGTCTCACTGCTCCCTCCTGGGGTTGGGGGTGGAAACAACGGATTTGCCGGGTACGGCCCGGCAACACGCCGCACGGCGGTGGAACCGAAGCTTCCGAGACGGTGACTCACCGGTATCCCGGAGTGGCGCACTCAGGGGGACACCGTCTGCGGCGCGAAAAACCTGCGGGCTTCGGCGCGACGAGATCACGGTTGCATTACCGCGTGCATGCCACGCAATCCATCGCGCGAATGCCGCTCCCACCCCATGACAAAGAAGGCGGTCGGCGGCAGCCCTACTTTTTCAACTGATCGACGCGTCAGAGGAGGCGCTACATGCCCGGAGGCGCGGCGCCCACCGGCACGAAAGTCTGCCTTGACGCTTCTAGAACCGCAAGATGGGCGCTCAGCCGATAGCCCATCCTCAGGATCAAAAAGAGGACATCCGCCGCCATGATGGGGGCGCCCCCACCAGTTGTCAAGGGTGGCGATGTCGTCCCGCGAGGCGCGGGCCGGCCTTGAATGGAGGGCGCGGACGCGATCTCGTCGGCCGCCGCGCCCCTGCGCACACGTCCCAGTCGGCGCGCCGGGACGGCTCCGGCCGCCAGCCGCCCGGGTGCATCACCCGACTGCTGCCGTCGCGACGCATCGGAACGGCCCGCGCCCGCTGGCGCCCGCTCGAGTCGTCCGACGGCCGGCCGGGCGCGCCGTCGCTGCCGTCACGGACGCGCGAGCATCGTCAGGCCGCCGCCGCGGCGCCGCCGCGCAACCGCGCCCGCACGAACCGCCGCCGCCCGCGGCGCAGGAGCAAGATGTCGCCGGCGCGCGCGGGCACTCGCGCTGCGCGGTCCGATGCCCGTTCGCCGTCCACCGCGATGGCGCCCTGGTCGATCAGTCGCAGCGCCTCGTTGGTCGAACTCGCCAGTCCGCAGGCGACGAGCAGCCCCGGCAGCCATACGCCGTCCTCCGGCGTGTAGCGAAGCGCGGGATCGGCCAGCGACACGTCCGCCACCGGGATCGCCTCCGGCACCCCCCGCTCCCGGAACAGCCGGTCGAAGTGCGCCTCGGCCGCCTCGACGGCGGACTCGCCGTGGTACGTTCGCACGATGCAGCGCGCCAGCGCGCGCTTCGCCTCGTACGGGTCGGACTCGGCCAGGCGCAGTGCATCTTCGAGCGCCGCGCCCCGTAGCGGCGTGGCCAGGCGGATCCACTCCTCGAGGAGCGGGTCGGGGATCGACATCGTCTTGCCGTACTGCTCCTCCGGTGGCTCCGTGATCCCGATCGCGTTGTCGTACGACTTCGACATCTTCAGCTCGCCGTCCGTCCCGCGCAGCAGCGGCAGGATCAGGCAGACCTGCGGCTCCTGCCCGTATCGCTCCTGGATCGTGCGGCCGACCAGCAGGTTGAATCGCTGGTCGGTGCCGCCCAGCTCGACGTCGGCTTCCAGCGCCACCGAGTCGTACGCCTGGAGGAGCGGGTAGAGGAACTCGGCGATCGAGATCGGCCGCCCCTCGGCGAGGCGCTCCGCGAAATCGTCCCGCTCGAGCATCCGCGCCACCGTGTAGCGGCCCGTCAGCTCGAGCACCGCAGCCAGATCGAGCGGCGCCAGCCACCGCGAGTTGCGCTCGACCCGCACGCGCGAGGCGTCCAACACCCGCCCGACCTGCTCCACGTACGTCCGTGCGCTCGCCTCGATCTGCTCGGGGGAGAGCCCCGGCCGCGCCTCGCTCCGTCCGCTGGGGTCGCCGATCCGCGCGGTGTAGTCCCCGACGACGAAGACCACCTCATGTCCCAACTCCTGGAAGACGCGCAGCTTGCGCAGCGAGATGGCGTGCCCGATGTGGAGGTCGGGACGCGTCGGGTCGAAGCCCTGCTTCACCACCAGCGGCTTGCCACTCCGACGGCTCCGATCGAGCTTCGCCGCTAGCTCCGCTTCCGAGATCACGTCCGCCGCGTCGCGCAGGATCTCGTCCATCTGCTCCCCGACGGGCGGGAATTCCGGCATCGCTACACGCGAGGTTCCATGTGCGCGCGAAGCCACTCGGCCAGCGTGGCCTCATCCAGCATGCCGCGCGCCACCTCCGACAGCACGCGGAATCGAGCAAGCCATCGCCGCGCACGCGGGGAGAACCGTTCACGAGCTGGTTCTGAACGCCGACCCGCGCACCAATCGCCGCGCACCCGGCGAGAGCCGCCATGCTGACGAATCGGGGCCGTTCGCGATCGGGTGAGCCGTGCAGGCCTATCGGGGCCCGCGCGAACGCTGTGTCACCCGTGCCGCGCCAGCTCCGCCGCACCGCGCGCCGCATCCACCGCGCGATCCAGCGGGCGAACCGGGGGATCCAGTGCGCGGAGGGCACGCAGGACGACGTCGCGTAGCGGCCGCCCCGGCGCGATCAACCCACCGGCGAGCGCGATGGCGGGCGGCGCGGGCCAGGGAGCGAGTCGGCGTTCGAGCGTGGCGACGTGGCTGGCCAGGTCGCGGGCGGCCGCCTGGACCAGCGCGCGGGCCACGGCATCTCCCGCATCGGCCGTGGCGCACACGGCCGGCGCGAGCGCCGCGACGCCCGCCTTGGAAGCGTCGTCGGCCCAGCCGATGAGCGCATCCGGGGATGCGACGCCCGTCTCCCGCAGCACGACGTCCCGCAGCGCCGTTTCCTCGCCCCGCCCGTCGTCCGCGCGGGCGACGGCGCGGAGCGCGCCGAGCCCCAGCGCGTAGCCGCTCCCTTCGTCGCCGAGCAGCGCGCCCCATCCGCCGGCGCGCGCCGTGCGGCCGTCGGCGCCGCGCGCCCAGGCGATCGATCCCGTACCGGCGATCAGCAGGATCCCCGGCCCGGACTGGAAGGCGTCGTGGAGCGCCGCCTCGGCGTCCGTGGTGACGCGGATGCGCACCGCGACGGCCTCGCGGTGGAGCGCGGCGGCCAGCGCGCGGCGCGCCTCGTCGCGGCCGGCGCCGGCCAGCGCGCAGCAGAGGCCGGCGGCGGGGGGCGCCGCGCCGGCCGCCGCCAGCGCGCGCACGGCGAGGTCGGCCAGCGCAGCGGCACCGGCGGCCGGATCGGCCGGCCGGACCAACGCCGGTCCGCCCTCGATCCGCCCGAGTTCGGCGCCCGATCCGTCCATGACGACCGCCGTGGCGCCCGTGCCGCCGCCATCGATGCCGATGAAGAGGGACATGGGTGGGAAGCCTATGCCCCGCCCCCCGGCCCTTGCCCC
>DASVCS010000033.1:0-6713 GCA_036381495.1 Longimicrobiales bacterium
GATCCGCCGGTGAGGTTCGTCCTGGAGCAGACCTTCGGCGTCGAGTCGACGCCGGCGCCGGCCGTGCTCGGGAGCATCGATGGCGTCGATGTGGATGAGGACGGAAATGTCTACATACTGGACACGCAGAGCAACGAACTCGTGGCGTTTGGTGCGGATGGCACCGTGCGGTGGCGCGTCGGCTCCCAAGGCGAGGGGCCTGGCGAATTCGAGCGCGCGAGAGGAATCGCACTGGACGACAGTGGCTCGATCGTCGTGTCCGATCAGTCTGGATACGTTCTGGACAGATTCGATGTCATGGGAAGATTTCAGAACCGGCGGCGAGTGGCGGAGGCCGGGATCGCACGGTTCTTTGTCGATGACTTCCTCGCACCGGATCTCATACTTGGGCATGACCGCAATGTCGGCGCCATCGGCACTACGGTACTGGTTCTCCGGCAAGGAGAGCGGTTGGAACTTGCGGCGGCCCGCGAGATCGACGTGGACCCGGAGGCGCCGGTCCCCGCTGACGTGAGCGTGACCGTCGGCCTCCGCGCCTCCGACGGAATGGTTTTCATTGGCCACGACGGCCGCTATGAGATTCGGGTCCTCGACCGATCGCTGCACCTCGTGAAGGTGGTCGCTCGACCCGATTTCGGGAAACTCGTGAGAACGGGGTTCACGGTCGACAACGCCGGCCGAGGAATCTTTGCGAACCTGAGCTCGCTCGGGCCACCGGTCGTCCTCCCGGATGGAATGTGGCTCGTCTCCGCCTCGTGGCCCACCGGCGTGGACGATCCCGACGCATTCATACGCCAGCTCGCTCGGGGGCCAGGGAGTTCGCCCGAGCTTGGTCCTACTGGAAGGAGTCTTGATTTCTTCGATGCCGATGGTCGCTATCTCGGTGGTTTCGAGTGGCTGGGAGATGCGGGGCCGGGAATCGGTGTGCCCGTCACAGTGGGGCCAGACGGCAAGCTCTATACGGAGCGGTCCGATCCTTTCCCACAATTGCGCCGTTACAGAGTGGTCATCGAGGATCGTAACGAATAGAGGTACAAGGCTCGAGCCGTCGGAGGCGCTGCGGGCGAAGTAACCGGCAGCGCTCCGGCGGTGGGCCGTCCCTACGCGGCTACGCTCGCTCGGTCGGAGCCGCCTCGGAGCTTCGCTCCTGCGGGGTCTCCTCGGTCGCTCGCCGATGCCGCTCCGGGACGGCCCACCGCCTCCGCTGTCGGTGAGGCAAGCCGATCACCCGAATCCGGTCTGAGCCGGCTTGTCCGCGCACGCGCACGCGCACCCGCACGCGCACGAACTCCGGGGCTCAGAACGTCACTTCCACCCGCGCGCCGTCGTACTCCACCGTCTTCGTCTCGCCGCTCGGCAGCAGCGCGACCCGGAAGGTGCGCGGGCCGCGGTCGAGCTGGGTCGCGCCGGGCGGCGGAGCGGGCTCGATCACGAGGCGGCGCGCCTCGTCGTCCCACGTCATGCGCGTCCAGGTGGCGCGGTCCTCGAGGTAGTCGAGGCTGATGCCGTCATCCTCGTACAGCGTGAACTCGCCGTCGGCGCCGGGGAAGACCTGGAGCGTCGTCGGCTCGTCGACTTCCTGCGCCATGTACTGGCGCACGGGGTCGAAGGGGATGATCGCGCCGGCGCGGACGTAGATCGGCATCGTCGCGAGGTCGACTTCGCGCGTGACCGTGCGGCCGCCGCTCTGGCGCTCGTGGGTCCACCAGTCGTACCACTCGCCTTCGGGCAGGTAGACCTCGCGCGTCGTCGCGCCCTGCTCGTAGACGGGCGCGATCAGCAGGTCGCGGCCCCAGAGGTACTCGTCGCCGATGCCGCGGGCGCGCTCGTCCTCGGGGTAGTGCAGCCAGAGCGCGCGCATGAGCGGCATCCCCGTGTCGTGGGCCTGGCGGGCGAGGGTGTAGGTGTAGGGGATGAGCTGGTAGCGCAGCTCGGCGTACTTCCTCGCGATCGGCTCGATGGCCGGGTTGTTCATGTCCTCGGGGCCGGGCACGACCTCCTGGCCTTCGTGGTCGCCCATCTCGTCCACGCTCAGCCCCCAGCCCCAGGGCAGGCGCAAGCGCCAGATCCGGCCGTGCGAGCGGAACGATGGCGTGAACGAGGAGAACTGGAACCAGCGCGCGTAGAGCTCGCCGGTGAACTCGGAGGTCGTGTAGAAGCCGCCGGTGTCGGAGCCCCAGTACGGGCTCAGGCTCAGCGAATGGTTGATCCCGACGGCGATCTGGCCCTCGAGCGTCTTCCAGGTGGCCTGCGTGTCGCCCGACCAGATCCAGCCGCCCCACTGTGCCACGCCGAGGTGGCCGTTGCGGTGCAGGCTCCAGGGGCGGACGTTCGGCGTGGTCGAGAGCGGGCCCTGGTAGTACAACTGGTGGCGCTCGATGCGCTCGAAGAGGTTGAACCAGTCGCCTTCGTCCGGCCACCAGGCGTCGACGCCCGTGCGCACGAGGCCGACGTGCTGCTGCCAGTAGTTCGCGATGTGGCCCGCATCGAGCTTCTCATCCGGGCCGGGCGGGATCGTGCCGTGCAGCGTCGGCAGCTCGTCCCGCCGCCACGGCACGATGTGCGTGATGACCTTCACGTGGCGCGCGTGCAGGTCCGCGATGACGTCCGCAGGGTCCCGTTCGAACACCTCGGGGTTGAACTCGAACGACGGCTGCTCCGTGTTCCACCCCGTCCGCGTGAAGCCGGTGCCGAGATAGATGACGGCATCCACGGGGATCCGCTTCCCGCGGAACGTGTCGACGACGTCGAGAAGCAGATCTTCGGGGTCGAGCTTCGCGTCCCGCAGCTCACGGTGCGACTGCATGTAGCCCAGCGCCCACTTGGGTGGCATCACGGCGGCGCCGGAGATCAGCGAGACGTCCTTCATGAAGGCCGCCGGATCGCTCGCGTCGAAGACGAAGACGTCGAAGACGTCCGTCGGCTGGGATGCCGGCGGCCGCCCCTGGATCTGCGCGATGTAGCGCCGGCGCGCCCGGCGCGCGTCCTCGCCTTCGGCCGCGCCGGAGTCGGGCGGCTCGGGGCGCTGCCACGCCTGGAACGTGCCACGCTCCGGGTCCTCGAGGTCCACCTGCACCCACGGCGTCGCGACGAAGAGGCCCCAGCCCGCGGTGCCGATCAGCAGCGGCACCGGATTGCGCGAGCCGTACGCGTTCGACTGCCAGCGGGGGCGCATCTCGTGGAAGCGGCCGCGGCGGTCGAACTCGATCTCGTGCTCGGTGCGCCAGCCCCGGCCGGGCTGCGGACCGCCCTCGCCCATGCCGAGCACCGGCTGGCCGCGCAGCGCGAACGAGACGTCGCCGTCCTCCTCGAAGACCAGCTCCTGCACCGGATCGCCCGCGGCGTTGCGGACTTCGACGGTCGGTGGCGCACCGCGCACCGTCACCTCGAGATCGCCGATGCGCCGCTCGACCGCCGCGCCGATCTGACGCAGCGAGATCTCGGGATCGGGGTAGGTCCGGTGCGCGTCCAGCGCCGGCGTGTAGGGGAAATCCGCCTCGAAGTCGACCGGCTTCAGCGTCACGCGGATGCTGTGCTCGCCGGCGGCCCGGATGTCGAGCTGCGCCGGCGCGCCGGCCCGCGTGATCGGCACCGCTTCCGTCGAGCACCCGGCGCCGCCCAGAGCCGCGACCGAGGCGAGCGTGATCCACCTGTAGAGTGCTCCGTGCGCCATCATCGAGCGCTCCTCCGCGGGAGTGGGAACAGAGTGCTGTTTTTTTCGGATTGAAGCGCAACGTAGCGCGTCCGGCGGTGGCGGTCAAACGAACGCTCGGTCCGGAGGCGGAACGGGCGAGCGCGGAGGGCGTGCACGGGGCCCGCGCCGGTCCGAAAGCCGCGGAGGGCCGCGCCGGTGGGGTACCGGCGCGGCCCCGGTCCTACATCATCTCGGATGAGGTCGGGCGCGGCGCGTCGGATGTCGCACCCGCCAGCCACTCCTCCCACGCGGCGGCCACGTCCTCGAACCGCGCGGGGAGGCCCGGCAGCCCGGCGACCGCGGCGGGCAGCGTGGCGCCGGCGGCGATGCGCCGCACGAGGTCGCGGACGGCTTCTCGGCCGCCCCTGTCGTAGAGGAAAGCGAGGACCGCGATCGATTGGGGGTAGAAATCCCGGAGCGCCTCGTCGGGCGGGACGGCGGCGCCATCGCGAACGGCGAGCGCCGCGGCGTTGCCGGCACCCGGATGCGTCGAGGTCAGGATCGCGCGCAGATCCCGCCGCGCCTCGGGGAGCGCACGCGCCTGCGCCAGCCGGCGCCGGCGGCTCTCGAGCGGCTCCGCCCAGATCGCGACGCCTTCGTCCAGCCAGTCGGGGAGGGGCGTGCCGTACACGGCGCCCTCGGGATCCCCGGCGCCCTCCCCGGTCTCCTCGGGGAAGAAGCGCGCCGCCAGGAGCGTGTGCGCGATCTCGTGCGGCAGCACCTCGCGCCATTGCATGGCCACGTGGCGCTCGGCCGCCGCGCCACCCTCCACCCGCGCCGTCATTGCCTCGCTCGTCGGCCACACCACCGCCGCGCGCGCGCCCTGCGTCCCCGTCCGGTAGCCCGCCCGGTCCTGGAGGATCACCCGCACGCCCGGCACCGGCGCGCCGAACAGCTCCGCGAAGCGAGCACGCGCGGTCTCGCACGCCGCGCGCGCACGGGCGACGTCGGCGGGGGCGGCGTCCGCGCCCACGACTTCGCACGACGCGGCAGGCGCGGGCGCGGTTGCGCCGAGGAGCAGGACGAGCGAAACGAAGGACGTCATCGAATCACGTAACAGCGGATGCATCAATGGGTTGCGCGGGAGCGCGGGGTCGGGCCGTCGTACCCGCGGTGGCGGGCGGTCGTTCCGTACACTCGCGGGCCTGGACCCTCACCCGCCGGCCTCGCCTCCCACCCCCAGCACCGCCCGCGCCGCCTCCGTCATGAGCGCCGCCACCTCCGCCTCCTCGCGCCCGCCGCGCACCAGGACGTCGTAACTCTCGAAGCTCGTCAGCGCGAGCAGCACATCGATCACGTCCTGCACCGCATCCCCGGCGGGCACGCCGTAGCGCTCCCGGATCCGGCCGACGATCATCTCCAGCCCCTGCCGCCGCCACGCATCCCGCTCGTGGCCGGTCGACTCGAACTCCGAGCGCAGATAGCCCCACCCCCGCAGACGCCGGATCCCCACGCGGTCCGAAGCCCAGAAACCGCAGAAGACCCCGATGAACACCGCAAGCGCATCCAGCGGGTCCGGCTGCCGGAACGCCTCGCCCAGTCGGTCGATCCGACCCCGCGCGGCCACGTGGTCGAACAACGCGTTCAGCAGATCCTGCTTCCCGCCGAACTGGTAGTACACCGTCATCCGCGAGACGCCCGCCCGCGCCGCGACCTTCTCGACCGTGAAGCCGTCGAATCCTTCCTCCACGGCAAGCTCCCGCGCCGCCGCGAGGACGCGTGCCCGCGTGTCCTCCCCCGCCGCCGTGCGCGTCGCGCGTGGTCTCCTGGGTCGCGGCATACGTCACCCCTTGACAGATCGATTATACAGTGTGTATAAACATAACGTACAACAACGCCGCGCGCGACGGAAGGGCCGGCGCCCGGGCACGCTCCGCAATCTGACCGCGCGCGGCGAAAATGCAACGACCTGGCGAGCGGTCCCGTAGGCGCCGCGCGCCGGGGATCACGGGCGGATCCGCGCGAGCGTTCCGCCCCGCCGGTGGCGATGCCGGTCGGAGCCGCGTCATCCGGTGGTGTGCGAAGCGAAACGCATCCGGTGAATTGCGAATCAGGAGGTCGCGACGATGTTCACACTCTACAACCTGCTCAAATTCCTGCACGTCACGGCGGTGATCGTGTGGATCGGCGGGATGATCGCGCTGGCGGTGGTGAACGCGCGGCTCGCGCGGGAACGGGAGCACGCGGCGTTGCAGGTGCTTTCGCGCCAGGGCGAGTTCCTCGGGAAGGCGCTGATGGGTCCGTCCGCGCTGGTGACGCTGCTGGCGGGGGTGGGGCTGGTCGGCGTGATGGGGGGTGGTTTTGCGTTCTGGATGGCGTGGGGGCTGGTCGGCGTGTTCGGCTCGATGGCGATCGGGGCGCTGTTCATGCAGCGGACGGGCCGTCAGCTCGCCGCGGTCTCGGCGGCGGAAGCGCCGGACCCCACGCGCTTGGCGCGGCTCCGCCGCCGGATGTCGCTGCTGGGGATGCTGAACATCCTGCTGCTGCTCTCGACGGTGTGGGCGATGGTGTTCAAGCCGACGCTGTGAGATCCGGCGCGCGAAGTTGCTGCACGGGAACGGGAGCGGCGGCTGCGCCGCCTGGAGCGGGAGCGTTTACGTTTACGGACTCCGATCCCGGCTCCGCCCGACCCCGTCTCGTGCGCGTGCGGGAGCGCGAGCGCGTGCGCGAGGGGGCGCGTGGCCCGTTCCGTTCCCGCTCCCGGCCGCCCCGTTCCCGCTCCCGGCCGGTCCCATCCCGCTCCCGTCGGCGCCGCCGAGGCGCCGCTCCCGTAAACGTAAACGTAAACGCTCCCGCTCCCGGCCGTTCCCGGCCATGCAGGGCAGTCCTCCCCACCACCGCACCCCCTCCCGGGCACCCCAGCCCCAGCCCCAGCCCCAGCCCTAGCCCTAGGCTGTGTTTGCAAAGTGTCGTCTCAGGTAGAGGCGAATCATGGCGATTCTGACCATGGCCAGGTAATGGATAGCGAGCTTCTCATAGCGTGTGGCGATCCGCCGCAACTCCTTGAGCCAGCCGATGA
>DASVCS010000034.1:0-114476 GCA_036381495.1 Longimicrobiales bacterium
GGCGTTCGGGCTCGCGAGCCTGGTCGAGAAGCACCTCGGCGTGCGGATGGAGAAGGCGTACCAGCGCGCGGACTGGGCGCGGCGGCCGCTCCCGCCGGCAATGCTCGAATACGCCGCGGAGGACACGCGCTACCTGCCGGACTTACGGGACCACCTGAAGTCCGAGCTCGAGGCGCTGGGCCGGCTGTCGTGGGCGGAGGAGGAGTTCGCGCTCGAGGAGGCGGTGCGGTGGACGGCGGCGCCGGAGGAGCCCGATGCGTACCTGCGTCTCAAGGGGACGCGCGACCTGGGTCCGCGGCAGCTCGCGGCGTTGCGAGAGCTGTACGGCTGGCGGGAGGCCGTGGCACGCGAGCGGGATGTGGCGCCGTTCCGCGTCCTGTCGAACGCGCCGCTGATCGAGATCGCGCGCCGCATGCCCGAGGGGATGGCCGGGCTGGCCGCCGTGCCGGGAGCGCCGCGTTCGCTGCCGGGCCGCCACGGCGACGCGATCCTGGCGGCGCTACGGCGCGCACGCGCACTGCCGGCCGAGGCACTGCCGGTGCGGCGGCGGGCGCCCGCACGGCCGCGGCCGGACCCCGAGTTCGACGCGACACTCGATCGGTTGCGCGCCGCGCGCGACGCGGCCGCCGAGGCGCTCGCGCTCGACCGCGGCTTCCTCATGCCGCGCGCGCAGCTCGAGGAGCTGGCGCGGCGGCGGCCCACCTCACGCGAGGCGCTGGCGGCGATCCCGGGCATCCGGCGCTGGCAGGTCGAAGCCGCCGGTGACGCGGTGCTTGCGGCCATCCAGGGGTGAGCCGGAGGCGGCTGTCGCATCACGCCGGAGGTTTGTGTGCGGCGGTCCGACGGTGAACCGCCGCACGCCCGGCTCCGAATCCGCGGACGAACCGCTTCAACGCGACTCGGCTGCGGCGTCGGCGCCAGTCGCGAGCATGTAGCGTAGCGCTCCTCCTACTTCAACGCGCCGACACCGCGGCGCGCATTCACGCGCCGGCCGGCGCCGCACCGGCCACGCAACGAGCCCACGATCAATCACTCGAAGACCCATCCACCAGTCTTGCCTAACAGACGAGTTTCGTCGGATCGTCACAGCCGCCGGGCGGCGGATCGATGTCGATCGACGAACTGTTCGATGTGATTCCGTACGGGTCCGGTTCGGAAACGGTCACTTCGTAATGGAAGACGGGGTCGCCTGGCCCGATGGAAATGCGGATGGTTTTCGTGGTCGCCCCTGTGCTCCACTCGTAGGAGTAGGGGCCCTCGCCACCTTCGGGCATCGCTTCGAGGTCATAGGTGGCCACTTGGTTGAAGCCTCCGCCGCTGACCCACGTTCGCTTGATCGTCACCTTGTGGAACCCGCCCAGCGCCTTCATGGCGCTCACGATCCCGTAGCCCAGGACCCGGTCGTGACTCGGATACTGGTGCCCCGCCCGGCGGAGGCGGTCCCGGATCTGCTCGTTCGTCTCGTTCGGAAAGGCGGACCAGACGAGCGCGGCGATTCCGGAGACAATGGCCGTGGCGCCGGAGGTCACGCTCAGGCTGTTCAACTCCGACTCGTTTCGCCCGGCGCTGAGCTGCATGTCGACGAACGAGACCTCGACCTTGTCGCCGTAGTTGACCCCCGAGACGCCCAGGAATCCTTCGATCGGCTCGTAACCAGGTCCGACAGCGGAAACGGCCATGACCTCGGGCATGCTCGCCGGGAAGTAGACTCCGGCAAGGTCCACGCTGCCTGACGCCGCAATGAATAGCCGGCCATGGTCGTGCCAGAACCGGATCTCGTCCGAGAGCCGGTTCGACCCGTTATCCGCCCGGAAGGCCATGGTGACAATCCGGCGGCTCGGGTAGTTATCCTGGTTGAACGATGCTGCGTCGCGGACCGCGACTGCGACGTCCGGCGGGTCCACATGCCAAACATTGTCGGCTTGATGGACCGATATGAAGTTGGCGCGCCACGCCACGCCGACCATATTCCTGCCGTCACGAGGCGCCACCATGGCGGCCGCCATTCGGGTGCCGTGGCTACAGCCGGTGGCGTACCACGGGTGACCACCGAGGCCGTGATAGCTGTGCCAACGGCCTGAACTCGCGCCGGTGGCAAAATGTTCCCGCAACTGAGCCTGGGTCGACTGGATTCCGGTATCGGCCAAGCCGATGACCACGCCATCGCCTCGAGACCGGTTCCACGCGATCTCGATGTCCGCGTCCCCGCGCGTGAAGTTCGGCGGGATATAATCGCCTGAAGCAATTCTATCGGGTGTACCCGACCAACTCTCCCAACCGCAGCCGCTCGCGCCGCTACTGTAGTGGATCCCGATCGCCGCCGGTTCGACGTAGTCGGCAAAGGGGAAACGGCGAAGCGCGCGGATGGCCGAGACACTCGTGACCTTCACCTTCGCAACGGGGAGGAGCGTGTCGACCTCGACGACCTCCGCATCGCGAAAGCGGCGGAGTTGCACGACCGCGGCGCCACGGTCAGCGCCGGGGATCAGGATTCTGCTCCGCCACACACCTCGTCTGGCCCCTGGCTTCTTGAGCCCTACCACGATCATCGAATCACGTGCTGCCACGTAGGCCCAAAGGCTATCGTCCGACAGTTCGGCCCACACCGCGCCGAAGTCTTCCGATCGCGGCGGCACATCATCGAGTGCGCCGGCCGGGGCCCGGGAGAACGAGGGGGAACTCCCCTGGAACGGGTCCGCGGGGTTCGTTTCCGCGCATCCTGATGCCAGTACAGCAACCAGCACTGCAACCATGAGGGTCGGAACTGCTGCAACGAAACGCATCGTACCTCCTCGGGGTGGTGGGATGGAGAACGGAGAAGCCGCCTTTAGCGAGGCATCGGTCGCAGGTTGATTTCGCAGGTGTACGATGTTACGTTGGAAACGGCAGGTTTTCCAAACGTAATGAGTTCACCCGCGGGGCGCAAGGATGATGTTTCCCTCCGGCATCACACTCCCGCTCGCGGCGGTTTCACTCGTCGCCGGCCTCGCCGGTGTCGCTGCGTGCGACTCGAGCACGGGGCCCGACGACGGCCCGCCGGACCTCTGGATCGGCCAGCACAAGGTCGTGCTCCGGGCCGGGGAAGAGGCGCGGCTGACGGCGCTCTACCTGCACTCGCAGCTCTCCGGTCTGGACAGCGTGCGGGAAGCGACGTGGCGCAGCAGCAACACGAGCGTGTTGCGGGTCCGGGGCGACGGATCGGTCACGGCGGCCGGGGCGGGCGTGGCGACGGTTTCGCTCGAGTATCGAGGCGAACGGGACGCGGTCGAGGTCCGTGTCGTCGACAGCGCACCCGCGTACCATACCGAGTGGGCATCCGTCACGGTCGGATTCGAGACCGTCTGCGCGATCACGGCGGGAGGGGAGACGTACTGCTGGGGCAATGACTACTACGGCGCGGTCGCCGATGGCGCGCGGCGGGCCTGGACGGGCGTGTACTCGCCGGTTCGGGTGATGGGTGGGCAGGAGTTCTCTTCCGTCGCGCTTGGACTCTTTCACGTGTGCGCCCTCACACCCGCGGGCACCGCGTACTGCTGGGGCGATGCGGGCGCGATGATCGGACTGGCAGGCCACGAGTCCATCAACGAGCCGCGGCGGGTGGATTTCGACCGCCCGTTCAACCGCCTTGCCGCAGGCAGGAACTATAACTGCGGGCTCGCTGCCGGTGGAACCGCCTATTGCTGGGGTGTCGTGTCGTTCGGCGAGCTCGGAGATGGTGTTCTGGGGCTGCACACGCGGAGACACCCGTACCCGGTCAAGACCGAGCTGCGATTCGTGGACATCCGACCCGGAGGACCACGGACCTGCGCGCTGACGACCGCCGGCCGGGCGTACTGTTGGGGCGCAGGCTCATTCGGCGAGCTGGGCAACGGATCCCGGCAAACGTACGCGGTCCCGGTGGCGGTCTCGGGCGATCACATCTTCGAGGGGATCACGGGACGCGGCCACACCTGCGGACGGGACACAGCGGGTACCGTCCATTGCTGGGGGTCCAACAAATGGCATCAGATCGGCATGGACGGGGATCTCTACACCACCCCCGTCGAGCTTCCGCCGGAGGAGCAGTTCCAGCGCGTGATCGCCGGTACGGTCACCACGTGCGGACTCAACGCCGCCGGCACGGCGTACTGCTGGGGCCTGGACCGATACGGCAATCTCGGCGCGGGCGGCCCGGCCCCGCAGCGGTGTGACATCGATCAGTTCCCCTGTAGCGATGAGCCGCTCGAGATCGCTGGCGGCCTACGGTTTCAGAGCCTGAGCCTCGGCCTGAAGACGAGTTGCGGCGTGACGGTCGACCACGCGCTGTACTGCTGGGGCTCGAATCTGAGCGGGCAGTTGGGGGCCGGTTTGCTCGTCGAGAGCAGCAACACGCCCGTGCGCGTCGTGGATCCGTGGTAACGCCACGCGCTCCGTGCGTACGGTTTCGGGCGGCGCCGTCCCCCATCTCGTCAGGAGGCGCGTTCCGCTTCGTGCCGTCTGGCATGGCCCTCCGCACCGCAGCAAGCACCCGGCCGTGGCATGGACGGCCGGCCCCGATCCCGTGGGCGCCGAAGGCCCCCTCCTACCCCTCGATGTACCAGATGCTGACGAGCACCTCGCCGACCTGGCCCACGCCGGAGGTGTCGGCGACCACGGACTGCCGGATCTCGGCGATCTCGCGGTCGGCGCGTTCCGCGAGCCATTCGTTGATCGAACGCTCGATGGTGCGCAGGTCGCGCTCGCGGAAGAAGCGGACGCGCATGGTGGCGCGTGGGGAAACGCGGGGCGTAATCGGTATGTTCACAGGCGACTCCTAGCGCGCAGGGTGAAGCGAGATGCCGAACATGTGGCCGTCTCCCAGGGGCCCGAGCGGGCGGAACGCGTAGTCGACCGTCAGGGTCCCGAGCGTGATACCCGCGCCGAAGACGAACGGCGTCTGCGCGCCGTCGATGGCGCGGATGTCCCGATAGCCGATGCGGCCGGCGAACTCGAGGCCGCCGGGCGCACGGAGCCCGGCCTCGATCCCGGAGGCGAAGCCGACGCGGTCGTCCCGCGCGATCGCCTCGAGCGAGAGCGTGGCACGCGGCCCGACACCGTCGCCGATGCGGACCGCGGCGCCGGCGCGCAGCCGGCGCGGGAGCGGTGCGGAGCGCACCACGCCCACATCGGGCCCGAGGTGCTGCGCGGCCGCCGCCAGCACCAGGCGCCCGTCGAGGACGGTGGCGCTGGCGCCGAGATCGAACGCGGCGCCGAGTGCATCGGCCTCCGCGATCTGGAGGCGCAGCAGCGTTGCCGTCGCACCGAGGCGGAGGTGGTCGCCGAGCGCGATGCCGTACCCCGCGCTGACCGCCACCTCGCCCGCGCCGACGCGGCCGCCGGTCGGACGGCCGAGTTCGCCGCCCGTGGCCGGATCGGGCTCGACCACGTCGATATCGCCCAGGTTCAAGAACCGCACCCCCGCGCCGAGCACGCCCGGCCCGAGCGGGAGTGCGGCCGCGAGCGAGCCCGCGCTGGCGCCGACCGGCAGCGTCTGATACGCCAGCTCGATGGCGGCGGGCGCGGCCGAGAGTCCGGCAGCGTTGTAGAACAGACTCAGCGCATCATCGGCGATGGCGGCGTAGGCGCCGCCGAGCGCGAGCGGCCGAGGCGCGGGCGCGAGCTGGAGCACGATGGCGGAGGCCGTGCCGACGCCGTCCTGCGCCGCGGCGGCGCCCGGCATCGCGGCCAGCGAGGCCGCACACAGGAGGATGCGGAGCCGGTTCAAGGGCGCAGCACGAAGATCTTCTTCAGCAGGCGCCGGCCGCCGAAGTCGACGAGGAGGATGTAGGCGCCGTTGGCGACGTCGCGCCCCGCGTCGTTGACGAGGCGCCAGACCGTGAGGTAGTCGCCGATCTCGCCGGCATCGAACGACCGGACGCGCTCGCCCGTGAAGGCGTAGACCTCGATGGCGCGCGGCCGCTGGGCGTAGTTCACGATCAGCGCATCGCCGCGGACGGGGTTGGCGGAGAGATTGACCTCCCCCGCCGCGATGCGCGCGCGCTCCGGCTGGAGCACGGCGACCGCCGAGGCCACGTCGAGCTTGCCGTATCCCCACTGCGCGTTCGGCGTGCCGGACGGCTCGCCGGTGTGCGGCGCGTCGGTGAAGGCATCGCGGCGGGCGGAACGCGCGAGCAGGTCGCGGACATCCTCCGGCGTCAACTCGGGGTCGAGCTGGAGGAAGAGCGCGACCGCGCCGGTCACGAACGGCGCGGCCATGCTGGTCCCCGGGAGCGCCGCGTGCACGCCGTCCGCCTCGATGAGGAAGGAGAGGTCCTCCCACATGCTGCCGCCGGCGGCGCGGGCGGAGACCACCACCTTGCCGGGCGCCGCGATCTCGGGCTTGAGCACGCCATCACGCCGCGGGCCGGGACTGCTGAAAAACGCGATGTCGCCGATCGGCTCGCGGAACGGGAAGCCGGTGGTGTCGCCGCCGAGCGTTTGCCAGACGTGCTTGGTGGCGAACGCCGCCACACCGATCACGCGGTCCGCCGTGGCGGGTACCCCGACCAGGTAGCGGTTCGTGGTGCCGCCGCGCAGCCGCGCCAACTCGATGGGATTGTCGAACGCGCCGGCGACGAGCCAGAGGTGGTAGGCGCCGCTGCCGGTTCCCGATGCCCGCGAGACGGTGATCGTCCATTCCCCGTCTTCCGGCGGAACGCCGTCGATGTCCGCGAGCGCGATGAGCGCCTGGTGGTCGCCGTTGATCGCCTCGGGGCCGCCGGCGCCGTTGAGGATGCCGATGGTGCCGGCGGGCGTCGAGATGATCGCGCTATCCCCCGTCGCGACTTCGAGTGCATCGCCGCGCGGCGCGGTGATGGTCACGGTCAGGGAGTCCGCGCCGTCGTACCAGAGCTCGAGGAGCGCGCCGTCGTTGTCGGGTCCTTCGCGCGGCGCGTACGACGGCACCACGAGAGTGTGCGTCGCCACGCCGCCGACGTCCAGCCGGCCCTCCGCGTGGGCGTCCGCGCTGATGAACGACGGTTCTTCGTTGTCGTTCACACCCTGGTTCCCCGCGCCCGCCACGATGATGCGGCCCGGGCCGGTGAGTGCGTCGAGGCCGCGTTCGAGCGGCGTCGTGCCGTCGTGCGGTCCGGACTGCGTGGTGAGCGAGAGGTTGACCACGGCGGGGCGGCCGAGCTCGGCGGCGCGCGCGAAGACGTACGCTACGCCCTGTAACACCGCGTCACTGCCGACGACGTCCCCGCCGGCCTTCACCACGATCAGGTCGGCCTCCGGCGCCACGCCGGTGAAGCGGTAGGCCGGCAACCCGTTCCCCGTGGCGGAGCCGTCGCCGGCGGCGATCCCGGCCACGTGCGTGCCGTGCCCGAGATCATCGCGCATCGGGCACTCGCCGCGATCGATCTCCGCGTGGGTGCATTCGCGGCCGGCATCGAAGACCTGGCCGCCGATCGCGCCCGGCGGCCGCCCCTCGCCGGTCTCGTCCCAGGCGTACAGCACCCGCGAGGTGCCGTCCGGCCGCCGGAAGTCCTCGTGCGCCAGATCCAGGCCGGTGTCCACGATCCCGATGATGACGCCGCGGCCGGTGAGGCCGACGAAGCGGTCGCCCGCGCGGCGCCGGAGCCCGTCCACGCCCACGGCCGCCGTCCCGCTGTCGTTCGCGAGCGCGGCCGCCGGCCGGAGCGCGGCGCGGGACCGGGCGGCGGCGCGCCACGCGGCGAGGGCGCCGGCGCCGGTCGTCAGGCGCTTCGCGGCCGCGAGATAGCGCACGCCCGGTACGGCCGCCACGGCGTCGAGCGCCGCCGCGGGGATGCGGACGGAGACGACGTCGCCCGCACGCGCGCCGATCCGAACGCCCAGGCGCTCGAGCGCGGCCGCCGCGCCCGGCTCGATGACGGCGAGGCCGCGGATGTAGCGGCGCCCGTCGTCGCCCGGGATGGAGAGCGGCGCCAGGTCGAGCGGCGCCGCGCCCCGGAGCGCGCCCACCGCGCCGCGGGGCGCCTCGAGTGCGGGCGCCGCCGCGCCGCTCGGGAGCGCCCGCAGACGCAGTGCCGGATCGATGCGCGACTGCTGGGCGGCCGCACTCCCCGCCGCGAGGAAGAGCAGCGCCGCGCACAGAATGGAGCGGGACATTCCAGGGATGGATGGACGGCCGGTCATGGAGCCGCACAAGTTAGGCGCCCGACCGGCCGCGGACAAGCGCTGAAGGACGCTCAGACACCCCAGGGGTCGAAGCCGAAGGCGAGGTACTCGTCGGGGCGACCGGCAATGGCGTCGGCAGCGCGCTCGAGCTGCTCGACGGTCTCCTCATCGCCATCGGCGCCCCGGACGGCATCGCGGATCGACTCGAGCAAGCTCCGGATCGCGTCCGGCTTCAGCAAGACGTAGGACTGCGGCGTCGCGTCCGAACCGCGCGCCTCGATGACGAGGTCGACGAGATCCGTTTCCTGCGATATCTTCCAGACGTCGCCCGTCTTCTTGAGGAGCTTGTCGGCGGTCTTGACATCGCTGTGGAGCACGCGAACCAGGCGCTTCACGTCGCGGTCCGCGGACTCGGTGCGCTGGCGCGCGAAGCGGCGGCTGAGCGACTCGGGGTCCGCATCCTCGCGGCGCTCGGAGGCGCGGGTGAGCAGTTCGCCCACGTACGCGTACACGCCGAGGACGAGAGGGACGGGATCGAGTGCGATACGCATGGCTTTCTCCGGCGTGTGGGTCGTCGTCACGCCACCGCATGGCAAAGCGGATGCCGGCGGGAAGGATGCCCTGCGGGAAACCGATCGTCAACACGGGAGTGGAGAGATGAGACTGCTGTTCCGCGCCGGGACCTGCATCGCGGCCGCACTGGCACTGGCCGCCTGCGAGCAGAGCAAGACGGAGCTGATGCCGCTCGAGGCGGCCGCCAACCAACCGGTCAAGGTGGCCGTGAAGGAGGAGACCGGGCTCGTCGTGCCGCGCGTCACGCGCCCCGGTGCGGAGATCCCCACGGAACCGGTCGAGCTCGCCGGGCGGCGCTGGCAGGCGACTCCGACGGAATACAGCCTCCCGACCGAGATGGTGCGCCCGGTCGGGACCGCCGACGGCCTCGAACTCTACGCACTCGCCTGGGACGAGGAGCCGTTCGATCGGCTGCTGACCCCGGTCCGGCCCGGGAGCTGGAGGGAGTTGCTCGAGATCCGGTGAGCGCCCCACGGGCGCTCACCGGGCGCCGACCTACAGGTGCTCCTCGAGCCACTCCGTCATCAGCGTGAACAGGTGCACCTGCGTGTTGCCGCCGGAGATCGAGTGGGTCCGGTTCGGGTACATCATGAAGGCGAACTGTTTGCCGGCGGCCTCGAGCGCGTTCACGAGTTGCACCGAGTTCTGGAAGTGCACGTTGTCATCGCCGGTGCCGTGGATCAGCAGCAGGTCGGCGGTGAGCCCTTCCACGTGCTGGGTCGGCGCGCTCTGCCGGTAGCCTTCGGGGTTCTCCCGCGGCGTGCGCATGTAGCGCTCGGTGTAGATCGTGTCGTAGAGGCGCCAGTCCGTGACCGGCGCCACGGCGATGCCGGCGCGGAACACATCGCCACCGCGCCCGAGCGTCAGCGTGGTCATGTAGCCGCCGTAGCTCCACCCCCAGATGCCGATGCGCTCCGGGTCGACGTACGGCAGTGATGCCAGATAGCGCGCGGCCTCGATCTGGTCCTCGCTCTCGAGCTTGCCGAGGTTCAGGTAGGTGGCCTTCTTGAAGGCGCTGCCGCGCGCGCCGGTGCCGCGGTTGTCGACGCTCGCCACGATGTAGCCGCGCTGTGCGAGGAGCTGGTGCCAGAGGTAGCGGCTGCCCCCCCACGCATCGATGACGGTCTGCGAGCCGGGACCGCCGTAGACGTACATCAGGACCGGGTACGTGCGCGAGGGGTCGAAGTCCGGCGGCCGGATCATGTAGCCGTTCAGCTTCACGCCGTCATCCGTGGTGAAGCTGAAGAACTCGGGCGCGCGCAACCCCATGGCCGCCAGCTTCTCGGCGATGCGCGCGTTGTCGACCAGCTTCCGGATCGGCGTGCCGTCGGCTTCGTACAGCCACGCGGCGGGCGGCGTCTCGGCGGTCGAGTGCACGTCGATGAAGTAGTCGTAACCGGGGCTGAAGTTGGCCGCGTGCGAGCCCGACGCCTGGCTGATGCGTTCGACGGCGCCGCCGTCGAGGCCGACGCGGTAGATGTGTCGCTCGAGCGGTCCCTTCTCGCTGGCCAGGAAGTAGACCTGGCCGTCCTCCTCGTCGACGCCGTAAAAGGCGAGCACGTCCCACGGGCCCTTGGTGAGCTGCCGAACGAGCGAGCCCTCCCGGTCGTAGAGGTAGAGGTGATTGTAGCCGTCGCGCTCGCTCGACCAGATGAGCCGCTCGCCACCGTCGATCCAGGTCAGGTCATCATCCACCTCGACCCACGCCGCATCCGTGTCGCTGAAGAGCAGCCGGGTCTCACCCGTCGTCACATCGGCCAGCAGCACGTCGATCTGGTTCTGGTGCCGGTTCAGCCGCTGGATCACGATCTCGGTCGGCGACGCCGCCCACTCCATGCGGGCGAGGTAGACGTCGGTGTGGGCGCCCGTGTCGATCCACGTGGTCTCGCCGGTTTCGAGGTCGACCACGCCGATCTTCGCGATCGAGTTCGCCTCGCCCGCCTTCGGATAGCGTAGCGGGATGGGCCGGGTGTAGGTGTCCAGCGCGTCGATCATGTAGTACGTGCGGATCGGGCTCTGGTCCAGGCGCCAGAACGCGATGCGCCGGCCATCCGGACTCCAGCGCCAGCCGTCGCGCAGGCCGAGCTCCTCCTCGTACACCCAGTCGAAGGTGCCGTTGATGATGTCCTCGCCGCCGTCGTGCGTGAGGCGCGTCTCGACGCCGGTCTCGAGGTCCGTGACGAAGATGTCGTTGTTCCGGACGAAGCCGACCTTGCGCCCATCCGGCGAGAACTTGGCGAACTGCTGCCAGCCCTCGACCGTCGAAATCGGCGTCAGCCGGCGCGTCTCGAGGTCGTAGACGTAGTACTCGCCTTTCGTGTTCTGGCGCCAGACACGCTGGGAATTCGTGTAGATCAGGAGCTTCGATTCGTCGGGCGACCACTCGTAACCCTCGATCGCGATCGGCTCGCTGCCGCCGGCAGGGACCAGCGTGGTCCCGTCGATGATCCGGGTGCGCTCGCCCGTCCGCGCGTCCTCGATCCAGAGGTCCGTCGCGCGGGTCCGGGGGTTCACTTCGACCAGCGAGTAGCGCTCACCGTCGTTCAGCCACTGGCGCGGCGCCAGCCCCTCGAGGCGGAACTCCGCCGAGCCGAAGATCCGCTCGACCGTGAGCTGCTGCGCCCCCACGGGCGACGCCACGACCGCGAGCGCGAGCCCGAGCCCCAGAACGAGGCCGGGAACCCGAAATTGCCGCATCGTCACCTTTTCCGAAGCGAGTTCATTCGTCGCCGGCGCGCGGATGAGGCCGGGCGTGCCGGACTGCCGCCGGAATATACTCGTTCCTCGGCGAAAAGTGTCTCGGGTCGTGGTCCGGGGAGAGAGCGATTCACCCGCGGGTTCGGAGCCGCGCGGCCGCTCGCCGCGCATCGGCTCGCGGGCGCGTACGGCTCGGAAGTGACGCGAGAGCCGCTCCAGCGTGACATCGGGATGGAGCATTTCGGCGTCCCGATCGTATATAATCGGACCGCCGCGCGCCGGAACGATGGTGCGAGCGGTCGGCCCCCTCTCCCCGCCGACCCCGCAGGCCCGGCGCGCCGATACCGAAGCTCACCAATACGAGAGGTCACGACATGAGCGGACACCGGAGTTCGATGGCAGGGGCGATCCTCATCACCGCGTTGCTGCCGGCCGCGTTCGCGGGGTGCAGCCAGTTGAGCCGGACGCAGAAGGGCGCGCTGATCGGCGCCGGCGGCGGCGCGGCCGTGGGCGCCGTCATCGGCAAGGCGACCGGCTCGACCGCGCGCGGCGCGATCATCGGCGCCGCCGTCGGCGGTGCGGCCGGCGCACTCATCGGCCACCACATGGACGAGCAGGCCAAGGAGCTGGAAGTCGCGATCCCCGGCGCGACCGTCCAGCGCGTGGGCGAGGGCATCGTCGTCACCTTCGACAGCGGCATCCTCTTCGACTTCGACTCGGCCGTGCTCCGCGCCGAAGCACGCGAGAACCTGCGCAACCTGGCCCAGAGCCTCCAGGAACACGACCAGACCGAGGTCGTGCTCGTGGGGCACACGGACGCCGTCGGCTCGGACTCCTACAACCAGGAACTCTCCCGCCGGCGCGCCCAGTCGGCCGTGGACTACCTCGTCTCGCTCGGCGTGGCGCCCTCCCGCATCCGCGCCGTCGGCCGGGGCGAGACCGAGCCGATCGCCTCGAACGACACCGAGGCCGGTCGCCAGGAGAACCGACGCGTCGAGGTCGCCATCTTCGCGGGCGAGGCGATGCGGCAGGAGGCGATGCGGCAGGCGGGAGGGATCTGATATCAGGTTCGCGGGAACCGGTCACCGCTACTGCACGGGAACGGGAGCGGCGGCTCCTCGATACTGCACGGGAACGGGAGCGGCGGCTGCGCCGCCTGGAGCGGGAACGTTTACGTTTACGGTAAACGTGGGCGCCCACCCGTGCCCGTAAACGTAAACGTGGAAACGGAGGCTTCCTTCGGGCGCCCCGCTCCCGCTCCGGCTCCGAGGGGGCGCCCCGAACCACGCACGGTCCAGGCGAACTCGATATGAGGCGGCGCCGTCGGCGCCGCCGGGATCGGGATCGGGCGCCCGCCCCGCCGCCCCCGGTCACGCGTGACCGATCCCGGCCACTCTACCGCAGCATGTACGTAGGCACGTGACGCGGCGTGTGTGGGCGTCGAACGGGCGCCCACCACATCTCCGGCCTTGACAAACGCTTCCT
This sequence comes from Longimicrobiales bacterium, assembly GCA_036381495.1. Taxonomy (GTDB): domain Bacteria; phylum Gemmatimonadota; class Gemmatimonadetes; order Longimicrobiales; family RSA9; genus DASVCS01. Next base: position 12,874 of record DASVCS010000034.1, read on the forward strand.
CGGGTGAAAACGTTTACACCTCGATGCGTGTTCGAGGCGGGTCTGCGCATGCCGTGGTGTCGTTTCCGGATGCGCCGCGTCCCTCGCGGTGCGGCGGCGGCCGAGGCGGGATCCGCTCCAACCGGAATTCGCCATGGCCGTGACGATCAAGGAAGTGGCCCGGCGGGCGGGCGTCTCCGTCGCGACGGTTTCGCGGGTGTTCAACAACAGCGGGCCGGTGAGCGAGGAGACGCGGCGGCGGATCCACGCGGTGGCGAAGCGGCTGCGGTACACGCCGAACAGTGCTGCGCGGAGTCTGATCACGAGTCGGACGAGCGCGGTGGGGGTGCTTCTGCCGGATCTGTACGGCGAGTTCTTTTCGGAAGTGATCCGTGGGATCGACCGTACGGCCCAGGCGCACGGCTACCATCTGCTGGTGTCGGGGTGGCACAACGACCGGGCGGCGATCGAGACGATGTTACGGTCGATGCGCGGGCGTGTGGATGGCCTGATCGTGATGTCGCCCCACCTGGATGCCCGCGCGCTGACGACGAACCTTCCCGAGAATCTTCCTGCCGTTCTGCTGAACTGTCCTGTCGAGGGTGACGCGTTCGACGCTCTGAACATCGACAACTTCGGGGGTGCGTACGAGATGGTGCGTCATCTGGTGGCGCACGGGCATCGGCGCGTGGCGTTGATCAAGGGGGCGGAGGCGAACCACGACGCGCAGGAGCGCCAGCGGGGATACCGCGCGGCGCTGCGGGATGGTGGAGCGGAGTGGTCGGAGTCGCTCGAGCTGGCGGGCGACTTCAAGGAGTCGTCGGGATACCGCGCGGCGCTGGAGGCGCTGGCGCTCGAGCCGCGGCCGACGGCGATCTTCGCGGCGAACGATTCGATGGCGATCGGCGCGCTGAGCGCGTTGCGGGAGTCGGGGCTGAGCGTGCCGGGTGAGATGGCGGTGGCGGGGTTCGACGACATCCCGATCGCGCGCTACGTGACGCCGTCGCTCTCATCGGTCCACGTTGCGATCGACGAGTTGGGCGCCCGTGCGTGCGACCGGCTGATCGAGGCGGTGAAAGAGAAGAACCGGCATCAGCGGCGGCAGGAGCAGCTGCCGACGCGGCTGGTCCTCCGGGATAGTTGCGGCTGTCGGGACGGGGCGGCCGACCGAGCGGGCCCGACGCCTGAGGGTCCCGCGAGCCCGGATGAACTCCACGCGATGTAGCGTCCGTCCACCCAAGCATGAGGTGAGGCCATGAGTCGAATTCCATTCGAATGCTGTAGCGCCCGGCACGGGGCGCAGATCGGTGAACGCTGTCCGGTCCCGCCCGAGCGTGGTCGCGGCGGTCCGCGAGAGCGGGGGATGGCGCCTGGATGGCGCGTGATCCTCTCGGGGCTCGTGCTGTTGCTCGCGGTTCCGGCGGCTGCGCTGGCGCAGGAGCGGATCACGGGCCGTGTGACGGCGGGCGACGACGGCCGCCCGCTGGCCGGAGTGAGCGTCTACATCAAGGGGACGGACATCGGGACGCTCACGGGCACGAACGGGCGGTACGTGCTGGAGGGCGGAAGCGCGGGCGATACGCTCGTGTTCGCGCTGATCGGGTTCCGCCAGCAGGAGGTGGTGGCGAGCGGCCGCGCGGTGGTGGACGTCGTCCTCGAGGCGGATGTGCTGCGGCTCGATGAGCTGGTGGTCGTGGGCTACGGCACGCAGCAGCGGCGGGACGTCACGGGCTCGGTCACGAGCATCGAGGCGGAGGAGCTGGCCGAGACGGTGACGCCGTCGGTGGTGCAGGCGCTTCAGGGGAAGGCGGCGGGTGTGCAGGTGACACCGATCTCGGGCGAGCCGGGCCAGGGCGCGGTGGTCCGGATCCGGGGCGTCGGCACGCTGAACGATGCCTCGCCGCTCTACGTGGTCGATGGGATGCTGCTCGACGACATCGGCTTCCTGACGACGGCGGACATCGAATCCGTCCAGGTCCTGAAGGACGCGTCGGCGACGGCGATCTACGGATCGCGCGGCGCGAACGGCGTGATCATCATCCGCACCCGACGCGGCACGTTGAACCGGCCGACGCAGTTCACGGCGCGCGCGTACATGGGCAGCCAGCGGGTGATCGATCCGATCGACATGGTCAACGCGCAGCAGTACGCGATGCTGGCGAACGAGCTGGCGGCGAACACGGGCGCGCCGGCGTACTTCCCGGACCCGAACGAGGTCGGCCCCGGCACGAACTGGCAGGACCAGATCTTCGACGCCGCGCCGATCCAGGACTACCAGGTCACGGCATCCGGCGGCACGGACCGGGTGACGTACTACTTCGGCGCCGACTACATGAAGCAGGCGGGCGTCATCCCGCGCTCGGAGTTCTCGCGGCTCACGCTGCGCGCGAACAACGCGTACCAGCTCACCGACCGCGTGAGGATCGGCCACAACCTGAACTTCTCGCACCGGGAGGATCCGGAGGCGCCGGGCGTACTGCGCGCCCTCTACTACGCGGATCCGACCATCCCTCCGCGCGACGGAGCGGGCGAGTTCAGCAACGGGAGCCTGCGTTCGAGTGCGGGCAATCCGATGGCGGCGATCTTCTACACCCACAACGAGGGCGGCGCCGATCGACTGGTCGGGACGGTGTACGGCGAGGCCAACATTGCGGAGGGGTTCACGTTCCGCTCGAACTTCGGGCTGGACTACGAGCAGAGCCATCTGCGCAGGTTCACGCCGGAGTTCTTCGTCTCGCCGACGCAGCAGAACACGGAATCGGACCTGCTGGTCCGGCGGGATTACGCCCGCTCGTGGCTGTGGGACAACACGCTCACGTACGACTACGCCTCGGACCGGCACCGTCTGTCGGTGCTCGGCGGGATCACCGCGCAGTCCTTCTACTCGGAGCGGTTGGAGGGGACGCGCACGAACGTGGTGGGTGAGGGCGAGAACCTCTGGTACCTGAACGCCGGCGACGCGGAGGGGCAGACCAACGCCAACTTCGCCGAAGACTGGCGTATGCTGTCCTATCTCTTCCGGACCAACTACACCTTCCTCGACCGCTACATGTTCACCGGCTCGCTGCGGCTCGACGGTTCGTCGCGCTTCGGCGAAGAGAACCGCTACGGCCTCTTCCCCTCCGTCGCGGTGGGCTGGGACCTTTCCGGCGAGTCGTTCCTCGAGGACGTCGATGCGATCTCGGCGCTGAAGCTGCGCGCGAGCTGGGGCAAGATCGGCAACGACAAGATCGGCGCGTATCCGGGGGTGCCGGTGGTCACCGGCAACCTGAACGCCGTCTTCGGGCCGGGTGGCTCGCTCGTCTTCGGCGCGACGCCGATCGAGCTGGCGAACCCGAACGTGAAGTGGGAGGAGACGACGCAGACGAACGTCGGCGCCGACGTCGCACTGGCCGACGGCCGCTTGCAGGCGACGCTCGAGTACTACAACCGGGAGACGGACGGGATCCTGGTCCGTGTCCCGATCCCGCGGTACGTGGGCGCGAGCCAGGAGCCGTTCGTCAACGCCGCCCGGGTGCGGAACCGCGGCATCGAGGGCTCGCTCGCGTGGAGCGGCACGATCGGCGGACTGCGCGTCGATGTGGGAGTCAACGGCGCGACCGTGGACAACGAGGTCCTTGCGCTGGGCGGCGGCCGCGAGGAGATCCTGGCCGGCGGTCTCGGCAACGAAGTCACGTTCACCACGCGGACGGTCGTGGGCGAGCCGATCGGCTCGTTCTGGGGCTTCAAGGTCGAGGGTGTGTTCCAGACGCCGGAGGAGATCGCCAACTCGCCGATCCGCGGCCCCGAGCAGCCGGGCGACCTGCGCTACGCCGATCTGAACGGCGATGGCGTCATCACCAATGACGACAAGACGTTCATCGGCTCGCCGATCCCGGACTTCACCTACGGCGCCCACGTGAACCTGAACTGGGGGGCGTTCGACCTGGCGCTCGGTTTCAGCGGGATGTCGGGCAACGAGGTGTTCAACGGGAAGAAGGCGGTCCGGTTCGGCGTCGAGAACTTCGAGACGTCGTACCTCGACCGCTGGCACGGGCCGGGCACGAGCAACACGGAGCCGCGCGTCACGAACGCGGGCCACAACTACCTGGCGTCCGAGCGGTTCATCGAAGACGGCTCGTTCTTCAAGGTGCAGAGCGCGGTGCTGGGCTACCGGCTGCCGCCGGCGGTCACGAGCCGGCTGAACGTGGACGGGGCCCGGCTCTACGTGAGCGCGACCAATCCGCTCCTGCTCACGGATTACAGCGGCTACACGCCCGAGCTCATTGCGGGGAGCGTGATCGCGAGCGGCATCGACCTCGGCGTCTATCCGCCGGCGCGGACCGTCGTCGTCGGCGTGGACGTGACGTTCTGAACCCGTAACCCAGGATGGGGATCATGAAATCGATCGACTTCCGTTCCCGGCCTCTCTCGCGAGCCACACGACGGGTTCTGCCGCTGGTCCTGGGGATCGGCGTGCTGGGTTGCGACTCGTTCCTCAATACGGAACCGAAGGCCGAACTGACGACCGCGGACTTCTTCGAGACCGCGGACCAGGCGGTGCAGGCGACGAACGCGACGTACAACATGCTCCGCGCGTGGGGCGTGCACGTCTTCGCCTGGATCGGCATGACGGACATCGTGTCGGACGACGCGACCAAGGGGAGCACGCCGGCGGACGCCAGCTTCCTGCTGGACCTCGACAACCTGACGTTCGATCCGGGCAACATCGCGTTCAACGACACCTGGACGGCGTACTACCAGGGGATCTATCGCGCGAACGTCGCGATCGCGAACATCCCGAACGTCGAGATGGACGAGGCGTTGAAGGCGCGGCTGATCGGCGAGAACAAGTTCCTGCGCGCGTACTACTACTTCTTCCTGGTCCGCGCGTTCGGCGGCGTGCCGCTGATCACGAAGCCGCTCCCGGCCGAGGAGTTCGAGCAGACCCGCGCCAGCGCGGACGAGGTGTACGCGCTGATCGAACAGGACCTGCTGGACGCGATCGCCGTGCTGCCGCAGCGCTCCGAGTACGCGTCCGAGGACCTCGGGCGCGCGACGAAGGGGGCGGCGCAGGCGCTGCTCGCACGCGTCTACCTCTTCCGCGGCGACTTCCAGGGAGCGTACGACCAGGCCACGGCGGTGATCAACTCGACCGAGTACGGCCTGAGCGCCGACTTCGGCACGATCTTCACGGAGCAGGGCGAGAACGGGCCGGGCTCGGTCTTCGAGGTGCAGACCGTGGCGCTCGAGGAGGGCGGTGGCGGCAGCCAGTACGCGCAGGTGCAGGGCGTTCGGGGGACGCCGAACATCGGCTGGGGCTTCAACACGCCGTCGCCGGACCTCGAAGCGTCGTTCGAGCCGGGGGATCCGCGGCTCCAGGCGACGATCCTCTACCCGTGGGAGTTGCTGCCGGACGGCTCGAACCAGGTGGTCTACCTGAACCCGAGCATGCAGAACAACCGCTACAACCAGAAGGCGTTCACCTCGCCGAACACGCCCGGCGGCTCGGGCAACTCGGGCGTCGACATCCGGCGGATCCGCTACGCGGATGTGCTGCTGATCGCCGCGGAAGCCGCGTATCGGCTCGGCAACGAGGGGGATGCCCGGATGTACCTGAACCGGGTGCGGGAGCGGGCGCGCGGGGACCGCACGATGACGCTGGGCTTCACTCCCGATCTGCTCGATACGCGGATCGCCGTGGACGTGCTGGGACTCGATCCCTCGACCAGCCGCGCCTTCGTGCGGTTCGTCGGTCCCGAAACCGATGCGTACGAGGCGGGGCTGCGCAGCTTCGCGTCCTCGCGCGATGACGAGATCACGCCGATCCCGATCCGCGTCGAGTCGCTGGACATCATTGAGGCCGTGGACGGCACACCGGTGACGACGCCGGAAGAGCTCTTCGACGTCATCGAATCGAAGACCCCGGGCGCCGGCGTGGTGCTCGACGTACTCCGCGTCTCGCACCCGGAGGGCGGCGCACCGACGACGCAGTCGCTCAGCGTGACCGTGCCCGCGCAGCGGCTGCTGCCGGACGTCACGGCGGGCGGCGAGGCGCTGCTCGAGGCGATCTGGCGTGAGCGCCGCCACGAGCTGGCCATGGAACAGCACCGCTGGTTCGATCTCGTTCGCCAGGGCCGCGCCGCGGAGGTGATGTCGGCGCTGGGCAAGACGTTCGTGACCGGCAAGCACGAGCTCTACCCGATCCCGGCCGGCGAGGTCGCCGTGGCGGGGCTTCAGCAGAATCCGGGCTACAACTGAGCACGACTCGATCACGCCCGGGATGAACCGTGCAGCCGCCCCCGGCTCTCCGGGGGCGGCTCGCACCACTGTCAGACATCATGCGAATCGAGCACCGTCTCACCGCCCTCCTGTTGCTCGCCGCCGCGTGCGGCCCGGCCCCCGACCGCGATTCGAGTGGACCCGCCATCACCGCCGATGACCCGGGCGCGTTCCTCGACACGGTACAGCAACGCACGTTCGCCTATTTCTGGGAAACGACCAACCCGGCGAACGGACTCGTGCCGGACCGCTGGCCGACGCCATCGTTCTCGAGCATTGCCGCGGTCGGGTTCGGCCTGACGGCGTACCCCGTGGGCGTCGAGCGAGGCTACATCACGAGGGAGCAGGCGCGCGAACGGGTGCGAACCACGCTCGAATTCCTTTGGACCGCGCCGCAGGGGCCCGAAGCCGCGGGCGTGACCGGCTACCGCGGCTTCTTCTACCACTTCCTCGACATGGAGACGGGCCGGCGCTTCCAGACGACGGAACTCTCGACCATCGACACGGCGCTGCTCATGGCGGGCGTATTGGCCGTACAGTCGTACTTCACCGAGAGCGACGACGCGGAGGCGGCGATCCGCGCGCTCGCGGATTCGCTCTACCGGCGCGTCGAGTGGGACTGGTTCCAGAGAGACTCGTCTCTCATCACGATGGCGTGGTGGCCGGAGCGCGGTTTCGGCCAGGCCGCGTACCGCGGATACGACGAGGCGATGATCCTCTACCTCCTCGCGCTCGGCTCGCCCACCCACCCGGCCGACCCGGCGGCGTGGGACGCGTTCACGCGCACGTACCACTGGGCGGCGTTCCACGGCCAGGAGCACGTCAACTTCGCACCGCTCTTCGGGCACCAGTACTCGCACGTGTGGGTCGATTTCCGCGGGATCCGGGACGCCTACATGCGCGCGACGGGGATCGACTATTTCGAAAACTCGCGGCGCGCGACGTACGCGCAGCGTGCCTACGCCATCGAGAACCCCATGGGGTGGAGAGGCTACGGCGCGGATGTCTGGGGGTTGAGCGCGAGCGACGGGCCACTGAACGGCACGGTCGTCGTCGACGGCGTCGAGCGCCGGTTCCACACCTACTGGGCGCGCGGCGCGGCGGCGGGCGATGTCCGGGACGACGGCACGATCGCGCCGACGGCGGCGGGCGGTTCGATCCCGTTCGCCCCCGAGATCGCGATTCCGGCGCTCGAGGCCATGGCCGACCGCTACGGCGAGCACCTCTTCTCGAAGTACGGTTTCCTGGACGCGTTCAACCCGACGCTCACCGCGGCGCCGCCCGAACCGCTCGGGAACGGCCACGTGGTCCCGGGCGTCGGCTGGTTCGACATCGACTACCTGGGGATCGATCAGGGGCCGATCGTGCTCATGATCGAGAACCACCGCAGCGGTTTGATCTGGGAGTTCATGAAGCAGAATCCGTACATCGTGCGGGGGCTGTGCCGCGCGGGGTTCACGGGAGGGTGGATCGAGGGGCGGTGCGGTGTGGGGGCGCCGTAGGCGCCCGGGCTAGGGCTATTAGGGCTAGGGCTGGGGCTAGGGCTGGGGCTGGGGCGGTTGACGGGCGGGTTCGGGGCCGCGCGGCTGCTCGCCGCGCTCGGTTCGCGAGCGCCTGCGACTCCGAAGTGACGCGACGGGCGCTCCAGGCGCGGGGGGTCCGCGCCTGCGGCGATGACGAGAACCGAGTGGGCACGCGCGGCGCCCACGGAGCAGGAACGGCGATGTTCACGGAGATGGGAACGAGCATGTTGATGCGGCTGGCCGTGGCGGCGGTGGTCGTCCAGGCGTGTGCGAGCGGAGCGGGGCCGGCGGCGGGGCCGACGCGGGAGGCGGCGGTGCGCGAGGCGTCGGCGAGCGGCGCACGGACGCTCGCCGTGGCGCGGCGGGCGCCGGATGGGCGCGCCCGCGACCCGCGGATGGAGGCGTTCGTCGACTCGATCCTCGGGCTCATGACGCTCGAGGAGAAGCTCGGTCAGCTCGCGCAATACACCGGGCGGTGGAGCGAGACCGGTCCGCGCGCGCCGGAGGGTGGTGAGGCGCAGGTGCGGCGGGGGGAGGTGGGTTCGTTCCTGGGGGTGTTCGGCGCGGAGTCCACGCGCCGGCTCCAGCGGATCGCCGTCGAGGAGTCGCGGCTCGGCATCCCGCTCCTCTTCGCGCACGACGTGATCCACGGGTTCCGCACGATCTTCCCGGTGCCGCTGGCGGAGGCGTCGTCGTGGGATCCGGCGGCGGTCGAGCGGTCGGCACGGATCGCGGCGGTCGAGGCGACGGCGCACGGGCTGCACTGGACGTTCGCGCCGATGGTCGACATCGCGCGGGACCCGCGGTGGGGGCGGATCGTCGAGGGGTCGGGCGAGGACCCCTATCTCGGGTCGGTGATGGCGGCCGCGAGGGTGCGGGGCTTCCAGGGGTCGGATCTCTCGGCGCCGAACACCATGGCCGCGACGGCCAAGCATTTCGTCGCCTACGGCGGCGCCGAGGGCGGCCGGGACTACAACACGGTCGACATCTCGGAGCGGACGCTCCGCGAGGTCTATCTCCCGCCGTTCCACGCCGCCGTCGACGCCGGCGCGGCCGCGGTCATGGCGGCGTTCAACGAGATCGGCGGCGTCCCCATGCATGCGCACGACCGGCTCATCGACGGTGTGCTGCGGGGCGAGTGGGGCTTCGACGGGCTCGTCATCAGCGACTACACGGGCGTGATGGAGCTGATGCGACACGGCGTGGCGGCCACGCCCGCGGATGCGGGGGTGCTCGCGCTCGAGGCCGGCGTGGACGTCGACATGGTGAGCGGGATCTACTTCAACGAGCTGCCCGCGGCGGTCCGCGCCGGCCGCGTCCCCGAGGCGGTCGTGGATGAAGCCGTCCGGCGGGTGCTGCGGCTGAAGTACCGCTTGGGCCTCTTCGAGGACCCCTACCGGTACGGCGACCCGGCGCGCGAACGCGCCCTGACGCTCACGCCCGAGCACCGCGCCGCGGCGCGCCAGCTCGCCCGCGAGTCGATCGTGCTCCTCAAGAACGACGCGGATCTGCTTCCGCTCTCGAAGGACCTCGACACGCTCGCCGTCATCGGCCCGCTCGCCGATGACGGCCGCTCGGCGATCGGCTCGTGGGCCGCCGCCGGCCGCCCCGAGGATGCCGTGACCGTGCTGGATGGGATCCGGCGCGCCGTCGGACCCGGGACGACCGTGCTGTACGCGCGCGGCGCCGAGGTCGAGGGCGAGGACACCACCGGCTTCGCCGAAGCCGTCCGCGCGGCGCGCAGCGCCGACGTCGTGCTGCTCGTCATCGGCGAGCGCGAGGACATGAGCGCGGAAGCGTCCAGCCGCTCGACGCTGGCGCTCCCCGGCGTGCAGTTGCGCCTCGCGCAGGCCGTGCACGCCACGGGCACCCCCGTCGTCGTCGTGCTCATGAACGGCCGGCCGCTCGCGATCCCGTGGCTGGGCGCGAACGCGCCGGCGATCCTCGAAGCCTGGTACCTCGGCGTCGAGATGGGCAACGCCGTGGCCGACGTCGTGTTCGGCGACTACAACCCCGGCGGCAAGCTGCCGGTGACGTTCCCCCGCACGGTCGGACAGGTCCCGATCTACTACAACCACAAGAACACCGGGCGGCCCGCCGATCCGAAGGAGAAGTTCACGTCCAAGTACCTGGACCTCCCCTCCACCCCGCTCTACCCGTTCGGCTACGGGTTGAGCTACACGGACTTCGCGTACGGCGCCGTGCGCCTCGAACGCGCGACGATCGGCACGGGCGACACCCTGGTCGTGCGCGTGGACGTCACGAACACCGGCGACCGGATCGGCGATGAGGTCGTCCAGCTCTATCTCCGCGACGAAGTGGCGAGCATCACGCGACCCGTCAAGGAATTGCGCGCCTTCCAACGGGTCACGCTGCGCCCCGGCGAGACACGGACGATCTCGTTCACGCTGCGCCCCGATGATCTGGCCTTCTACGGCCCGGACATGCGCCGCATCATCGAACCGGGATTCTTCACGGTCTACGTCGGCGGCGACTCGGTGGACGTGCAGCAGGCGCGGTTCGAGGTGGTGGGGCGCGCGGTGGTGCTGTAGGGACGCCGTCGGCGCCGGCGGCGCCGACGGGATCGGGCGCGGGGATCGGGATGTGGCGGGCGAGCGAGGTGCGGAGACGCACGCGCACGGCAAGGCCCGGCGGTGATCGAGTTCGTTCGAGCAACCGGGAAGGAGCACAGTGAGACGAGGAATGGAAAACCGGATCCGGAGAGGGATCGGCATCGCCTGCGCGGGCGGCGCGATGGTCCTGCTCGCGGCGATGAGCCGGCTGGGGGCGCAGGACGGGGTCGGAGCGGCGCCCACGCAACGCGCGCGGCACGAGGTCGGAGCGGCGCCCCGGCAGCGCGCGCCGCGCAACGTGATCCTGATCCTGAGCGATGACCACCGCTACGACTTCATGGGCTTCATGGAGGGCGCGCCGGACTTCCTCGAAACGCCGGGGCTGGACCGGATGGCGGCGGAGGGCGCGCACGTGCGGAACGCTTTCGTCACGACGTCGCTGTGCTCGCCCAGCCGCGCCTCGATCCTGACGGGCGAGTACGCGCACCATCACGGCGTGGTGGACAACACGACGCCGGTTCCGGAGGGGACGGTCTTCTTCCCGACGTATCTCCAGGAACACGGCTACGCGACGGCGTTCATCGGGAAGTGGCACATGGGTGAGGCGAGCGACCGGCCGCGCCCGGGCTTCGACCACTGGGTCAGCTTCCGCGGACAGGGCGTCTACTACGATCCCGAGCTGAACATCGATGGCCGGCGCCAGCGCTTCGAGGGCTACACGACGGACATCCTCACCGACCTCGCGCTCGAGTGGCTACGAGAGCACGACGACGGCTCGCAGCCCTTCTTCCTGATGCTCTCGCACAAGGCCGTGCACGCGGAGTTCGAGCCGGCACCGCGGCACCGCGGCCGCTACGCGAACGCCGTGGTGCCGCACCCGCCGACCATGGCGAACACCGAGTCCAACTACCGGGGCAAGCCGCACTGGGTGCGCGAACAGCGCTACGGCTGGCACGGCGTGGATTACATGTACCACGGCGCCATGGACTTCGACACCTTCTACCGCCGCTACGCCGAGACCGTGCTCGCGCTCGACGAGAGCGTCTCGCGGATCCTGGACTACGTCGACGACTCCGGGCTCGCCGAGAACACGCTCGTCCTCTACATGGGTGACAACGGCTTCGTTCTGGGCGAGCACGGACTGATCGACAAGCGACACGCATACGAAGAGTCGATCCGCATCCCGATGCTCGCCTACGCACCCGGCTACATCCCCGCCGGGTCGGAGGTCACGGCGCTGGTCCGCAACATCGACATCGCGCCGACGATCCTCGAACTCGCGGGGATCCCGGTGCCGGACGACATGGACGGTCGCTCGGTCCTCGCGGCCCTGCGCGGCGAACCGGTCGATTGGAGCGGCGAACTGCTCTACGAGTACTACTGGGAATACGCCTTCCCGCACACACCGACCGTCTTCGCGCTGCGCGGCGACCGCTACAAGTACATCTTCTACCACGGCGTCTGGGACCTCAACGAACTCTACGACCTCGAGACGGATCCGCACGAACAGCACAACCTGATCGATGTGCCCGCCTACCAGGACCGCGTCCGCGCGATGCGCGACCGGCTCTTCGACCTGCTCGAACAGACCGGCGGGATGAAGGTCCCGATCCGGCGCGGCGACTGGCAGGCGGCCGAGCGGAAGAATCACTGATGGCGCACCCGGCGATGGCCCACGCGGCGGGCGCCCGGGGTTGGGACTGCTGTCCGGACGCGTGGGGACAGTGCCACGGCCAGCGGAGCGCAGGCGGATAGCTTCGAAGGAGGGACCGAATGGCGGATGGAGCGGGGATGGACACGGAGCGGCGGCGGGGGCGCGCCTGGCTCATCGTGGGGGCGGCCGTGTCGGCGGTCGCGGCCGTGCTCATGGTGGTGCCGCGGTTCTCGGGTGTAACACCGGCCACGGATGTGGTGCCCGGCTCCGGCGGGACGGCACCGCTCGCCGCTGTGCCGCCGGGGATCGAGGTCCCGCCGGGGATCGAGGTGCCGGAGGGGATGGTGTACGTGCCGGGCGGGGTGACGCAGATCGGGTCGGAGTGGGGCCGGCCGGAGGAGCGGCCGGTCTTCACGGTGGAGGTCGAGCCGTTCTTCATGGATGTGCACCCGGTCACGGTCGCGCAGTTTCGCGAGTTCGTCGAGGCGACCGGGTACGTGACGGATGCGGAGCGCTTCGGCAACGCCGGGGTGCTGGACCCGGAGACGCACCGATGGGTGCTCGTGGACGGTGCGGACTGGCGGCATCCGCGGGGTCCGGGGACGCCGGCGGCGCCGGACGACCATCCGGTCACGCAGGTCTCGTGGAACGATGCCGTCGCCTACGCGCGGTGGGCGGGGAAGCGATTGCCGACGGAGGTCGAGTGGGAGCATGCGGCGCGCGGTGCGCGCAATCTGCGCCGGCCGTACGCGTGGGGCGATTCACTCATCGAGTACGGCCGGTACCGGGCGAACACGTGGCAGGGCACGTTCCCGTTCCACAACACGGGCGCGGACGGCTACCTCTACACGTCGCCGGTGGGGACCTTCGGCACGAACGAGCTGGGGCTCTCCGACCTGGGCGGAAACGTGTGGGAGTGGACCGCGGACTGGTTCCGGCCGTATTCGGAGCGGGGGCGGCCGTTCACGCCCACACCGCGGAGCGAGAAGGTGCAGCGGGGCGGCTCGTTCCTCTGTCACACGTCGTACTGCCACGGCTACCGCGTCTCCGCGCGGTCGCATTCGACGCCCGAGACGTCGCTGTTCCACGTCGGGTTCCGGTGCGTCCGGGACATCCCCGCGCGAAGCGACGCGAGGGCCGAGTGAGCGAATCCCGGCTCCGACGCGGACTCACTCGGATGCCGAGCCGCCTCGCGTCGGGTCCGGTGGACGGCACGACACGAACGGCACGACACGGCCCGTTGCAATCGTCCGTGTCCATGCTCCTGCTCGGCGTCGCGCTGGTCTGGATCGACTTTCGGGGGTGAGTGTGCCGACCTGGATCGTGATGCTGCGATCGCTGCTGGTCGCGGCGGTCTCCGCCGCGGCGGCGCATCCTGCTATGGCAACGGCGGCGTATCCCGCCACGGCAACAGCGCATCCTCCCATCGCCGCGGCGGCGCATCCTGCCATGGCAACGGTGCATCCCGCCACGGCCGCGGCGATGCATCCCGCCATGGCGAGAGCCGCGCGGGCCGCCGCGCACCTCGCGCCCGCAGCCCGGCCGCTCCCCGCCGGCTACACCTTCCTCGGCGACCTCGAGTCCTACGAGCGTACGGACTCCGGCGTGCTGCTGCGCTGCGCGCCCGGTGCGGCGCTCCGGATCCGGTTTGTCACGCCCGGGATGTTCCGGGTCACGCTCGACCGGGACGACCGGGACGAATCGCTCCTCGCCTACCCGCTGGTGGCCGCCGAGCGCGAGCCGGTGGCGCTGCGCTTCGAGGACGAGGGTGAGCGCCTGGTGCTCCGCTCGGAGCGGCTCACGGTGGTCATCGGCAAGGCGCCGTGTCGCCTCACCGTGCGCGACCGCGACGGGACGGTCCTCAGCCGCGACGACCCGGGGCTGGGGATCGGCTGGGATGGCAACGAGGTCCGCAACTGGAAGACGATCGGGCCGGAGGAGCGCTTCTTCGGACTGGGCGAGAAGACGGGCGACGTCGACAAGCGCGGGCGGGAGTGGGTGATGTGGAACAGCGACACCTACGCCTACGGTCCGGAGACGGATCCCGTCTACCAGAGCATCCCGTTCTTCATCGGGCTGCGCGAGGGGAAGGCGTACGGCATCTATCTCAACAACAGCCACCGCACGACGTTCAACCTGGGCGCAGGCAACCACCGGTACTACTCGTTCGCCGCGGCCGGCGGCGCGCTGGACTACTTCTTCATCGAAGGCCCGCGGATCGCCGACGTCGTCTCCGCGTACACGGCGCTGACCGGGCGGCCGCCGCTGCCGCCGAAGTGGGCGCTGGGCTACCAGCAGTCGCGCTGGAGCTACTACCCGGCCGCGGAGGTGTTGCGGCTGGCGCGCACGTTCCGCGAGAAGCGGATCCCCGCGGACGTGATCTACCTGGATGTCCACTACATGGACGGGTACCGCGTCTTCACCTGGGACCCGGAGCGCTTCCCGGATCCCGCGGACTTGCTCGCCACGCTGGACAGCATGGGGTTCAAGGTGGTGACGATCATCGATCCGGGCGTCAAGGCGGACTCGGCCTACGCCATCGCGCGGGAAGGCCTCGATGGCGGCCACTTCGTCCGCTACCCGGACGGCGAGGTCTACATCGGCTCGGTGTGGCCGGGGAAGTCGTACTTCCCCGACTTCAGCCGCCCCGAGACGCAGGAATGGTGGGGCGGCCACGTGGCCGAGATGGCGGCGCTCGGCGTCGATGGCTTCTGGAACGATATGAACGAGCCCGCAGTCTGGGGGAAGGCGTTCCCGCTCGAAGTCCTGATGGAGGATGGCGGGCTCGAATCGAGCCAGAAGAAGATGCACAACCTGTACGGGTTCCTGATGGCGCAGGCCACGTACCGGGGGCTCCGTCGCGCGGACCCGGATCGGCGCCCGTTCATCCTGACGCGCGCGGGCTTCGCGGGCGGGCAGCGTTATGCGGCCGTGTGGACGGGCGACAACGTGGCATCCTGGGATCACCTGGCGCTCGGGATCCGCATGATGCTCGGACTCGGGCTCTCCGGCGTGCCGTTCGTCGGCACGGACGTGGGCGGCTTCGTGGGTTCGCCCGCGCCCGAGCTGTTTGCGCGCTGGATCCAGGTCGGCGTCTTCTCGCCGTTCTTTCGCACGCACACGGCGGCGAACACGCCGGCGCAGGAGCCGTGGTCGTTCGGCGAGTACGTCGAGGACATCGCGCGTGAATCGATCACGCTGCGCTACCGGCTGTTGCCGTACCTCTACACGCTGTTCCGCGAGGCGAACCGGACGGGGAGCCCGATCCTGCGGCCGCTCTTCTGGCACTACCAGGCGGACCCCGCCGTCTATCGCCCCGAGTACCAGCACCAGTTCCTGGTGGGCGCGCACCTGCTGGTCGCGCCCGTGATCCGCGAGGGACAGCGCCGGCAGGAGGTCTATCTCCCGGCCGGCCGCTGGCTCGATCTGCACACGGAGCGGGTCTACGAAGGCGGACAGGCGGTCGTGGTCGATGCGCCGCTCGAACGGGTGCCGATGTTCCTCGCCGCCGGCGGGATCCTGCCCACGCAGGAACCCGTCCAGTACGTGGGCGAGCGCGCGAGCCGGACCCTCTTCCTGGACATCTTCCCCGCCCCATGGACCCAAGGCTTCGACCTCTACGAGGATGATGGCGTCTCGTACGACCACGAGCACGGCGAGTACCGCGTGACGCGCTTCGAGGCCGTACAGGGCGCGGAGGGGATCACGATTTTGCGCGAACTCCGCCACGACGGCTACGACCCGGGGGATCGGACCGTCGAGCTGCGCGTCCACGCCGTGGGGCGCGCGCCGGCCGCGGTCACGTTGGACGGGGCGCCGCTCCCGCAGGCGACATCGGCCGAGGCCCGGGGCTACATCTACGACGCCGAGCGCCGGGTGCTCACGGTCCGGTTCCGCGAGGCCGGGGCCCGGCAGGAAGTGAGGATCCGTTGACACGGGCGTCGGGTGTTGCGGCCGCGCTTCGCGTCCCGATCCTCGCCGCGAGCGTGTGGCTGGCCGCGTGCGGCGCCGACCGTGGTGCCGGCGTCGTGCTCGACTTCTGGGCGCTGGGCCAGGAGGGCGCGCGCGTGCGGGAGCTGGTCCGGGACTTCGAGCGCGAGAACCCGGGGATCCGGGTGGATGTGCAGCAGATCCCGTGGACGGCGGCGCACGAGAAGCTGCTCACGGCGTACGTGGGTGAGGCGACGCCGGATGTGGCGCAGATCGGCAACACCTGGATCGCGGAGTTCGCGGCGCTCCGGGCGATCGAGCCGCTCGGGCGGTGGATCGAGGCCTCGGCGGTCGTCGAGCCCGACGCGTACTTCGGCGGGATCTGGGCGACGAACCAGCTCGACGGCATCGCGTACGGCGTGCCCTGGTACGTGGACACGCGCGTGATCTTCTACCGCAAGGACATCCTGACGCGGGCCGGCTACGACGCGGTGCCGTCGAGCTGGGCGGGGTGGCGGGAGGCGCTGGAGCGGATCCAGGCGCAAGCCGATGCCGGGGAGTACGCGATCTTCCTCCCGACCGACGAATGGGCCCAGCCCGTGATCCTCGGGCTCCAGGCCGGCTCGCCGCTGTTGCGCGACGGCGGCCGCTACGGCGCGTTCGAGGCGCCCGCGTTCCGGCGCGCGTTCGACTTCTACCTCGGCCTCTACCGCGACGGTCTGGCGCCGGTGCTCGCGAACACGCAGGTCGCGAACGTCTACCAGGAGTTCGCGCGCGGGACCTTCGCGATGTGGATCACCGGTCCGTGGAACATCGGCGAGTTCCGGCGGCGACTGCCATCCGAGCTCCAGGACCGGTGGGCGACGGCGCCGTTGCCGGGCCCGACCGGCGCGGCATCGGGGATCTCGCTGGCGGGCGGTTCGAGCCTCGTCATCTTCCGGGCATCGGCGCACAAGCCGGAGGCGTGGAAGCTGATCGAGTACCTGTCGCGCCGCGAGCAGCAGGTGCGCTTCTACCGGCTGACCGGCGACCTGCCGGCGCGCCGCGAGGCGTGGCAGGATCCGGCGCTGGCCGGCAACCGGCACGCACGCGCCTTCCGCGAACAGCTCGAACGCGTCGCGCCGCTTCCGCAGGTGCCCGAAATGGAGCTGATCGCGAACAAGGTGTACGAACACGCGGAAGCCGCGATCCGCGGGGTCGCGTCCGCGGAGGCGGTGCTCGCGGCGCTCGACCGCGATGTCGACCGGATCCTCGAGAAGCGGCGGTGGCTGCTCCGGAGCGGCACATGACGAACGACGGCGGCGTCCGGACCGCGGTCGCGCCGGCGGCGGAACCCGCGCGCCGCGAAGTTCCGCCGCGCGGGCGGCGGTCCCGGCGATTCCGTGTTCACGCGGCGTGGCTCTTCCTCGCGCCGGGGCTGCTGCTGCTCACCGTGTTCTTCTTCATCCCCGTCGTCGCGGCGCTGCTCCTCAGCTTCACGGACTTCGACATCTACGCCATCGGACGGCTCGAGAACGCGCGCTTCATCGGCCTCCGCAACTACGTGACGCTGCTGCGCAACCCGCTCTTCTGGACGGCGTTGAAGAACACGCTCTACTTCGCGCTGGTGGGCGGTCCGCTGTCGGTGGCGACGGCGCTCGGCGCGGCGCTGCTGCTGAACGCGAAGCTCGTACGGTTCAAGGGCTTCTTCCGGACCGTCTACTTCACTCCGTTCGTGACCACGCTGGTCGCCGTCGCCATTGTCTGGCGCTACCTCTACCACCCGCGCTACGGCTGGCTGAACTACGCGCTCGGCTGGTTCGGCATCGCGCCGATCGACTGGCTGGCCGACCCGACGTGGGCGATGCCGGCCATCATCCTCCTCGCGGTGTGGAAGAACTTCGGCTACAACATGCTGATCTTCATTGCCGGGCTCCAGGGGATCCCCGAGGAGCTGTACGAGGCGGCGCTGCTGGACGGCGCGAACGCGGTCCGCCGGTTCTGGCACCTCACGCTGCCGATGCTGCGCCCCACGCTCCTCTTCGTGGCCGTCGTCACGATGATCGGCTACTTCCAGCTCTTCGCCGAGCCGTACGTCATGACGCGTGGCGGACCGCTGCGCAGCACGACGAGCGTGGTGCTGCTGATGTACGAGGAAGGGTTCCGCTGGTGGCGGATGGGGTACGCCGCGGCGATCGCGTTCATCCTCTTCGCGATCATCCTCGCGGCCACGCTCGTGCAGCTCCGGCTCCAGAAGGCGGCGGAAGCATGAGGACCGCGGCGCTCAAAACACTGCTCTACGCAACGCTCGTGCTCGGCGCCGTCATCGCGCTCGCACCGATGCTCTGGATGGTCTCCGCCTCGTTCATGCCGGCGGGCCAGGCCAACCAGTTCCCGCCGCCGCTGCTCCCCCACGGCGCCACGCTCGAGCACTACCGCGCGCTCTTCACTCGCCTCGAACTCGGGCGCGCGCTCCTGAACAGCACGATCATCGCCGGATCGGCGACCGTCATCTCGCTGCTCATCAACTCGATGGCAGGGTATGCGTTCGCGAAGCTGCGGTTCCCCGGCCGCGACCGCCTCTTCCGGCTCCTCATCGCGGGGCTCGTCATCCCCGTCCAGGTCGCCATGCTCCCGCTCTTCCTGCTGCTCAAGGAGATGGGCCTGATCAACACCTACGTCGGCGCGATCGCACCGGTCATGGCCAGCATTTTCGGGATTTTTCTGGTCCGCCAGTACGCGCTCGCGATCCCCGATGACCTGCTGGATGCCGCGCGCATCGACGGCGCAGGCGAACTCCGCGTCTACGCGTCCATCGTGCTCCCCGTCATCCGCCCGATCCTCGCGACACTCGCCATCTGGACGTTCCTCACCACCTGGAACGACTTCCTCTGGCCGCTGATCGTACTGGTCGACGACGCGAAGTACACGCTCCCCGTCGCGCTCGCGAACCTCTCGGGCGAGCACGTGCAGGACACGGAGCTGATGATGGCCGGCTCGGTGCTCACCGTGCTCCCCGTCCTCGTCGTGTTCCTGTGCCTCCAGCGCTACTACATCCAGGGGGTCATGGCGGGGGGATTGAAGGGGTAGGCGGCCGGGAGCTGGATGGGAACGGCCGGGAGCGGGAGCGGCGGCTGCGCCGCCTGGAGCGGGAACGTTTACGTTTACGGGATGGGAATGGCCGGGAGCGGGAACGTTGACGTTTGCGGGAGCGGGGCACCCGAAGGAAGCCCCCCGCTTCCACGTTTGCGTTTGCGGGGGCGAGGCGCCCGAAGGGAGCCTCGGTTTCCAGGTTTACGGGAACGGGATGGGCGCCTCTGCGCGGCCGACGAGAACGGGTTCGGGAACGTTCGCGGGATCGGGGCCGGATCAGGATCGCGGGGCGGCGAGGACGCGCACGGGCACCCGCTCGCGCACGCGCACGACAGGGGACGGGCGGGGCTCCGCCCCGTCCTTGGACCTCAGCCTTGAGCTGTGGCGGGAAGGGGAATCAGATCCTTCGAGGACCTATGGGCATGCGTCTTTGGGTTGTGACGGTGTTGCTGGCCGGCTGGCTGGGGCTGGGCGGCTGCGGTGCCGCGGGGGGCGGCGCGGAAGGTGGCGGGCGGCAGGCCGGCGGCTGGTGGAAGGGGAACCTGCACACGCATTCGCTGTGGAGCGATGGCGATGGCTACCCCGAGATGATTGCGGACTGGTACCGCCGGCACGGCTACCATTTCCTGGTGATCTCGGACCACAACGTGCCGCCGCAGGGCGGGAAGTGGATCGACGTCGCGCGGAGCGAGGGCGGCCCGGAGGCGTTCCGTCGCTACGAAGCGCGTTTCGGCGATGCGTGGGTCGAGGAGCGGCGGCGCGGCGACACGCTCGAGGTCCGGCTCCGGCGTCACGAGGAGTACGCGCCGCTGCTCGCCGAGCCCGGCCGGTTCCTGCTCCTGCCGGGCGAGGAGATCACCGAGTATCTGGGCAAGACGGCGATCCACATGGTCGCCACGAACCTGGCGGAGCCGATCGTGCCGCGCGGCGGCGAGAGCGTCGCCGCGGTGCTGCGCAACGACCTGGGTGCGGTGATCGCCCAGCGCGAGCGGACCGGCCGGCCGATGATCGTGCAGGTGAACCATCCGAACTTCATCTGGAGCCTGACGGCGGAAGACCTGATCCCGATCGAGGAGGCGCGCTTCTTCGAGGTCTACAACGGCCACCCGCTGGTGAACAACGTCGGCGATGACGAGCACCCCGGCACCGAGCGACTCTGGGACGTCATCCTGACCGAACGCCTGAGGCACGGCGGCCCGGTCCTCTACGGCGTGGCCACGGATGACGCGCACGACTACCACGCGTTCGCGCCGGACCAGCGCAACCCGGGGCGCGGCTGGATCATGGTCCGCGCGCCGGAACTCACGCCCGCCGCGCTGATCGCGGCCATGGAACGCGGCGACTTCTACGCGACCACCGGCGTGGTGCTGCGGGACATCCGCCGCGACGGGGATCGGCTCACGATCGAGATCGAGGCGGAGGATGGCGTCGACTACGTCACGCGATTCATCGGCACGCGCGTGGGTTCCGGCGCTCCGGATGACCCGGGTCGGCGCCCCGCGGCAGGCGCGGTACCGGTCCGGAGGGCGGCCGCGGAGTCGGCGTTCGCGGCGGATGGCACGACCGCCGCTGGCGAAACCGGGGCCGCCGGGGACGTCGGCGTGGTGCTGGCCGAGGTGGCGGGTACCACGGCCAGCTACCGGTTGCGGGGCGACGAGCTGTACGTCCGCGCGAAGGTCATATCGACGAAACCGCGCACGAACGCGTTCCTGGAGGGCCAGGTCGAGGTGGCGTGGGTCCAGCCTCAGCGCGGCACTGGGGCGCCCCGCCCGTAGAGCCTCGGCGCGCTCCGTGTCACTGCGCGAGATGAACTGCCCGCGCCTCGGGCGGCCCGCGGCTCGCGGCCGGCGCCTACGGCGGCGCGCCGGCTCACGCGCCGTCGGCCAGGACGCCGCCCGCGCTGCGGATCACCTCGCGGTAGAAGCGGGCGCTGGCTTTGGGCGTGCGCCGCTGCGTCTCGTAGTCGACGTGGACGATGCCGAAGCGCTTCGAATAGCCGAGGCTCCACTCGAAGTTGTCGAGGAGCGACCAGGCGAAGTAGCCGCGCAGATCCACGCCCTGCTGCATGGCGCGGGCGGCGGCGCGCAGGTGTTCGCGGTAGTAGTCCACGCGGAGCGGGTCGTCCAGGTGGCCGTTCGTGCTCGGCGGGTCGTAGAAGGCGGCGCCGTTCTCGGTGATGTAGAGCGGGACGTCGCCGTAGCGCTCCTTGACCTGGAGCAGCGTGTCGGTCAGCCCCTGCGGGTAGACCTCCCATCCGGTCTCGGTGTACGCGTGGCGCGGCTGGCGCACGGTGGCGGCGCGGACCGGCAGCGCGGCGGGATCGTGTCGCGTCACGGCGCGCGTGTAGTAGTTGATGCCGAGGAAGTCGATGGGCTGGCGGATCTGCCGCAGATCCGCGTCGGGGAACTCGGGCCATGCCGGACCGAAGATCTCGCGCAGTTCATCGGGATAGGCGCCGAGGAACACGGGATCGAGATACTGCCGGTTCATGTAGGCATCGGCGCGGGCGGTCGCGGCGCAGTCCTCCGGGCTCGGCGATGCCGGGTACTTCGGCTCGAGGTTGACGACGAGCCCGATCCGGTGCCGCCCGTCGGCGCGATACGCCTGGACGGCAGCGGCGTGCGCGCGCAGCAGGTTGTGCGAAGCGATCGGCGCCTCGAACAAGCTGCGGTGCCCGGGCGCGAGCGCGCCGTGCAGGTAGCCGCCGTCGGTGACGACCCACGGCTCGTTCAGCGTGGTCCAGAGCGTGACGCGGTCATCGAGCGCGCGGAACACGATGCGCGCGTACTCCGTAAACCAGCCGGCGATGTCGCGATTGAGCCAGCCGCCCACGTCATCGAGCGCCGCGGGGAGATCCCAGTGGTAGAGCGTGACGAGGGGCTGGATCTCGTGCTCGAGCAGGGCATCGACGAGCCGCTCGTAGAAGTCCAGCCCCTTCGGATTGACGCGCCCCTTCCCTTCCGGGAGGATGCGGCTCCACGAAATGCTGAAGCGGTAGGCGTTGAGGCCCAGCTCGCGCATGAGCCGCACGTCGTCTTCGTAGCGGCGATAGTGGTCGCAGGCGATGTCGCCCGTATCGCCGCCGTGAACCAGGCCGGGCGTGTGCGTGAACCGGTGCCAGATGCTCGGCCCGGCACCGTCGGCGAGCGGCGAGCCCTCGATCTGGTACGCCGAGGTGGCGGCGCCCCACAGGAAGTCATCGGGAAAACGGAAGACGTCGATCATCGATGTCGTGGTACGGGTTCGATCTGAACGTTACAGGCGGAGGCCATGGCACGCGTAGCGCTGGAAAACGTCCGCAAGGTCTACGAGGATGGCGCCGCACACGTCGCGGTCCACCATGCGAGCTTCGAAGTGCGGGATGGCGAGTTCGTCGTACTGGTCGGTCCGTCCGGGTGCGGCAAGAGCACCGTCCTCCGGATGATCGCCGGGCTCGAGTCGGTCACGGAGGGCCGACTCTACATCGGCGACCGGCTCGTCAACGACGTCCCCCCGCGGGACCGGGACGTCGCCATGGTCTTTCAGAACTACGCGCTCTACCCGCACATGCCGGTCTATGACAACCTGGCCTTCGCGCTGAAGTTGCGCAAGCTTCCGAAGGCCGAAATCGACCGCCGCGTGCGTGGTGCCGCCGCGACGCTGGGGATCGAGGGGATCCTCGACCGCAAGCCGCGGCAGCTCTCGGGCGGACAGCGCCAGCGCGTGGCGCTCGGACGGGCGATCGTGCGCGAGCCGAGTGTGTTCCTCTTCGATGAGCCGCTCTCGAACCTGGATGCACGGTTGCGCGTCCAGATGCGGACGGAACTCTCGCGGCTACACCGCCGGCTCGGTGCGACCATGATCTACGTCACCCACGACCAGGTCGAGGCCATGACCATGGGCGAGCGGATCGTCGTGCTGAACCGCGGATCGATCCAGCAGATCGACGCGCCGCTCGCGCTGTACGAGCGTCCCGCGAACCTGTTCGTGGCGGGGTTCATCGGCAGCCCGGCAATGAACCTGGTACCGGGCCGGATCGTCGCGGACGGCGGGCTCCGTTTCCGCGCGCAGGGCGATGCCTTCGCGCTTTCGCTCCCGCCGCCGTGGGACCGGCTGGCGGACCGCGCGGGCGCGGAGGTGGTCCTCGGCATTCGTCCGGAAGACATCCATGTGGCGGGGACGCGCTACATCACGGGTCCCGCGGGTCGGATCCAGGCGGCCGTCGAGGTGGTCGAGCCGATGGGCAACGAGATCTTCCTGCACGTACGCGCGCTCGAGCACCGGCTCACGGCGCGGGTCCCGCCGCAGCCGGTGCCCGGTCCCGGCGCGCCCGTCGAGCTGGCCTTCGATCTCGGCAAGCTGCACTTCTTCGATGCGCGGACCGAGCGGTCGCTGGCGGCGCCGTAGGCGGTGATACGGCTAGGGCTAGGGCTGGGGCTAGGGCTGGGGCAAACCTCCCCACGGCCCGCCCAGCACCGCGACCTGGCGCACGATATCCGCGGCGGTGTGGCCGGTGAAGCGGATGCGGCCGTTCGTGTCGAGCACGGCGTAGGACGGCGTCGAGCGGTTGTCGAACGCGTTGCGCGCGTCGCGCTCGGGGTCCAGGTAGGTCGGGAAGGAGAGGCCCTCGCGTTCGAAGAGCGCGGCGACGGCGGCGGCGTCCTCCTCGTCGGTGATGCCGATGAAGCGGACGCCGTGGCGCGTGAGCCGGTCGGCGATGTCGTCGAGTTCGTCGAGCTGCCGGAACGAGGGCGGGCAGTAGCGGGACCAGAAGGCGACGACGGTGATCTGGCCCTCATCGAGCCGGACCTCGTGCGCGGCGCCCGCCGGCTCCTGGAGGCGAAGCCGTGAGCGGAGCGGCGCGCGGTTGAGCGAGGCGCCGAGCAGTTCGCGGCGCAGCTCGTCGCGTGCGGCGGCGACGGCGGCCTGCCAATCGGCGCCGTCGAGCGCCGCGGCGGCGCCGAGGCGCGCGCGCAGCGAGTCGGCGAACGCAGCCGACGTCGTCGGATCGGCGACGAATCGGGCGAACGCGCGTAGCGCGCCCGCCGTGTCGCCGAGCGCGAGGCGCGCATCGGCCACGGCGCGGAAGAGCTCGGGGTTCCAGCCGGTCTCGAGTGCGCGGTCGAGCGTGTCGAGCGCGGCCCGCGGCCGGCCGGCCTCCAGGAGCGCCCGGCCGAGCGCGGCCAGGTAGAGGCCGGCGGTGCGGCGGCGCGTGGCTTCATACTCGGCGGCGCTGGACCCCAGCGGCCGGTCGTCCCCCGGCGCATCCAGTGCGGCGATCCCCTTCCGGAGCCGGTCCATCCCTTCCGCCCGGGTCTCGGGGTACCGGACGAGCAGAAGGCCGTTGTGCGGCGCCCATGCGGGCCTGAACGCCTCGATGCGCTCGCTCCACCGGAGCAAGAGCTCCGGCCGGCCGAGGCGCTGGGCCGCCTGCCAGCCACTGGCCGCCGCCTGGATCGCCTCATCGGGCGCGCTGCGCCAGATCGAATCGAGTGTGGCGAGATAGCCGTCGAGGTCGCCCGAATGACTCTCGGCTGCGCGGAACACCGCCTGCTGGAGTGCCGGTCGCTCCGTGGGGTAGCGCTCCATGAGCTCATCGCGCCAGTGGTCCGCGATCTCCCGCTCGCCCATGGCGCGAGCGAACATGATCAGGTACCACAGATGGTCGGGCCCGACGGCCGCCATCCGTGCCGCGCCCGCCAGGCGCTCGAGCTGCGGACGAAACTCGGCGCGCACGGAATCGACGGCATCGCGCGGGATGTCGAGCGTCGCCTCTCCGTAGCGGAAGTACCAGGCCCCGGGCCGCTCGGGGTACAGCGCGACCATGGATCGTGTGATCTCGTCGGCCAGGCGGGTGTTTCGCATGCGGACGTCGCCCATGCGGGCGAACAGTGCGTCGAAGAGTGGACGGCCGTCGTCGCCGTGGACGAGGACCTGCCAGCGCTCGGCGTTGGTGTCGACGAAGTCGGCGTCTGGATCCTCGATGGCGAGCACTGCGTAGACCGCGGAGTCCGGGAGTTTCGCGCTGCCCTCGAACCAGGCGCCGTCGGTGCGAAGCAGCTCACCGATCGCGACGGTCTGCGGTGGACCCCCGCGGTCGGCGGTGTAGTATCGAGCCCGTACGACGAGCCGCGCCTCGTCGTCGAGCCGGGTCGTCGCGCGGTAGCGGAGCGAGAGGGTGGCGCCGGCCCTCGGCGCCTCCGGCGTGATCCAGAGCTCGCTCTTCTCCGCGCCGGCCTCCGGCACGTCGATGACGACGACACCCGCGATGAGCACGGCGACCGCGGCCGCGGCAATGAGCCCGCGCCGGTGCCTGGGCGCTGTCACGCGCGGCTCCTCGACGGGCAACAGCACCCGCTCGCCCGCGGCGGCGCGCGCGGCGATGGCGTCGAATCCGATGGGGGCACGGGCGGCGGGTGCGCGGACGGAGTCCACGATGTCGCGGATGGATCGCACGCGAGTCCGGCATCGGGCGCACCCCTCCAGGTGCTTCGCGACGGCGGCGTGCGCGCGGCCAGTCGATTCACCCCGCGCGAACGCGCGGAGCCGGTGGAACGACGGGTGTCCGATCATGGCATCCCCACACGGTTTCTCAGGACCTTCCAGGCGCGGTGCAGCCGGAGCGCCGATGCCCGCGGCGTGATTCCGAGCTGCGCGCCGATCTCGGCGTGCGAGTAGCCCTCGACCTCCTTGAGCACGAAGACGACGCGGAGCGAATCCGGGAGCGCCGCCACGGCCTCGCGCGCGGTGATCCGCCGCGTCGGGTCCGGCACCGGCGTCTTCAACACGGCCGTCGGCGCGTCCACGCGCCGGCGCTCCCGCCGCAACCCCATGAGCGCACGCCGGACCGCGACGCGGCGAATCCACGCGCCGAACGCGCCCCGCTCTTCGTACTTCTCGAGCGCGTCCACGAGCCCGACGAAGACGTCCTGGAGGACGTCCTCCGCATCCGCGGGCGCGGCGAGGAGCCGGAGCGCGGCATCGTAGACCGCGTCCGCGTGGCGGGCGTACAGCTCGGCGAGCGCATCCACCGAGCCGGCGCGTGCGCGTCGAACCAGCTCCGCGTCATCGAGTGCGTTCCGTGCCTGTTCGTGCATGCGCCCGCTCATGGGTCGTGCGAGGGTTACTCGTCCGGTGAATGCGTGGGCGGGGCTGGATCTTTCATCGAGGGAGCTGCGGCGGCTCTACTCGAATGCTAGGAATGCGGACGTTCGGCCGCCGCGAACCGATAGCGCCCGATGGTCCAGTGGAAGTGTCTCTTGTCCAGGAGGACGTAGACCGCCGAGTCCGCATGCAACAGCAGGCCCGGCAACGGGATGTCCTCGTAGAGCTTCCGTGCGCCCCCGCCGTGGACATCGTAGATGTCGAGGCGATACCACTTGACCTTGTCCTGGAAGACTTCCTCGGGGTCCAGCCACCGGTGCTCGACCAGGAGCAGCGAATCGCGGTAGAGCGCGATCCTGTGCACGGTCGTGAACGAGTGTCGCCACGCCATGTAGGTCATCGCCGAACCCGGTGCCGTGAACTGGCCCAGCTCCGGTCGCGACGGGGCGGTGTAGGACGGCGGCGGCGCCCCGAGGCTGTCGACCGCTTCCCCTTCGAGCGTGTAGCGGTAGATCGGGTACGTCATGCTGTTGGCCACGAACAGCGCTTCGCGGCCGACCGCCAGATGGTTCCGGAACATGGCGGACCAGTAGGGAGTGCGTTCCAGCGGGCTCGTCGGATGGAAGCCGAGCACGCGCTCGCCGTCCGCGCTGTAGACGACGTACTCATCACCGGCGGGTGCCTGATCGGAGAGGCCAACGGCGAGGCGGCCCCCGAGCGGATCGATCTCGATGGCCGCCCGGATGGCGAAGACCGTATCGAAGGCCAGCTCCTCATCCCAACGGAACACCCGATCCCTCCCCGCGTCGACCACGTAGAGCCGCCCGTCGGGGGCAACGGCGAGATCGGCCGGCGATTCGAATTCGGCCGCGCCGGATCCACGATGTCCGAGGACGCGGAGCAGCGCTCCGTCCGGCGCGTATATCCGCACCTCGCGCGCCTGCTCGTCGATCATGGCGAGCCGTGCATCGGGAAAGGTGACGAGGCCCTCGATTCCGCTGATCCTGACGGTGTCGGGCTCTTCGAGCGGGATGCGCGCCACTTCGTGGAAGATCTCATTGAACGTCGCGTGCGCCGGTGGACCCACGGTCGCCACCGCGGAGCGACCCGCGCACCCGGTCCACGCGCCGAGCGCCAGCAGGGCGCTCGCCGCGGCATGGAGCGGGGCCATCGCCGCCGTGCGGCGTGAGGCGCCTCCCGGTCGCACCCGAACGGCCGAACGTGAGCGTGAGAAAGTGGTCGCCGTCCCGCACACGTTTGATCGCGTCCGCGCGGGGCGGCGCGGGTCGACCGGCAGGTCCCGAGGGGGCTGCGCAGCATCCAGGAGATCCGCCACGACGATCGGCTGTCTTGCCATGGGCTCCATGACGCGGCTCCTTCCAGGCGTGGGGTCGGTTGCGGGGGTAGACGCCACACCCGCGGGGGGCCGGCGGCTTGGCGGAGGTCCGGGAGCACGCCGCGGCGGGCGCTCCGGGGGCGGCGGTCCCACGATGCCGCACCGGTGTGGGCGAGTCAAGCTTCTCGTAGCCGCCAGGCGTACAGCACTGCGGCGACCGCGGTCGCGAGGTTGAGACTCGAGACGCCTTCGCGCATCGGGATCCGGATCCGGCGGTCCGCGGCGGCGAGCAATTCGGGACTCAGCCCCCGGCGCTCCGAGCCGAACGCGAGGATGGCACGGGCCGGGAGCATGGCGGGCCGGAGCGGCTCGCCCTCCGGATCGAGGGCGAGCAGCGGGCGGTCCGAGCGGGGCAGCGCATGCACCCGGGCGACGGGGAGCGCGTACTGGAGTCCGACGCCGGCGCGCAGCGCGCTCGGGCGCCAGGGGTCCTGCGCACCGCTCGTGATCAGTGCCGCCGCGCCCGCGGCCGCCGCCACCCGGACGGCCGCGCCGATGTTCCAGGGGCTGCTCGGGTCCTCGAGGTAGACGACCGGCGCCGGCGCGGCGCCTTCCAGTGTCCGGCCGACCGCGACCGCTGGACGGCGCGCCAGCGCGATGACGCCGGTCGGCGGCGGCGCCGGCGTGAGTCGCTCGAACACCTCGGGCGTGACGATGTCGAGCGCGGCGCGCACGCGTTCCGCCACATCCGGGGCGAGCGCGCGGGAGAGCGCTTCGACCCGCTCCGGATCCACTGCGACCCCCTCGAGGATCTCGGCACCGAAGCGGAGTGCGTGCTTGAGCGGGTGGAACCCTTCGAGCACGGCGAGGTCGGGATCGCGGCGGGCGCGGCGGAAGCGGTCGACCAGCTCCTGCACCGCCGTGTCACCCCGCCGTCCGTGTCGTGAGCTTCAACCCGATGAGCGCGAGGACGAGGAGTCCGAGGAAGAACAGGCGCGCGGGGTCGCGAGATTCGCCGAAGAGGATGATCCCGAGGATCGCGGCGCCGGCGGCGCCGATGCCGGTCCACGTGGCATACGCGGTCCCGATCGGGAGCGTACGCGCGGCGAGGCCGAGTAGCGCCATGCTGGCGACGATGGCGCCGCCGGTCAACAGGCTCGGCACCAGCCGCGTGAACCCGTCCGTGTACTTCAGGCCGATCGCCCAGGCCACTTCCAAGAGCCCGGCGATGACCAGGTAGACCCACGCCATGCGACGCTCCTTCGCAGCGGTTCGCGCGCGAATCCAGCCGTCGCGAGCCGCGCACGAGCTCGCGACGCGCACGCACTTCCGCTCAGAAGACCCGGTTCGCGATGAACGCCCCCACCACGGCGAGCACGAGCATGTAGCTCCACTGGAGGAGCGGCCATTTCCAGCTCGCGGTCTCGCGCCGCACCACGGCCACCGTGGACATGCACTGGAGTGCGAACGCGAAGAAGACCATCAGCCCGATGGCGGCGCCGAAGCTCAGATCCCGCTGAAGGACGGACTGGAGCTCGAGCGAGCCCTCGCTGGGATCCTCGACGCCGTAGATCGTGCCCAGCGTGCCGACAATGACCTCGCGGGCGGCGAGCGAGGAGACGAGGCCGATGCCGATCCGCCAGTCGAAGCCGAGCGGCGCGATGGCCGGCTCGATGGTGTGGCCGATCATCCCCAGCGCGCTCTCCTCGATCGGCGGCGCCTGCCCGTCGATCCGCGGCACCTGCGAGAGCCCCCACAGGACCACCGCCACGAGCAGGATGATCTTGCCGACACGCTGGAGGAAGACACGGCTGCGCCCCCAGAGACGGAGCCCCAGCGATCGCAGCGTCGGAACCCGGTAGGGCGGGAGTTCCATCAGGAACGGCGCGCCCGCGCCGCGCAGCAGCGTCCGCTTCAACAGGAACGCCGTCCCGATGGCCGCGACCGCGCCGAGCAGGTAGAGGCCGAGCAGCGTCGCGGCACGCGTCCCCAGGAACGGGCCGATCAGTGGACGCTCGGGGATGAACGCTGCGATCAGGAGCGTGTAGACCGGCAACCGCGCCGAACAGGTCATGAACGGCGCGATGAAGATCGTGGCCAACCGGTCCCGCTCGTCCTCGACCGTGCGCGCCGCCATGATCGCCGGGACGGCACAGGCGTAGGCCGACAGCAGCGGCAGGAACGCCCGCCCCTGGAGCCCGACCCGGTACATCAGACGGTCCGCGATCACCGCCGCGCGCGCCATGTACCCCGAGTCCTCCAGGATCCCGATAAAGAGAAAGAGGATCAGGATCTGCGGCAGGAAGACGACGACGGAACCCACGCCCATCCACACGCCGTCGATCAGCAGCGAGCGGTACCACGACTCGGGCAGCCGCGCCGCGAGCCACTCGCCCGATCCCGCGACCAATAACTCGACGCCGTCCATCACCGGCGCGGCCCAAGCGAAGATCGCCTGGAAGACCAGCGCCACCACGACCGCGAAGATCAGCGGACCCACGAACCGGTGCAGGAACACCGCATCCAGCCGGTCCGTCAGCCACGACGGCGCCGGCGGCGTGAATCCGGCCTGCCGCCCGACGTGCCGGATGCGGCCGCGCCGCGTGACGTAGGCGTCCAGGACGGGGAGATCGATGCGCTGCCGGGGCGCGCCTGCAGCCCGACCGTTGGACGCGTGCCCATCGACTGCGCGCCCGCCGCCCGCGCCCGCGTTTGCCGCATCCATGGCGGCCCCGGCCGGCGCGCCCGCGCCCGCCGGAACTCCACCGACCGCGTGCCCGGCCGGCACGGTCCCGTTCACCGCTGCCCCATCCCTCGCCGTCCCGGCGGCCACGGCGCCATGGATGGCGCCGCCATCGACCGCCGGAGCGCCCGCCACGCTCCCGCCGGGCGCCCGCACGCCGGTCTCGACACCGGCGAGGAACCGACGGATCCGGTCCACCCCGACGCCGGCCCGCGCGTTCGCGCGCACCACCTCGATGCCGAGGCGATCCGCGAGCGCGACCTCGTCGATCGCGCCGCCGCGCTGCTCGAGCTCGTCCCACATGTTCAGCACGAGCAGCGTCGGAAGCCCGCGGTCGAGGACCGGCTCGACCAGCATCAACTGCGGCTCGAGACGTGTGCAATCGACGATCAGGACCACCGCATCCGGCGCCGGCAACCCATCGATGCGGCCGTCCAGCACGTCCCGCGTCACCTTTTCGTCGAGCGTCCTCGCCGACAGGCCGTACACCCCGGGAAGGTCCACCACCGTGACCTCCCGCTGATCCGGCAGCCGCACCTGCCCCAGACGCTTCTCTACCGTGACGCCCGGATAGTTGGCAACCTTCTGCCGAAGTCCCGTCAGCTTGTTGAAGAGCGTCGACTTGCCCGAGTTCGGCGGACCGACCAGCGCGACCAGCGGCGTCCTCTCCGCCGCCGCTCCCGCCGCCGACCGGACCGCCAGCCCGCCCGCCGGCGCTTCGCAGTCGTGCATCAGTCGTCCCCGGCCGCAACCACCCGCCGACGGCCGGCCCTCCCGTTCAGTTCGATGCCTGCCCCGCTTCCCGCACGCACAGACACCCCGCCATCTCACGCCGCATGGCGATGAGCGTACCATCCACCAGCAGGATCGGGTCGCCCGTCGGCGACCGCCGCACCGGACACAACTGGCAACCCGGCACGATGCCGCGCTCCAACAACGGGACCATCTCCTCCGTCGGCAGGTCGATCCGCGTCAACTCGACCACCCGCCGCAACGGGACCTCCCCCAATCGCAGCTCCCCGCGAACCGCATCCGCCGCTCCCCTGCCCCGCCCCGCCATCGCCTCATCGGCGGCAAGCCCCGCCGTTGTGGTGTCCTGTGCCGTGATCATGAACGGACCGTGCCTCCTGTCGAATGAAACTCATTCTCAACCAGTCTACCACCTCGAGCGCCGGAGCGCAACAGGTGCGAGTGGTCCACCCGCTCGTCGCGGATCCCGACCATGGAACGGCCGCTCGAGCACACGCTCGTGCACGAGTCGCTCGTCGGATGGGGCGAAGCGTTGCCCGCGCGGCCGCACGGGCAACGCATCGTGGAGCGTCGGCATCGTACAGCGCGTCGTGTGACTGGGGTGCCGACGCGCGAAACCGAGCATCCCATCCGGGCGTACGACGCGCGGGCCTCGATCTGCCGGAGCGGGTTGGCGAAAGGCCCGCGGGTCCGGGGCCATCCGGAGAAAGGACAATTCATGATGCGACATACACCCCCGTTGCGATGTCAAGGCCGCAATGCCGCGTCCGCGCGGCGCGCGGTGGGATCCGGAGCGGCCGGGGCGCGGGGCGGCGCCGGCATCTCCTCTTCGTCGGCGCGGTGCTGGCCGCGGCGGCCGTCGCCGGGCCTCCGGCCGCGGTGGCGCGCCAAACCGCGGATGAGCCGGTGAGCGGGACGTGGGAGGGGGCGATCGCGCTGGATGCGTACCCCCTCGCGCTCTCGGTCTCGCTTCGCCACTCGGCGCAGGGGTGGGCGGGCACGTTCTCGATCCCGAGCGAGGGTGTGTCGAAGATGCCGTTGCCGGACGTGACCGTGGCGGGGGATTCGGTGGTGCTGGTCTTCCGGCCGGGGTTCGTCTTCCGGGGCGTGGTCTCCGGGGACAGCATCGCCGGTGCCGTGCGAGATGGGTCGGGCTCGTTTCCCGGCGTCTTCGCCCGGCCCGGCACGCCGACGGCGGAGCGGCTGGCGGCGGAGGTGCGTCGGGCGATCGACGCGGCACGGAACCGGCCGCTGGTCGAGGCGGCGCATGGCCCCGGCGCGGCGCGCGTCGATGCGCGGGCGCTCGATCGGCTGATCCGCGCGGCGGCGGAGGCGCACTCGGATGCCGTCGTCATCCTCCACGATGGCGAACTGGTCGGCGCGTGGTACGCCGGGGGCGAGCGCCGGAAGATCGAGGCGATGTCGGCGACGAAGTCGATCGTGAACCTGGCGATCGGGCGCCTGGTCACGACCGGCGCCATCGCCTCGATCGACGTGCCGGTCCACACGTTCTACCCGGAGTGGAACCACGGTCGCAAGGCGAAGATCACCATCCGGCACCTGCTCAACCACACCTCGGGGATGCAGGCGGACCGGACGACGGAGGAGATCTACGCGAGCCCCGATTTCGTCCGGCTCGCGCTGGACGCCGAGATCACGAGCGAGCCGGGCACCGAGTTCTTCTACAACAACAAGGCGGTGAACCTGCTGGCCGGGATCGTCGAGAAGGCGTCGGGCAAGCGCATGGACCTGTTCCTGCGCGACGACCTCTTCGCGAAGCTGGGGATCACGGACTTCGGCTGGTCGCTCGACCGGGCGGGAATCCCCACGGCATGGCCGGGCTCCAGATCCACCCGGAGGACCTTGCGCGGATCGGGCAGCTCGTCCTCGACCGCGGGCGGTGGAAGGGCGAGCAACTCATCGCCGAGCGGTGGTTTGACGAGAGCCTGCGTCCGGGCTCGGCGCTCAATCCCGTCTGCGGCCTGCTCTGGTGGCTGATCCCGGAGCACACGACCTACACGATCGATGCGGAGAGCATCGCCGCGCTGCGCGAGGCGGGCATCGATTCCGCGTTCGTGACGAGGATCGAGGCGATCCAGGGGCGCTACGACTCGCGCGAGAGCGTCGCCGCGGCGCTCGCCTCCGCATTCGGCCCGGACTGGCGCGTCACCGTGAACGGCACGCTCGCCGGTCACGGTCCGATCTTCATGCGCCCGGATTACGGCAGGATCGTCGGGTACCGCGCCGAGGGCTACCTGGGGCAGTACCTCATCATCTACCCCGAAAAGTGCCTCGTCGCGGTGCGCATGGTCGAGAGTTCGCCCGCCTACGCGCCCGCGACGGATGGCTTCGCGGCATTCCAGGAACTGGTGCGCGATCTGGTCCCCTGACCGACCATCGCGCCGGTGGCGGCGCGAACCGGTAGGGCGCGGGGAGCCGACGGGCGGCCTCTTCAGCACTGAAGAGGCCGCCGCGTAACGGTCGTTGTGTGACGGGACTCGAGCGGTTCGGCCGCGGGTTCCGAGCCGCGCGGCCGCTCGCTGCGCTCGGTTCGCGCCCGTGTACGACTCCGAAGTGACGCGACAACCGCTCTATAGATCCTGTAGCGGGATTCGTGGTCTGCCCACAGACCCGTCCCCCCTCACCCGCACTCGCTGTACCCGCACGAGAAGCACTTCATGCACCCCTCCATGAAGCGCAGCTCGGAGGCGCACTCGGGGCAGGTGCCGATGAACGTCTCGCCCGGGTCGTAGCTGCCGAGCTTGAGCTGGGTCTGCGCCTGCGCCGCGGAGTGCACGTGTGCGGCGGAGGACGAGATCGGCAACTCCTGCTGGATCCCGGCGCGTTCGCGCTCGTACTGGGCGATCGCCTGGGCAATGGCGTCCGGAACCGAGAGCACCTTGTTCGGCCCGACACCGACCGCGCGGTCGCACGAGATGCCGCGGAGCTGCTGATGCACCTCCGAGATCGGGATCCCGCTGCGGAGCGCCAGCGAGATCAGCCGGCCGATCGCCTCGACGTCCGCCATCGCCGCGCCGCCCGCCTTGCCCAGCGTCGCGAACACCTCGAACGGACGGTTCTGCTCGTCCTGGTTGATCGTGACGTACAGGTCGCCCAACGGGCTCTGCATCCGCAGCGTCTTGCCGGTGAGCGCCTGCGGCCGCGTCCGCTTGTGCCGCCGCCGCTGGAAACGCTCCTCCATCTCGGCGAGCTGACGCTCGAGCTCCTCCTTCTCGTGCTCGAGACGGTGGATCTTCTCGCGCGCATCGGCCAGCGCCGTCTCCGTGGCCTGCGGCGGCGCGCCGCTCACCTCCTTCGCCGTCTTCCCCGTCGAGAGCACCTGCATCGGCCGGCAGCCGTCCCGGTAGACCGTCACGCCCTTGCACCCCAGCTCGAAGGCCTGGATGTAGATCTCGCGCACGTATTCCGGTGTCGCGTCGTTCGCGAAGTTGCAGGTCTTCGAGATCGCCGAGTCGACGTGCTCCTGGTAGGCCGCCTGCATGCGGATGTGCCACTCCGGCGTCACGTCGTGCGCCGTGACGTAGACACGCTGCACCTCCGCCGGGACCTCGTCGAAGTGGATGTGGCCCTCCTCGGCGATCCGCTTCATCAGCGCCTCCGAGTACCAGCCCTGTGCCTTCGCGACCCGGACGAAGTCCTCGTTCACGTCCGGCATCAGCACGCCCGCCTGGTTGCGCATGAACGCGACGGCGAAGAGCGGCTCGATCCCGCCCGAACACCCCGCGATGATCGAGATCGTCCCCGTCGGCGCGACCGTCGTCGTGTTGCAGTTGCGCAGCCGCCGCATCGGCCGGATCCGCTCGCCCGCGGCGTTACGCGCGCACGTCTCGTCCGGCCCCCAGATGCTCTCCTCCCACGCGGGGAAGGTGCCCCGCGTTTCGGCCAGCTTCTCCGAGGCGACCTTGCTCTCCTCATCGACGAAGGCCATCAGCCGGCGCCCCAGCGCCACGCCCTCGTCGCTGTTGTACGGCACGCCCACGCGCACGAGCAGATCGGCCCAGCCCATGATCCCCAGCCCGATCCGCCGGATCCGGTGCGCCAGCGCCTCGATCTCCGGGAGCGGGTACTGGTTCGCATCGATCACGTTGTCCAGGAAGTGCGTCGAGAGGTGCACCACCTGGCGCAGCCCGTCCCAGTCGATCCGATCCTCCGGCGGCGCGTCCGCGGGCGCATCCGCCAGCACGAAGGCGCCCACGTTCACCGAGCCGAGGTTGCAGACGTCGTACGACAGCAGCGGCTGCTCGCCGCAGGGATTCGTCGCCTCGTAGCTCCCCAACTTCGGGACCGGGTTGTAGTAGTTCGCCCGGTCGATGAAGAAGACGCCCGGCTCGCCCGTCGCCCACGCACCCGCGACGATCAGGTCGAAGATCTCCCGCGCGTCCTCGTGCCCCACCACCTCGCCGTTGCGCGGGTTCACCAGCGGATACGTCTCGCCCCGCTTGACCGCTTCCATGAACGCGTCCGTCACGGCCACGGAGATGTTGAAGTTCGTGATCTGCGTGACGTCGCTCTTGCAGGTGATGAACGCCCGGATGTCCGGGTGGTCGACGCGCAGGATCCCCATGTTCGCGCCGCGGCGCGTGCCGCCCTGCTTGACCACCTCCGTCGAGGCGTCGTAGAGCCGCATGAACGACACCGGCCCGCTCGCCACGCCCGAGGTCGACCGCACGAAGTCCCCTTCCGGGCGTAGCCGGCTGAACGCGAAGCCCGTACCCCCGCCCGACTGGTGGACCAGCGCCATCGCGCGCAGCGTGTCGTAGATCCCGTTCTTCCCGTTCGAGAGCACGTCCTCGACCGGCAGGACGAAACACGCCGAGAGCTGGCCCAGCGGCCGCCCCGCGTTCATCAGCGTGGGCGAGTTCGGCTCGAACAGCCGCTGCGTCATCAAACGGTAGAACTCCCGCGCCAGCGCATCCACCGCACCCTCGCTCGCGCCGTAGCGCGCATCCTGCTCCGCGATGACCCGCGCCACCCGCCAGAACATCTCCTCCGGCTCCTCCAGCGGCTGGCCGCCCTGATCCTTCTTCAAGTACCGGCGCGCGAGCACGATGCGCGCGTTCTCGGAAAGCTGGGCGGGAGGCAGGTCGTCCGGCAGCGCGGCCGCACCGGAAGCCTCGAACAGGCCGCGATCGGCCGCCGGGATGCTCTTGCGGTTCATCTCTCTCCTCGGGAGTGGTACGGGATTCTATGGAGAAAACAGCAAAAAAATGCGTGTATCGAGGTGCCGTCCCGAGCGTTACCGCTCCATCGGCGCCCGCAGGCCCTACCCCGGCTGCCGCCCAATATATGGTAGGGCCACCATGATACTGCCCCGAGATCTTGTGGTCAAGGCCCACGTTTGCGCAGGCAGACATTGTACCCCGCAGCGGGCCGGGGGCTCCGGGACACGCTCGTAAAATCGTCAAATTCCGGTGCTGCAACCGCTTGGCGCGGCTGACCCGGACCCGGACGGGGCACCGCGCGTGCATCGAGAGGCGTGGAGGGGGTCGAATGAGAAAGCGCCGGTTCGACATCGACGCCGTGATGCGGCGTATCCGGCAGGCGGTACGGCGGTTCCCGCCCGCGGCGCTGTTCGCGCTGGCGGACGAGGGGTACGATTCGCCGTTCGAGCAGCTCGTGGCGTGCATCCTCTCGATCCGGACGCGGGACGAGACGATGCTGCCGATGGCGCGGAAGCTGTTCGCGCGAGCGCGGACGCCTGCGGCGGTCGCCGCGCTGGCGCCCGCGGAGCTGGCGGAGCTGATCGGCGCGTCGCGGTTCCACGAGCGGAAGGTGCGGCAGATCCGCGCGATCGCGCGCCGCATCGAGGCGGAGCACGGCGGACGGCTGCCGTGCGATGGGGAGACGCTGCGTTCCTTCGAGGGCGTGGGACCCAAGTGCGCGAACCTGGTGCTCGGCATTGCGTGCGGGATTCCGCGTGTGGGCGCCGACGTCCACGTGCACCGCGTCACGAACCGCTGGGGGTATGTCGAAACGCGGACGCCGGAGCAGACGACGGCGGCGCTCGAAGCGCGGCTCCCCCGGCGCTACTGGATCGAGATCAACCGCCTGCTGGTGCCGTTCGGCAAGCACATCTGCACCGGCCGGCGGCCGCACTGCTCGACCTGTCCCGTCCTCGCGTACTGCCGTCAGGTCGGGGTGACGGAGCACCGCTGAGGAGCCGCGTCCCCGCGGCGACCCCGGGAGCGGAGCACGGCGCGGTTCGTTGCACCGGCGGCCACCGTGGGGACCCGGGCCGCCGGGGCGATCGCGCGACCGGGGGATTCGCCGCCGGACGACCCCTGCGCCGGCGGCGAAGAACGATCAGTCGGCCTCGCCGTTCCGCGACCGCCGTGCCCCCCTGCGTTGGCGCAGCCGCTCCTCCCGCTCGTGGACGTGCGCCTGCCGCACGTCCTCCTCCTCGCGTTCCCGCTCGACCTCCGGCGATGGCGCGCTCGGAGGGATCGGCTGCTGGGCGCGGACGCGTCCCTTCATCACACGCCCGTAGAGCTGCGCCTCCTCGTCGCCCTCGGCCGGCTCATCCGGGTAGAACTTGTAGTCGGTGGCGCCGGCCTCGTCGTAATCGAGCCGGTACTGGTCGGGTCGTTTCCCGCCCATGGTGCCCTCACCGTTCGGCGTGCCGTTCGCGGCGCCCCGCGCGCGGAGCTGCACCCCGCACCGCCGGCGCCCCCCGTCACGACGGTTCAGGTTCCGTACCACGGGCCCCGCCGCCCCCCGGCCGCCCCCCGCTCCCCGTTCCGTGCACGTACGCGTGCGCGAGCGCGTGCGCAATGTGTCCGCGGCGCCCCCTCGCCGTTCGATCCCGTCAACATCAACGTGGAAACGGAGGCCTCCTTCGGGCGCCCCGCTCCAAGCGGCGCCGCCCCCTGCCGTCCCCGAGCGCGCCCCGCACCTCCCGTAAACGTAAACGTTCCCGCTCCCGCTCCCGTTCCCGGCAGTTCCCGGCGCCGAACTTGCACCGCCGGCCCCCCCATGGACACGCCATCGCTGATCGAGGCGCTCGAGCGGGCGGAGCGGGACCGCGAGCCGGTCGAGATCGAGGGGCTGCGGTTCACGAGCCTCGATCGCGTGGTCTGGCCGCGGGCGCGGCTGACGAAGGGCGACCTCGTCCGCTACTACGTCCGCGTCGCCGACGTCATGCTCCGCTACATCGGGGACCGGCCGCTGATGCTCAAGCGGTACCCTGGCGGGATCGACTCGTCGCCGGTGGTGCAGCAGCGCGTGACGCAGCCGGTGCCGGATGACGTGCGGACGGCGCGGGCGCCCACGGCAGCGGGCGAGCGGGTCGAGCGCTACATCGGCGCACGGGCGACGCTGTTCTTCGCCGCGCAGATGGATGCCATCGAGATCCACGCGTGGCACTCCCGGATCGCGGCGCCGAACCGGCCCGACTGGATCGTGCTGGATCTGGACCCGAGCCCCGGCGCCGGGTTTCGCAAGGTGGTGCGCATCGCGCGGGCGCTGCGCGAGCGGATCGAGGCGCTGGGGCTCACGGCCGCGGTGAAGACGAGCGGCTCCCGGGGGCTGCACCTCCATGTGCCGACGGGCGGCGCGGTCTCGTACGACGAGGCGGCCGAGCTGGCACGGCGCCTGGCCGAGCGCGTCGCGGAAGCCGAGCCGTCGTTCGCCACGGTTCGGCGAGCGGTCGACGAGCGGGGCTACCGCGTCTATATTGACCACCTTCAGAACGCGCGCGGAAAGACGGCCGTCGCGCCGTACTCGTTGCGCGCCCGTCCGCGCGCGCCGGTGGCCATGCCGATCCGTTGGGAGGAAGTCGATGATGCGCTCGATCCGCGGGAGTTCCGCCTGCCGGACGTCCCCGCGCGCCTGGCCGACGAGGGCGATGCGTGGGCCGAGGCGTTCCGCCGCCCCGCGGGCGACATCGAGCGCGCGCTCGAGCGGCTCCGCGCGTAGCTCCCGTTCACTCGCCGGACCGGCGCACCCGTTCGCCGCGCGTGGCGCGCGCATCACCGGCCGGTCCGCGCTTCCGCTTCGAGAGCCGCGTGTCGCGCGCCCGGCGCCGGCCCTCGGCCCGACAGCCGTCCCTCGCGCACCCGACCCGGAACACGAGTTGCACGCCACCATCGGGAGGGGAGCGGTCCCGCACCGGCGTGGATCGGATCCACGCGGCCGGACGCCCCCGTCCGCGGCGAGTCTGCGGACCGCGCGAATGCTGGCCGATTGGAGGGAGGCCCCCGTGGCACACGTCGTCTTTGTCGGCCTCGGGTTCGGAGGGTTGTACACACTGCGCCACCTGCTGAACGACCTGCCGGAAGGGACGCGGATCACCGCGGTCGACCCGCGGGACCGCTTCGTCTTCACGCCGCTGCTCTACGAGTTCCTGGCCGATGAGCTCGAGCCCGACGTCGTCGCGCCAGCATTCGATACACTCCTGCCGGACGGCCCGGTCGACCGGATCCGCGCCGCCGCCAGGACGATCGACGTGCGCGGCCGGTCCATCGGCCTCGAAGACGGGCGCCGGATCTCCTTCGACACCCTCGTCCTCGCGCCGGGCTCGGTCCCCGCGTTCCACGGGGTGCCGGGATCGGTCGAGCACGCGTTCCCCTTCTACTCGTTCGAGGATGCCGACCGCCTCCGGACCGCGCTCCAGATGCGCGAATGGGCGCGCGGCGGCCAGCCCGCATGCGTCGTCGGCGGCGGCGTGGTCGGCATCGAACTCGCCTTCACCCTCGCCGAGATCCTCGCCGCGCAGGACCAGCCGCCGCGCGGCACGCGCGTGGTCGTGCTCGAAGCCATGGACGACATCCTGCGCGGCCTCTCCGACGGCCTGCGCCGCATGGCGTGGCGGAAGCTCCACGAGGCCGGCATCGAGGTCCGCACCTCGGTGCGCGTCCTCGAAGTCGATGACCGCGGCGTCGCGTTCCGGAACGGTGGCATGCAGCGCTTCGACGCCGCCGTGGTCGCCTGGGCGGCCGGGATCCAGCCCAATCCGCTGCTCGCGCAGTTGCCGGCCGAAGCCGGCGGCCGCCACGGCGTCCGCTGCGAGCAGACGCTTCAGCTCCCCGGCTTCCCCAACGTCTTCATCCTCGGCGACGCGATCAGCTACCCCGGCCGCGCCGTCGGTGCGCCGCTGCCGGACACGGCGCAGGCCGCCGTCCAGCAGGTCGACGTCGCCGCGGCCAACATCGCCGAGTGGCTCCGCGGCGGCCTGCCACGCGAGCGCTACCGCTACGGTCATCTCGGCGATTTCCTCCGCCTCGGCCGCGGCGAGGCCATTGCCGACATCAAGGGCGTGGTCCTGGATGGCGGTGCGGCCGCGCTCGCCCGCCGGGCGGCCTACCTGTTCCGGCTCCCCGCGTGGGCGATCCGGACGTCCGCCATCCGGCAATGGCTCGGGTGAGCCCGCAGGAAGCGCCGGCCGCTCGCCCCCGCATCCTGACCGGTGACCGGCCGACCGGCCGCCTCCATCTCGGGCACTGGGTGGGCAGCATCGCCAACCGCGTGCGGCTCCAGGAGACGTACGACTGCTTCTTCATCATCGCGGACCTCCACACGCTGACCACGCGCCCGGAGAAGGCGTCGATCGCGGAGATCCCCGAGAACATCCGGCAGATGGTCCTCGATTACCTCGCCGTCGGCATCGATCCCGAACGGAGCACGCTCTTCGTGCAGTCCGCCGTGCCCGAGGTCGCCATGCTGAACCTCCTGCTCGGGATGCTGGTCTCGCTGCCGCGGCTCGAGCGGATCCCGTCGATCAAGGAGATGGCCGATGCCGCGCACCTCGAGGCCCTGCCCTACGGGCTCGTCGGCTACCCCGTGCTCCAGGCCGCCGACATCCTGCTCGCGCGCGCCGACCTGGTCCCGGTCGGCCGCGACAACCTCCCGCACGTCGAGCTGGCCCGCGAACTCGCCCGCCGCTTCAACCACATGTACGGCCCGGTCTTCCCCGAGCCGGACCCGCTCCTGAGCGACGTCGCCGTCCTCCCCGGCATTTACGGCGAGCGCAAGATGTCGAAGTCGCTCGGCAACGCCATCCTGCTCTCCGACCCGCCCGACGAGGTCCGCCGCCGGGTCATGCAGATGTACACCGATCCCGAGCGCGTCCGTGCGGACATCCCCGGCCGCGTCGAGGGGAACCCGGTCTTCATCTACCACGACATCTTCAACCCGGACCGCGCGGAGGTCGAGGATTTGAAGGAGCGCTACCGCCAGGGTCGCGTCGGCGACGTCGAGGTCAAGCGCAAGCTGGCGCGCGCGCTGAACGCGTTCCTCGAGCCGATCCGAGAACGCCGCGCCCGCGCGGAGGCGCACCCCGGCCGGATCGACGAGATCCTGCACGAGGGCAACCGCCGCATGCGCGACGTGGCGCGCCAGACCCTGGCGCTTGTCCGTGAAGCGATGGGCTTGACGTACTTCGGTTCGGGCGGCTGACGGCGCCAAGCCGTGCGCGGCCGCCTGCCCCCGCCCCGTAACCGTGGACGTTGCCGTTCCCGGCTGGTTCCAGCCCCAGCCGCAGCGCTGCCATCCGTTTGACATGCGCTCCCGGCGGACCTATGCTTCGAACCATGTCTACAGGACGGGACGTGTCGCGACGCACGCTGGCGTTCACGCTGGTGCTGCTGATCGCGTCGCTGAACATCGCGGTGCCCCTGCTCGACCGTCAGCAAGGGCATGCCGTGCCCGCCTTCACGGCGCCGGGCGGGGACGCCGGTTGCGTCCTCGGTCACGACCACGGCATCTGCACGCAATACGGCGCGAACCCGTGGGTGTCGAGCAGCGCGCCGCAGGCGCGCGAGCGGCCCGAGATCCACATCCCCGTCGTCGTCGCGGCCGCGCGTCTCTCGCCCCGACTCGTCCTCTTCTCCCGCCCGCAGTCCAGAGCCCCTCCGTCCCGCTGAATCCGGTCTGATCCGAGGAGGCGGGTCTGTCGCGCCATCCGCGCCGGCAAGGGGCGGTCGCGCGCGGTTTCGCACATATTCACAACGCAGGACGGAGTTCACCCCGATGAAGAAACGGATCGGAGGCGGTCGTCGTCGCCTTACCGTCCCCCCCTGCACGCTGGCCGCGGCCGCGTTCTTTCTGGCCGTGACGCCTACGGCCGGCCGCGCACAGGAGCCGGCCCACACGGATTCGTTGCGGCTCGAAGTGGCACGGCTGCGCGCACGGCTCGATAGTCTGATGCGAGTCGTGGAACGCCTCGAGGCGGCGCAGAAGGCGATGCCCACACCCGCCGACACCGCGCCGGCCGATCCACTGGCCGCGCTTCGCGCCGCCGCGGCGGCCGCGGCGGGCGCCACACCCGATACGACGGCGACGGCCGCCGCGCCTGTCCCGGCCGCCACGCCGAGCGCCGCCGGGCCGAGCTCGCTCAGCGCGCTCAACCCCGAGGTGACGGTGACCGGCGACTTCCTCGCCGTCGTCGATGCCGATGATCCCGATGCCGACAACTTCGTCGCGCGGGAGTTCGAGCTGTCGCTCCAGTCGAACCTCGACCCGTACTCGCGGGCCAAGGTCTTCATTGCGCGGCACACGCCGGGCGGCGAGATCGTGCCGTTCGAGACCGGCGCCGAGGAAGAGCCCGAGATCGAGGTGGAGGAGGGGTACGTCGAGTGGCTCAACCTCCCCTACGGCATCGGCCTCACGCTCGGGCGGTTCCGCCAGAAGTTCGGGCAACTCAACCGCTGGCACTCGCATGCGTTGCCCGGCCAGCAGCTTCCGCTGCCGTACCTCGCCTTCTTCGGTGAAGAGGGGCTCGCGCAAACGGGCGCATCGATCCACTGGCTCGCACCCGTCTACGGCTTCGGCACTTACGAGGTCTGGCTCGAACTCGCCCGGAGCGGCAACGAGATGCTGTTCGGCGAGTCTCGCGACCTGAGCGTGCTCGGCCACCTCAACGCGTTCTACGACCTGGGCCGCGCGACCTACTTCGAGCTGGGCGTCAGCGGCATGACCGGGCCGAGCGCCGTGGGCGCGGGCTTCGACCGGACCCGCCTCGCGGGCGTGGACTTCGCGCTCGATTGGCGCCCGCCGCAGCAGGGCCGCTATCGCGGGGCCACGCTCCGTGGCGGCGCGGTCCTCGGCCGCGTCGCGCGGCCGCTCGAGCCCGAGCCCGAAAGCGCCTTCGGCGCCTTCGCCATCGGCGAGTACAAGCTGAACCGGCGATGGACCCTCGGCGCGCGCTACGAGTACACCGAAGACCCGCTCGCCCCGGACCGGCACGCCTGGCTCACCGCACCGACACTCACGTGGTGGCAGAGCGAGTTCGTCCGGATCCGCGCCGAGTTCGACTACCTGCGCCGCCCCGAGGGGATCCTCCGCCAGTTCGTCATTCAGACGACCGTGGCGATGGGGCCGCACAAGCACGAGACCTACTGACGTCCTGGAGGCAAGATGCTGAACTCCACGTTCCTCGTCGCGCTCACCGCCGCGCGCCTGGTCGCGGCGCCCGGCGCGCCCGTGGCGGACCCCGGCATCGCGCCGCCGCGCACGCCGACGACGACTCGCGCGCCGGTCCGCGTCGTGGCGACGCTCCCCGTCTACGCCGAGATCGCCCGCGAGATCGGCGGCACCGAGGTCCAGGTGGTCGCGATCGCCGACCCCGCGGAGGATGCGCACTTCGTCCGGCCGAAGCCCAGCTTCGCGCTCGAAATCCGGCGCGCCGATGCGTTCATCACCAC
Source organism: Longimicrobiales bacterium (assembly GCA_036381495.1). Taxonomy (GTDB): domain Bacteria; phylum Gemmatimonadota; class Gemmatimonadetes; order Longimicrobiales; family RSA9; genus DASVCS01. The sequence goes on from DASVCS010000034.1 coordinate 56,437, forward strand.
CGGCCTCGACCTCGAGCTGTGGGTCCCCGCCCTCCTCTCGAAGGCGGGCAACGCCCGCGTCGGCCCCGGCGCGCCCGGCCACATCATCGCCCATACGGGGATCACGCTCCTCGACGTCCCGAGCAGCGTGGACCGCGCCGCCGGCGACATCCACATCTACGGCAACCCGCACATCTATACCGACCCGCTGAACGCGATCCAGATCGCGCGCAACATCGCCGAGGGGCTGAAGCGCGTCGCACCCGACCGCGCGGCCGCCTTCGACCGCGGGCTCGCCGCCTTCACCGACCAGATCCACCGCCGCCTCTTCGGCGATCGCCTGGTCGACATGCTCCAGGGCGAGACGCTCGAACGCCTCGCCCGCTCCGGGAAGCTCTTCTCCTTCCTCTCGAGCCAGGCGTATGAGGGCAAACCCCTCACCCAGTACCTCGGCGGCTGGCTCGCCGCCGCCGAGCCCTTCCGCGGCAAGAAGATCATCTGCTACCACAAGGACTGGGCCTACTTCGAGCAACGCTTCGACGTCACGTGCGCCGAATACGTCGAGGCCAAGCCGGGCATCCCGCCCACGCCCGGCCACGTCGCACGCCTCATCCGCATGATGCAGGACCAGGGCATCCGGGTGCTCCTCTCGCCCAACTACTACGACCGCTCGAAGAGCGAGGTCGTGACCGACCGCGTGGGCGGCACTGCCGTGATCGTGCCGATGCAACCCGGGGGCGACACCGGCGTCCAGACCTACTTCGACCTGGTCGACACCTGGGTCACCTCGCTCGCGAACGCATTCCGGCAGAGCTCGTAACCTCCGCCCGAACGAAAGGGAGTTCCCATGCTCGACCTCATGCTCGCACCCCTCGCCGCGGCGCTCGTGATCCTCGCGATCAACGCCTACTTCGGCCTCCACATCATCCGGCGCGGCGTCATCTTCGTCGATCTCGCCTTCGCACAGGTCGCCGCCCTCGGCGGCACCGCCGCTCTCCTCATGGGCGCCGACCCCGGCTCGCCGATGTCGTACCTCTTCACCTTCGCCGCCACGCTCCTCGGTGCGCTCATCTTCAGTCTCACCCGCCTCGAAGAGTCGCCCGTCCCGCAGGAGGCCATCATCGGCATCACCTACGTCGTCGCCTCCGCCGCGGTCATCCTCCTCTCCGGCTTCACCGCCGAGGGCGCCGAGCACATCAAGGAGACACTCACCGGTTCGCTGCTCTGGGTCACCTGGCCGACGGTCGGCCGCATCGCGGCCGCATACCTCGTCATCGGCCTCTTCCACTTCGTGCTGCGACGCCGCATGCACGACATCAGCTTCCATCCCGAGCGCGTTCGACACATTCGCCGCTGGGATTTCATCTTCTACTTCACGTTCGGCATCGCGATCACTTTTTCGGTCAACCTCGCGGGCGTACTCCTCATCTTCAGCACGCTCGTGATCCCGGCGACCATCGCGTTCCTGTTCCTCAGCGGGTTCGGCCCGGCGCTCCTCCTCGCATGGGCTTCCGGCGCGGTGGCCGTCATCGCCGGGCTGCTCTCGTCCTTCTACTGGGACATCGCGACCGGCCCCGTCCTGGTCTGCGCGTTCGGTCTCATCCTCATCCTCGCCGCCGCCGTCCGCGCCGCCTTCCCGACCGGCGGCGCGACGCGCACCGCCGATCGCGCCGAACGCATCGAGGCGATGCCCGCCATGGACGGCTGAGCCGCGCCGGCGCCCCGATCACATCACCGTTCGACCACTTCGAGGACGGTGACGCGCGGGCCGCCCACCAGCCGGACGACCGCGTGCAGCTCGGCACGGATCGGCGCGCCGGGCAGCGAAGCCGTGGCGTGGACCTCGACGTCGCGCGGGCCGAACGCGATCCGCGGACCCAACGCGGCCAGCGCGCGCCGGGCCGCTGCGCGATCGTTCCGCGGGAGCGCATTGATCACATCGAAGATGGTGTTGAACGGCGCGCGCCGCCGCCGCTCGATGAGCGCCGTGGCCGCCGCCTGGCCGATCGCCGGGAGCGTGCGGAGCACCGGCGCCGTTGCGCTGTTCACGTTGATGCGCCCGTCTCCCGCGACGGTGAGGTATGGCGCGATCACGCGGAACACCGCAGGCGTGATGCCCGGCACGGCGCGCAACTCCGCAACGTCGTGGTATGGGCCGTCGATCGGCAGCGGTCCCATCGACGAATCGCGCGCCGCGACGTCGCCCTCGGCCGTCGGTGCGCCGAAACCGCGCCGCACGCTCACACCCTGCCCCGCCCCCGCCAACAGCTCGCGCCGCCGGATGATCCGCCGCGCGAGCATCCGCGCCACGTCCTCCTGATAGCCGAGCGCGACGAACAACCGGACGAACTGGGTCGCATCCGCGAGGTTCAACTGGAGCCGAGCGCGCGCATCGCGCGTGACGGCCTGCACCACGACGCGGTCCACCCGGAACGCGGCCGGCGCGATCACCGGATCGCCGGCGGCGCTCATGGCGCGTGCCGCGCCGGGGCCGGCGAGTTGTGCGTCGAGCGCCGCGAGCTGCCGTGCGAGGCCGGCGCGTGCGGCCCATCGCGCCATGGCGGCCGAGCGGAAGTTCGCCGTCGCGAGGCGGTCTGCACGGGTCGAGGCGGTGAACCCGGCCGCGATGGCGCCGATCAGGACCAGCATCCAGAGCACGGCGAGGAGGGCGAACCCCGGGCGCCGGCCGGGGGTGGCGGCGGCCGGCGCGTCTACGCGACCGGCGGCGCGGCGTGCGCGTGCCACCGATGGCGCGGTCCGGCTTCCGCCGTCCGGGCCGGGGACCGAACCGGCGCCGGAGGAACCCTTCACCGCCGGTACTGCACGCCGCGGGGGTTCGCCGGTGAACGGATCGGCCGATTTCCGGCTCATTCGACTCTCCCGCCGACCGGTACCAACAGGGGGATCCGCCACGCGGGCGAGAGGAGCGGTCGCGCGGCCGTCCGCATGACGTCGCGCGGCGGCGGGAGCAGGCGGATCTCGACCGCAATGGGCAGCTCGTCGGCCGAGTCCCAGGCGAAGAGCCACTGTGGCCGGTCCTCGACGCGTGCGTAGTAGCGGATTTCGAGACCGCCCGCGCCGGGTGCCAGCTCGAGGGTTTCGGCGCCTTCCGCCGCCCCGTTCCCGACCGGCGTGAGTTCGGCGAGCAGTCCCTGTCCGGGAGTGGTCGGATCCCGGTCGATCCGCAGGCGGACGCGGTGCGGCCCGGGATCGAGCGTCCCGCCGTCGCGGATCGTGAACGTCAACTCGTCGCGCGGCAGCCCGCCGCTCGTCCGGCTGAAGCCCGCGAAGATGGCGCTGTCGCCGTGCAACGTCGCCGCGCGCAGCCAGCCCTCGAGCGTGGCGCGAGCCGCGGCGGCCGCGAGTGCATCGACGTGCGCGGTCCGCGCGCGCCGTAGCGAATCCCCGGCCAGGCGCACCGCCGCGAGCGCCCCCGTCACGACGACTCCCGTGATGGCCAGCGCGACGACCAGTTCGATCAGGGTGAACCCTTCGCGCGGTCGCACCGGCCGGCGCCTCCGCTTCACGGTCCGCTCCGCAGCGCGGCCGGCAGCGGGTCCGGCCGGTAGAACATGGTTTCGAGCGAGAACGCGCCGTCGTTCCAGGTGATCCGCACGGCGGCCCGGTACAGGTCGGCGTGGTCCGGCGCCGGGCGCACCAGAGCGCTCCAGCGGAAGTCATCGAAGGGCGCGGCGAAGGTCGCGGCGCGGATGGTGCCGTACGCGGCGAGCGAATCCCGGGGCAGGAGCGAGAGCTCGGTCAGTCGATGTTCCGCGAGCGCGACCGCCGTGAGGTGCCGGTCCAGGCCGGCCTCCGCGCGCAGCCCTCCGGCGAACGCCCCGAGCGACGCCGCGATCACCGTCCCGAGGAGCAGCAGCGCGACGAGCGCTTCGAGCAGCGCGAAGCCACGCTCAGCGGCGGATCCGCGCATCTCCGGTCCAATGATCCACGGAGACCTCATACCGTTCCTCGCCGTTGCGGACGATGATGCTCCCGCCGCGCGCGCGCCGGAGCGGGTCGAACACCGTGGTCGCGCGCCCGACCACGTGCAGCGTCGCCCCGGGCGAGAGCACCAGGCGTCCCGTCCCGAGCGTTTCCGGTGCGCGGTCCAGCCATGGCGCCGTGGCGACGACGTATTCGCCCGTGGCTGCCGTGAAGCGCACGGCGACGGCGACGCCGCGGTCGACCGCCGCGTTGCGCGCGGATTCGAGGACCGCCGCGATACGGCGCGCGGCTTCCGGCGCGGAATCCGGCGCCGGCGCGCGCAGGGCGGGCACGACGACCGCCGCCATCACGCCGAGCAGGAGGAGCACGACGACGAGTTCCGCCAGGGTGAACCCCGCCGGCCGGCGGGCGCGGCTCGGTCCGGATCCCCGTGAGCGGTGCCGGGTGCCCGCGGCCGGGAGCGCGGCGTCGCGGGGTTCGGCGGGGAACGCGTTCGCAGCGTGGCGGGTCATGGCCGGTGCTCGATGGGTCGGGAATCGGCCGCGCGGGGGGATGTCCACTCTGGGGCGGCTCCGCGCCCTTGCCGTGGCGTCGCTGCCTCGAGGCGGGCGGCCGGCGCCGGCCGGCGGCGGATGGAATCCGGCTGCTGCCGCAGCGTGTCCGGCGGCGGCTGCCGCACCGTATCGGGCGGCAGCGGGATGCGCGTCGTGTCCGGCGTGAAGAGCGGGATCGGGTCCGGCAGGCGCTCGCCGAGCTCATCGGTGCTGTCGCGGAGCCGCCGCGTCGTCTCATCCATATCCGCATCCGTCCGGATCACGTGCGGCGTAAGGATCAGGAACAGCTCCGTCCGTACCGTGCTGTTGTGCGTGGAACGGAACAGCGCGCCGAGGATCGGGATGTCCTTGAGGATCGGGATGCCGTTCTCCGTGTGCTCGTCCTGCTGATCGATGAGGCCGCCGATCACGACGGTGTGTCCGTCCTGGACCAGGAGCTGTGTCTCTGCCTCGCGGGTGCTGATCACCGGCGCGCCGAACTGCGTCTGCGTCGTCGCGGAGCTGACCTCCTGGAGGATGCTCAGGCTGATGTAGCCGTCCGGACTGATGGTCGGCCGGATCGTGAGCTGCGTCCCCACGTTGCGGTACTGGACGACCTGGTCGCGGACGGCCGCGTCGGTGGGCAGGGCGCGGAAGAGTTGGATGAACGGACGCTGGCTGCCGACCAGGATCCGGGCGTCCTGATTGTTCTGCGCCAGGATGACCGGGCGCGAGAGGATGGTCACGTCCGAGGAGGAGGCCAGCGCGTTGAGTGCGACGTCGGCGTCGATGGGACCGAGGTCGCCGACCCTTACCGTGAGAGGGCCACCGGCCGCGCCCGTCAGCGAGCCGCCGATCAGCGCGCCGCTCTCGGAGTCGCGCTGGTCGGGGACCTCGACACTGATCCCGAGGTCGGCGTTGTCGGTGCGTACGACCTCCGCGATCAGCACCTCGATGAGGACCTGGAGCGGGCGGGTGTCCAACTGCTCGATGGCCGCGCGGATGGTCTCGTAGTCCTCCGCCGTCGCGCGGATCAGCAGCGAGTTGGCGCGCAGGTCCGGCACGATCTGTACGGCGCCGCGGAGTCCGGTCGAGACGCCGGGCTGGCCCTCGATCTCGCCCGCGCCGGCCGCGCCCGGGGCTGCGGGCGCCTCGGGGAGCATCGGCAGTGTCCGCTGCTGGCGCAGTTCCTCGGAGAGCGAGACCAGGCCGCCCCCCGCGCCGGCCCCGCCGATCCCCGTGCCGAACAGGGCACTCAGCGTCTCGGCCAGTTCGTCGGCGTGCGCGTGCTTCAGCGGGTACACGTACAGGCGCGGAGTCTCGCGCCTGCCCGCCCCCGGCACGGCCGCGCGCGGGCGTGTCGGCGCGGTCGGCCTCGTCTGCGCTTCGGCCGCGCCGCCGCTGATCCGGACGACGCCCCCCTCCTCGACCATCTCCAGGCCGTTCGATTCGACGAGGCTCTCGAGGTACTGGCGCACCACCTCCCGGGACACCGGCCCGGGCGTCCGCACCGTGACCTTCCGGTCGGGCAGGTTCCCGTAGATGATGTTCAGCCCGGCCAGCTCGGCGAGCGCGCCGATCACGACCCGCAGGTCGGCCGCCTGGAAGTCGAGCACCACGCCCGCCTCGGTCCGGCGGATGCCCGTCGGCTCCTGCCCCGCGGCCGCGCCGGCCATGACCAGCAGGAGGGCCGCCGTGCCCCAACACGTCCACGCACGTCTCATCGGTTCTGGTTCGCCTCGGTGGAGAGGTGGAGCACGAGTGTCGTGTCCGGACGCGTCAGCGTCGCCGTCCCCGGCGCGACGCCGACGAGCAGCATCCCTTCGAGCGTCTGGCCGACGCGGATCACCCGGGGCGGCGCACCGCGGATGGCGATCGCGGCCAGCCCGCTCCCGTCTTCGAAGGACGCGGTGCCGAGCAGTCGCAAGGCCGGCGGCGGGGCGACCCGCTCGCGCGCGGCCACGTCCACTCGCTCGCCGGGGAGGTGATACCGGTCGGGGGGCCGCCGGCGGTCGGCGCGGAACGGCGAGCGAGCGACGGCGGCCAGGATCCCGCTGTCCGACCCGACCGGCCGCGGCGCCGGGAGCGCCGGCAGTCCCACCGCCGCGCCGGGTGCGGCGGCCGGCGGCGGCGCGGCCAGACGAAGCGCACCGCGCGCGGCGGCCGCGAACACCGCGGCGGACGCCACGATCCCCGCCAGGGCGAGTCGGTTGAGCGGTGTCCAGCCGCGCAGCCACCTCATGGTGTCACCGTCCGTGCCACGATGGTGGCGTCCCCGGCCGGCGCATCGCCGAGGGCGTAGCCCCGCACCGTGAAGTCGATCCTGAGCACTTCCGGCTGGGAGAGCGCGAGCTGCGGGTCCGCCTGCGCCGCCTCGACGTGCAGTGATTCGACGCGGATCAGCTTGGCGCCCGAGCCCAATCGCCGCAGCAGCGTCAGGAGGCCTTCGAGATCCGTTTCCGCACGAACCCGGAGTCCGAGGCGGACCACGCCGCCGGCATCCTCGGCGGCGATCGGGTCGACCTGGACCAGGAGGACCCGACTCGCGCGGGCGTTTGCTTCGAGGTAGCGCGCCAGCGCGGCGCTGGCCGCGCCATCGTTGCCACCGCCGAACAGGCGCGGCGCCGCGGCCAGCAGCCGGGCGGCGCCCTCCTCGAACGCCTCCGGGTACGTCTCGGCCGACGCCAGCAGCGCCAGCTCGCGGTCGAGCAGCGCCCGCTCCGCGGCCAGCCGGGCACGTGCATCGGTCACCGCGCGCAGGTACGGCGCCACGGCGAACGTCCAGAGAAGCGCCGGCACCAGGACCGCGGCGCCGGCGAAGAGCGCCCGGCGATCGCGCCGATCGAGGCTCGGCCGTCTCATGGCGTGTCCCTCCGCGCCAGCCGGCCGCCGGCCGCGCGCGTGCGCCCCTCGTCCTCCCGCGGCGCCTCGGTCCGCTCCGGCCGAACCCCCGCGTGCGCGGCCGGCGCCTCGAAGTCGAGCGTGATGGTGAAGCGCTCCCCCGCGCCGCGCTCGTTCAGCAGGACCGGCGCGGCGAGTGCGACGTCGCGGAACCACGGCGAGCCCTCGAGCGCCGGGACCACGCTGGACGCGGACGCCGCCGACCCTTCGATGCGCAGGCGGCCACTGTCCGCGGCCAGCGACACCAGATACGCGGAGTCCGGCAGCGTGCGGGCGAGTTCCGCGAAGAGGCCGATCCAGTCCGTTCGCTCTGCATCGGCGTTGCCGATCGCTTCGAGGCGCGCGCGTACGTCTTCGACCGAGCGCTTGGCCGTGAACGCCTCCGCGACCGCCGCGGACAGGGCCCGCCGGCGCGCCTCGACTGCGGCCAGCTCGTCCCCCAGCCCACGGAGGTGCAGCGCGCCGGCCGCGACGAGCAGCCCCGCGGCGGCGGCCGCGAGCCGGACCGACCGCCCGCCCGCGCGGTGCCGGAGTTCCGCCTCGAGACCCGATGGCAGGAGCTGCGGCGGCGCGCCCGCCAGCAGCACGGCGCCGTACGCCGCGAGCGCCGCCGCATCCGGGAGCGCGACGCGCGCCGGGCGTGCGTCCGATGCCGCGCGCCCGGCCTCCTCTCCGCAGATCACGACGCGATCCGGCACGGCGCCGTCCGCCGATGCGGCGCGCACTGCGGCATCCACCTCCTCCCCGAGCGGGGCGCTGCGCGGCTCGATGCGTCGCGGCGCGCCGCGCTCGAGAAGGAGCAACTCCGCGCACCCCGGCGAATCGGCGAGGATCGCCGTCCGCCCCCGGCGCACGCCCGGGACCAGCGTCCGGACCGCCTCGACCAGCGCCGCGGATGCCGGCGTGATCCCCCCGATCCTGAATCCCGCGCCCGTGACCGCCGCCGTGATCCGCTCGACCGCGGCATCCGGCGCGCACCCGACGAGGGCCAGGCGCCCCGGAATCGGTCGCACGCCGGTCAGCGCGGGGTCGACGCCCACCAGGAAGTAGCGCCGCGCGTTGCGCGCGACCAGCGCACTCAGCGCCCGCCCGCGCACGGGCGGCAGCCGCAGCACCTTGGCGTGCCCGAACGGGCGCAGCAGCGCGATGTCGAGCCGGCCGCCGGCCGCGCCCAACTCGCGACGCAACTCGATCAGCGCCGCCGTCAGCCCCGGCCACCCGCGGTCCTCCTCCGGCGGCGCGAGGTCTCGCGCCAGAACCCGTCCGGGCCGGACTCCGCGCAGCGTGCGCCGCAACTGCACCGCGACCACGCGCTCCGGTCCGACCGCGAGCCCCAGGTGCAGCGTGCGCCGTCGCCATTGCCTCCGTGCGCTCCTGCGGCCCGCCGCGCGCGCCCGCTCCCGCCGCATCACGGCCTCACTCCACGCGGATCCGCCGCGCGGGCCCCGGATCCGAGCCGGCGACCACGCCCGCGGTGTCGCGGGCTCCGGATGCCGCGCGCCTCAGAACGCATCGACCCTCACACCGTAGATCGCCTGGAGCAGCGCGAGCGCGACGAAGCCGATGATGCCGCCGAAGATCAGGATCATGGCCGGCTCCGCCAGGCGGACCAGCCGCTCGAGGTTGCGCTCGAGCTCCTGTTCCGCGCCCGCCGCGGCCCGATCGAGGAGCGCCGGCAGCCGGCCGCTCTCCTCACCCATCTCGACCATCTGGAGGAAGAGGAACGGGAACGCGCCACCGCGGCCGAGCGCCGCCGCCAGCCGGCCGCCGGCGCGGACCTCCTCACGCGCCCGCCGCAGCTCGGCGGCCACGGCCTCGTCGGCAAGGGTTTCCGCGCCGATGTCGAGCGCCGGGACGATCGGCAGCCCAGCCCCGAGGAGCGTCGCCAGGGCGCGACCCAGCCGTGCCGCGGCCGCGCGCTGGCGCAGCGCACCCACGATCGGGAGCCGGAGCAACACCGTGTCCGTGCGCCGGCGCCCGGCCGGCGTGCGGCGGTACGCCACGGCCAGCGCCGCGCACGTGATGCCGCCGACCAGCAGCGCGGGCCACCACGTCCCGACGAACGCCGCGATGGCCAGCAGCAGCGCCGTCGATCGCGGCACGGCGGCGCCGGCATCGCCCAGCAACGCGACGAAGCGAGGGAGCACGAAGCCCACGAGCACCACCAGCGCCGCGCCCCCGACCACGGTCATGATCGCCGGGTACAGCATGGCCGACGTGAGCCGGCTACGCAGCGCCTGCTCCCGCTCGAGCTGCGCCGCCAGCCGCGCCAGCGCTTCCGCCAGGTGCCCGCCGCGCTCGCCCGCCCGCGCCATCCCCACGGCGATGCGCGGGAACATCCGCGGCCGTTCCGCCAGTGCATCGGCCAGGCGCGCGCCGCCCCGCACCGCCGCCCGCACCCCGGCGAACGACTCCGCCACATCCGCGCGCGCCGCCACGTGGACGACGGCGGCCAGCGCGCGATCGAGCGGAAAACCCGATTCCAGCAGCGTGGCCAGGTAGCGCACGGTCTCCGTCACGTCCGCGCGCCGGCTGCGGAACCCGCGGGAGCGTGGGCGCGCCGACGCCGCGGCGGGCGCGATATCGAGCGGATACAACCCGCGCACGCCGAGCGACCGTTCGAGCGCGAGCGGCGAGGCGGCCTCCTCGATGCCGCGCAGCAGCCGGCCGTCCGCCGTCGTCGCCCGGTAGCTGAAGCTCGGCACGCGGCTACTCCCAGCTCCGGATGTCCGCGTCCTCGCCCTCTCCGCCCTCACGGCCATCCCGCCCGTAGCTGACCAGGTCGTAGCCCCAGGCGCTGTGCACCCCGGGACTGCGGTACAGGTACGGACGCCCCCACGGGTCCAGCGGCACCTCCTTGCGAAGGTACGGCCCACGCCAATTGCGCGGCCGCGGCTCGCTGAGCGGCTCGCGCCGCAGCGCCTCGAGCCCCTGATCCGTCGCCGGATAGGTGTCGTTGTCCAACCGGTAGGCGTCCAGCGCCGCGCCGAGCAGCTCGATCTGCGACCGCGCCACCGCCTGCTTCGATCGGCCCACGTGCTGGAAGACGTTCGGCGCGACCAGCGTGGCCAGCACGCTGATCACCACGATCACCACCAGGATCTCGATCAGCGTGAAGCCCGCGGACACCCGCGATCTCGAAGACATGCGCGACCTCCCTCTAATCGACCGTCACCCGCAGGACCTCTTCCGGCGTCGTCGCGCCCGCCGCGACCTGCCGCCAGCCGTCCGAGCGCAGGGGCCGCATCCCCTTCGCCAACGCGATCCGCCGGATCTCGCCCGCGCCACGCCGCTCGAGCAGTTCCCGGCGGATGTCGTCATCGACCGCGAGCAACTCGTAGATCCCGGTCCGGCCGCGGAACCCCGTGCCCCGGCATGCGTCGCACCCCGCGCCGCGGCGGATGACCTCGATCTCGAACCCGTCCGCCGCCATCTCGCTCCGCACCGACGACGACGGCGCGGCCGGCCGCGCGCACCCCTCGCAGACCGTCCGGACCAGCCGTTGCGCCAGGACCAGCTCGACCGTGCTCGCGACCAGGTAGTCCGGCACGCCGAGATCCAGCAGCCGGGTCAAGGCGGAGGGCGCATCGTTCGTGTGCAGCGTCGAGAGGACCAGGTGCCCGGTCAGCGCGGCCTGGATACAGATCTCCGCCGTCTCCGGGTCACGCATCTCGCCGACCAGCAGGACATCCGGATCCTGGCGCAGGATCGAACGCAACGCGCGGGCGAACGTCAGGCCGGAGCCCGACCGCACCGGGACCTGCGCCACCCCGTCCAGCGCGTACTCGACGGGATCTTCGACCGAGACGATCTTCTCCCGCCCGGTCCGCATCCGCTCGACGAGCGCATAGAGCGTCGTCGTCTTGCCGCTCCCCGTCGGCCCGGTCGCGAGGAGCACGCCGTGCGGCCGGGCGGCAAAACGCTCGAGCGCCGCCTGCGTATCACCGGCCATTCCCAGCGCTTCGAGGCCGACCGCCCGCGCCTCGGCATCCAGCAGGCGCAGCACCACGCTCTCGCCGTACAGCGTCGGGAGCGTGCTCACGCGGACGTCCAGCTCGTGGCCCTCGACGCGCAGCCGCACCCGCCCGTCCTGCGGCAGGCGCCGCTCCGCGATGTCCAGCTCGGCCATGATCTTGAGGCGACTCACGACCGCCGCCCGCAGGTGAGCCGGCGGCGCGGGCGCGTCCTGGAGCACGCCATCGATCCGGTAGCGGACCCGCATCCCGCCCACACCGGCCTCGAGGTGCACGTCGCTCGCTCCCGCCGCCACGGCCTCGGCCAGCAGCAGATTGACCAGCCGAACGACCGGCGCCTGGTTCGCCAGCTCCTCGAGGTCGTGCGCGACGAGGTCGTCTCCCTCGCCCTCGAACAGCCCGCCCGCATCCAGGTCCGCGATCAGTTCGGCCGCCGTCGCCGCGCCGTCACCGTAGCTCCGCCGCACCAGCGCGAGGAGACGATCCTCCGCCAACTCGGTCAACTCGATGCGCGCGCCGAACAGCGCAGCCAACTCGGCCAACGCCTGCGGATCGGGCGCGCCCGCGTGCGCCAGCACCAGCCGGCCGTCCTCCTGCGCCAGCGGGAGGATCCGGTGCTCTTCAAGGTACTCCCGCGTCAACGCCGGATTCAGGCGCTGCGGCGCCGGCCCGGCCGCAGCGGCCGGCGCATCAGCGCCCGGCCGCGTCGCCATTCACCACGTGCAGCATCAGCGGCGGCTGGTCCCGCAGCCCGAACCCGAGCGATGGAACCTCGAACGACAGGTAGTAGACGCCCGCATCCGGGAACGCGACGTCCAGCTCGTACGTCCCGTCCCCCACCGGTCGCGCGGCGATCCTCCGCTTCCAGCCGCTCGTCGCCATGATGTAGAAACGCAGGTCCTTCACTCCTACCTGCGGCTCGCCCGTGTACGCGTCGTAGAGCCGCAGCCGCAGCCGCGCACCGCCGGTCTCGAGCGTCGTGTCGTCCAGCGGCTCCAGACGCAGCGCCAGCTCGCCTTTGTGCAGCGCCGGATCCTCGAGCACCGTGAAGCCGAAGCAGTGGACGATCCGCGGCTCCGGGAGCAGGAGCACGAAGTCGTAGTCCCCGGGATCCTGCAGCCGCACCGTCGCCGAGTACACGCCCGGCGCCGTCTCCCGCAGTCTCCGGCCCACGGTCAGCACGCCCAGCGGCTCGAAGCCGTACGTGCTCAGACTTCCGCTCGGCGTCGGCATCCCTTCCATGTAGTGGTAGTAGTAGATCGCCCGCTCCTGCGGATTGACCGCGAACACCGCGTCCGGCATGTCCGGCGACCGCGTAATCCCCGCGGCGATGCCGAGCGGACCGGCCTCCGCCGGCGCCGCCTCACCGACCGGGAAATGGTCGAACGCGCCCACACCGCCCGAAACCGGATCGGCCAGCGGCACCATCGTCACCTGCTCGCTCCCCTGCGACCGGATGTAGGCGAACGAGGCGGAGAACGCGATCTGGTCCGGACGGTCGAAGACCTCGACCGTCCGGACCAGCCGCCGGCCGACCACGTCGAAGATGTGCACGCGGTCCGCGTCGCGGTTGACAATGAAACCGAGCCGCCCCGCCACGCCCATCGCGGCACCGTGGTGCCCGTGGCCCCCCGAGGCCATCGGGACCAGCCGAATCGCGTGCAGCCCCGGCTCGAGTGGATAGCTGTAGACCGCCTCGAGAGTCTTCGCGTCCACGGCCACGAGCGTGCCCGCGCCACGATGGATCACGTAGACCTCCCGCGTCATCGGCGAGTACGCCAGGCCGGAGGGACCCTCGCCCGTCGGGATGTCCTTCACCGGCGCCAGCGTCTCGGCATCGATCACCGTGACCGTTCCAGCGCCCTCGTTCGCGACGAACACGAGGCGATCATCCGGGTCGAACGCCAGTGTATGCGGCCCGGCGCCGGTCGGAATCCGCGCGACCACCGTCCGCAGCGCCGCATCGATCACCGTCACGCCGCCCGCATCGTCCCCTTCGTTCGTCACCCACAGCCGACGTCCATCGGGCTGGAGCCGGATCCGCGTCGGCCGCGCGCCCGCCTCGATGTTCTGGGCTACGTCCCACGTGTCCGTGTCCACGACCGAGACCTGCCCATCGCTCGGGACCGTCACGAACAGGCTCCGCTCGTCCGGGCTCAGGACCCAGTCCGCGCCGGGACCGGGGAGCAGCACCGTCGTATACAGCTTGCTGCGGCCGAAACCGAGCAGCGGATCGATCACTGCGATCTCCGGCCCGCGCGCCAGCGCCAGGACGTAGAAGCTGTTCAGGTCGACCGCCGGCCGGAACCGCAGCGTGCCCCGCACGTACGCCGAGATCTTCTGCCCACACATCTCGGCGTCCGTCGGACCGTTCCCCCGGCGCACATCGATCCACGCCGCAGGGTTCATCTCCGACAACGGCGCGCCCGTCGCACTGTCGGTGAGCACCAGCGATACCGTGAAATCCGACAGCTCGACCAAACGGCCCGATGAGGACGCCGAGTCCGGCCGCAGCCGCAACTCGGCCGTGACGCCTTCCTGCACGATGCGCTGCACGGCCGGCGCGCCAGCCGAGCCACGGGCCGCCAACCGGACATCCGCCCCCTGCTGCGCCTGGCACACCGCCGCCGGCGCGAGCCCCGACACCACCAGCAACAATACCGACAGGCGCCCGCACGATGGCACGCGCCTCCTTCGATCGTCACTCAGCATGGCTCTTTGCTCCTTCTCGTGCGGTCCGGATAGGGATCGGCGCCGGCCCGCCTCGACGGCCGGGCAGCGCGCATCGCGAAAGGTTGGTGAGGCGGACGCCTCCGACATCGACGGCGCCCGCAGCGCCGACGTGGCAACAGTCTCGATCCTGCCGTGGACCGCCGCGACACCACCGCCACCGGTGCTCCCGGCTGGCGGGAATCGGTCGGTTCCAGGCCTTTTCTTCTCCGGCAACCGCCGAGCCACCGGCGATCGGTCTTCACATCCCTGTGCCACGGCCACACTTCGCGCAGCCATCCCGCCTGCCCCGCGCCGGCCGCGCGCACCGAATTGGTGCAGTCCGCCGCGCGCTACGCACCGCAATGGTGCGTGCAGCGCCCCGAGCGTGCGTGCGCGTGTGGGTGCGCGTGCGCGTCCCGGCAACGCCCTCGCGTTCCGATCCCGATCCCGCCGGCGCCCTAGGCGCGGAACCGTCATCCGCTGAGTCCACGAAGCCGAGGGCACAGAACCGCCGGCGCCGCGGGCGCGGGACCCGTCTCCGTAAACGTCGACGTGGAAGCGGAGGCCTCCTTCGGGCGCGGCGCGCCACCCCGCTTGCGTCCCCACCGCTGGCGTCGCATTCTCCCGGCATGGAGCCGGGTCTTCGGGAGATCTACGCGGCGCGGCGGCGGATTGCGGGTCACGCGTTCCGCACGCCGCTCGAGCGCTCGGTCTGGCTGTCCGAGCGCGCGGGGTGCGACGTCCATCTCAAGCTCGAGTGCTGGCAGCGAACGCGGTCGTTCAAGGTCCGGGGTGCGTTCAACGCGATCCTGCCGCTGGGCGAGGAGGCGCGCGGGCATGGGTTGGTTGCGGCATCGGCGGGGAACCACGGCCAGGCGGTGGCGCTGGCGGCGCGGGTGGTGGGCGCGCACGCCGTGATCTTCGTCCCCGCCACGGCGCCGGCCACCAAGCGGGCCCGGATCCGGGCGTACGGCGCCGAGCTGCGGACGGTCGAGGGGACCTACGATGATGCGGCGGCCGTGGCCGAGGCGTACGCGCGTGAGACGGGCGCCTGTTTCATCCACCCGTTCGCGGATCCCGCGGTCATTGCGGGTCAGGGGACGGTGGGCATCGAGATCGCGGAGGACCTGCCGGCTGTACGGGAGGTGCTCGTGCCGGTCGGCGGCGGCGGTCTCATTGCGGGCATCGGTACCGTGTTGCGGGCGATGGCCGGCGCCGGCGTGCGCATCATCGGCGTGCAGAGCGAGCAGACGGCGTCGATGCACGACTCGTTCGAGGCCGGCCGCGCCGTGGACGCCGTGTTCGGCCCGACGCTGGCCGACGGCCTGGCCGGTGGCGTGGAGCCCGAGAGTTACGAGCGCGCGCGGGCCGTGACCGATGAGATCGTGCTCGTGGACGAAGCCGCCATTGCCGCCGCGATCCGCGAGTTGTACCGGCGCGACGGCGTCGTGGCGGAGGGTGCGGGCGCGGTCACGGCCGCCGCCGTGGCCGACGGACGTCTCGCACTGCGCGGCCCGGCGGTCCTGGTGATCAGTGGTGGAAACATCGATGCGGACCGCCTGGCCGGTCTGCTCCGGAGTGAATAGATGGCACACATTCTCTCGTACCGCGGAATCACGCCGCGGATCGACCCGACGGCGTGGGTCGCGCCGACGGCCGTCGTCATCGGCAACGTCGAGATCGGCCCCGAGGCGACGATCTGGTTCGGTGCGGTGCTCCGCGGGGACAACCCGGATCACGTGATCCGCGTCGGCGCGCGGACCAGCATCCAGGATAACTGCGTCCTCCACATCAGCAAGCGGGGGCCGACGATCGTGGGCCCGGATGCGGTGATCGGGCACGGCGCCGTCTTCGAGAGCTGCACGATCGGCCGCAACGCGCTGATCGGGATGAACGCCGTGGTCCTGCACGAGGCGGTCGTCGGCGAGCAGGCGGTGGTGGCCGCGCTGAGCGTGGTCCCCGAACGGATGCAGGTCCCGCCGCGCACGCTCGCTGCCGGCACGCCGGCGCGCGTGCGCAAGGAGCTGCCGGAGTCGGCGCTCGATGTGCTCGCGGAGAGCGCCGCGCATTACGTGGCGCTCGGACGCCGCTACCGCGCGGAAGGGATCGGCTGACATGGGCGCGCGGGCGACGGACGTCATCATCGTCGGCGGCGGCGCGATCGGCTGCGCCGTCGCGTGGGAGCTGGCGACCCGCGGCGTGTCGGTCACGGTGATCGAGCGCGATGTCCCCGGCCGCGCCGCGACGTGGGCGGCGGGCGGGATGCTCTCGCCGCTGGCGGAAGCCGATGCGGCGGGGCCGTTCCTCGACATCGCGCTGGCCAGCCTCGAACGCTACCCCGCGTTCATCGCGGCGCTCGAAGAGGCGGCGGGGCTGTCGGTCGACTACCGGACGGAAGGAAAGCTGCTGGCGGCGCTGGATGAGTCGCACGCCGAACGGCTGCGCCGGATTTGCGCCTGGCAGCGCGAGAGCGGCTTTGCCGTCGAATGGCTGGATCCGCCGGACGTGCTCGCGCTCGAACCGCGGATCGCCGTCACCGTCTGCGGCGGCGTGTCGCTGCCGCACGACCACTGCGTCGACAACCGGCGGCTGGGCCGCGCACTCTGGCTCGCGGCGGCCCGGGCGGGCGTCCGGTTCCGCATCGGGGATGCGGCCGCCGCGATCGTCACCGCGCCGGCGGGCGCGTACGCGGCCGGAACGGCGGCCGGCGTGCGCCTCGCGGACGGCGAGGTGCTCGCCGGCGGACACGTGATCATCGCGGCGGGCGCGTGGAGCGGCCGGATCGAAGGGTTGCCGCGACCCCTCCCCGTCCACCCGGTCCGCGGCCAGATGGCCGCCGTACGCGTCGTGCCCCCGGTGCTGCGTCGCGTGGTCGAGACCGCCGGCTGCTACCTGATCCCGCGCTCGAGCGGGGACCTCGTGATCGGCTCGACCATGGAGCGGGTCGGTTACCGGCAGCACACCACGCCAGGCGGCCTGGGCGGCATCCTCGCCGCGGCGGTCGCCGCGCTCCCATCCCTCGCCGATGCGCCGATCACCGAGCAATGGGCGGGGCTGCGCCCCGGCACGCCGGATGGCCTCCCGATCCTCGGGCCCGATCCCGAACTGCGCGGCCTCTCCTACGCGACCGGACACTTCCGCAACGGTATCCTGCTCACGCCGATCACCGCTGCGCTCCTCGCGGACGTGCTCACCGGGACGGCGCCGGCGCTCTCGCTCGATCCGTTCTCCGTCGAGCGCTTCGCGCCGAGCCACGCCTCATGAGTGCGGACCCGCCCCGACCGGATCGGCCATCCCGCGAGCCGGCGCCGCGACCCGCGCCGGAGCCTGCCGCGGGCCCCGTCTGTGAGATCTGCGGCGCCGCGATGTTCGAGCGGCACTGCAAGATCCTGTGCCCTCGCTGCGGCTATCAGCGGGATTGCAGCGACCCGTAGGCGGCGCCCCCGGGCGCGCCTACCACGGCTCACGCTTCTTTCGGGCGATTCCCTTCACTTCGCCCAGTTCGAGGTCCTGCCGACCCTTCGGCTTCCCCTCGTTCTCCTTCGTGTCGCCGCCGGTGCGCGGGGGGCGACGATGCCGCGCCTTGGCGTGCGTGCGGCGGCCCAGCCCCGCGTAGCGATTCAACCCGCCCTTCGTGCCGCCGGTCCCCGGCAGGCCCTCGTCCCACGGCTGGTGCGGACCCCGCCGGTCCGGCGGATTGCCCGTGCTCTCGTCCTCGACCTTCGGCCGCTGTCGGATCGGCTTCCTTCGTTGCGGCAACGAGCCCTCCCGGTTGCTGGAGCGTGTACCGGCAAGGCGCAGGGGTGCAGCGGTCGTGCCAGGCGGCCTATCCGGGCGATCCGAAGGCGTAGCCGAGATACCACTGCACGATGATGTCGCCCCAGCCGTGTACGATCGCGGCGCCGACGGCGAGGTAGATGCCGAGCGGGATGTAGGTGCCGCGGGGGGTGAAGCCGCCCTTGAACCACGCGACCGGCAGCCCCACGACGAGGCCGAGGAACGAGCCGAGCACGATCGTGAGCAGTGCGCCCGAGATCCCGAGGAAGGCGCCGATCATCGCCAGCATGTGGACATCGCCGAGCCCGAGTGCGGGCTTGCCGAAGGCCTTCCGCGCGATCCACGCGATCAGACGGAGCCCGGCGTACGCGACGCCGGCACCGATCACGGCATTCACGATCGAAAACCCGCCCGGCACGGCGGCCAGCCCGAGGCCGATGACCAGGCCGCCGAGCGAGAGGTGGTCCGGGATGACCATCTCCCGGGCATCGGTCATGGCCATCCCCAGCAGGAGCGTCAGGAACACGGCCGTCCGGACCGCCTCGACGCTCAGCCCGTAGCGTGCCGCCGCCGCGGCCCAGACGAGCGCCACGGCCAACTCGATGATCGGGTACTGCGCCGAAATCGGCACGCGACACGCGCGGCAGCGTCCGCGCAGGATCAGGTAGCTCAGGACCGGCACGTTGTCGTACCACGCGATGCCGGCCCCACACGCCGGGCAGTGCGAGCGCGGCCGCACCACCGACTCGCCCGCCGGCAGCCGGTAGATACAGACGTTCAGGAACGAGCCGAGCATCGCGCCGAGCAGCGCGGCGTAGCTCCAGATCAGGACGTCGGGCATACGGCCTCAGCTTCTTCGTGTCAGCAGGTACAACAGGATCCCCGCGGCGACCGCCACGTTCAACGACTCGGCGCCGCCCCGGATCGGCACGGACACCACGCGGTCCGCCACGGCGCGCATCGGCGGGCGCACGCCGGCGCCCTCGTTCCCCACCACCAGCGCGGCGCGTTCCGCGGGACCGACCGCCTCGGCCGGCGCGCCGCTCGCGTCCGCTACGTACACCATGAACCCCTTCGCGTGCAGCCACTCGATCAGCGCTTCCGGCTCGACGAGCACGATCGGGATGCGGAACGCGGAGCCCGCCGCGGCGCGAACCGCTTTCGGGCCCCAGGGGTCGGCGGTCCCCGGCAGCACCGCGACGAACGCCGCCCCCAACGCCTCCGCGGTCCGGGTCAGCGTACCGACGTTTCCCGGGTCCTGCACGCCATCGAGCACGAGCGCCATGGAACGCCGCCCGGCGAGTCGTACGTCCGCGAGCGCGGCGCGCGGCGCCTCGGCCACCACGACCACGCCCTGCGGCGTCTCGGTGTCCGCCAGCGCAATCAACTCCCGCTCGGAGACCTGCCGCACCGGGCACCTCGCTTCGAGCGCCGCGACCACGGCGCCGCCGCGCTCCGTCTCCCGCGCGGATGGCGCGACTACGGCCAGCCGCAGCCCGAGTCCCGCGGCCACCAGCTCCTCGACCACACGGATCCCCTCGGCGAGGAACAGTCCTCGCGCCTCCCGCTCCTTGCGTCGGCGCAGTCCGCGGATCAGCCGGATCTCAGACCGGCTCGGCGCGTCGCCAGACATGGAACATCTCTTGCGCCAACACGTTACTCACAGGAGGATTCCCTTGGTAGGAGTGACTTGATGCTGCCAACCCTCCCCCGGACCCGCCGCATGACCGCGCTCGGTCTCGTGCTGATCGGCACCGGCACCACTGCCTGCTCGATTTCGCGAAGCGAGGAGATCCAGCTCGGCCGACGGTACGCGGCGCAGATCAACCGGGAACTCCCGATCGTCGAGGACGCGGCCGTCAACCGCTACATCAACTTGCTGGGCGATCGCATCGCCCGCCAGGGCGAGCGCCGACTCGACTACTCGTTCTATGTGGTCAACATCGATGCCGTCAACGCCTTCGCCATCCCCGGCGGGTTCATCTACATCAACCGCGGCTTGATCGAAGAGACCGACAACCTCGCCGAACTCGCCGGCGTGATCGCCCACGAGGTCGGCCACGTCGAAGAGCGACACAGCGTCGAACAGATCGAGCGGATGCAGCGCGCGAACCTCGGGCTCTCGCTCGCCTACATCCTGCTCGGCCGCGCACCCGGCGGCCTCGAACGCGCCGCCATCCAGGTCGGCGGCGCCGCCATCTTCGCCAGTTACAGTCGGGAAGCCGAATCGGAAGCCGATTTCGTCGCCATCCCACTCCTGGTCGCGGCCGGGATCAACCCGACCGGGCTCCTGACCTTCTTCAAGGACCTCCTCGAACAGCGCGAGCGACGGCCGGGCGTCATCGAGCAGTGGTTCTCGACGCACCCGCTCACGGAAGACCGCATCGCGGCCACCCAGGCCGAGATCCGCGAGATCCCGGAGACCACGCTGCGCGACCTCATCGTCAATACCGAGCAGTACGAGGAGATGAAGGCCCGGCTGCGCCGCTATCCGCCGCCCCCGCCCGAGTTCCGCGTCGAGCGTTGACCCGCGCACCGCACCGGCCGGCGCCGCACCGGCCTGCCTGCGCGCACACCCCGCCTCCGCACGTCGGGGCTCGCCGCCACCGGCAGCCGCCCCTAGATTGCCGGGCGACCCCGACCCGGATCGAACCGATGCGACCCATTGCACTGACGATCGCCGGCAGCGACAGCGGAGGCGGCGCCGGCATCCAGGCGGACCTCAAGACCTTCCACGCCTTCGGCGTCTTCGGCACCTCCGCGGTGACGGCGCTCACCGCCCAGAACACGCGCGGCGTCACCGCCGTGCACGCGGCGCCGCCCGCAATCGTGCGCGCCCAGATCCACGCCGTTGCGACGGATCTCCGACCGGCCGCGTGCAAGACCGGTATGCTCGCGAACGCGCGGCTCGTCGAGACGGTCGCCGCCGCGATCCGCGAGGAATCCCTCGAAAACTACGTCCTCGACCCCGTCATGGTCGCCACGACCGGCGCGCGACTCCTGGACCCGGATGCAGAGGCCGCGCTGGCCGGAATGCTGCTCCCGCTCTGTGCCGTCGTCACGCCCAACCTCCACGAGGCCGCGATCCTCGGCGGACGCCCGGTTCGGGATGAAGCCGGGATGCGCGCCACCGCCGAGTTGCTCGTCGAGAAGGGGGCGCGTGCCGCCCTCATCAAGGGAGGTCACCTCGAGGGAGACGACGTCGTCGACGTCCTCTTCGATGGGCACGAGTTCCGGAGCTGGCGCCGCCCCCGGATCCGGACGCGCAGCACGCATGGAACCGGCTGCACCCTCTCCGCCGCCATCACCGCCGGCCTCGCCCACGGCCGGCCGCTCCACCGCGCCATCGAGGATGCACTCGATTTCGTCCACCGCGCCATTGCCGGCGCGCCCGGCCTCGGCTCGGGTCACGGCCCGCTCAACCACTTCGTCCCGGCCACGCCCATCGCCGCCGGCGACGTCGGGTAGAGCGCTTCATCCACGCCTCGGCGCCTCCCGACGGCTCACCGCGCCGCGGCAGCCGGCGGCCTACCGCCGCAGTAGCCAGTCCACGGCCAGGTAGCCGGTCGTCAGCCCCAGCACCATGAGCGCTCCGTACAGCGTGGGCGGCGCCGGAATCGGCAGCCGTAACAGCCGGACCAGACCGCCGATCGCGAGCGCGACCAGGATCCCCGACCATGCCGGGACGGCGTATGCACCGTTCTTCGGCATCAGTCCTCTCCCACGACCGTGTCCCCCGCCCCACCGCCATCCGCCAGCCACCACCAGGGGAGCGTGATGAACGGGCCGCGAATGTCCATCTCGACGCCGTGGAGGCGGTCACTCGCCAGAAAGAGGTCCGGAACGTAGAAGAAAAAGCCCCACGGCTGCTCGTCGCGCATGATGGCCTGGATCCGATGCCAGATCGGAATCGCAGCCGCACGATCCGTCACGGTCGTGGCACGGTCCAACAGCCGGTCCACCTCCGCATTGCTGTACGACGCCATCTGGAACGGCTGGCCGAGTGCCGACGAGTGGAACGTATCCACCAGATTCAAGCGGAGGTCGCCCTCCCACGCCAGCAGCGCCGCATCGAACTCGCGCTGCGGCGACAGCAGATTCGCGATCATCGTGTTCCCATCGACCGCGCGCACCGACATCTCGACGCCGATCGCCGCCAGGTCTGCCTGCACCATCTCGGCCACGTTCCGACCGAACTCGACGGCCGCGGGAATCGTGAGCGCGAAGCGCAGCTCCGTTCCGTCGGCATTCTCGACCGTGCCGTCGCCGTTACGGTCCGTGAAGCCGACCTCCGCGAGGAGCGCCCGGGCGGCCGCCGGATCGAACGGCAGCGGCGCGATCGAGTCCGGGTACGCCCAGTGGCTCGGATAGATCGGGCCGGCCGCCAACTGGCCGTACCCACCGCGCAGCACGGTCAGGATCTCCTGCCGGTCCATTCCCATCATGAGAGCCCGGCGGACCCGCGGGTCATCGAACGGCGCACGCCGGCCGTTCCACACAATGAATTGATACTGACGCGAAGGTCGGACCACCGCATGGATCCCCGGCCGCGCGTCCAGCTCGCGCAACTGGGACCCCGGCGGCGACACGACCAGATGCGCATGTCCCGACAAGAGCTCCGCGATCTGTCCGGTGCTCTCCGGGATCACGCGCCAGACCAGTCGATCCACGTACGGACGGCCGCCCAGCTCCTCCGGAAAATCCGGGTTCGCCTCGAAGATCCACCGGTCGTTGGGCCGGCGCTCGACGAACCGGAACGGACCGTTGCCGACGGGGTGCGTGTTGAACCGCGCCTCCCTCAGCCGCGCCGGCGGGATCGAATCCAGAACGTGCCGCGGCACGATCGCGAAGAACGGCAGACTCGCCAGCGGATCCACGTGCGGCTCGAAACTGAAGCGCACCGTGAAGCTGTCCAACACTTCCACGGCGCCCCAGTGCGCGAAGAAGTTCCCCACGTTCGGAAACGCCGTCTCCGGGTCGATCGCCCGCTCGTACGTGAAGGCCACGTCGTACGCCGTCGTCCGCACGCCATCGTGCCAGTACACGTCGTCACGCAGGTGGAAGACCACCCCCGTGTCCCCCAGCATCTCCCATGAACGCGCCAGCCACGGCTGGTATTCGAGCGCCGTGTCGTAGCGGATCAGCGGCATGAGCAGCGCGTTGCGCAGCAGCTCGTGCGTCAACACCTCGCCCGAGACCAGCGGATTCGCATAGTCGAGGTCCGTCGGACTCGCGATCACCAGCGTGCCCCCACGCACCGGCGCGCCATCCCCCGCCGCAGCGTCCCGCCGTCCACCCTCGCCGCACGCCGCCAGCGCCAGGTACACGCACACCCACGCCGCGCCCCGACTCCGCGCAATCCGCCGGAACGCGGCCGGATCCCCCCCTCGTCCCCGCATCGAGAAACTCCGAATTCGATCGTGAGCGTTCGGGAAAGTCGAAACGCCCAATCTTGTCGACCCGCCCCGTATCCGGCAAGTCCGCGTCACGCGACCTCGATGTCGGGCAGACGCCCGATCTCGAGCAACACGCCGCGCACGAGTGAGGCAAACCGGTCCCGCGCCTCCCGCCCGGCCGCGACCACCGCCGCGTGGTCCAGCGGCTCCGCGGCCAATCCCGCGGCCCGATTCGAGATCAGCGAGATCCCCAGCACGCGCACGCCCATGGCTCTCGCGGCCAGGACCTCGGGCACGATGCTCATCCCCACGGCATCGGCGCCGAAGCCCCGCAACATCCGGATCTCGGCGCGCGTCTCGTAGCTCGGCCCGCTCACGGCGGCGTAGACGCCGCGGACCACGCGGATCCGCCGCTCCAGCGCGACTCGCTCGGCGAGGGCCTGGAGCCCGCGATCGTACGGCTCCGACATGTCGGGGAAGCGCTCATCACCGGGGAGCACCGCGCCGATCAGCGGGTTGCGCCCCATGAAGTTGATGTGATCGTCGAGGACCATCAGGTCTCCCGGCCGGTAGTCCGGGTTCACCCCGCCCGCCGCGCCGGTGGTGAGCAGCGTACGCGCGCCGAGCGCGGCCGCGGCCCGGACCGGCACCGTGACGCGCTCGGGGGGATGACCCTCGTAGACGTGGTAGCGCCCGGCGAGCGCAAGGCATTCGACGCCTTCGAGTCGGCCGGCCACCAGGATCCCCGCGTGACCCGGCACCGTCGCGGGCGCGAAGCCCGGGATCTCACCGTACGGGATTCGCACGGCATCCTCGATGGCATCGCACAACTCGCCGAGCCCCGAGCCGAGCACCAGTGCGACGCGCGGCCGACGCGTCACGCGCTCGTGTAGAAACGCGACCGTCTCGGTCAACACGGTTCGAACCTCCGTCTGCGCTCGCATCCCCGGTCCGCCCGCCTCACCACCACCCCCGATTCTCCAGCTCGCGGCGGCTCAGCTTGATGTGGTGCTTCTTGGCGCGTACGAGGACACGGTTCTCGAACAGCTTGATCAGTAGCGCGCCGGCCGCGAAGCCGCCGACGTGCGCCCAGAACGCGATACCGGCGCTCGCCCCCGCGGTCGACGCGCCGTAAAAGAACTGGAGCAGGAACCACTGCCCCAGCACCAGCCATGCCGGTACGGGCAGGATCTTGATGAAGATCAGGACGATGAACAGCGTCTGCACACGCACGCGCGGATAGAGGACGAGGTACGCCCCCATGATCCCGCTCACCGCGCCCGATGCGCCGATCGTCGGGAGCGGCGAATCCATGGCGGTCCAGATGTGGACGCCGGACGCCGCCACCCCGGTCAACAGATAGAAGATGAGGAAGCGGAAATGACCCATCGAGTCTTCGATGTTGTTCCCGAAGACCCAGAGGAACCACATGTTCCCGATCAGGTGCAGCCAGCTCCCGTGCAGGAAGATGCCCGTCAGTAGGGTCGACCAGGTCAGACCGCCGAACCGGCACGCCATCCCGGGCGCCAACTCGATGCCGGCGTACCCGTGCGTGCGGCCGGTCAGCTCGGCCGGGATCAGGCCGTAGCGGCACACGGTAGCGTGGAGCGTCGCCATGTCGAAGCCCGCGCCCTGGATGAAGACCCACGCGAGGACGTTCACGGCGATCAACATCACCGTGAAGTACGGCGTCAACTCGGTCGGGTTCTCGTCGCGCAGAGGGAACAAGCGATCTCCTCGAAGCCACCCGCATCACGCCGCGAACGTCGCGGCTGCCAATCTCTCTCGCGCCACGCCTTCCTGTCAAACGAAGGATGGGTGCGCCGAAACGACCCGCTGGCGCCGGGATCCCTGAGCCGCTATCGTTGGTACGATCCTGCCGATGACTCGTCACTCCGATCGGAGCAGGCCATGAATCGACCAGAACTCGCGGCCGCACTTGTCGCGGCGTCGGCGTTTCTCGCCGGCTGCGGCGCCGGCGCGCCTTCCGATGACCGTGGAGCCACCGACATGCTGGCAGAAGGCATCACGTCCGCCGAACTCGAGCGGCGGGTCGCACAGTTCGCGCCAGCCACGATCGACTTCGATGCCGAGCCGCTCGAATCCTGGGAGAAACAGGTCCTCGCGCGCCTCGTCGCCGCCTCCGACCTGATGCATGAGATCTTCACGCTCCAGGTCTCGCCCGGGAACCCCGAGCTCCGCTCGCGCCTCGCGGCGGACGAGAGCGATACGGGCGCGGCGGCGCGCGCCTACTTCGACATCATGGTCGGTCCGTGGGACCGGCTGAGCCACGACGAGCCGTTCCTCGCCGTCGGGACCAAGCCGGCGGGCGCCGGATATTACCCGCCCGACCTCACCCGCGAGGCCCTCGAATCGTGGCTCGCCTCTCACCCCGAGGACCGCCAGGCCTTCACGAGCTACTTCACGGTGATCCGCCGGGACAAGGGGAACCTCGTTGCGATCCCTTACGCCGTCGAGTACCGCGACCGCCTCGAAGAGGCCGCGCGTCTGCTCCGTGAAGCCGCGACGCTCTCGCGCAACGCCTCGCTCACCAACTATCTGAATCTCCGTGCCGACGCCTTCCTCTCGAACGACTACTACGAGAGCGACATGGCGTGGATGGACCTCGACAGCCGGATCGAGCCGACCATCGGCCCTTACGAGGTCTACGAAGACCGGCTCATGGGGTACAAGGCGGCGTTCGAGAGCTTCATCACCGTCGCCGATGCCGAGGCGAGCGCGGAACTCGCCCGGCTCAAGGACCAGATGCGCGCACTCGAAGCCGAGCTCCCCATCGAGGACCGCTACAAGAACCTGGAGCGCGGATTCGAGAGTCCGATCCGCGTCGTCGACGTCGTCTATACCGCGGGCGACACCCGCGCCGGCGTGCAGACCATTGCGTTCAACCTGCCCAACGACGCGCGCGTCCGTGAAGCCAAGGGCTCGAAGAAGGTCATGCTCCGCAACGTGATGCGCGCGAAGTTCGATCGGATCCTCGAGCCGATCGCCGCGCAGGCCCTCGCACCGGAGATCCGCGAGGCGCTCGCCTTCCGCCCGTGGTTCATCGGTGTGCTGATGCACGAGCTCGCGCACGGACTCGGACCCGGAAACATCACGCTGCCGTCGGGTGCGGCGACCACGGTGAACCAGGCCCTGCGCGACCACTACTCGGCGATCGAGGAGGCCAAGGCCGATGTCACCGGGCTGCACAACCTCACCATCCTCGCCCGCAAGGGCATGTACGACGACGACTTCGTCCGCCGCGCCTTCCTCGGCCACTTCGCCGACCTGTTCCGCTCCGTCCGTTTCGGCGCGGGCGAGGCCCACGGAAAAGCGGCGCTGCTCCAGTTCAACTACCTGATGGAGAAAGGCGCGATCACGTACGACGCCGGCACCGGCCGGTTCTCGGCGAATTACGACCGCCTCGTCTCCGCCAACCGGGAGCTCGCTCATCTGCTGCTCACCGTCGAAGCCGAAGGCAGCTACCGGAAGGCGGGCGAACTGCTCGACACCTACGGCACCGTGCATCCGGAGATGCAGGCGGTGGTCGACCGCCTGGACGGCGTGCCCGTCGACATCCGACCCGATTACACGGTGAAGCAAAAGATGCAGAGCTGGCAGTAGCGGTACCGATGGCCAAGAAGCAGAGCGGTTCCGCATCCGAGCGACTCGCGGCCCTGGTCGCCGACCGCGAGCGGTACCGGCAGTGGCTCATCGCGCTCGAAGCCGAGCGCGCCGGAGTCCCGGACCACGTCTATGCCCGCATCCGCGACGACTACGCCGCGAAGCTCCAGGCGGTCGTCGATGAGCTGGCTTCCCACGTCGAAGCGATCGAGGCCATGCTCGAAGAGCGCCAGACCGCGCTCCACGAAGCGGATGCCGACGCGGCCGCCCGAACCGACGCGCTGCTCGAGGCCGAGGTGCGCTTCCGGATCGGTGAGTTCGATGAAAAGCACTGGAACGAGTTGCGCGGCAAGCTCGAAGCGGAGATCGCCGAGGCCGAGAAGCAGCGCGACGCCCTGAACGCACAGGTCACGCGCCTGCGCGGCATCATGCAACAGCTCACGAGCGAGGGCGACGAGATCGCGTCCGAGGAGATCGCGTCCGACGACCCGAAGTCCGACGATACCGACCCGAACGCCTTCATCCGTCAGCTCCTGGCCGCGGCCGCCGCTGCGGACCCGGGCGATGCGCCGCACACGGCCGGCCGTTCCATCGAGGCGGTGCGCGGCGGTGCGGTCCAGTCGACGGCATCGAAGGAGAAGGCGCCGGCAAAGCCGATGCGTACCGTCGAGTGCCCGCGATGCGGGACCTTCAACTTCCCCGATGTCGAGCACTGCGACGCCTGCGGCGGCGCGCTCGCGGTGGCGCCCTGACGGCGCTTACGACGCCACCGCCACCTCCTCGCCGGGCTCGTCCCCGCCGTGCTCGATCCGGAACCGCACCACGTACTGGACGCCGAGTTCGTCGCGGACCACGGCCCAGACGTGCTCGCCACGGAAGTAGGGAGTCGGGTACGGCGAGAATTCGTCCGGGGCGCGCACCTCCCCGAGGTAGCGCCCGTCGGGCTCGAAGACGTCGAAGATCACCGGCTCGCGCCAGCGTAGCGGGGTTCGCCGCCGCTCGCCCGGCCGCGCCGGTTCCT
The DNA here is from genome assembly GCA_036381495.1 of Longimicrobiales bacterium. Classification (GTDB taxonomy): domain Bacteria; phylum Gemmatimonadota; class Gemmatimonadetes; order Longimicrobiales; family RSA9; genus DASVCS01. The sequence goes on from DASVCS010000034.1 coordinate 84,299, forward strand.
CCTCGACCGGGATCTCGACGGCGGTCGCGGATACGCGGACCCAGATCCGCCCATCCTGGCCGACGTACAACTCGCGGAACGGCGGCTTCTCATCCGGGATCGGTGGCCCGTTCCACTTCCAGTCGGGCACCATGTTCCGCATGTTCTCGGTGACGCGCGCCTCCCAGTTGGCCCGCTCGCCCGCGCCGACGGGGACCGGTTCGACCACGCGCTCGATCCGCACCACCCGGTCTTCTCGTTGGAAGAGGTCGATCGCGTACCGCGTCGACAGGCCGCCCACCATGTAGCCCAGTGGGCTGAACGCCCATTGGACCGTCGGCGCGAACGGCACGGAATTCACGCTGGCGGAGCCATCTCGGCGCGCCACCACCGTCGCCCGCTCGTAGTCCCAGGTCGGCGACGGGATCGTGTCGCGCGGCACGCCGTCCGGACCGTATCGGACCAATCCGATGTGCCACTCCGTCACATCTGCGCGCGGGTCAAGCAGGACCTGCGTGTAGACGTTCCCCGCCGTGTCCGCCACCATCGGGTCGCTCGTACTGAAGCTGCCGCGAATCGGCCAGGTGGCCGCCGCTTCGCCGTTCGACGCGTACACGGTGATGCGACCATTGCCCACGTCGCGCAGTGCGACCCGGCCATCCGGGAGCACCACCAGCCCGCCATCCGAGTTCTTGTACTCGCCCGGACCGCCGCCTTCCCGGCCGAACGTCGCCACGTACGTCCCGTCCGGCGCGTACTTGCGCAATGCGGGCACCTGTGCGTCATAGACGTAGATGAACCCCTCACGGTCCACGGCCAGTCCGCGCACGTCGCCGAGCAGGTACTCGTCCGCGCCCTCGAGCGCGCCAATGCGCATCTCCTCGACCAGCCGGCCCGGCGCACCCCACGCACTCCCCGCCACCGTACGCACGATGAGCGTGTCCCCCACCGTGTCCCGGACGACCCGCAAGCCACCCTCCCCCGCCCTCTCCCCAGCGCCGCACGCCGACGCCACCACCGCCGCGAGCACCACACCCGCTCGGATCATCCAGCCCATGATCGCCCTTCCGTCGTGCCGTTCGTCCACCGGGTCGCCCCCTTCGTCGGACATCCTCGGAGCCCGAATGGTTGCCGCCGCGTGCGCGTGCGCGAGCGGGTGCGCGTGCGCGTCCTCGCCGTCCCGCGATCCCGACCCCGACCCCGCGAACGCTCCCGCTCGCGATCCCGTCGGCGCGGCAGAGGCGCCGATCCCGTAAACGTAAACGCTCCCGCTCCAGGCGGCGCAGCCGCCGCTCCCGCTCCCGGCCGTTCCCGGCCATACTGGGCCTCCCCCCCTCCACCGCACCCCTCCCGGGCACGCCCCAGCCCCAGCCCCAGCCCTAGCCCCAGCCCGGCGGCGCTCCGCGCCGCCCCCTACGCATGCACCTCCTCCCGCTCGCGCTTCGCCGCCTCGATCACCTTCTGGGCGACGTGCGCAGGCACCTCTTCGTAACCGCTGAACTTGCGGGTATGGGCCGCGCGACCGTGCGTCAACGAGCGCAGCGACGTGGCGTATTTGTACAGCTCCGCCTGCGGGACGAGAGCGCGGATCCGCGTCTTCCGGCCATCCGGGTCCATGCCCAGGATCTTGCCGCGCCGCTGGTTCAGGTCGCCGATCACGTCGCCCATGTACTCTTCCGGCGTGACGACCTCGACCTCGAGGATCGGCTCGAGCAGGACCGGCTGCGCCTGCGCCGCGACTTTCTGAAACGCCATCGAGCCCGCGACCTGGAACGCGATGTCGCTCGAGTCGACCGTGTGGTACGAGCCATCGTAGCACTCGGCCTCGAAGTCGACGACCGGATAGCCCGCCAGGATCCCACGCCGGGCGGCCTCGCTCACGCCCTTGTCCACCGACGGGATGTACTTGCCCGGGATCACGCCGCCCACAATGGAATCCACGAAGCGGTAGCCCTCGCCGCGAGCCAACGGCTTGAGCCGGATCCAGCAGTCGCCGTACTGGCCGCGGCCGCCGCTCTGCTTCTTGTATTTGCCCTGCCCCTCCGCCACCGCGCGAATCGTCTCGCGGTACGGGATCCGCGGCTCCTCCGTGATCACCTCGACCCCGAACTTCCGCCGCAGCCGCTCGAGTTGGACCTCGAGGTGCAGCTCGCCCAGCCCCCGCACGATCGTCTGGTGCAGCTCCGGGTCGAACGCACTGTGGAACGACGGATCCTCCTCCTGGAGCTTGTGGAGGCCCGCCCCGATCTTGTCCTCGTCGCTACGACTCGCCGCACGGACCGCGAGCGCGATGTCCGGCGGCGGAAACACGATCGGCGAGAGCGTGAACGGCCGGCCCGCATCGCAGAGCGTGTCGTTCGTGTGCGTGTTCCGGAGCTTCGTCACGATCCCGATGTCGCCCGCGTGCAGCCGCGCAACCTCGCTCCGCTCCTTCCCCTGACCGATCGAGATGTGCGCCAGCTTCTCCGGCGACTGGCGGTTCGCGTTCCACACCTCCTGGCCGTTCCCCAGCGCGCCGCTGAAGATCCGGAAGTACGAGAGTTCGCCCACGTGCGGCTCCGACGTCGTCTTGAAGACCAGTGCCGCGAACGGGCCGTCGTCGTCCGCCTTCAACTCGACCACCTGGTCGATCCCCGGCCGCTGCGCACGCTCCGGCACCGCCTCCGCCGGATTCGGCATCAACGCGATCACCCCGTCCAGCAGCGCGCGCACCCCCCACAACTGCTCGGCCGCGCCACAGATCAGCGGGAACAGCTCGCCACGCAGCATCGCCGCCTTCAACGCCGCCAGCGCCTGCGCATCCCCGATCTCCCCACCCTCGAGATACCGCTCGAGCAACGCATCATCCGTCGCCGCGATCGCCTCGAGCAACTCGACGCGGCGACGCTCGAAGGCGTCCCGGACCTCCTCCGGAACATCCCCCTCGTCGGCGCCGCCCGACCCATCACCGGGCCGGAAGAGCTGCGCCTTCCCCGTCAGCAGGTCGACAATGCCCCGAAACCCCTCCCCCGCGCCGATCGGCATCTGGATCGGAATCACCCGGTCCGTCAGCGTATCCCGGATCTCCGTGCAGACGCGATCGAAATCGGCGTTCTCCTTGTCCATCATCGTGGCGAAAAAAAATCCGGGAATCCCGCGTGCCGTGCAGTATTCCCAGACCTTCTCCGTACCCACCTCCACCCCCGTCGTGGCGCCGACCGTGATGACGGCGCCATCGGCGACCCTGGTGGCGGCCAACGCCTCCGCCGTGAAGTCCAGGTAGCCGGGCGTATCGAGCAGGTTCACCTTCGTCCCCTTCCATTCCGCGAAGGCCGGAACCGCCTGCATCGAAACGCCGTGCGCGATCTCCTCATCGGTGTACATCGTCAGCGCCGTGCCATCCCGCACGTTGCCGCGGCGCCGCGAGGACCCGGCGACGAAGGCCAGCGCATCGATCAGCGCCGTCTTTCCGGAGCCGCCGTGTCCGAGCACCACGACGTTGCGAAGTTGTTCCGTACGGTATTCCTTGCCGGCCGACATGCAAACCTCCCGAGGATTGGAGCGCGGATATATGTGGGGATATTGAACGTAGAAGCGCGGGCGAGGGGAGTCAAGGTTGGAGGGCTAGGGCTGGGGCTAGGGCTAGGGAAGGCGGTCCCTTGGTCTTCGGCCGTGCGCGTGCGCGTCGCGCCGTTCCCGGCCGCCCCCCATCCCGCTCCCGTCCCCCCTGATCCCGACCCCGTAAACGTAAACGTTCCCGCTCCCGCTCCCGCTCCCGGCCGTTCCCAGCCTCAGTTCCTCCGGTACCGCTTGCTCACCTCGTCCAGGAGCTTACGCTCCTCGACCGTGAGGCTGGCCAGCCCCGATTGGCTGATCTTGTCGAGGACGCGGTCGACCTCGTCCAGGACGCGGTCCTCGTGCTGGCGTGGCGGTCGCCGGGGGCCCTGCTGCTTGGACGCGCCGCCGGAGACGACCGTGAGTCGGGATTTGGGGAGCGCCTTCTTCCATCGCGCGAGGCGGGCGCGGATGGCGTCGTCGAAGCGGAGGTAGAGGTATCCGACGGCGAAGCCGCCGAGGTGCGCGAAGTGTGCCACGCCGTCGGCGCGGCCGCGGTCGAACGCGCTGAGCAGCGTGAACGCGACGAGGATGAGGATCAGCCACTTCGCCTTGACGGGGAAGATCCCCCAGATGTAGATCGGCGCATCCGGCCAGTTCATGGCGAAGGCGAGCATGACGCCGAAGACGGCGGCGGAGGCGCCCACGACCGAGCCGCCCGGTGCGAAGAGGAACGACGCGGCCGCGCCGCCGAGTCCGCAGAGCAAGTAGTATTTGATGAACTCGCGCGAGCCCCAACGCGCCTCGATCGGCGGGCCGAAGAAGAAGAGGCCGAGCATGTTCATGACGACGTGCCAGAAACCATCGTGCACGAACATGTAGGTGAGCGGCGTCCACGGGCGCAGCAGGAGGAGGTCGGGTGCGAACGCCAGGGCGAAGCGGACCCCCGGGACGAAGTAGGTCACCAGGTAGAGCGCGAAGTTGGCGATCAGCAGCCGTTTGACCCACGTGGTCAGCCCCGATCCGAACCCGAAATAACCGCGCAGCGCCATGGCTGTTAGTACCCCCTCCGTCGCCGCCGGTGTTCCTCCAGTGCGAGCAGACAGATGCGATCGCAGACCTCGGAGAAGGCCATGCCGGCGGCGCGGGCGCCCTTGGGGAACAGGCTGTTCGCCGTCATCCCCGGGAGCGTGTTGGCTTCCAGGCACCAGAGGCCGCCCTCGGCGTCCATCCGGAAGTCGATCCGGCTATAGTTTTCGAGCTTGAGCGCGCGATGCGCGAGGAGCGCCAGGGTCTGGGCGCGCTCGGCCTGCTCCGGCGGCAAATCGGCGGGGAAGATCTCCTCGGCCATCCCCGGCTGGTACTTGCATTCGTAGTCGAAGATCTCGTGCTGCGGAACGATCTCACCCACCGGCAGCGCGCGATCGCCCAGGATCGGCACGGTCAGTTCGCGCCCCGGGATGAAGCGCTCGATCATCACCTCGTCATCGTAGCGGAACGCGAGCGCCACGGCCTCTTCGAGCGCCTCCGGCCGCCGCACCACCGTCAGCCCCACGCTGGACCCCTGTTTGCTCGGCTTCACCACCGCGGGAAAGCCGACATGTTCCTCCACCTCCGCCGCCGATGCCGGCGCCATCACCCACTCCGGCGTCGGGACCCCGGCATCCCGCAAGAGCCGCTTCGAGACATCCTTGTCCATCGCCAGCGCGCTCGCCAGCGGCCCGCTCCCCGTGTACGGCGTGCCCACCAGCTCGAGCAGCGTCTGCAATGTGCCACCCTCCCCCGAACCGCCGTGCAGCGCCAGAAAGATCAGATCGATGTCGCGCAGTTCCGGCGCCTGCGTCAGCATCGCGGCATCGCCGGTCCGAAGCAGGTCCAACGCCTCCTGCTCCGGCGGCACCGGCGCCACGCCCGCGCTGAGCAGCCGCTGCTCGCCCGCCGCATCCAGCACGCCCGTGGCCGTGTCCACCGCAACGACCTCATGGCCCGCCTCCCGCAGCGCCGCCACGACCTGCGCACCGCTCGCAATGCTCACATCGCGCTCGGCACTGTCACCACCGAACAACACGGCGATCTTCATGAAGGCAACACCTCTCCCGTTTCCGCGTTCACCCGCCAGCGCCTCTCTCCAGCTTCCGTGACCACGCGCACAACCCACTGCGGCGGCCGAAGCGGAACCAGGAGCATCGAGATCGCCGCTCCGCCATCACCGGACCGCAACGCCTCCCCGCCCGCGGCGCGGACTGCCGCCAACACCGCGCGCGAGTCGACCCACTCCCCGCCGAGCGATGCATCACCCACCGCGAAACCGGGCGGCGATTGTGGCGGACGCGTCGCACGCTCGAGCGTCCGCGGCGTCACCGTCACCACGAGCTGCTCCGGCCGCTCCGGCGCGCCGTAGATGAACCGCCACGTCCCTCCCTCCGACGGCACGGTCCCCTCCCACGTCACCCCCTCGCCCTCGACGTACCGCAACGCCGGATCCTCCGCCCACGTCCTCGCCACCGTCCACGCCTCGCGCGCGGCATCCCCGGCCGAGACCCGCAAGTCATCGCCTCCACCACGCCCCCCCGACGCACAACCGGCCAGCGCCGCCACGAGCGCCGGCGCCCACAGCCGCCTCATACACTCCCTCTTCTGCGGACGGTTCCGGCTCCGGCCCTGCAACATTCCGTCCAGCGCAGCGGTCGTGCCGCGGCTCTACCCCGCCAGATACCGCACCATGTCGTATCGAGTCACGATCCCGGCGATGTGGCCCTCCTCCCGGACCAGGACGGCGGGGTTCTCGCGCGTGAGCAGACGGCCCACCCCGTTCAGGTCGATGTGCGCGTCGACGACCGGGAAGGGGGCTTCCATGACCGCGTCGGTGGCGCGGTCGAGGAGGCCGGGGTCCTCGATGACGCGCGCCATCAACGTCGCCTCCGAGACCGAGCCGATGCAGTCGCCGTCGCGCAGCACGGGGAGTTGCGAGATGTCGTGGACGCGCATGGTCGAGAGGGCCTGCCGGACCGGAGTGGCCGGGTCGATGCTGACGAGCGGCGGCGCGCCGGCGTCCTTCTGCCGTGCCATCTCGCCGGCGGTGGGGACGCGCTCGGGGTCGAGCAGCCGGTTCTCGCGCATCCATTCGTCGTTGTAGAGCTTCGAGAGGTAGCGCTCGCCCGTGTCGCAGAGGACGCAGACGATGAGGGCATCGGGGTCGTCCAGCTCGTGCGCGAGACGGACGGCGACGGTGGTGATCAGACCGGCGGATCCCCCCACGAAGAGCCCTTCCTCGCGGGTGAGCCGGCGCGCCATGTGGAAGGCCTCTCGATCCGGGATCGTCCGCATCTCGTCGATGACGTCGAACCAGAGCGTCGAGGGGAGCTTGTCGTTCCCGATCCCCTCCACCTTGTAGGGGTGGCTCTCGCCGATCTCGCCGGTGCGCTTGTAGTGCGCGAAGATCGAGCCCTCGGGGTCGCCGGCGACCACGCGGATCCGGGGGTTGCGCTCCTTGAGGAACCGCCCGGTGCCGCTGATGGTGCCGCCGGTCCCGGCCGACGCGACGAAGTGGGTGATCCGTCCGTCCGTCTGGTGCCACACCTCGGGGCCCGTCGTCCGGTAGTGCGCCTCGGGGTTGGCCTGGTTGTAGAACTGGTTGGCCAGGATCGCGCCGGGGGTCTCCTGCGCGAGCCGCTTGGCGACCATGACGTAGTTGTCGGGGTGATCCGGCGGGACGGCCGCCGGCGTCACGATCACCTCGGCACCGAAGGCCTTGAGCAGGCGGACCTTCTCCTGACTCATCTTGTCGGGGATCGTGAAGATGCAGCGGTATCCCTTCGCGGCCGCGGCGAGCGCCAGTGCGACGCCGGTGTTGCCGCTCGTCCCTTCGACGATCACGCCGCCGGGCGAGAGCCGACCCTCGCGTTCCGCCGCCTCGATGATCGCCGGGCCGATCCGATCCTTGACCGAGCCGCCGGGGTTGAAGAACTCGGCCTTCGCGTAGACCGGCGTGCGCGCGCCGTCGGTGACACGGTTGAGGCGGATCAGCGGCGTCCAGCCGATCGTTTCGAGGACGTCTCGGTAGGGGCGCCCGTGAGCGCGGACATCGCCTTGGGCCGCGGTGGGTACGCGCCTCGATTCACTCACCGGCATCTCTCCTGCGAAGTTCGGGAACTCGCGCGCAAGCGCGTGCGCGCGCTGCGGGCATCAGGGTTCGGCGCGCAGCGCTCCGGCGGCGGGCGCTGCGGCCCCCGTGATCACGGCTGCACGGCTTCGAGCCCGTCGGCCGTCACGCCGTTGCGGCTGAACCGCACCGGCAGCCGCGCCCACATGGCGATGCGCTCGTCGCCGCGGTATGCCGGGCGGAACCGCAGCGCGCGCGCGCCGGCGACCGCGGCGGAGTCGAACGCCGCGTGGCCGCTCGACTCGTGGATGTACACGCTATCCACCTGTCCGTTCGCGGTCACGTGCACGAGCAGCACCGACTCGCCTTCGACCTTCTGGTCCCACAGCGCGACGGGAAACTCGAACGGCGAACTCTCCGAGATCGGCTGGGGCAGTTCGATCGGCGCCGCTTCCCGGCCGCACGCCGCGGCGCAGGTCAGGGCAAGCAGAGCAAGGCTCGAAATTCGCAACATCAGGCTTCCTCCTTTCCGCCCCGTGCCTCCGCCCGCAGCTCGGCCAGCAGATTGAGCGCCTGGAGCGGCGTGAGTCCTTCCACGTCGAGCGACCGCAGCCGCTGCAACACCGGTGGTTCCGGCGGTTGAAAGAGCGAGAGCTGGTCGTGCGAGGCGCCGGAGCGCGGCCGTAGCCGGCCGCGCCGGCCGAGGCCCTCGCCGCCGCCCGCGTGCGCGCCTTCGAGTTCGAGCAGGATCTCGCGCGCCCGTTCGAGCACCGCCGCGGGGAGCCCCGCCAGCCGCGCGACCTGGATCCCGTACGAGCGGTCCGCGCCGCCGGGCTCGAGCCGCCGCAGGAACACGATGTCATCGCCCGTCTCGCGCACCGCCACGTTGCAGTTCACCAGCGCCGGCAGCAGATCCGCGAGCTGCGTCAGTTCGTGGTAGTGCGTCGCGAAGATCGTCTTGGCGCGCGTCACCTCGTGCAGGTGCTCGGTGACGGCCCACGCGATGCTGACGCCATCATAGGTGGCCGTGCCGCGGCCGATCTCGTCGAGCAGGACAAGCGAGCGCGACGTCGCGCCGTGCAGGATCGCGGCGGTCTCGTTCATCTCGACCATGAACGTGGATTGGCCGCGCACCAGGTTGTCCGACGCGCCCACACGCGTGAAGATCCGGTCGCAGACCGGCAGACGCGCCGCGGCGGCCGGGACGAACGAGCCGATCTGCGCCAGGAGCTGGATCAGTCCCACCTGGCGGAGCAACGTACTCTTCCCCGCCATGTTCGGCCCGGTCAACACCATGATGCGGCTGTCCTCGTCCAGCACGACGTCGTTCGGGATGAACGCCTCGCGCGGCATCATCGTCTCGACGACGGGGTGTCGGCCGGCCCGGATCTCGAGGGCGTACCCGGTGTGCACCTCGGGCCGGACGTAGGCGCGCCGCTCGGCCAGTCGCGCCAGCGCGGTGAACACATCGAGCAGCGCGACGCGGCGCGCCGCATCCTGGAGCCGCGCGAGTTCGCGTGCGATTCGCTCCCGTAGCTCGGCGTAGAGCCGCGCCTCCAGCGCGGCGATCCGGTCCTCGGCACCCAGGATCTTCGATTCCCATTCCTTGAGTTCGGGCGTGATGAACCGCTCCGAACCGGCGAGCGTCTGTTTGCGCTGGAAGTCCTCCGGCACGCGGTCCAGGTTGGCGCGCGTCACTTCGAGGTAGTAGCCGAAGACCTTGTTGTATCCCACCTTGAGCGATGGGATCCCGGTCCGCTCCCGCTCGCGCGCCTGCAACGCCGCGATCGTCTCCTGCGCGCCGTCGCGCACGGCGCGCAGCTCGTCGAGTTCGGCATCGTATCCCGCCCGGATCACGCCGCCCTCCGCGAGCGTCGCCGGCGCGTCCGGGGCGATCGCCGCGTCGATCAGGTCCCGCACGTCCGCGAGGTCGTCCAGTTCGCCGACCACCTCGCGCAGCAGCGGCGCCGTCGGCGCCTCGAACGCAGCGCGCAGCCGCGGCAATTGCGCGAGCGATCTGCCCAGCGCCCGTAACTCGCGCGGCGCGATCCGCCCCGCGCCGACCTTGGCCGCCAGGCGTTCGAGGTCCGTGATCTCCGCCAGCGCCGCTACGAGCGCGCGGCGCACGCCCACGGCGTCGACCAGCTCGGCGACCGCTTCCTGCCGCCGCCAGATGGCGTCCGCCACGACCAGCGGCCGCAACAGCCAGCGCCGTAGCAGGCGCGCGCCCATCGGGGTGAGCGTCTCATCCACGACCTCGATCAGCGTGCCGGCGCGGCCACCCGCCACGGCATCCGCGCGCAACGGCTCGACCAGCTCGAGGTTGCGGCGCGTCATCTCGTCCAGCGCCATCCCCTCGCCCGGCCGCTCGATCCGCGGCGGCCGCAGGTTCTCGACCGCCGCCGGCTGCACCTCGGCGAGGTACGCCACGAGCGCGCCCAGCGCGGAGACGATCGCGCCATCTCCTCGCTCGATGCCGAAGCCGTCCAGCCCCCGCACGTGGAAGCGACGACACAACTCCTCCGTCGCGGATTCCGGATCGAAGAGGAAATCGGGACGATAGGTGACCACCACGCCCTCCGCACCCGGCGGCATCTGCCCCTCGAGGCGGCGGGGAAGCAGCAGCTCCGCAGGCTCGAGGCGCGCCAGCTCCGCTTCCAGCGTACGCGCGTCCGCGGCGATCGCGAGGAGCTCGCCCGTCGATGCATCGACGGCGGCCAGCGCGATCCCGTCACCATCCGCGGCCGGGCCGCCACTCTCCCACGCGCCGCCGAGCGCGACCAGGAAGTTGTTGCGACGGGCGGACAGCAATGCATCCGCAAGGGCCGTCCCGGGCGTGATCGTCTCGGTCACCTCCCGCCGGACGATCCCTTTTGCCTCCGCCGGATCCTCGACCTGCTCGCAGATCGCGACGCGTCGGCCGAGACGGACCAGCCGGCGGATGTATTCGTCCCGTGCCCGCGCCGGCACGCCCGCCAGCGGAACGTTGGCCGCACCGCCGTTGTTCCGGGATGTCAGCGTCAGGCCGAGCAACTTCGCGCCCTCCTCGGCATCCTCGTGGAACATCTCGTAGAAGTCGCCGACACGGAAGAAGATCAGCGCATCCGGGTGGCGCGCCTTCGCATCGCGCCACTGCTGCATGAGAGGGGTGTCGTCGGGCCTGTGCATCGGCGGTGGGAAGCGTCGAACATGCCGGGAGTCATCCGTGCCGCGTAGGATACACCTTCGGGGGAACTCCGGCAACCGTCGGCGCGCGGGCGCCGGCACTCGCTCCCGCTCGTCCGGCTGTTCGCCAGCCCGGCAACCGCCGACGCGCGGGCGCCGGGCTTGGTTCTTGCCCGGGTGCCGCCCGGATGGGCACGAACGCCGCGAATCGGTCCCGCTGGCTGCGGCGCTATCTGCCGGCCGTTCTGGCGCTGTTCATGGGCCTCGCGCTCACCGGCGTGGCCTTCGCCGCCACACGGATGCTGGTCCGCGAGCGCGTCGAGCAGCAATTCGAGCGCCGCGCCGCAGACGTGTTGAATACGCTCGCAGCCGGGATGAGCCGGATGGTCGAGGTGCTCCAATCCATCCGGAGCTTCTTCGCCGCGAGCGAGAACGTCACTCGCGAGGACTTCCAGATCTTCGTCGACGAGCAGATCGCGCGGAATCCGGGGATCCAGGCCTTCTCGTGGGTGCCGCGCGTCTCGGCCGCGGAGCGTGCGACCTTCGAGGCGGCCGCCTCACGGGTCTACGGCCGCGATTTCCGGATCCTCGAGATCCGCTCGGGTGACAGCATCGCGCCGGCGCGTCGCCGCCCGGAATACTTCCCGGTCTTCTACATCGAGCCGTTCGAGGAGAATGCGGGGGCACTCGGCGTGGACCTGGCTTCGGAGCCGATGCGCCGGGACGCACTCGAACGCGCCGCCCGGTCCGGCGCGGCCGAGGCGACCGCGTGGCTCCATCTGATCCAGGGCGGGATCGGGTTCAACGTCTTCCTCCCCGTCGACGTGGCCGACGAACCGGTCGAGCTGCCGGGAATTCAACACGGCGACGGGGCGGCCGGCTTCGCCATCGGCGTGTTCAGGCTGGAAGATGTCATCCCGGCCGCGGCGCCCACGCTCGGCGAGAGCGTCGACTTCTTCCTCTACGAGGCGGATGCCCCGCCCGGCCGGCGCAGAATCTACCAATACGAGGCAGCCACCCACAGTCTCGCGCCCGCTCCCGCGGTTCGCATTCCGCCGGACATCCCGCGGGGCTTCCTTCGCGCCGGCACGCTCCACGTCGCGGGACGACGGTGGAGCCTGATCTTCTATCCCACGCCCAGGTTCCTCGCGACCGCGACGACGTGGGAGCCGTGGCTCATCCTGGCCGCCGGCACGCTGCTGACCGCACTGCTCACGCTCTACCTCTGGACGTCCGCTCACCGGACCGCACAGATCGCCGGGATCAACCGGTCCCTCGCGGCCGAAGCCACCCGCCGCCGGGAGATCGAGCGCGAACTCCGTGAGACGGGCGAACGCAACCGGTTCCTCGCCGAAACGAGCGCCGTGCTCGTCTCATCGCTCGATTACGAGACCACGCTCCGCACCGTCGCCCGACTCGCGGTGCCCAAGATCGCGGAGTGGTGCATCGTGCACGTGCTCGACCCCGATGGGACCGTCCGCCGCATCGAGGTCGCCGCGGCCGACCCGGCTCTCGAAGGGCGAATCCGCGACTTGCTCGAACGCTACCCGCCCCCGAGGAGCGAGGAGCTGCCGCTCGCGCGCGCCATCCAGACGCGCCAACCGCAGTTCTACCAGGACCTCACCCGGGAGCAGATCATCAAGCTCGCACGCGACCCCGAACAGGCCCGGGCGTTCCTCGACATCGGCGTCCGCTCGCTGCTCACGGTCCCGCTCGTCGCCCGCGGCCGGACGCTCGGCGCGTTCACCTTCGCCACCACGGGCGACCATCGCCTCGATCAAGACGACGTCGCTCTCGCCGACGAACTCGCCCGCCGCGCCGCGCTCGCCGTCGACAACGCACGCCTCTACGAAGCCGCCCAGGCCGCGAGCGAAGCCAAATCCGACTTCCTCGCCGTGATGTCGCACGAGCTGAGGACACCGCTCAACGCCATCATGGGGTTCGCCGACCTCCTCCTCATGGGCGTGTCCGGCCCCCTGGATGACGTCCAGACCAAACAGGTCGAGCGCATCAACGCCAGCGCCCGGCACCTGCTCGAGCTCATCGAGGAGATCCTCGGCTTCTCGCGAATGCAGGAGGGCACGGAGCGGCTCCGACTCGAGGACGTCGACCTCTCCACGGTGCTTGAGACACCTGCCGAGCGGGCACGTCGCGACGCCGCGGCCAAAGGACTCGGCTTCCGGCTCGAACCGCCGGACCGGCCCGTCACGCTCGAGACCGATCCCGCAAAGCTCCAGCAGGCCGTCGGCAACCTGCTCAGCAACGCCGTGAAGTTCACCGACCGCGGTGAGGTCCGTCTCCGTAGTTGGGAGCAGAACGGCAAGGTCTACATCCAGATCCAGGACACGGGGATCGGGATCACGCCGGAACAGCGGCGACGCCTGTTCGAACCGTTCTGGCAGGCGGAGGCGCCGATGACCCGACGGGTGGGCGGAACCGGCCTCGGACTCACCGTCGCGAGGCGGCTCATCCATCTCCTCGGCGGCGACATCACCGTCGACAGCAGCCCCGGCAAGGGGAGCACCTTCACGATCGAGATCCCCCGGAAACGCGACCACGACACCCGCAAGGAGGAGGCATGAACGCTCGGGCCGGGATCCGCACGGCCGGCGGAGTCGCCGCCGGGGCCGCGGCGTACCTCGCGTGGCGCGCATTGCGCGCACGTAACGAGATCTCACTCGATGGCAGGGTGGCGCTGATCACCGGCGGATCGCGCGGCCTCGGACTCCTGCTCGCGCGCGAGTTCGCGCGCAACGGCTGCCGCGTCGCCATCTGCGCACGCGCCGAACAGGAGCTCGAACGCGCGCACCGCGACCTCGAGGCCCGCGGCACCGACACCCTCGCCATCGTCTGCGACGTCTCCGACCGCGACGCCGTTCAGCGAATGGTGGACCGCGTGATCGACCACTTCGACACCCTCGACATCCTGGTCAACAACGCCGGGATCATCCAGGTGGGGCCCATCGAGACCATGACCATCGAAGATTTCGAGGAGATCATGGCCATCAACTTCTGGGGCGCCGTCTACGCCACCCTCGCCGTCCTGCCCCACATGCGCGCACGCGCCGAAGGCCGGATCGTCAACATCACCTCGATCGGCGCCAAGGTCGCCGTGCCCCACCTGCTGCCGTACGACTGCGCCAAGTTCGCCTTGCGCGGCTTCTCCGAGGGGCTCCGCGCCGAGCTGGCCGAGGATGGCATCGTGGTGACGACCATCGTTCCCGGTCTCATGCGCACCGGCTCGCCGGTGAACGCACTGTTCAAGGGGCAACGCGCCCGCGAATTCACCTGGTTCAGCCTGGGCGATGCACTGCCGTTCACCTCGATGAACGCCGAGCGCGCGGCCCGCCGCATCGCCCTCGCCACGCGGCGCGGCGAGGGCGAGGTCACGCTCTCCTGGCAGGCGCGCCTGCTCGGCCTCGTGCACGACCTCTTCCCCGGGACCACCGCGGACCTGCTCGGTCTCGTCAACCGCGCGCTCCCCGATGCCGGTCCCGCGAACGGCACGAGCACCCGCGGCATCCGGCTCTCGACTCCGCTCGCGCCATCGCCGCTCACCGCGCTCATGAACCGCGCCGCACGCGACTACAACCAGCTCGGCGGCGCCTCGAGCCTATCGGCCGCCCGGGAGGCCGCACGGGAGGCGGCCCGCGCGCCGCACCACCTCCCCCCTCGTGAGCGATCTCCGTCGGAAACGCGACCGCCTACGTCGTGAGCCGGCTCGACCCGAAGAACGCCGACAGCGGAGGGCCGCGCCGCGGACGCCTCGATCCGCGCCTCCGGCGATGCACTCTGAAGGCTCGGACCAGGTTCGGCCGTACTCCTACCCCGGGGATGCGGGCTACGCAGCCCGCTCCGCCCGCCGATGCAGGCGCCGGAGGTACGCCACCGCATCCGCCGCCTGCTGCACCGTCATCCCCTGCTCGACACGCGCCAGCACGCGCTCGCGGATCTCCTCGCCCACCGCCTCCGACTCGGCCAGCGCGATCACCTCGTCCAGCGCTTCCCGCGATGCCGGACCCTCCGCCGCCCGGCGCTCCTCCGCCGAACGCGTCGTCGGAAAGTTCAGGTTCGCCAACGCGCGCCCGATCGCCGAAGTCTCGCAGTTCTCGATGAAACTCGTCTTGTTCACGTAGCCCACACCCTCCCGCTCGTACGCCCACCCCGTCGTCGGACACGTGTCCTCACGGTCCCGGTACACGGTGGCCTTGAACACCACCATCTCGCCTTCCAGCCGGACCATCTCCGTCTGGATCGACCCCTCCGGGTACCGCTCGTAGAACGCATGGATGCGCGCCGCCACATCCACGTAATCCTTCATGTCGAAGCCGTCTCTGGCCATCGTATCTCTCTACTGCACAATCAGATGAGTACGTCCCGCACACCCGATGGTACCCACCCGCGCCCGCCGTCGTTCCCGAAGAAATACCGAACACCGCCTGCCGCCTCCACAAGGCCGAGGCTGAGATACAGGCCGGGTCCGACTCCCTCCCGTGCGCGAGCGCGAGCGCGTGCGCGTGCGCGTGCGCGAATGGCTGTGCGAGCGGGTACGCGGGCCGGCGCGCGCCGCCAGCGACCACTCCGCCATTCGATCCCGATCCCACCAGCGCCGCAGGCACCGAACCCGTAAACGTAAACGTAAACGTTCCCGCTCCCGCTCCCGGCAGTTCTCATCCCCATCCCGACCGCGGCGCACCAACGGCGCCCCCCGGTACACCTCTTGCTCCGGCCGCCGGAGACGCGACGGAGATGGAACCATGGGTGATTATCACACCGTGCTGCGGACACAGGAGCTGGGCCCCGGGCAGATGCGCGCGGTGGAAGTGGACGGGCGGCAACTGCTGGTGGCCAACGTGGGTCAGACGTATTACGCCCTGTCCGCGCGCTGTCCGAACGATGGCGTGGACCTGGCACGCGACGGCAGGATGCGGGGCGATCTGCTGATCTGTCCCGGTGATGACTGGGCGTTCGACATCCGGACGGGTGAGCGCGTGCGGCCGCGGCGGGGCCCGGGGTTGCGGCGCTACGCGGTCGGCGTCCGGGAGAACCGGATCGAGGTCGGCCCGGAACTCGTCGAGTGAGGGTTGCGCCTCAGCGGGGTTGTTCGTCGGGCGGCTCGATGGGGCGGGCGGACAGGAAGAGGGCGCGGAGTTCTTCGTCGAAGAGGGTACCGAGCCGGCCGGGCGGGAGGAGTGCCTCTCGGACCGGCACATCGGGGTCTGCTGCGCGGAAGAACCGTACGGCGACGAGTGCGGGAACGGCGAGCGCGTCGCTGCCGCCGAGGCCGGCGCCCGCGACCTGTGCGAGCCAGTCCTCGCCGTCCATGACGAAGCGTTGCGAGGGCACGACCGGCTGCATCACGCGGTTCGGATCGACGCGCCGGATGAGATCGCGAGCGGCGCGCGGGACGGGGATGGGGCGAACGCGGTGCGGTTTCTTACCGGGCCTCATGGTGCCGCTCCTTCCTCGCGTCCGCCCATGTAGTCGACGAAGAGCGTCGGGTCCTCGTAGAGCCGCAGCCGGTGGAGCGTGACCCCGTCGGGGAGGGCCGCCGACAGCCGGGGCCAGAGATAGGCGAGGAGATTCTCACTGGTGGGGATCAGTCCGCCCTCGGCGAACGCTTTGACCGCGTGGTTGATGTGCTGGTGGTCGAAGACGCGCACGACGTGTTCGTCGAGTACGCGGTCCAGCATCACGAGGTCCACGGAGAACCCGGTTTCCGGATCGATCCGCCCGCGGACGGTGGCTTCCAGCGTGTACGTGTGTCCGTGGCCGTGCGGGTTGTTGCATGCACCGAAGACCCGACGGTTCCGCTCGTCGCTCCAGTCGGGGCGATGATAGCGGTGTGCCGCGGCGAAGCGCACGCTCCGGGTGAGGTAGGCGACGCTCATCCGTTGAAGCTACACCATGCCGCGGGTGGCGTCCAGGCCGGGGGCGTTGGCCGATGCGCTGCATCCGCCCCCGCCGGCCACGCCCTCGCGTCACCGGTGGGGGAGGCGGTGGCCGGAGATTTGCGGCACCCGAACATCGCTTGCGCCGCCGCCTCGGCGGACGCGATGCCGGACCCGATGAACCTGGTCCCATGATCTCGCAGCGCGACGACATCGAGACGTTCGCCCGGGCGACGGACCTCCTCTTCCAGATCCGGGAGCCGGCGGAGCTGGCGCAGCATTTCCTCGCTCACGTCACGGCGGTCTTCGGGGCGGATGCCGGTGTGTTCTTCCTGGCGCAGGAGGGAGACGCGCACGTGAGCGCGCTGGGGATCGAGCCCGAAACTGCGCGGAACCTGGCGACCCGACTGGGCCGCGAACTGGTCGCGGCCGGCGAGTCGTGCCGGGTCCTGCGGCTGGATACGGAACAGACGGGCACCGCCTGGCCGAACGCGTTGGCCGCGGCCCTCGCCGAGGGGCCGGAGCCACACGGCGTGCTCGCGCTCTTCTCCGCGCGCGCGGACGCCTTCGATGCCGCTCGCGATGCGCGCCTCGCGGACCTCCTGGCACGCCACGCCGCGGCCGCCCTCGCGCGTGCAGCACTGGACGCCCGTACGCGTCGCCAGGCCGAACGACTCAAGCTCCAGGCCGAAGAACTCGAGCGGGTGCGGCGGGCGCTCGAGCGTCACAGCCGCGAGGTGGAACGCAGCCTCGCGCTCCGTAGCCGCTACTTCGCCGTCATGTCGCACGAACTGCGCACCCCCATCAACGCGATCGTGGGATACAACGACCTGCTCCAACAGGGGCTCTACGGTGAGCTGACGCCGCGCCAGGCAGAGGTCGCGGCGAAGGTCGGCGCGAGCGCAAAGCACCTCCTCGCCCTCGCCAACGACCTCCTCGACCTCTCGAAGATCGAGGCGGGTAGGATCGAGATCCGCCGGCACCCCATCGACCTCTCGACGCTGATCACGGAAACCGCCGCCGTCGTGGAAGGCGACGCGCGCGGCAAGGGACTCGAGCTGCACGTCCATTGTCCGGAATCGGTCCCGTGGATCGAGAGCGATGCCGCGCGCCTGCGCCAGATCATGCTCAACCTGCTGTCGAACGCGGTCAAGTTCACGGACAAGGGCTCGATCACCGTCGAGGTGGCGCATCTCCGGGAGCGCGAATCCGCGCCCTACTCCGTCCCGCTCACCTGCACGCCCGGCAGCAGCGGTTGGGTCGCAATCGTGGTGCGAGACACGGGACGGGGGATCCCGGACGAGCGGATCGAGGAAATCTTCGGCGAGTTCGTGCAGCTCCCGGGCTCCGAAGGCGATGGACAGGGCACCGGCCTCGGGCTGGCCATATCCAGCCGACTCGCGCGGCTCCTGGGTGGAGACCTCACCGTGGACAGCGAGGTCGGCGTCCACTCGACGTTCATCCTCTTCCTGCCTTGTCCCGCTCCACCGGGACCGGAATCGCGTGCCTCATGAGCCGCCAGCAATCCTCGCTCCGACCGAACCACTGAAGATGGGACGATACGACGACATCACGCCCGACGCGCTCCGGGCGGATCTGCGCCACTTCGCCGAGTTCGTGCTCCGGCTCGACGCCGATGGCCAACTCCTGGATTCCGCGCCCCGGCTCCTCAAGCTGCTCGGCGACCTCCGCGCCAAGATCTTCGCCTACGAGGTCCGGGGCACCGGTCATCTCTTCCGGCAGGCGGAAGATGATACCGCGGAGGAGACCCGCCGCGTCGTGGATGAGGCGATCCGCCGCATCCAGGAGGCCGCCCGCGAATGGTCCCGCCCCTGGGATCCGGACGAGCCATCACCGTAGCACCGCCCGCGTGGCGCAATACTTGCACTTCCCCATCCACCCGCTTACAGTCGTACCCGTGGGTAACGGGCAACGATGCCCTGACATATGGACGGTAGCGACGATGCACCACCAATCCACACGCTTGTCGGACACCACGGCGGCGAAGATTCTCATTGCGGAAGACCACCTCGATAGCCGGGAAGCTCTTCGCGCACTCCTCGAAGCGATGGGGTACCACGTCTCGGTCGCCGTCGACGGGCAGGATGCCATTGACGTCGCAATGGCGGAACGGCCGGACCTGATCCTGATGGACATCATGATGCCGGAGCTCGATGGCTTCGAGGCCACCCGTCGGCTGCGGCGGACCGATGCGACGGAATCCGTGCCGATCATCGCGGTGACCGCCATGGAGGGTGCCCGGCAACTCGCGCTCGATGCGGGTGCGGATGACGTGGTTCCGAAGCCGATCAACACCCATGCGCTGCTGGGCAAGATCCAGCACCTGCTCGAGGGGCGCGCCGCATGAACGATGGAACGCTCTCGTCGGTCGAGCCGCCGGCGGGGACGGACGCGGCGGAGGCCGCCTACACGTTCCCCTGGCCACCACCGGCCGAGGAGTCGCCCCTCACCGCGTTCTTCCGTACCTGGCGGGACAGCCTCTTCTCGCCTGCGCGCTTCTTCCGCGCCATGCCGGAGGCCGGATCCGGCGGAGCCGCCCTCCTCTACTTCCTGATCATCGGCGTCATCGCCGCGGCGTTCGGCCTCTTCTGGCAGATGCTGTTCAGGATGGCGCTCGGCGCCGCGCCGCGGATGCTGCCGCAGCTCGCAGCGCTCGGCGCCCAGAGCGAACCGTGGTCGCCGCTGATCGGGTTCCTCCTCTCGCCGCTCTTCCTCCTCATCGAGATCGGCATCGCGTTCGTCGTGATCCACGTGCTGCTCTACATCCTCGGAGGCGCACGCCGGGGCGCGGGGACTACGTTCCGCGTCCTCTGCTTCGCCTACGGGCCGATGGTCTTCACCCTCATCCCCGGCCTCGGCGGATTCGCGGGCGGCATCTGGATGCTCGTCCTGGCCATCATCGGGTTGCGCGAGGCACACCGCACCGATGCCTGGCGCGCGGCGGTGGCGGTCCTCGTCCCCGTCGCCCTGGCATTGATGCTCGTCGTCGTGATGGCGATCGTCGCCACGGTCGCGGCCGTGCAATTGATGTAGGGAGTCGGCGTGGGGGCGGCCGGGCGCCTGCTCGCGCGCCCGTACGCGCTCGATCTCAGTCCGCGACCGCCGGCGCCGTGGCGCTGCCGGCGAGCAACGGGCGCAGATACCGGCCGGTGTGGCTCGCCGCCACGGCGGCGACCGCCTCCGGTGGACCCATCGCCACGACGCGCCCGCCGCCATCGCCTCCCTCCGGACCGAGATCGATGATCCAGTCCGCGGCGCGGATGACCTCGAGGTTGTGCTCGATCACGACGACCGTGTGCCCCGCATCGAGCAGTCTGTCCAACACCTGGATCAGTTGTCGGACCTCGCCGCCCGAAAGACCCGTCGTCGGCTCGTCCAGGATGTAGATGCGCCGCCCCTGCCTCCGTCCGGCGCCGGCCAGTTCCCGCGCGATCTTCAGCCGCTGCGCCTCGCCGCCCGAGAGCGTCGGCGCCGGCTGGCCGAGTCGCAGGTAACCGAGGCCGACCTGCTGGAGGTGCCAGAGCGCCTGGCCGAGACGGTCTTCCTTCAGGAAGAAGCGGATCGCCTCATCGACCGTCAGCTCCAGGACGTCACGGATGTTCAACCCCTTGTACCGCACCTCGAGCGTCTCCGGCTTGTAGCGGGCGCCGCCGCACACGTCGCAAGGGACGTAGATGTCCGCCATGAACACCATCTCGATCTGGACGACGCCATCGCCCTTGCACGCCTCGCAGCGGCCGCCCTTCGTGTTGAAGGAGAAGTGGCCGGGCGCATACCCGCGCTGGCGGGCGAGCGGCTGTCGCGCGAAGATCTCACGCACGTGGTCGAACGCCTTGATGTAGGTGACCGGGTTCGAACGCGGCGTCCTGCCGATCGGCGACTGGTCCACCAGGACCACGGCCTCGAAGACACCGGCGCCGTCCAGACGGTCGTAGCCGCCGACCCACTCGCCGAGGTGCTGTTTGGCGCTGGTTTCGCCGTTCAGCTCGCGCTCGAGCGCGCGGTAGAGGACGTCGTGCACCAGTGTGCTCTTCCCCGAGCCACTCACGCCCGTCACGACGGTGAGCGCGCCGACCGGGAGCCGGACGTCCACGCCCCGCAGATTGTGCAGGCGCGCGCCCTCGAGCCGTAGCCAGCGCGCACCCGGCGCCGGCCGCCGGGCCGAGCGCACCGGCGCATCCCGACCGGCAAGGAAGCGACTCGTCGCCGTCCCGGCGCGGAGCAGCTCCGCCGGCGTGCCCTGGAACACCAGACGCCCACCGCGCTCGCCGCTCGCCGGGCCCAGTTCGAGCACGTGGTCCGCGGCCCGGATCGCGGCATCATCGTGCTCGACCACCAGGACGCTGTTCCCCGCATCCCGCAAGCGGCCGAGCAGCGCCAACAGCCGGTCCGTATCGCGCGGGTGCAAGCCCACGGTCGGCTCATCGAGGACGTAGAGCGTATCGACGAGACTCGCGCCCAGCGAGTTGGCCAGCGTGATGCGCTGCGCCTCGCCGCCGGAGAGAGTCCGCATCTGACGATCGAGCGTGAGATAGCCGAGCCCCACGTCCTCGAGAAAACGGAGCCGCGCCGCGATCTCGCGCAGAATCGGCGCCGCGACCGCCCGCTCCCGGGGCGTCAGCGCCGCGGCGGCTGCATCGGGCCCCCCGGCGGTGCCGGACTCCCCGATGCCGGCACCCGCATCGCCCGTCGCCGCGAGCTCGTTCACCCACTGCGCCAGCCGTTCGATCGGCCACGCGCACACGCGGTCGATGCTCCAGTCGCCGATGTGCACGTGCAGCGCCTCGGGACGCAACTTCGCGCCGTTGCACGCCGGACACGGCCGCGCACTCTGGTATTGCCGCAGATACACGCGGATGTAGGGCTTGTAGCGCTTCGGCTCGCGGGAGCGCAGGAACGGGATCGCGCCCCGGAACCCGCGCGTCCCCTCGAGTACGGCGCGCCGGAAGTCCGCCGGCAACTCCCGCCACGGGCGGTCCACCGCGACCCCGCGCTCTCGCGCGAACGCCAGCAGCCGCGCACGTTCCCGCCGATAGCGCGGCTTCTCCCAGATGTCCACCGCGCCATCACGGAGCGAGCGCTCGGGGTTCGGCACGATCAGCGCCGGGTCGTATTCGAGCGTGGCCCCGAACCCCGTGCACGTGGGGCAAGAGCCGTACGGGTTGTTGAACGAGAAGAGCCGCGGCGTGGGGTCGAGGAACGTGCGCTCGGGGTGCACCGGGCAGCGGAACCGCTCGGTGAAGCGAAGCATCCGGTCGGGCACGGCGGCATCCCCGCCCGCCACGACGACCACCGCCTCGCCCTCCCCCTCGTGGAACGCCGTCGTCAGCGCATCGGCCAGACGATCGCCGATCTCCGGGCCGGTGACGAGCCGGTCCACCACGACCAGGACCTCGGTCGCACCGGTCAGGTCGCGC
This sequence comes from Longimicrobiales bacterium, assembly GCA_036381495.1. GTDB lineage: Bacteria > Gemmatimonadota > Gemmatimonadetes > Longimicrobiales > RSA9 > DASVCS01. The sequence goes on from DASVCS010000034.1 coordinate 106,408, forward strand.
CCGAGCCCCGCCGGCGTCTCGCCGCCCGGCGCGGCCAGGTCCAGCACCACGCCCTCGACCAGAACGCGTACGAAGCCGAGAGCACGCAGGCTCTCGACCGCACGCGCATGGGAAGCCCGCGCGCTCGCCGGGAGCGGAAACGTCACCATGATCCGGTCGCCGGCCGGCAGCGCGAGGACCGCATCCGTAGCCGACTGCACCGTGTCCGGCCGCACCTCGCGGCCACAATCCGGACACCGCGTGCGTCCCACGCGCGCCCACAGCAGCCGCAGGTAATCGTGTACTTCCGTCGCCGTCCCGACCGTCGAGCGGCTCGTCTTGGTCGGGTTTTTCTGCTCGATCGCAACGGCGGGGCTGATCCCATCGACCGAATCCACCGCCGGCTTCTCCATCCGCTCCAGGAACTGCTTCGCGTACGTCGAAAGCGACTCCACGTACCGCCGCTGCCCCTCGGCGTAGATCGTGTCGAAGGCGAGCGAGGACTTCCCCGAGCCGCTCGGACCCGTCAGAACGACCAGCGAGCGCCGCGGGAACTCGATGTCCAACCCCTTCAGGTTGTGCTGTCGCGCGTTGCGGATGACGATCCGGTCCTTCATCCATGCTCCGGAGGCGCGCCGCCCGCCTGGACCCGTGGGTTCGGGGCCACACGCACGCGTTCCACGCCCGATCCCCGCCGTGTCACGGCCTGACCGGCCGCATCGCCTCTCCAGGGAATCCGTTCGATTCGCAGGTCGATGGGTACCCCGGACGGCCGAGAACGATCGGCGGGAGACCCGTTCCGGGCCCGGCTTCCGGCCGCCCGAGGCGTGGCGTGTTCGGCCCGCCCGCCTAGGCCTCGAGCAATGCGCGGACCTTGCGCACCAGCGCTTCCGGCGTGAACGGCTTCTCGAGGAACGCCGCGCCCGCATCCAGCACACCCCGGCGCAGCACGTCATCCTCCGTGTAACCGGACATGAAGAGCATCTTCATTTCGGGACGCAGCGCGGCGAGTCGCTCCGCGAGCTCGCGGCCGCCCATTTCCGGCATCACCACGTCCGTGAGCATCAGGTGGATCGGGCCCCAATGCCGCTCGCACACTTCGAGCGCCTCACTGCCGGTCCGCGCACCCAGGACCTGGTATCCGGACTTCCGCAGGATGCGCTGCGCGAGGGAGCGCACGGCGTCCTCGTCCTCGACCAGCAGCACGGTCTCGCCGCCGCCCAGCAACTCCATCTGCGGCGCATCGGGGATGTCGGTCGCCGCCGCGCCCGCCGTCTCCTCGACGCGCGGCAGGTAGATCTTGAAGGTGGTGCCGTGGTCGACCTCGCTGTAGACCCAGATGTGCCCGCCACTCTGCTTGACGATCCCGTACACCGTCGACAGCCCCAACCCCGTCCCCTTCCCCTGCTCCTTCGTCGTGAAGAACGGCTCGAAGACGTGTGCCAGCGTGTCCGCATCCATCCCCGTTCCCGTGTCGCTGACGGCCAACAGGACGTAGGGGCCCGCCTGCACATAGCCGTGTCGGCGCACGTACGTCTCATCCAGCTCGACGTTCCGGGTCTCGATCACCAGTCTGCCGCCCGCAGGCATGGCGTCCCGCGCGTTCACCGCCAGGTTCAGGAGCACCTGCTCGAGCTGGCTCGGGTCCGCGCGCACCGCGCCGAGCTCCGGGTCCAGCATCGTCGCCAGCTCGACGTCTTCACCGATCAGCCGGCGCAACATCTTCTGTACCTCGCTGATCAGCGCGTTCAGGTCCACGACCCGGGGCCGCAGCATCTGCTTGCGGCTGAACGCCAGGAGCTGGCGGGTGAGACCGGCCGCGCGCTCCGCCGACTTCCGGATCTCATCGAGATCCGACCACACCGGCGCGTCCGCCGCCATCTCATCGAGCAGGATCTGCGCGTGCCCGATGATCGCCGTGAGCAGGTTGTTGAAGTCGTGCGCGATCCCGCCGGCCAGCCGACCGACCGCTTCCATCTTCTGCGCCTGCCGGAGCTGCTCCTCCAGGTGCTTCCGTTCCGTGATGTCCCGGTAGATCGCGTACACCCGCTGCGGCTCGCCCGGCACCTCGATCGGTGTGCCCAGAATCGAGACTTCGATCGATGTGCCATCCTTGCGACAACGCACCGTCTCGACGTTGAGCTGCTCGCCCCCCGAGACCCGCTCCGTGTACGCCAGCGCCTCGTCCCGCAGGTGCGCCGGCACGATCAGATCGTTGATGTCGCGACCGACGACCTCCTCCAACGGGTAGCCGAACAAGCGCGTGAACTCGCTGTTGGCGCGCAGCACGCGGCCTTTCTCATCCAGGAGCGTGATCGCTTCCGGCGCACTCTCGAACAGCGCCGCGAAGTACGTGCGCTGGATCCGCAACGCCTCCTCCGCCCGGTGCCGTTCCGTGATGTCACGGGTGTTCACCACCACGCCCCCGACCACGGGGTCGTGGAGGAGGTTCTTCGCCGTCACTTCGCACGTCCGCCACTCGCCGTCGCGACCCTTCAACCGAAGCTCGAGCGAGACCATCCGGCCCGGCCGCTCCAGGACCCGCTCGAACGCGGCCCGCGCCTCCGCCACGTCATCGGGATGAACCCGATCCGGCGGTGCCTCCCCCGCCAGAGCCGCCGACACGTCGGAGATCACCCGCTCCGTCGAGAGGATCGCGTAGCGCACCGTGCCATCCGCGTTCAGCACGGCGATCGTGTCGGAGACGTTCTCGACCAGGGAGCGGAACCGCTGCTCGCTCCGCCGCAGCGCCTCCTCGGTCCGTCGCCGCGCCGTCACGTCCCGGAAGCTCCACACGCGACCGATGATCTCATCGCCCAGCCGCTGCGGGAGCGAATACCGCTCGAACGTCCGGCCGTCCAGGAACTCGATGACGTCGTAACTCTCGGCGTCGGGACTCGAGTAGATCTCCTCGACCCGGCGCATGAACCCCTCCGGATCCCTGACCTGGTCCCGAACGTACGCCAACAGCGCGGCGTCCCGGTTCCGTCCCAGGATCGCCGCCGGGATCCCCCACATGTCGCCGAACTTCCGGTTGTAGCTCACGACCGAGCCCTGCCGATCCACCACGAGGATGCCATCGGCCGTCGATTCCAGCGTGGTCCGAAGCAGCGAGGCCGACCGCGCGAGATCCGCCTCCGTCCGCCGACGCGCCGTGATGTCCTGTACCACCGCGAGCAACCGTCGCTCGCCGCCCTCGATGCTGAAGGCGTTGACCTTCACCGCGACCTGCACCGCGCCGGCATCCGTCCCGCCGACCCGCCCCTCGAACTCCGCCTCGTTGTGTTCCCGCGCCCACTCCAACACCGCGCGCGCCCGCGGCCGGTCCGCCTCCGCCAGCAGATCGGCCAGGCCGCCGCGACTCAGCACCGCATCGCCGAACAGGGCGGAGGCCGCCTGGTTCGCCGCGAGGATCTCGCCGTCCAGGCCGAGCACGAGCATGGCATCGGCGGCGCCCTCGAAGAGCGAACGGAACCGCCGCTCGACGGGCGGGATCCGCCAGAGCCGACGCCCGATCGCCGACCGCAGAACGGAGAGGATGTACGGGAGACGCGCCATGTCCGACCTTCGTTGCGGGCGGGGTGCGACCCGTGGCGGCCGCGTGGGATCGCCGCCGCCGCACGATTGCGGGAATCTACGCGGCTCGGACACCGTTTTCCATGGTGCCCGCCGTCGACCCGTCGCGAAACACCGCTGCGGCAAGGACGTCGGGCTACGCTCGGGCCGCCGCGCCGACGCCGCCGCCCCCCCCGTGCACGACCGCTCCGGATCCCCTAAGATCAAGCTCGCGTGAACCGGTCATCGTTACTGCACGGGAACGGGAGCGGCGGCTCCGCCGCCTGGAGCGGGAACGTTTACGTTTACGGGGATGGAGGGCGCTCCCCGTTTCCCGTAGACGTAAACGTTCCCGCTCCCGCTCCCGTTCCCGCTCCAAGGGGGCGCCCCGAACCACGCATGATCCATGCGAACTTGGTATCAGATCATCCCGCCGGCGCCCACCGCCCCTGACGCACGGCTCGAGGGAACCCGTATGTCATCGCCCATGCCCGATCGATCCACATTCGACCCGCGCGCGTTTCGGCCGGCCTGGTGGCTGCGGTCGGCCCACGCGCAGACCATCGGCAGCAAGTTCCTGCGCCCGGATCCGCACATCCCCCTTTCACGGGAACGGATCGAGACGCCGGACGGCGATTTCCTGGACCTGGACTTCGGGCCCACGCCGCGCGACGATGCGCCGATCGGCCTGGTACTGCACGGGCTCGAGGGTTCGGCGCGGCGCCGCTACGCGCTCCTCACCTACCACGCGTTGCTCGCCGCGGGGATCCGGCCGGTGGGGCTGAACTTCCGGTCGTGCAGTGGCGAGCCGAACCGGACCGCACGGTTCTATCACTCCGGCGAGACGGGGGATCTCGGCTTCATCCTCGGCCACCTGGCAGAGCGGTTCCCGGGAATCCCGAAGGGGGTCATCGGATTCTCGCTCGGCGGCAACGTGTTGCTGAAACTGCTGGGTGAGGCGCCGGAGCGCGCGTCGGAGTGGGTACAGGCCGCGGTCGCCATCTCCGTGCCGTTCGACCTGGCCGAGGGCGCACGGCGGCTCGAGCGCAGCCCCATGGGCCGGCTCTATACGGCGTACTTCCTGCGGTCGCTGCGCCGCAAGATCAGGGCGAAGGCGGCGCTCCTCGAAGGACGCTGCGACCTGGCATCCGTGCTCCGCGCACGCACGCTCCGCGCGTTCGATGATGCGGTGACGGCTCCCCTACACGGCTTCCGCGACGCGGCAGACTATTACCGGCAGTCGAGCGCCGTCCGGTTCCTCCAGCACATCCGCGTCCCCACGCTCCTGCTCCACGCAGAGGATGACCCCTTCCTGCCGGCGCACGCCCTCCCCCACGATGCCGTGGCCCAAAACCCTCACCTCGTCGCCGCCTTCACCCCCCGCGGCGGACACGTGGGCTTCATCACCGGCCGGTGGCCGTGGGCGCCGCGTTTCTGGGCGGAGTCGGAGGCCGCCCGCTTTCTGCGCGTGCGCCTCGGGTCCACCGCGAGTCGGCGGCCCGCGGCCGGTTCCGGGAGGCACGGCGGCTCCGGTGCGTAGCCTCCGGTGCGCGCGGCCGACCTCGCGCCCGTGCACCACGGAATTTGGCTGACCCCGACAGCCACTCGCCGCCGCCACTTCACAGCACGATGCGGCAGAGCCCCGAGGGATCCTGTCCCTCGGGGCTCTGCCGCATCACCTGGACTCTCACCGGGTCGCCCGCAAAGGCGCCGGGGTCGCCCGGGGTCTTACCGCCGGCGGGTTCAGTTCGTGGCGGACGTCAGCCGCTGAACCTCCGGGCCGGTGTAGTCGATCACCAGCGAGACACGCCGGTTCGGCAGTCCGGCGGCACCCGGACCCTGCGCGCCCGGAACCACCAGCCGCTCCGGCGTCTCGCCGTAGCTCACCGTGCGGATCCGGTCGGCCGGAAGGCCGCCCACGGACGTCAGATACGACTTCACGGTCTCGGCGCGGGCCTTGCCCAGCTTCTCGTTGTAGGCGCGACTCCCCGCAGGATCCGTGAAGCCCTCGACCGTGATGACCGCGTTCGGGTAGTAATCCCGCACGATCGCCGCGAAACGCTCGAGCACCGGCTTGTCCGCTTCCCGCAGATCCGCCTTGTCGAAATCGAAGTTCACCGGCACGTCGAAGGCGAGGAGTCCCTCCAGCCGTTCGATCTTCACGTTGAACTCGCTACGAAGCGCCTGAAGATCGCGCTCGAGCGCATCCATCCGTCCTTCCAACTGGTCGACGCGCGTCGAGACAGCCTCATCTCCGGACTGCATCTCCTGCCGCAACTGCGCCAGTTGGCTCTCCACGTCGGAGCGCTTCGCGTAGCCGCACCCCGCGAGGAGTACGAGCACCGCAACCGCGACACCTCGGGACGCCTTCTGCACCATGGTCCGATGGCTTCTCACGATTCCTCCTCCTAGTGATCAGGACCCGGGCCAACCATTGCCTTGTCGTTGCTGACGACCCGCCCACCCATCCCGTCACATCGATTCTCGGCAGCGGCATCACGCCAATCAAACGGCCGGTGCACCATCGAGTCATGCGCCCGCTGTCGAACGGCGGCCATAGCGGGGCAGGTCCACACTATCCTACTGCCGCTACACGGGTTCCGTCAACATGCCCGCCCGTCGGATCCGGCCGCGCTGCGCGCAAATCGCGCCAGCCACCCGATCCAGTGGGCCAGTCGGCCGCGGAATTCGGCCCTGGCTCCGAGTCAGATGAACGCGGGCGGATGCTTCAGGTGGAAGCCCGTCGCATCCTGGTACGCCTTCGCCACGGCCAGCGCCCGGGCCTCGCCCCAGAGGCGGCCGACGAACGAGAGACTCACCGGGGTCCCCTCCTCCGTGAAGCCGTTGGGGACGACCACCGTCGGGTGGCCCGTCAGGTTCGTCATGAGCAGGACATCACCGGCAAAGGACGGCGTGACGAAGACGTCGATGTCGGCCATGGCATCGTCGAGCGCCCGCATGAGCATCGTCCGCGCGCGATTGGCCTGGATGTATTCGACTGCCGGGATGAACCGGGCCTGTCGGAACGTGTTGGGCCACGAGCTGCGCTCCTCCATGAGCGCATCCCGGCCGCTGCGCGTCAGCTCATCGAAGGCCGCGGCGGCCTCGGCCGACAGGATGATGCGGAGCGCCCGCATGGGGAACCCGTCAGGCAGCTCGAACGGGATCAACCGCGCGCCGAGCGAGCGGAGCACGGGGAGCGCCGCGTCGTCGAAGGCCTTGCCGCGGTGGTCTTCCTCGAAGCCGCTCTTCAGGTAGCCGATGCGGAGGTCGGAGAGGCGCACGTCGGGATCCCAGTCGAAGGCGACGTCGCGCGCCGTGGGATCGTGGCCGTCCGCACCGCGGATCGCATCCAGGACCAGCGCGCAGTCCTCGACGCTGCGGCAGATCGGGCCGATCTTGTCCATGCTCCACGAGAGCGCCATGGCGCCGTGACGACTCACCCGCCCGAACGTGGGGCGCAACCCCGTGGCGCCGCAGCGCGTCGAGGGAGAGACGATCGAGCCGAGCGTCTCCGTGCCGAGCGCGAAGCCGACGAGCCCCGCCACCGTCGCGGCCGCCGACCCCGCGGACGAGCCGCTCGAGCCCTGCTCGGTGTTCCACGGGTTGCGTGTCTTGCCGCCGAACCAGACGTCGCCCTGCGCCAACGCGCCGAGCGTCAGCTTCGCGATGAGTACGGCGCCGGCCTCGTCCAGCCGCTGCACGACCGTCGCATCCATGTCGATGACCTGCTCCTTGTACGGCTCGGCACCCCACGTGGTGGGATAGCCACGCACGGCGAACAGGTCCTTGGCGCCCCACGGGATCCCGTGCAACGGCCCGCGGTAGTGGCCCTCCGCGATCTCCGCGTCCGCCCGACGCGCCTGCTCGAGGGCGCGCGTCTCGGTCAGCGTGATGACGCATTCGAGCGTGGGACCGTGCCGCTTGAGGCGGTCCAGGTACATGCGCGTCAACTCGAGCGCACTCACCTGCCGCGTCCGCACCAGCTCCGCGAGCCGCGTGACCGGCCAGAACGCGACGTCCTCGAGCCGCGCCGGCCGGCGCACCCCTTCCGGACGCGAAACCCGTAGCGTCGCGTCACGCGGCGCGGGCGGCGGCGAATCGGGGAGCGCCGGATCGAAGTGCAACGCCGGCGGCACCGCGTTCTCGATGTGCATCGTCCGCAGCGCGAGGTACGCATCGTGGTTCCGGTTCAGCCCCCGGACCATCGCCTCGCGCTCTTCGTCCGTGAACTCGAGTCCCGCGATCGCTTCCGCATCGCGGATCATCTCCTTCGTGATCTCCTGCGCCCCCTGCATCCGCGCCCACAGCACGCCCGGCAGGAGCGTGCTACCCAGGCCGAGTGCGGAGAAGTAGGCCATGAAAGCGCGCCGGTCGAGCGGCGACGGGGCGGCCGCAGGCGTAGAATCGGCTTCACGCGTCATTCTCTGACTCCGCGTTGGGGATGGACCGCGCCGGCGCGCCGGCACGGGGGTCGATGCCGTGGGATGCGAGGCAGAGATACGGCGGAGATGCCAATGGTGTCAAGATACGGG
>DASVCS010000035.1:0-19955 GCA_036381495.1 Longimicrobiales bacterium
CATGACCTACGAGGGCCTGGTCGTCCGCGTCCAGCGGTCGATGCTGTCCAAGGACAAGGACGCGCTGCAGCCGCACATCAGGGCCTTCGTGGAGCGCGCTGTCACCTTCAGCACCTGCCCCGAGTGCGACGGCACCCGGCTCAGCGAGGGCGCGCGGGCCTCGAAGATCGGCAAGGTCAGCATCGCCGACGCGTGCGCCATGCAGATCAGCGACCTGGCCGACTGGGTCCGGGGTCTCGACGAGCCGTCGGTGGCCCCGCTGCTGTCCGGACTCCAGCACCTGCTCGACTCGTTCGCCGAGATCGGGCTGGGCTACCTCTCGCTCGACCGGTCGTCGGGCACGCTGTCGGGCGGCGAGGCGCAGCGCGTGAAGATGATCCGCCACGTGGGATCCTCGCTCACCGACGTCACCTACGTCTTCGACGAGCCCACCGCGGGCCTGCACCCGCACGACGTCCGGCGCATGAACGACCTGCTGCTGCGGCTCCGGGACAAGGGCAACACGGTGCTCGTCGTCGAGCACGAGCCGGAGACCATCCGGATCGCGGACCACATCGTCGACCTCGGCCCCGGCGCCGGTGCGGCGGGCGGCACGGTCTGCTTCGAGGGCACCGTCGAGGGGCTGCGCGCCAGCGGCACGATCACCGGCCGCCATCTCGACGACCGCGCCACTCTCAAGGAGACGGTCCGGACGCCCACCGGCGCGCTCGAGATCCGGGGCGCCGACGTGCACAACCTCCAGGACGTCGACGTCGACATCCCGCTCGGCGTGCTCTGCGTGATCACCGGCGTCGCCGGCTCGGGGAAGAGCTCGCTCGTGGCGTCGATCCCCGCCGGCGCGGGGGTGGTGTCGATCGATCAGGCGCCGATCAAGGGCTCCAGGCGCAGCAACCCGGCCACGTACACCGGCCTCCTCGATCCCATCCGCAAGGCGTTCGCGAAGGCGAACGGCGTGGGGCCCGCTCTGTTCAGCGCCAACTCCGAGGGCGCCTGCCCCACCTGCAACGGCGCGGGCGTCATCTACACCGACCTCGCGATGATGGCAGGCGTCGCCACCCCCTGCGAGGACTGCGAAGGGAAGCGGTTCCAGGCCTCGGTGTTGGAATACGGCTTCGCCGGGCGCAACATCGCCGAGGTCCTGGCGATGTCGGTGAGCGAGGCCGAGGCGTTCTTCGGCGAGGGAGACGCGCGGATTCCGGCGGCCCACGAGATCCTCGAGCGGCTGGCCGATGTCGGGCTCGGCTACCTCTCGCTCGGCCAGCCGCTCACCACGCTCTCCGGCGGCGAGCGCCAGCGGCTCAAGCTCGCGACGCACATGGCCGAGAAGGGCGGGGTCTACGTCCTCGACGAGCCGACCACCGGCCTGCACCTCGCCGATGTCGAGCAGTTGCTCGGCCTGCTCGACCGGCTCGTCGACGCCGGAAAATCTGTCATCGTCATCGAGCACCACCAGGCGGTCATGGCTCACGCCGACTGGATCATCGACCTCGGGCCGGGCGCCGGCCACGATGGCGGCCGGATCGTCTTCGAGGGCACGCCGGCCGACCTCGTCGCCGCGCGCGCGACGCTGACCGGCGAGCATCTGGCCGCGTACGTCGGCAGGGGTCCGGAATTCAGCCCGGGCCGCACCTGAGCCGTGACGCCTCGAGTGATCCGGCCATGGTCGTGCCCGGGCGACAACCGGTCCCCTCGCGGAGCCCCGGCGGGCCCGCGAGCGCCGTGTCCCTGGTCGGACGCGGCCGTCAGTCGCGCCGCTCGAAGTCTACGATCGCGACCCGGTACTCCTTCGCCTGGGCGTCGTAGGTGATGCGGTACGCCCCCGGATACCACCCGGGCTCCGGGTAGCGCGCGGGCCGAGGGACCTCGATCGTCTCGTCCGTCCGCCGCAGCAGGTACTCGCGCGTGATCATCGGCTCGACGAACGTCATCCACCCGTCCCACGAGCCGTAGAGGAAGGTCTTGTCGAACGGCCGGTAGGCATCCGGATGGCCGAGCAGCCGCTGGAGCTCCGGCGTGCGCGCGTCCTCCCAGTGCAGCCCCATCATCGGCTGTGCCAGCGCGACCGGCTCGAGGCCCGGGGGCGTCGGCACGATGTAGTTCGGCGGGACGAAGTCGCCCGTCGGCAGGTTGTTCGCCTTCTTCGCGAAGTCCGGGTCCTCCGGCCGGATCGCCTGTACCTCGGCGTACGGGGTGCGGTAGAAATGGACATCGAAGTGAGGCACGTCGTAGATGCCTTCCGGGATATGGCCCTGCGGGTTCCAGTCGAACATGACGAACTCGTACGGCTCCGGTACCGGGTCCGGGAACTCGAGCGTGATCGACACCCTGTCTCCATCGGGGAGATTGCCTTCGAGCGTCCGCGCGTCCATCGCGACGCCGATCTCGAGCGGCTTGCGCTCCGGTCCCTTCTCCAGCACCACGTAGGTGCGCACCTGCCCCTCACCCAGCGTCATCGGTGGGCCGTACTGGAGGTCCACGCCGGAGGTGTCCGCGCCATCGGTCGAGGGCTCCGTATCGCAGGCCGCCTGCGCGAACACGAGGGAGAGCGCCATGCCCACGATGAGCGGCATGGCGCGGTGCTTGGGGAGAGTCATGAGTGCCTCCTGGCGATGAAGTGGGGTGATGTCAAGGCACGGTACCGCCGGCCGGGGGCATCCTTGCAGTGCCCCTGTCGGACGAATACCTTGAAGTGCCGATGTCTATGGCGGCGTCCCGGGCTTTCGGCGTCCGTGCCCCCTACCTGGATGAACGGGGAATCGAGGTGGGAGCCGACACGACCCGCCTCGTCGGCATCGGCCGGTCCCCGTAGGCGGCAACCATGACCCCCATTCCGCACCTCCCGGCGCCCTCTGCTCGCGCACGGCCGTCTCGTCAGCCGCCTCCCGACGATGGCGAGTCGCTGGCCGGGTTGGTCCCGTTCGTCTACCGCGAGTTGCGCGCGATCGCGCGCCGTCATCTCGGTGCGCCGGGAGGCGCGCGGCGCCGCGGAGGAACGCTTTCGGCGACGGCGCTCGTCAACGAGGCCTACCTGAAGCTCGCCGCGGCCCCGGAGAGGACCTGGCGCGATCGACCGCATTTTCTGGCGGTCGCCGCGCTCGCGATGCGCCAGATCCTCGTGGACCGGGCCCGTGCGCGCGCCGCTCTCAAGCGCGGCGGCGGGCTTTCGCGGGTCACCCTCGATGAGGACGCACTCGCGAGCGACGACCAGCCGGAGGCGTTGCTCGCGCTCGACCAGGCGCTCGAACGACTCGCCTCGCTGGCGCCCCGCCTCGCACGCGTCGTCGAGCTACGGTTCTACGGCGGGCTCGCCGAGGAGGAGATCGCCGCGGCGCTCGGCGTCACCACGCGAACCGTGCAGCGCGACTGGGCGAAGGCGCGCATGCTGCTCCGGCGGGCGCTGGACGAGGGGTAGCGCCTTGGACGCGCCCGACTGCCGTCGACCGCCGACGCCGGCGCCGATCCTCCCGCCCGAACGCTGGCACGCTCTCGAGCCGCTCCTCGACGCAGCGCTCGAGCTCCCGCCGGCCGACCGCGGAGCGTTCCTCGACGATGCCTGTGCAGGCGACGCCGCGCTGCGGGCCGAGCTGGCGGCGATGCTCGATGAATGCGAGCGCGATGACGCGCGCCTGAGCCGGCCGGCGGCCGAGCGCTTCGCCTCGCTGCTGGACGAACGCCAGGAGTTGGACCACGTGCGCGCGGCGCTCGCCCCGCACTACGAAGTGGTGTGCGAGCTCGGGCACGGCGGAACGAGTACGGTCTATCTCGCCCGGGACCCGCGGCACGACCGCGAGGTCGCGGTGAAGGTGCTCGCCCCCGAGCTCGCGGATGCGACGAACGCCGCGCGCTTCCTCGACGAGATCCGCCTCACCGCGCGGCTGCGCCACACGCACATCCTCCCGCTCTTCGACTCGGGCATGGCCGGTGGGCGCCCCTGGTACGTGACCCCGTACGTCGAGGGAGGCACACTCCGCGACCGGCTCGAGGACGGGGGCGCGATGCCGCCGGCCGAGGTGCTGCGCGTGCTGCGCGAGCTGGCCTCGGCCCTCGCCTACGCGCACGCGCGCGGGGTGGTCCACCGCGACGTGAAGCCGGAGAACGTGCTGCTCGATGTCGGCGGTGCCGTGCTCGGCGACTTCGGGATCGCACGCGCGATCGAGCGCGCGGCGGGCGCCGACCCATCGGCCGCCGCAGGCGCATTCACCGCCGCCGGGTTCGGGACGCCGGCGTACATGGCGCCCGAGCAGCGCGCCCCCGCGGTGGAGGTCGACCACCGTGCCGACCTCTACGCTCTCGGCGTGATCGCCTACGAGATGCTCTGCGGCCGCCCGCCCTCCGGCCGGCACTCGCGCGGGGACGCACGCGCGGCAGACGAGCCGGAGCCGTCCGATCCCATCACCGCGCGCCTCCACGCGGAGGCACCGGCCGCGCCCCACCCGCCCGACGAGTGGAGCGCCATCCTCTCGCGCTTGCTCGCCGAGCGTCCCGAGGACCGGATCGATTCCGCGGAGGAATTGCTGCGCGAACTCGACGCGATCGAGCCGGCGCTCGCCGCGCCGCGCGCAGGATCCGCCGGCGGACGACCCCGCCGGCAGGGGAGAGGACGGCGCGCCGTTCTCGACGCACTCGCCGCGGCATGCGTCCTGGCCGTCGCCGCGACCTCGGGTCTGGCGCTGTGGAGCTGGCGCACGACGGCGGCGGCATCCGCGCGCCGTGTACTGGTCGTGCCGTTCGAGAACGCGACCGGCGACCTCGCGCTCGAGACGCTCGGCCGGATGGCCGCGGACTGGGTCGCGCAAGGGCTCGCGCAGACCGGCGCCGTCGACGTCTCCTCGGCGCCCCTGCCATCCGGTGGACCGCGCGGGCGCACGCTCCGTGACCTGGCCCGGGAGTTCGGCGCGGGGACGCTCGTCTCCGGGACCTACTACCTGGATCGCGATTCCGTGCGCCTCGTGGCGCGCATCATCGACGTCTCCGACTGGACACTGCTGCATCCGGTCGTGCCGGTGGCGGCGGCGCGCGCGGCGCCACAGGCCGTCCTGGAGCCGCTACGCCAGCGCGTGATGGCGAACCTCGCGCTCACGCACGACCCGCGCATCGCCGGGTGGGTGATGGGTGCCCCGCCGCCCACTTACGAGGCCTACGAGCAGTTCATCAACGGGCTCGACATCTTCGCCGCAGGCAACTGGGAGGGCGCGCTCCCCCTCTGGGCACACGCGGCGGCGCTCGATTCTTCCTTCGTACAGCCGCTGCTCCAATCGGTCTTCGGTTACATGTTCCTGGGGCGGTTGGCCGAGGCCGACTCGCTCGTCCGGCGTATCTCGGCACGCGAGACGCTCGCCCCCTTCGACCGCTCGATGCTCGATTTCCAGCGCGGCCAGATCTCCGGCGATCACGCCGCGACTCTGGCCAGCGCCCGCGCGATGGTCCGCGCCACGCCGAACGCGGATCTGCCGTACTACCTGAACGCAATGGCCGCGCTGCACGCGAACCGGCCCCGCGAGGCGCTCGAGGCCGCCGCGCACGTGCATGTTCGCGGCAGCCGGTTCGATGCGCCGTGGTCGAGCACGATGTACTGGCGCGTCGTGACGGCGGCCCACCATTCGGTCGGGGAGCACGAGGCGGAATTGAAGGCCGCGCGCACGGCGCGAGAGCTTCAACCCGAGCTCCGCGACATCGTCTGGCTCGAACTGCGCGCCCGCGCGGCGCTGGGCCGCCTCGACGCGCTCGACCGGGAGCTGGGCCGCCTCGAGAGGCTCCCGGCATCGCGGGACGGCGGCTCGCCCCCGGACCTCCTCATCCGGCTCGCCAATGAGCTCGAGGCGCACGGGCACCCGGCCCGCGCCCGGGAGGTCCTGCGCCGCGCCCTGCAATGGCAGCGCGCGCACCGCCGGGACGCCGAGCGCCACGCCGACGCCCTCTACGACCTCGCGCGCACACTCCATCGCCTCGGGGACGACGCCGCGGCGGAACCGCTCTTCGCGCGCCTCGCAGCCGGCCATCCCGCCGACCCGCGCTACCCCGCCTACCAGGCGATCATCGCCGCACGCCGCGGCCGGATCGCGGACGCGCGGCGGATCGCGGAACGGCTCCGCGCGCTGCGCGCGCCGTACGACCACGGCCTGACGTCGTACATGCGGGCGCGGATCGCGTCGCAGTCGGGGGACCGGAGTCTCGCGCTGGCGCTGCTCCGCCAGGCGCTGGCCGAGGGCTTCGAGTCCCGGACGACGCTCCACGCCGATCCGGAACTCGCGCCGCTGCGGGATGAGCCGGGCTTCCGTGAGCTGCTCCGGCCGGAAGGGTGAGCGCGCCCGGGTCTCACCCCTCCACCGCACCGTTGCTCGTGGACATCGAGGCGCCGGAGGGGCTCGCGGGTGAGCGCGCCCGGATCTCCGCCCTCCACCGCACCTCCTCCCCGAGCGCGCCCCAGCCCCAGCCCTAGCCCCAGCCCTAGCCTCGGGCGCCCGAAGGGCGCCCGCTACTACTTCACGAACAGCATGTCCCGGTAGGTGGGCAGCGGCCAGAGGTCGTCCGGGATGACCTTCTCGAGCCGGTCCACGACCGCGCGCACCGCGTTCATGGCGGGGATGATGTTGTCGCGCATGTGGTACGCCTTCGAGTGCACGTCATCGCCGCCGAGCTCGGCGTTCTGTTCGACGAGGACGCGCAGCGCGGCCGTCAGCTCGTCGATGAGGCCGCCCACCTCGGTAATGGCGCTGCGGACGCCCTGGACTTCGATGTGGATGTCCTCGGCGCGCTCGGCGGCCGCGAGGAGCTCGCCCAGGTAGCGGATCGCGGCGGGCAGGACCATGGTGCGCGCGATGTCGGCCGTGGTCTCGCCCTCGATGTTGATGGTCTTGAAGTACTGATCGATGAAGATCTCCTCGCGGGATTCGAGTTCCCGGCGGGTGAGGACGCCGTACTTCTCGAAGAGTTCGATGTTCTTCTCATCGAGGAGGCGCGGGATCGCGTCCAGCGTGGTGCGGAGGTTGAGCAGTCCGCGGCGCTCGGCCTCCTCATGCCAGTCGTTCGCGTAGTTGTCGCCGCCGAAGATGATGCGCTTGATGCCCGGGATCTCGCGGGCGAGGAGCGCGCGCATGGCATCTTCGAGGCCCTTGCCGGCGGAGATCTCCGCTTCGAGCGCGGTCGCCAGCTCGTCAATCGATTCGGCGACGATGGTGTTCAGCACGGCGGCCGGGAACGAGATCGACTGCGAACCGCCGAGCGCGCGGAACTCGAACTTGTTGCCCGTGAAGGCGAAGGGCGAGGTCCGGTTGCGGTCGCCGGCGTGCTGGGGGAGCTTCGGCAGGACGGGCGAGCCGAGGCCCAGCAGCCCGCCGTTCTTGCTGACCGTGGCCGTGCCCGCCTTCTCGATCTGCTCGAAGATGTCCTGGAGCTGATCGCCCAGGAAGACCGAGATGATCGCGGGCGGCGCCTCGTTCGCGCCGAGCCGGTGGTCGTTGCCGGCGTACGCCACGGCGGCCCGCACCAGGTCCTGATGACGCTCGACGGCCCGCAGCACCGCCGTGCAGAAGAAGAGGAACTGGAGGTTCTCGTGCGGGTTGTCGCCCGGATCGAGCAGGTTGTGCCGCGGCGTGCCGAACGACCAGTTCAGGTGCTTGCCGCTGCCGTTGACCCCGGCGAACGGCTTCTCGTGCAGCAGCGCGACGAGACCGAACTTGCGCGCCGTCTTGCGCAGCACCAGCATCGTGAGCTGCTGATGGTCCGCCGCCAGGTTCGCGTTCTCGTAAATCGGCGCCATCTCGAACTGTCCCGGCGCCACCTCGTTGTGCCGCGTCTTGACCGGCACGCCCAACCGGTACAGCTCCCGCTCGACCTCCATCATGAAGGCAAGCACGCGCTCCGGGATCGAGCCGAAGTAGTGGTCCTCCAGCTCCTGCCCGCGCGGCGGCTTCGCGCCGAACAGCGTCCGACCCGTCGTCACCAGGTCCGGACGGCGGTAGTAGAACTCCTGGTCGATCAGGAAGAACTCCTGCTCCGGACCCAGCGTCGCGCTCACCGGGCCATCCTCGACGCCGAACAGCCGCAGAGCGCGCCGCGCCTGCTTGTCCAGCGCGTGCATCGACCGCAACAGCGGCGTCTTCTTGTCCAGCGCATCCCCCGTCCACGACGCGAACGCCGTCGGAATCGCCAGGTACGCGCCCGCCGGCCCGTCCATGATGAACGCCGGCGACGTCGGATCCCACGCCGTGTAGCCGCGCGCCTCGAACGTGCTCCGCAGCCCCCCCGATGGGAAGGATGACGCGTCCGGCTCCCCCTGGATCAGGTCCTTGCCGCTGAACTCCGCCACCGCGCCGCCCCCCACGTTCGGCGTGATGAACGAGTCGTGCTTCTCCGCCGTCAGACCCGTCATCGGCTGGAACCAGTGCGTGAAGTGCGTCGCACCCCGCTCCGTCGCCCACTCCTTCATCGCCAGCGCCACCGCGTCGGCCACGCTCGGGTCCAGCTCGGTCCCGTTGCCGATCGTCTCCAGCAGCGCCTGGTACGCCTTCTTCGGCAGCCGCGCCTTCATCTCGGCCAGGCCGAACGTGTTCTCTCCGAAGATCCGCTCGATCTCCAGCGGCCGCGACGCGGCATCCCGCATCGACGGCTGCGGCCCCGCCGGGCCGTTCGGGGTGGGTGACCAGCTCTTCGCGGCCGCGAGCGCGTCGAATCGGGTGGTGCGCGTCTGCATCGGTTTTTCGTCTCGCTGTTCGGGTGGCGCCGGCCCGTCCTCTCGCATCCAGATGCGGGCCACGCGTCCGGGCCGTGACGCGCGACGGCGAATGGTAACGTGTCGGTATCCTGTTGTCAACGGTTTCGACGACAAAATGCAAAGATATGTCCAGGATTGCGGCCAACATCACAACAATCGTGCAGATTGTCACCGTTCGGCTGTGCGCTCGACCCGGTTTCCGGGGACGATGCGCGGGGCGGTGGGTGCGACGACGTGTCGTGGCGCCGGCGGCAGCCGGCATTCGGAGCGCCGAGCTCCGGGTGCGAATGTTGACACATTACGATATGGGTCTTAGATGTGCGCTCAGGTCGGACAGAACGGTTCGGCTGGATCTCCGCCCCCTCGACTGCGAGGGGGTTTGCGTGTTGAAACGCGTACTCTCCATCCTGTCCGTCGCAGGAATTCTCGGTATCGGAGTCGGTGGGACCGATGTGGGTTCGGGAAGTGCCGGTCCGACGGCCGAGATGGGCCAGAGCGGTTCACCCGCGGGTTCGAAGCCGCGCGGTCTCTCGCCGCGCTCGGTTGTTCGCGGGCGCCCGCGACTCCGAAATGACGCGACGACCGCGCTAGCATGTGTCCCGGTTCACGAAGAACGACTTGGCGGGCGCACTCGTCGGCGGGACCGCCGGTGGGGCTGCCGCGTACGCTGGCGGTGAGCTCGGCGCCGAGATTGGCGGTCTGGCCGGTGGCATCATCGGTGCCGCGATCGGAGGCTTGGTCGGTGCGTTGTAGGCGCAGGTCGTGATGTCGCCTCGGGCCGCCGCCACATGCGCTGAAGGCATCGATCGTCGGGAGCGGAGATCATGGGCATGTGGTGGATCGTCCTCGGGGCGGTGATGGCGGGCACCACGGCGGGATTCGGTCTCGTCGTGGTGAACCGCCGGCTGGGCCGCGGCGACGGAGCGGCTCGTGCGGTTCGGATCCGTCTCGATGTCGTCGTTGCGGCGCTTGCCAACACCGTCGCCTACTCGATCCTCCTGGTCGGGTGTTGTGCGCTGGCGTTGATCGTGGTGAACCTCGGGCTCGAGCTTCCCGCTTGGTTGTGGGGTGCCGGGCTCGGGCTCGGAGTCGCCGGGGTCCGATGGGCCGCGAGCGGTGCCGCCGCGCTCTACCGCTGGGCGACGCGTCGGCCGTCGGAGGTAGCGGCGCCGCGCTTCCTGGTTCGGCGTGTGTGTGTGGAAGGGGCCGGGTTCGCGGCCGTAGGCGCCGGCGCGGTGCCTGCGGCCGTCGAGCTCGCGGACGCAGGCCGCCTGCTCGTGGGCATGCTTCCCGTGTTCGTCGCGTTCTATCCGCTATACGATGCCATACTCAAGCCGTGGCTTTTGTTCGGTCGTGCCGGCCGCGACTCGAACACTGCGTCGGGTGTCCCGTCGGGCGCCGCCGTTCAGCGGTGGGTCGATCGGATTGCGGCGCGGCACCGTCTAGGCGACGTCCGTTTGCTCGTCCTGCCGGGCGGCATTATCAACGCGTTCGCGGTCGGCGCCGCCCCGAACCGGCGGTGGATCGTGGTGGGTCGACGCCTGTGGGAAGATCTGGATGAACCGGCGAGTCGCGCGGTCGTTGCGCACGAGCTGGCACACGTGATCCGGCATGACACCGTCCGTCTGCTGCTCGCCTCGATCGCGGGTGGGATCGCTTATGCCCTGGTGCTCGGTCAGGTCTTCCGCCTGTGGGATGCGGGGCATGTCGTGGGCGGTCTCCTGGCCGCGACGCTGGCCGGTACCGTGTGCCTCGGCCTGGTACCGGGTCTGGTCTCTCGCAGGATCGAGTTCGGCGCGGACCGGCTGGCTGTGGATCTACTCGGGGATCCGACGCCTCTGTGCGTGGCGTTGGAGCGGCTCGCGCAACTGAAGCGGGAGCCGGTCGATCGGGAGCACCTGACCCACCCTTCGGTGGCCGACCGCATCAAAGCGATTCGTGCGACTGCGACGTGAGCGCAGTCGTTGCGTCGGCGCCGCGGCGCCGCTACCCTTTTGCTGGATCCCCGGGGCGACCCGAGATGGAGTCAGGATGGAATGAGACGATTCGGTTGTTTTCGGTATGTGCCGATGGCGGCGCTCGCGTTGGCGGCCGCCGGTTGCGCCGTGAACCCGGCGACGGGCGAGCGGGAGCTGATGCTGGTCAGCGAGGCGCAGGAGATCCAGATGGGTCGGGAGGCCGATGCGCAGATCGTGGCGCAGATGGGGCTCTACCCGGACTCGGCGCTCCAGGCGTACGTGCAGCGGCTGGGGCGAGAGCTGGCGTCGCGTTCGGAGCGGCCGGACCTGCCGTGGACGTTCCGTGTGGTGGACGACCCGGTGGTGAACGCGTTCGCGTTGCCGGGCGGGTTCATCTACGTGACGCGTGGGATCCTGGCGCATCTGGGCTCGGAGGCGGAGCTGGCGGCCGTGATCGGCCACGAGATCGGCCATGTCACCGCGCGCCATTCGGCGAGCCAGATGAGTCGGGCGATGCTGGCGCAGCTCGGTGTGGGCGCGGCGGCGGCGTTCATCCCCGAGGTGAGTGACTACGCGGGGCTGGCAAATGCCGGATTGGGTTTGCTGTTCCTGAAGTACGGCCGGGAGGATGAGAGTCAGGCGGACGAGCTGGGGCTGCGTTACATGACGGCGGCGAATTACGATCCGCGTGAGATGCCTGGTGTGTTCGAGATGTTGGGGCGGGTGAGCCAGGCGGCGGGGGGTGGCCGCGTGCCGGAGTGGTTGTCGACGCATCCGGCGCCGGAGAACCGGTATGAGCGGATCACCGCGCGGGTGGCCGCGATGCCGCAGGATTTCGGCGATGCGCGCATCGAGCGGGACGCGTACCTGCGGCGGCTGGACGGTCTGGTTTTCGGCGACGACCCGCGCCAGGGCTTCTTCCGCGATGGTCTTTTCCTGCATCCCGAGTTGCGTTTCCAGCTTGCCTTTCCGGAGGGGTGGAAGACGGCGAACCAGCGGCAGGCGGTGGTGGCGGTGAGTCCGGCGGAGGATGCGATGATGCAGCTCACGCTGGTCGAGGCGGAGAGCGCGGCGGGCGCGGCGCGGGCGTTCGCGGGTGGCCAGGGGGTCTCGGCGAGTGCGCCGCGGCGGTTGACGATCCACGGGCTCCCGGCCGCAATGGTCGACTACACGGCGACGCTCGAGGGCGGCCAGCCGGTTGCCGGTGAGGCGGCGTTCATCGAGCACGGCGGTGCGGTCTACCGGATCCTGGCGTATGCGGTGCGGGCGAGGTGGGGCGATTACGGTGGTGCGGTGGAGGCCGCGATCGGCAGTTTCCAGCGGCTCACGGATCCGGACGCGTTGGCGGTCGAGCCGTGGCGTCTCGACATCGTCGAATTGAAGCAGGCAATGACGCTCGACGCCTTCGTCCGGCGTTTCCCGACCCCGGCGCCCGAGGAGACGGTCGGCCTGATCAACGCTGCCGAGCCGGGGACGCGGTTCCATGCGGGGCAGTTGGTGAAGCGGATCGTGGGCGGGGCGTAGCGGGCGGCAGCATCATGACGGCGGCGAGCGTCGCGATGCCGTCGAAGAGGTTGCCGAGCCGGAGGTTCTCGTTGGCGGCGTGCTGGTTGTTGTCGGGGTTGACGATGGGGAGCAGCACGACGCGGGTCCCCGTGATCTCGGGGAACCAGGCGGCGGGGACGCTCCCGCCCATCATCGGCATGAGGATGGGCGGCTGGTCGGACGCGGCCGTCACGGCGGCGATGATGCGCCGGGCGACGGGGTGGTCGAACGGCGTACGGGTGGCCGGGTAGCCGCCGGCGCCGTGCGCGACGCGGATGATGCGGGGGTAGCGTGCGCGCGTGGCGGAGTCGGGTGATTCGGCGACCACGTGGTAGCCCTGTTCCCGGATGTGCGCGACCAGGCGCTCGACCTGTGCGTCGGGCGCGATGTCCGGCACGAGTCGCAGGTCGAGTTCGGCGACGGCGCTGTCCGGCACGAGTGTCCGGGCCTGCGCGCCGACCCACCCAGAGGCCAGTCCGCGGATGTTGAGCGAGGGCAGTGCAATGCGCTCGAGGCGCAGTGCGCCCGCCCCGCCCTCCGGCTCCGCGAAGCCGAACGTTTGCGGCCGTTCCGCCGGGACCGCGCGGATCGCGGCGCGCTCCTCGTCCGTGAGCTGGACGACGTCGTCGTACCAGCCGTCGATCAGGACCCTGCCTTCGTCGTCCTTCATCGAGGCGAGCAGCCGCGCGAGGCGGTGTGCGGGGTTCGGCGCCCAGTTGCCGTAGTGTCCGCTGTGGAGTGGGCGATCCGCGCCGTAGGTCGTGAGTTGCACGGTCGTGATCCCGCGTGCGCCGAAGACCAGCGTCGGCCGACCGGAGGCGTGCGCGGGGCCGTCGGTCATGATCACGAGGTCGGCATCGAGCAGATCGGCGTGGTCGCGGATAATGTCGTGCAGGTGCGGCGAGCCGGCCTCTTCATCGCCTTCGAAGAGGAACTTGAGGTTGACGGTCGGGCGGTGCCCGGTCGCGGCGAGTGCATCGAGCGCGGAGAGGAGTGCCACGATCGGCGCCTTGTCGTCCGCGGCCGAGCGCGCGTAGAGGCGCCAGTCGGCGTCGTAGCGGCCGTCCTCGGGCGCATCGATGACGCGCGCGCCGTCTTCCAGCCGCCCGGCGCTCAGGACCGGAGTGAACGGCGCGTGGTCCACCCACGCCGCCGGATTCACCGGCTGTCCATCGTAGTGCGCGTAGAAGAGCAGCGTCGTGGTCGCGCCCTCGGCCGGCAGTTCGCCGTAGACCATGGGCGGCCCGCCGGTCTCGAGGAGCTGCGCGCGGATCCCGCGGCGCTGCATCATGGCGCGCAGCGCGTCGGCGTTGCGTCGGATCGCCGCCGAGTCGGAGGCGACGTTCGGGAGCGACACGAACGCGCTCAACTCGCCCACGATGTCGGCCTGATGCGCGGCCACGTGCGCGCGGACGTCGCGCGAGGCGGCCTCCTGCGCGGTCGCGGCACGCGGGCCCAGCAAGAGCACGGCGAGGAGCGGGAGTGAGAACTGCGGCGTGTGGTGGCGCATCGTCGGCCTCCACGGTTCGCGAGGCGTGATCGTGGCCCGGGCTTCGCCCGGACCGGTCCACGCGGGCCGTCGCGCGCCGCGCCGACCCGCCGCGTCAGGATGGGTCGCGGAGCCGGCGGACACAAGGGGCGCGCACGCGGGCGTGCGCCGGTGCCGGCGGTCGGGAGCCGGGGTTCGGGGCGACCGCTGCGGCGGTGGGCTCTGCGTCCGTCCGCGTCGCGGGTGGCAGCCGCCGGGCTCGCGGCGCCGGCCGGGTGCTTGCCGGGTTCGGGGCGACCGCTCCGGCGGTGGGCTCTGCCTCCGTCCGCTGCGCCGAATCCGCCCACCAGGCCCCCGTCCACCGCTCCGCCCACCACCGCCGCTCCCCCGGCTCCGCTCCCTCCGGCAGAGCCCACCGCCTCCGCTGCCGACGTGCCGGGGACGTGCGCGAGCGCGAGTGGGTGCGCGTGCGCGAGCGGGTGCGCGCCGCCAGTTTCCGCGCCGCCGCTCGATCCCGACCCCGCCGGCGCCGCAGGCGCCGACCCCGTAAACGTAAACGTTCCCGCTCCAGGCGGCGCAGCCGCCGCTCCCGCTCCCGGCCGTTCCCCTCCAGCTCCCGGCCCTCCCCGGGTCGTCCCCCCTCCACCGCACCCCCTCCCGGGCCGCCCTACTCCTCCGCGATCGCGCGCACCACGTCGTCGATCGCGGCCTCCACCCGTGAGCCGGGCTCGGACGCGCCGTTCACGAGGATGCTGAACACCAGCTCGCGGCCCGAGCGCGTACGCGCGTAGCCGCTCAGCGACGCGACGTTGCGGATGCTCCCCGTCTTGGCGCGTACGCGGCCGCGCAGGTCGCGCAGCCGGTAGCGCAGCGAGCCCGGCTCCGTCGCCGCCACGGGGAGCGCATCGATCACCAGCGCGCCGTTCGGCATCGTGCGCACGAACGCGAGCAGCTCGACCAGTGCGCGCGGCGTGATCAGGTTGCCGGACGAGAGCCCCGAGGCGTCGCGGA
This sequence comes from Longimicrobiales bacterium, assembly GCA_036381495.1. Taxonomy (GTDB): domain Bacteria; phylum Gemmatimonadota; class Gemmatimonadetes; order Longimicrobiales; family RSA9; genus DASVCS01. Next base: position 14,717 of record DASVCS010000035.1, read on the forward strand.
GCCGGAACGCGTCCGCGTCGATGCCGACCACCTCCGTCAGGAACCGCTCCTCCACCTCGAGTCCCGCCTCCCAGCTCCCCTCGCCCGCCAGCTCGCGGCCCAGCGTCTTCAGCAACTGCCCCGCGAACCAGTTCTGGCTGCGTTCGAGGAGCGGACCGATGATCTGCGGCAGCGGCGGCGAGAGGTACTCGACCAGCGCGACCGGCGCCTCCGGCCCGGCCGCGCCATCGGCCACGCCGGCCGCGGGCGAGCGGGACGGGTCGCGGATCACGCGTACCGCATCGCGGTCCACCGCGATCCCCTTCCGCTCGAGCACCTCGCGGAAGACCGTACCCGTGTAGCGCGCCGGCTCCGCGACGGCGAAGTACTCGGTCTCCGCCGGCGCATTCGCGGGAATCTCGCCGTAGGCGAAGATCGTGTCGGTGCCGGGGACGCGACCGAAATCCCACGTCGCCTCCCTGCCCGCCCCGACGGTGGTCGTCCGGTTCACGAAGACGAAGAAGCTCGTCTCCGGCTGCCATGTGATCCGCGCGGGTGTGCCGATGCGGCCGGGGCGGATGTGGAAGTCGATCGAGTTGTCGTTGAAGCCCAGCGCGCCGACCGGCGCGGCGTACCACCAGAGCAGGTCGTACGCCTCCCAGTCGCCGTGCGAGGCGGCCGGTTCCCAGTGGCTCTCGTCCGCGACCACGCCGCCGGCGATGCGGTGGATGCCGCGGGCGGCGAGCGAGTCGGCCAGCGCTTCGAGCACGGTGGTCACCGTGGGCGCGTAGCGGGCGGAGATCGTCGGGTCGCCGCGGCCGTAGAGCACGAGGTCGCCTTCGAGCACGCCGGCGCGCACGGGGCCGGTCGCGTACAGCGTGGTTCGGTAGCGGTAGTCCGGGTCCAGGTAGTGCGCGGCGGCGGACGCGACGACGAGCTTCAGGTTCGATGCGGGGATGAAGCGGCGCTCGGCGTTCCGCGCGTACAGCGTCGAGTCCGCCGCGGGGTCGCGCACCAGGATTCCCCAGTGGGCGCGGTCGAACGGGGGATGGTCGATGATGGCGGCGATGCGGGCGGAAAGGCCAGGGCTAGGGCTAGGGCTAGGGCTGGGGCTAGGGCTGGGGCTGGGGTGCCCTGCCCAACCCCACCGCCGGTTCGGGTGCGTGCGCGGGCGCGTGTCGCCGGGATGGTGTGCGGCGGTGTGCGATGTTGGTGCAATGCCGATGTGCGCGGTGGTGTGCGGGTGTGTGTGCGGGTGTGCGACGATGGGTGTGCGGGGGTGGGTGGGGGCGAGGGCGGCCTGGGCGGCGGGGGGCGCCGGCGTGGCGCGGGGGGTGCCGCCGGAGGGGGCGGAGAGCATGGCGGCGAGGCCCAGGGTGAAGAGCGCGGAGAGGGAGATCGAGCGCATCGGTCTTCTCGGCGTTCGGGGTCTGCTTCGGAGTCGATCGGCGGTGGGGACGCTACACCGCGGGTGGGGGCGGGGTTCGCGGGTGGGGTGCCGCTACGTCCTGCCGCGCCCTGCCGCCGGGTTCGGCCGGATCCCTCCTGGCGGCGTCGGCGCGCCCGCGCGAATTGCATGGCAGCCGGAGATGAGCTTCTTCGTCTTCGTGAACCGGCCGACCGTTTTTTTTGAGCTTGCCGGGCCGGGGCCGGCCGGCGCCGCCTGCGGCCCCGGTGCTACGTCTCCGATTCGGCGCCGGGCTCCGATTCGGTGCCGGGCGCGGACTCCGGGCCGGGCTCGGATTCCCCGCCGGGTGCCGCGCCCATGACCAGCACCGGTTCGAAGTGGCACTTGTAGCACGTCAGCTTGTACGGCGTCTTGAGCCGCGTCTTCGGCTTGATCGAGAGCTCCTCATGACAGCGCGGGCATTCTCCCGCGAAGGAGCGGACGACGTACTCGCCGCGGCCGTACTTCCACGCGGCGAAGATGCCGTAGCCGAAGGCGCCCAGTACCCAGGGGAAGTGTGGCGGGATGAAGACGACGATCGGGATGGCCAGCCACGAGAGGACGAGCGCGAGGATCGCGTTCGTGACCCGTGTCGACTTCGGTTGGTAGATGACCTCGAGTCGTGCGGGCGTCGAGGGGTGCCCGGCCAGCCACAGCTTCGCCGCCGGGGTTTGAACCATGGTTTCTCGCGACATCGGATCTTTGTGGTCAAGTTTGCGATGGCCATCCGCAGGCGGCGCTCCGCGCCGCCCCATCATACCACCGTGCCCCGCTCGGCGCGAGCCGCCGGTGGACCGGGGCATCCGACCATCGTATGATTCCCGGGTCTCCCCGCGGGCCATGGCCGCGGCCGCGCCCGGATCCCAGCGTGTCTACCCCGGGAAAGGCAAAGGTTCGACTCATGAATCGTTCCACCCGCACCGTGCGCCGACGCTGGAGCACGAAACAGCGGTTCGCGCCCGCGTCCGCGCCCGCGCACGCGCACGAATTCCTTTTCACAATGGTGAGGCTGGCCGCCGTCGGGGCCGCCATCGTCGGACTTGCCGGGTGCGCGACGGTCGCGCAGCTCGTGCGGGTGCAGCCGCCGCGTTTCGTGGCGGCGGAGGGGCGCGCGTCGGAGCTGCGGCTGTTTGGTCCATCGCTCGATCGGCCGTTGGGCGGTGCGGCGATTCGCATCTGGTCGCGGGTCGAGAATCCGAACCCGTTCGGTCTGACGCTGACGTCGCTCGCGGGCGATGTGCTGCTCGAGGACGCGCGCGCGGCGACCATCGAGCTGCCGCTCGGACTGCCGCTCCAGGCGGGTCAGGACACGGTGATCCCGATCGAGGTCTCGATCGACTTCTCGGACCTGCCGGAGCTCGCCGGTGCCGCGGTCCGGTTCGTCCGGACGGGCGCCGTCCCCTACCGGCTGGAGGGCGGCTTCGCCGTGGATGCGGGCCCGTTCGGCCAGCCGCGCTTCGGCCCGATGACGCTGATGAGCGGGAGCCTGGACGTGCGGCGGTAGGCGGCGCCGGACCGCGGAACCGCATTCGCCGCGAGGGGTTCGACATCGGCGCGTGCGACCGCCGCGAAGTCGGTCGCACGCGAGGCGGCGTCCGTCGCACACAAGAATATTGAAACGCGGACGCGCGCGAGCACACGACGCAACGACCACCGACTCCGAAGGAGGATCCGAGTCATGGCCGGTCCCCGGCGCCTCGTTCAGGCCGCGGCCGACACCGCGGCGCCCGCGAACACCATCGCGGACACGGCCACTGCCATCGGCGGGGCGGTCCGGGACGCCGCGCTCCCCTGGCTCGACCGCTACCCGATCCTCACCGCGATCCTCGGCCTCGCCGCGCTCGCGGGCGTGAGCTGGATCGCACTGCGCGTCGTCCAGCGCTATCTGCTGCGCGCCGTCGCCGCCGTCGCGCGACACAGCACGACGACGTGGGACGAGGCGATCTTCGACCGCGCGGTCTTCCACCGGCTGGCGTGGGGCGTTCCGCTCCTCGTCGTCTACTACGGCGTCGTCCTCGTTCCGAACCTCGGGTTCGAGCTGAGTCGCGTGATCCAGCGCGTCGCCGTGGCGTCGCTCGTACTCGTCGCCGTCCGCGCCTTCGCCGCGCTCCTCGCCGCCATCAACGAGATCTACAACCGCCACCCCATGGCCAAGGAACGCCCGATCAAGGGGTTCCTCCAGGTGGCCAGCGTCATCGCGCACCTCGTCGCCGTCATCTTCATGGTCGCCGCGCTGGTCGACCGCTCACCGCTGATCCTGTTCAGCGGGCTGGGCGCGATGACCGCGATCCTGCTCCTCGTCTTCCGCGACTCGATCCTCTCGCTCGTCGCCGGCGTACAGCTCACGACCAACGACCTGATCCGCGTCGGCGACTGGATCGAGATGCCCCAGTTCGGCGCCGATGGCGACGTCATCGACATCGCGCTCAACTCGGTCCGCGTCCAGAACTGGGACAAGACGTACACCGTCATCCCCACGCACAAGTTCCTCGAGCACTCGTTCAAGAACTGGCGCGGGATGCAGGACTCGGGCGGCCGGCGGATCAAGCGCGCGTTCCACATCGACATGAGCACGATCCGGTTCCTGACCGACGACGAGATCGAGCGGTTCCGCCGGTTCGCGCTGCTCCGGGACTACATCGCGCGCAAGACCGAGGAACTCGCCGAATACAACCGCGTCCACGCGCCCGGCCCCGATGACGTCGCCAACGCGCGCCGCCTCACGAACATCGGCACGCTGCGCGCCTACATCACCGCGTATCTGCGCCAGCACCCGGGGATCCACCAAAAACTCACGTTCCTCGTCCGCCACCTGGAACCCACGCCCGAGGGGCTGCCGATCCAGATCTACGTCTTCGCGAACGACGTCAGGTGGTCGAACTACGAAGGCATTCAGGCCGACATCTTCGACCACATCCTCGCGATGGTGCCGGAGTTCGGGCTGCGGGTCTACCAGAAGCCGTCCGGCGCCGATGTCGCCGCGGCGGCCGCGGCGCTCGGCGAGTCGGCACGGGCGATGGAGCCGGCGTAGGGCGGGCGCGCGGCTCTACCGCGCCCGTCACACCCGCCGCCGCCCGCGCGTTCATCGGAAGACGACGCCGGGCACGGACGCGGCGTCGTGCAGACCATTCGTCCGGAGGCGTGACATGCATCCGACCCCGTTCGCGCGCCGCCCGCGCGGCGCGGCCGCCATGCGTACCCTCGCGCTCCTCGCCGCGACCCTGCTCGCCGCGTGCGAGCTGGTCACCGCCCCCGGCGACGAGCTGCCGCGGATCCCCGATGATGCGGCCGACATCGTCGCCGACACGCTGCGCGCGCGCTACATCGACGATGCCGCGCGGCTCGCCGTCCGCTACCTCGACGAGACCGGCGCGCCGGGGGCCGGCGCGGTCGAGATCCCGGCCGAGTACACGACGTCGTTCTACAACGCGCTCGCCGCCGTCTACGCCCTGCACCACCCCGCGCGCGACTCCGTGATCGAGATCTACCGGATCCGCACGTTCCCGAACCCGGCGCTCTACGAGGTGCTGGTCGCCGTCGATGAAGACCACGCGTGGACGCACGCCTGGGCCGAGGGCCGCAGCCTGACGGGCGAGCCGGACGTGGACGCGCTCGTGAAGGCGTACGACCTGGTCGTGACCAAGTACTACGCCAACCACGACACTCACGCCGACGATCAAGCCCTCGCCGTCCTGCGCGCCGCCATGCCGCTCAACATCGCCGCGCTCGCCGATCGCTTCGAACGGATCGCCGGCGTGCGCTACGCCGAACCGAACGGCGTCATCGGCGATGGCGGCGACATCCGCGCGCGCA
>DASVCS010000036.1:0-41098 GCA_036381495.1 Longimicrobiales bacterium
GTGCCGAAGCTGCTGGACTTCGGCATTGCGAAGCTGCTGGAAGGCGAGGAGGATCCGGGGCTCACGGTAACCGGGCACCGGTTGCTCACGCCCGACTACGCGGCGCCGGAGCAACTCGCGGGCGCACCGGTCACCACGGCGACGGATGTCTACATGCTCGGGCTCGTCCTCTACGAGCTGCTGTGCGGCCGCCGCGCCGTGCGGCTGGAGAGCGGCACGCCGGCCGAGCTCGAGCGTCTGCGGACGAGCCCGGTCCGGCAGGCGCCGTCCGTGGCGGCCGTGAAGACCGAGCGGACCGCCGCGACCGATAGCGGCGAGGGCACCCTCACGCCTGTCGACGTAGCGGCCGCGCGGGGCACGGAGCCCGCGCAGCTCCGGCGTTGCCTGGCGGGTGATCTGGACGCGATCGTGATGCGCGCACTCGCGCCGGATCCCGAGCGGCGCTACCCCTCCGCCGCCGCGCTGCTCGACGATCTGCGGCGCCATCGCCGGGGGGTGCCGGTCAGCGCGCGGCCGGACACGTGGGCCTACCGGACGCACCGCTTCATCCGGCGCCACACGCTGCCGGTCGCGGCGGCGGCGGCGTTCGTCGTACTGCTCGCGGGCTTCGCGGTTTCGGTGAGCCTCCAGCAGGCGGCCACGGCGCGCGAGCGCGACCGCGCCGAGCTGGCGGCGGCGCGCGCCGAGCTGGAAGCGGCGCGGGCGAATCGGGTCAGCCAATTCCTCGTCAATCTCTTCGATGTGGCGGATCCGTTCTCCGCGAACGCCGTGCGTGCCGATTCGATGACCGTGCGGGACTTCCTGATCCAGCGCGGCACGAAGGTGACGGAGCTGGACGACCAGCCGGGCGTCCAGCTCGAGGTCATGAACGTCGTGGGGCACATGTACTTCAGCCTGGGGCTCTACGACCAGGCGAAGCCGCTCTACGACCGCGCGCTCGAACTCGCGCGCGAGCTCGACCCGGAGGGCAGCGACGCCATGATCGAGGCGCTCAACCACCGGGGCGAGCTCTACCGCATCCAGGGCGATCTCGCTGCGGCGGAGCACGACCACCGGGAGGCGCTGCGGCTGGGGAGGGCGCTGCACTCGGAACCGGACGTCGGCGTCGCGAGGGCGCTGAACGGGCTGGGCGAGACGCTGCGAGAGTCCGCCCGGTACGCCGAGGCCGAGCCCGTGCTGCGCGAAGCGCTCGCCCAGCGGCGCGCCGTGTTCGGCGAGCGGAGCGTCGAGGCCGCGGACGGCCTCAACAACCTCGGCCTGCTCCTGTGGCAGAGTGGCGATCCAGCCGCCGCGGAGCCGCTCCTCGAAGAGGCCCTCGGGATTCACCGCGAGCGCCTCCCTCCGGTGCACCCGATGATCAGCGCCGTGCTCAACAACCTCGCGCTGGTCCGGCAGAGCGTCGGCGATCCGGCCGGCGCCGAGCCGCTGCTGCGGGAAGCGCTCGACATCAAGCGCCAGCTCTTCGGCGCGCACCACTGGCGCATCGCGAACGGCCTGAACAACCTGGCGAGCGTGCTGTTGGAACTGCATCGGCCGGCGGAGGCGGAGCGGTTCGCGCGGGAGGCGCTCACGATCGTACGGGGCACGTTCGGTGAGGAGCACGAACTCGCCGGTCTCTCGCTCCGGTGGCTCGCGAGCGCGCGGGCACAGCAGGGGGACCGGGCCGCCGCGGAACGATACCTGCGCCGGAGCCTCGACGTGCTCGAGGCCTCACTCCCCGCCGATCATCCCCGGACGGCGGCGGCTCGCGTCCGGCTCGCCGACATCCTTCTGACCCGTGGCAGGTCCGCCGAGGCTCGGCGCCTCCTCCAGCAGGCGCTCGAGGTGTACGAGGCGCGGGCCGATTCGGCGCACATCACCCGGATCCGCGCACTGCTGGGACGGTGAGCCGGAACCGCTTTGCATCTCGCCTCTCGGCCCATGAAGGTCCGGCCCGCGGCCGAGGACCCGTTCCGCGCCCGCTGATCCTTCACCCGCCGACCCACGCGCGCATCAGGTAGGCGACGCCGAACCCGAGATAGTTCCCGACCGCATAGCCGAGCAGCCCCGCGACGGTCCCCGGCAGCACCAGCGCCGGCCACTCGCGGGCGGCGGCGAGCGCGAGTGCGCTCGAGGGGCCGCCGACGGCAGCCTGCGAGGCGACCGAGGCGGTGGCGACGTCCAGGCGCGCCATCCGGGCGCCGCCGTAGATGAGCACGCCGTGGACCGCGACGACCATCGCCGTGAAATAGAAGATCTCGGGGCCGACGCGTGCGATCTCCGCGACCCGCGAGCCGATCCCGATGACGGCGAAGAAGAAGTGCAGCGCGAGCGTCCCGAGCTGCATCGCGCCCGAGAGCCGGCGCACGGCCGGGAGCTGGGCGACGGCGAGCGCGAATGTCGTGAGCCAGAGCACGGCCGGGATGGCCGGGATCCGCGCCGCGACGGCATCCGCCGCCACGAGCAAGGCGAAGCCGAGCGCCAGCAGGAGGGCGACGTCGAGCAGCCGCAGCGAGGCGGCGCCGAAGAAAGGGTGCTCGGCCGCGGCCGCGTCTTCCCCGTCCGCGCCGTGGCTGCCGGGCGCATCCCGGTCATCACCCGACGGCCGGCGGGCGGCGGCTTCGTCATCCTCCGTGCCGCGGGACACCGCGGCCGCATCGATTTCGCCGCCGCGCGCCACCTCCCGCGCCGCCGTCGCGCCATCCGGCGCCGCGACATCGAGCGCTGCACCGGCGGGCACGAGCGCCGGCTGGCCGGTGCCCGAGTCGCGGGGCTCCCCCACGCTGCCGCCTGGCCGTGCCATAGGCCGCTGGCCCGCCAAACCGCCGGCCGGATAGAACCGGTCCAGCCAGACCGGCAACATCAGCGTCGCGGCCATCCAGAGCGCGGTCACGACGTTGTCCGCCGCCGTCGCGGCCGTGAAGAGCGTGTCCGGCAGCCCCAGCTCGCGCCCGACCGCGACGAAGTTCAGTGAACCGCCGATGTAGGTCCCGGTGAGCACGCCCGCGAGCTTCCACGCCTCGCTCGGGAAGGCGTCCGCGAAGGTCCGCGTCGCGATGATCGCGCCGATGACCGTCGCGACGGATGCGATCGTGAACGCGCCCAGCATACGCGGCCCCGCCGCGCGCAGGTCGCGCAGGTCGACGGCGAGGAGGAGCCAGACAATGGCGAGCGAGGTGACCGGTCCCGTGATCGCGCCGTAGACCGGTGAGGCCGGGGCCACGAGCCCGAGGTTCGAGAGGATCGCGCCGAACGCGATCACGAGGAGTGTCGCGCCCGCCTTCCGCGCCCACGCGAACCGGCGGTCCAGCCAGAACGCGAGCGCCGTGATGCCGGCGATCGCGGCAGCCAGGGCAAGGGGCTGGTCGATCATGGTTCCGGGGTGCAGGGTGGGCGCGGTCGTGCGACGGATATCGTGAAGATGCGGCGCGGCGCGGGGGACCGCAACGCCGGGCGCATTGCACGAAGCCAGCCCGCGCCCTATCATCCGGCGATTTTCCGGCGATATTCCGGGTCAGGCGCCGAACTCGCCATGATCTCGCGGCTCGACCGCGGCAGCGGCCTGTGCCGCCCGGCGCCGATCCCGACCCCTGAATCCGGAGATGAGATGTTGCGTCGTCCCACAATGCTGCTGATGGCTCTCACGGCCGCGGCCTGTGCCGCCGATTCGCCCCCGGACCAAACGGCCGAGGGCGGAGATGCGATGCAGACCGCCCGGATCGAGGTCGTGGAACCCGCCGCCGACGCCGTGGTCGGGCCGGACGTGCACGTCACGTTCAACGCCGTCGGCGTCGAAGTCGAGCCCGCCACGGGCACGCGGATGGCCGGGCATGGACACATCCACCTCTTCATCGACCACGACTTGACGCCCGCGGGCGAGCCGATCCCCGCCGGCGTCGACGGGATCGTCCACCTGGGGACCGGGGCGACGGACTACTCGATCACCGGGCTGGCTCCGGGCGAGCATCGGCTGATCGCCGTGCTGGGGTACGGCGACCACGTCCCCATGGAGGACGTCGCGACCGACACCGTCCGGATCGTCGTGCAGGCGCCGTAGGACCGAGTTCGGCGGGACCCTTCGCGTTTGGAGCGTCCCGACCAGCGCCGGGGATGGGCTGGCGGACGCGCTCGCGCACGCGCACGAATCGGCACCGGAACACGTCGTGATCGGGCGAACTTTCGATAAGAGGGGTCAGCTACCGTTGGGGCCGCCGTCCTCCGCCGGCGCCGGTCCGCGGCCGTCGCGCGGGAAGCCGGCGGCCGCGCGCATGTCCACGGTCCCGGGCGCGATGCTGCCGGCCGCCTCCCGGAAGCACTCGACCACCACGCGGACGGCCTCCTCGGGCGAGTCGGTCAGGACCAGGCGGTCGAGGTCGTCGGGCGAAATCTTCCCCTCGGCGAGCATGGTGTCCCGCAGCCAGTCGACGAGGCCACGCCAGTATTCGGTGCCGAACAGCACCACCGGGAAATTGCGGACCTTCCCGGTCTGGATCAGCGTCAGTGCCTCGAACAGCTCGTCCATGGTGCCGAAGCCGCCCGGGAAGATGATGAACGCCTCGGAATACTTGACGAACATCGTCTTCCGTACGAAGAAGTAATGGAAGTTGATCGCCCTGCGGACGTAGGCGTTCATCCCCTGCTCGAAGGGCAGCTCGATGTTGCACCCCACCGACTCGCCGCCGGCTTCGGCGGCGCCTTTGTTCGCGGCTTCCATGATCCCCGGGCCGCCGCCCGTGATGACGGCGAACCCGAGGTCCGCCAGCCGTCGCGCCGTCTCCTCCGCACCGGCATACATCGGATCGTCTTCCGAGACGCGTGCACTGCCGAAGATGGTCACCGCCGGCCCGAGATTGGCCAGCATGTCGAACCCTTCGACGAATTCGCCCATGATCCGAAACACGCGCCACGGGTCGGTGTGCGTGAAATCGGGCGGCGGCGCGCCCTCCGCTTCGCGGGAGAGCAGTCGTTCGTCCTCCGTGCGCGGGCTGCGGTCCGGGCCGGATATCGGCGCCGTCGGCCGCACCTGCCTGCGAGCCATGTCGCTCCTCTTGTCTGACGATCGTCTCGTTCGGGTTCGTCCCGCCCGTTCGCGATCCCGGCTCCCGCCCACGGGATCTAGACCGGGGTCCGCGTCGGGCTCGAAGGGCGCCGGAATCCGGCGAACGGGTCCTTGATCCGGCAAGCCCGGCGTCTTTGCACCACTCCAGCATACACGGCGCGCCGCATACGGTGCCGTCGTGCCGTGCGACGGCCCCACCCCGCGCGCCCGGAGGGACCGCGGCAAGCCGCGGACCGCGCCCCGCGCCGGCGCGCGGCGCGCCGAACCGGCGCCTTGCACATGGGTATAACCCACTGTATCGCAATATGTTACCTTGTGCGGCGCCGACCACGGGATGGAATGGCTGAACCGATCGACCTGAACCAGTACAGCGGAGTGACCGAGCGGGTCCGCGCGTTCTACGCGCGGTTCCCGACCGGCTCGATCCGGACCGAGCTCGTTGCGCTGGAAGACGACCTCGTGGTCTTCAAGGCCCTGGTGTACCGCGACGGGCACGATCCGCATCCGACCACGGGTTGGGCATACGAGCGTCCGGCCGTGGGCGACCCCGGGCGCAGGGGAGCGGTCGAGCGGTGCGAACGCGCGGCGGTGGGCCGGGCGCTCGCGAACCGCGACCTGGCGTGTGGTCGCCGGCCATCCAGGGAGGAGATGGAGAAGGTTCGCCGCGTCCGCCGGTCCGTGCGCGCCGATGCAGCGCGGCGGGCGCGGCGCGAGGCGGAGCCGGCCGCACCGCAGCGGATCCGGCGGCTCTTGCGCCGTGTCCCGCTGCCCGCCGCCCGCCGGGAACGCATCGAGGCGCGCCTCAGGGAGGGACTCTCGGACCAGGCGCTGCACGATCTCGAGGCGTACCTCCTCGCGCTGCTGCGGCGCGAGTGAGCCCGGTCGGTGGCCGTGCGCAAGCGCGTGCACGACCCGCTCCAGGCCGCCCCCATCCCGTTCCCGTAAACGTTCCCGCTCCCGCTCCCGTTCCCGGCCGTTCCCCGGCCGCAGCGCTGTTCTCGCTCCGCGCCGCCGAACTCGACCGAACGTCGGACGCCGACGCCCACGGCGGAGTGGACGGCGGCGCGCCGTTCCGGTATCTTCTGATCCCATGGAATGTGCTCTCTGCGGGACCGCGACGCCGGGTCCCTACTGCCCGTCGTGCGGTGCGCCCCAGGATGGCGCGCACTGCAAGGCGTGTGACGCGCCGCTCGTCGTCGGCGCGAACTACTGCGTGCGCTGTGGCCATGCCGTGCGGCAGAGGTCATCGAGCGCGGGGTGGTACGTGGCCGCCGCGACGTTGGTCGCGCTGGTGGTCGTGCTGCTCGTGCCGCCTTCCGGGTCACCCGCGGGGACGTCGGGCGGGATCGCGCTCACCCCGATCGCGGGCGCGACCGCGGCGGGCGCGCCCGGGCGCCCGCCGCCGTTGACCGGCACGCCGCGCGAACAGGCGGACCGGCTCTTCAACCGGATCATGGAAGCGAGCGCGCAGGGTGACTCGGCGCAGGTGACGTTCTTCCTGCCCATGGCCGTCGAGGCCTACCGCCGCGTGGGAGAGCTGGATCCCGACGGTCTCTATCACCTCAGCGTGCTCGAGTTCACGGCCGGCGATGCGACCGGCGCACGCGCCACGGCGGAGCGGATGCTGGCCGAGTCCCCCGACCACCTCCTCGGGCTCGGCGCCGCCGCCCGCGCCGCGCTCGCCGCCGGCGACCGTGATGCCGCGCGGCGGTATTACGAGCACCTCCTGGCCGTCTACGACGCGCAGCGCGCGACCAGCACGGCCGAGTACCTCGACCACGCCCGCATCCTCCCCGAATATCGCGCGGAAGCCGAGGCCTTCCTCGGACGTTGAGTTCCTACCCTCCCGACCGCCCCCACCGCTCGAGTTCGTCCCGCATCCCGCGGGCGAATGCCTGCGCATCGAAACGTTGCGCATGGGCACGGAGCGCGGCGGGATCGAAGGACAGCGACTCGAAACGTCGCACCGCGGCGGCGAGTGCGTCCGGAGTCCGGGGCGTGAACAGGAGGCCGGTGGCGGCGCACGCGTCGTCCGCGGCCGCGGCATCCACCACGGTTTCCATGGCGCCGCCCGCGCCGTAGGCGATGACCGGCGCGCCGGCCGCTTGCGCCTCGATCGCCGTGATGCCGAAGTCTTCTTCGGCCGTCGAGATGAACGCCCGGCACCGTCCCATCCAGTCGGCCACCTCCGCATCGTCGACGCGGCCGGTGAACGTGATGTTCGACCGAGCGGAGCGACGGAGCCGGCCCCGCTCGGGGCCGTCGCCGACGATCACCAGCCGCCGCCCGATTCGGTTGAACGCCTCGATGGCCACGTCGATACGTTTGTACGGGACGAGCGCGCTGACGATGAGATAGAAGTCCTCCCGCGTGGCCGCGGGGCGGAATCGCTCGACGTCGACGGGCGGGTGGACCACGCCGGCGTCGCGACCGTAGCAGCGGCGGATGCGATCGCGGATGTGTCGCGAGTTGGCGATGAACCGTGTGACGCGGTCCGCGGAGTCGACATCCCATTGTCGCAGGCGGCGGGCGAGCGGTGGCATCATGGCGCGGACCCATGGCGCCGCCCGGCCGGGGCCGAAGTAGTCGTCGTAGAGGTCCCAGACGTAGCGCATGGGCGTGTGGCAGTAGCAGAGGTGCGGCACGCCGGGGGGTGGGCGGACGCCCTTGGCCACGCAATGGCTGCTCGAGACGACGAGGTCGTAGCCGCGCAGGTCGAAGCGCTCGATGGCGGCCGGGAAGAGCGGCAGGTAACTGCGGTAGTGGCGGGCGGCGAGGGGGAGCCGGTCGATGAACGAGGTGTGGATGGGCCGGCTCTCGATGCGGGCCGAGACCGAGCCGGGCACGTGGAGCAGGGTGAAGATCTCGGCCTGCGGTAGCAGGTCGAGCAGACCTTCGAGCACGCGCTCGCCGCCGCGCATGCCGGTGAGCCAGTCGTGGGCGATGGCGACGCGCATCAGCCCCGGCGCGCGGCGGCGGCAGCGGCCGTGTGGCAGAGATCCGCGATCGCTGTGGCGGCCGGTTCCCAGCGGTAGCGTGCCGCGACGCGGCGTCCGCGCTCGATGAGTCGTTCCCGGGCCTGTCCCCCGGCGAGGAGCCCCACGAGCGCATCGATCCAGGTGTCGACGTCGAGCGGCAGGATCAGCGCGCCATCGCCGAGGACCTCGGCGGCGGGCCCGTATGCGGCGACGAGTGTGGGTGTGCCGCAGGCCATGGCTTCGAGCGGCGGCCGGCCGAACCCCTCGGCGAGCGAGGGGAAGCAGAACGCGGCGGCGCCGGTGTAGAGGGCGTGGAGCTGAGCGTCGTCGACGTGGCCGAGGAAGCGGACTTCGAGGTTGTCGGGCTCGGGCAGGAGCATGGTCGACGGCCGGGCGTAGCGACCCGCCTCGCCGACCACGGCGAGCAGTGGCGGATCTCCGACGCGGACGCGCCACCGGTCGAGCAGATCGAGGAGGAACCCGAGGTTCTTGCGTGTCTGGATCCCGCCGGCGGTCAGGAGGTACGGCCCGCGCAGGCCGAGTCTCTGGCGGAGCCGGCGGACCGTCGTGATCGGCGCGGGACGGTCGAACGGCTCGACGCCCTGGGGGACGACGTGGACGCGTTCGGCGGGGATCGCGAGGACGCGGGTGATCTCGGCGGCCGCCCACTGCGAGACGGTCACGACCGCGGCGGCGCGGCGCGCCGCGCGGCCGAGGGCGAAGCGGTACCACCAGGCGAATCGGCGCGCGAACCACTGCGGGTGGGTCAGCGCCAGCACGTCGTGCACGACCATGAGGTGGGGTCCGCCCCAGATCGGCGCGGTATTCGCCGGATGCAGGATCACGTCGCAGCCGTCGGCGCGCGCGCGCCACGGCAGTTCGAGCTGTTCCCAGGCGTGTCCGGCCAGGCGACCGGCGACCACGCGCAGCCCGTCGGGCCGGTCGTCCGGCGGCGGCGCGCCGTGCGGCAGGAAGAGCGTGACATCGAGCCGACCGAAGAGGCGGTCGCAGAGTTCGCGGGCAAAGCGCTGCACGCCGGTGACCGGCGCCGCGTAGAAGCGGCCGTTCACGCCGATCCTCATCGGGCGGCCTCCGCTCCGGCGCGGCCGTGCGCCACGGCGTAGCCGGCCGCGATCACGACGAGGACCGCCTGACCGGTGCCGTGCGCGAGCGGCCAGGCGACGAAGCCGGTGAAGCACGCGGTGGCGAACGACCAGAGGAGCGTGCGCCGCAGACTCACGTCCGCGGGCGTCATCGCGGGGTCGTGCCGCGCCCGCCGGGCCGCCTGGAGCAGCCGCCACGCCGTTGCGAGGAGGAAGACGAGGAACGCGGCGAGCCCGATGACCCCGGCCTCCGCGGCCATCTGCACGTACGCATTGTGCGGCGTCGGCTTGTAATCCCACAGCCACGTGATCTGCGCGCCGATCCGGTTCAGTTCATCGGCGAAGCCGCCGGGTCCGACGCCGATGACGGGGTGTGCGAGGAACATCAGGACCCCGGCGAGCATCAGTGCCGCGCGCTGTTCGATGACCCAGTCGCCGATCGTCTGCTGGACCGTGGCGCGGAGCGCGCCGCCGGACACCACGTCCAGGATGACGGCCGCGACGGCGGCGACCAGCCAGATCCGCAGCGCGAAGCGGCGGTCGCCGGCGAGGAACGGCGCCGCCGTCCCGGCGAGCAGGGAGAGCCAGCTCCCGCGCGAGAAGGTGCCGACCAGACCGACCGTGGCCGCGCCGACGGCTGCCGCGGCCAGGAGTCGGCCCGTGCCCGAGCGGGCCGTAGTATACGCGTGGACCGTGAACGGCGTGAGGACGGCCAGGAAGAGGCCGAGACTGTTGGGCTGGCCGAAGCCGAGTGCGGCGCGGTTGAACGGCGTGCCCAACCGGGGAAACTCGCCCGGCAGGATCCCGATCGTTTCGAGTAGCGCCAGTGCGCCGCAGGCGCCACAGAGTGCGGCCAGGATGCGCGCCGTCCGCTCGACGCGTTCCGGCGCGTGCACGAACCCGTCCGTGGCGGCGGCGAGGAACGCGAAGAGCACGGCGAGGTTGAGGAGCTCGCGCGCCGAGACGCCGGGGTGCTGCGCGAAGATCGTGGCGACGACCAGTGCACCGAGCAGCATTGCCGTGGGCCGGACGGGGAGCGCCCCCCGTTCGAAGGGGCGGCCCGACAGCCCCCAGTGCAACGACCAGGCGAAGACCACCGCCGCGGTGACCGGTGCGGCGGCGGTGAAGCGGGTGTGCCCGGTGCTGTAGAGCGCGGGGAGCGGGAGCGAGAGCAGGACGGCGAGGAGGCCGTCCACCCAGCCGGCGGCGACGAGCAGGACCAGTGCGGTACCGACGGCGAGTCCTCCCGCGATAGCGAGCTGGAGGTTGTCCGCCGCGGCGCCGGCGAGCGCGGCCACCGTGCCGCACCCGCCGGCGGCCGTCGCGGCCACGGCCAGCCACACGTCCGCGCGTGCGTAACGGCGCGCGCGCCGCTCGGCTCCGATCGCCGTATTCCCGACCAGGGTCATCGCGTGCCTCGTGACGTCGACCCATGAGGCCGCACTGCCGACACGGTCCGGTAGAACTCCGCCGTTTCGAGCGCGATGCGCTCGTGCGTGAACCGCTCGAGCACGCGCTCGCGTGCCCGGCATCCCAGCTCGGTGCGGAGCTGCGGTCGCTCCATCAGCTCGCGGAGCGCCGCGGCCAACGCGTGCGCATCGCGCTCGGGGACCACGCGGCCCGCATCGCCGATCACGCGCGGGATCTCGCCGTCTGATGAACCGACGACGGGCACGCCGCACGCCATGGCTTCCACCAGGATCCGGCCGAACTGCTCGCGACGGCCCTTCCTGCGGATCGACGGCAATACGAGCACGTCGAGGCCGGCCAGCCACCGGGGCATGTCGAGCGATGGCGCGTGGCCGACGAACCGGACGCGGTCGCCGATCCCGGCGCGGCGGACGTCGCGCTCGAGCCGGCGCCGCTCGGGGCCATCGCCCACCACGAGCAGCCGCGCTCGTGGGACGTGGCGCACTGCCTCGATCAGCACCGGCAGACCCTTCTCCGGCACGAGGCGACCGCCGTAGCCGACGACGAAGTCATCCGCCGCCGCTCCGACTCGCTCCCGGGTCTGCCGGCGCGCCTGCGGGTCGGGCGCAAAGCGAGCCGGATCGACTCCGAATTGCGGGATCACGGCCAGCGCGCCGCCGTAGCCGGCGGCCCGCAGGACATCCGCCGCCTCGCTCGTGCCGGCGATCGCTCCGGCCACGCTCCGGAACACGTACCCGCGCATCGCGCCGAAGGGCGGCGGCAGCCATTCGCTCAGGTTCTGCCAGGCGAAGAAGAGGGTGGGCACGCCGCGCCGGCGGCAGAGCCACGTCCACTGGAACGTCACCGCGCTGTACGGCTCCTCGTCGATGTGCACCAGCTCCGGCCGGACCGCATCGAGGATCCGGCGCGCACCGACGTAGAGGTGGAAGTGGTTATGGCCGCCGAACACCACCGGCTCGCGCAGGATCCGCGAGAACGCGCCGTCGTCGGGCTCGACGCGCTGCCGCCCCCAGCGCGCCGGCACGAGCGCCGTCACTTCCGCGTGCGCGGCGAGATCCCAGAGCTTGTCGCGATACGCCGCGACCGTCAGCGCCTTCGAGATGTAGAGCACCCGCATGGCTAACCCGGCTCCGCGGCTCGCACGGGCCGCGGTGGCCGCAGCGCCTGCCGCCACACCGCACGCTCCGAGGCCGGGATCACCCCCGACCCGGCGTAGAGCAACGCCACGGCCGCGAGAAAGATCAGCGCAGCGCCGACGTCCGGCGCGATCAAGGCGCCGACCGCGCCGCACACGGCACACGCGCCCACCACCGTCGCCGCCGTCCGGAGACGCGGCGCCGCCGCCGCGCGCCAATGGAGCAGCCCGAGCAGGACCACGCCCAGCACCAACTCGGAGACGAGCATTGCACCGGCCGAACCGCGCGCGCCGTACACCGGCACCCACAGTGTGTTGAGCGCCACGTTCACCGCCAGCGCGCCGGCGTACGCCCCTGCGACCAGCGTCATCTTCTCCATCGCGCCGAGCACGTACCCCGCCAGAATGTTCACCGCCAGCGCCGGCAGCGCCGGCGCGAGCAGGCCCAGGACCGGCGCCGCCGCCGCGTACGCATCGCCGTACAACCAACCGAGGAGCGGCGCGCGCAACAACCAGAGCACGCCCGCGACAGGCACCGCCGCGAGCAGCATCAACTCCGTCACGCCCGCGCCCACCCACCACCCACCCGTTCCGGCCGCCCGCGCCGCGCGGGACAGCCGCGGATAGACCGCGCCGACCGCCACGATCGCCAGCGCCTGCACGATGTCGACGAACTTGTACGCCGCCGCGTAGATGCCCACATCCGCCGCCGGCCGCCACCGCGCGAGCAGCAGGACATCGACCTTGTAGTAGATGGTCAGCGTGATGAACGCGATCGCGAACGGCGCCAGCGCGCGCATGAGGCGCCTGCACTCGCCGGCGCCGACCGTCGCGGGCCGGCGCAGCGGCGCGGGCAACCGCTTGAGCAGCCAGCCGAGCGCGGCGAGCTGCCCCGCCACGGGCGCGACACAGAACCACGTGAGACTCGCCGTCGCCCAGACCAGCGCCAGCCCCGCGACACCCGTGACCAGCCCGTACACCGCGCTCGCCTGCGTCCACACGTGCATCCGCTCGACCGCCTGGAAGTACGCGGACAGGTTCTCGACGTACGCGCCGATCGCGTACGCGATCCCGAGCAGCGCCGCCGCGGCGACCACGGGCGCCGGATAATCCAGCACCCAGCGCGCGACGACCAGGAGCACGACCAGCATCGCCGCATTGGTCCCGGTCTTGACCCGGTGCGCCGCGCCGAGCAGCGCCAGCGCGTGTTCCGGTGCACGGGCGATGTCACGGATCAGGAGCGGCGTCATCCCGAGCGTCGCGAGGACGCTCACGACGACCGCAAAGGCGGCGGCGGTGCTGTAGGCCCCGAACGCGTCGGCACCGAGCACGCGCGCCGCGACCACGATCGAGCCGATGATGGCGAGTCGTGGCAGCGCGTACGCCAGCAGGAGCGACAGCGCGTTCGCGAGAACGCGCCGGACGCCCGCCGCCTGGGTGAAGCGCGGCGCCGCCGCGGGCGCCTCCGTCGCGCTCACCTCCCGTCCTGCCCCCGCAGAACGACCGGGATCGACCGCAGGAGTACCATCAGGTCGCGCCGGATCGAGCGGTTCCGGATGAATTCGAGCTCGAGCCGGGCCCGTTCCGGGTAGTCCGGCCGCCTCCGGCCGCGACTGGTCCATTCGCCGAAGATCCCGGGTCTCCACTGCAACAACTCCTCCACGCCATCGCCGTAGAGCGCGAGTTCCTCGAGCACCACCGGGCGCGGGCCGATCAGCGACATCGTGCCGCTCAGCACGTTGAAGAACTGCGGGATCTCGTCGACGTAACTGCGACGCAGCCAGCGGCCTTCGCGCGTGATCCGCGGGTCCTCGCCGTTGCCGAGCTTGAACCCGTTCTCGATATAGCGCTGCCGGAGCGCCGGCGCGTGCTGGAGCACGCGCTCCGCGCAGGGTGTCATGGTGCGCAACTTCCAACAGCGAAACAACTTGCCTCCGCGCCCGACACGGGTGTGGCCGAAGAAGATCGGCCGCCCCGACCCGATCAGGACGGCGAGCGCACCCGCGGCGAGCAGCGGCGCCGTGATGAGCAGAAGGATCAGGGCGCACACCACGTCCACCACCCTGCGCAGCATGCCGTCCCCCGCGCGGCGACGCCGCCGGCGCAACCTCACGCCCATACGCCCACCATGTCGCCCTGCCGCGTGCACACGAGGATGGCGCCCGCCACCGCCGCGCCCGCCTCGCGGAGGAGTGCGGCAGCGCGGAACAGGTCGTCCCGGCGCGTCCGTCGAGCGGCGACCACCACGACGACCGGCCCGTCGTCCGCCATCGCCGCGGCCGCGAAACTGTCGACCGGTGGGTAGGCCCGGATCACCGGCGGCGCCAACGCCTCCGCACCCGGCCGCTCGGCCGCCTCCGCTTCCGCGGCACGGACCAGCGCCCGCGCCACTTCCGGCGCCGGCGCCGCACGGTCCGCAGCCACCACGGCCAGCCGCGCGAGACCTCCACCCTCCGGCGCGGCGCGACGGAGCACCGTCCGCACCTCATCCGGCGA
Source organism: Longimicrobiales bacterium (assembly GCA_036381495.1). Taxonomy (GTDB): domain Bacteria; phylum Gemmatimonadota; class Gemmatimonadetes; order Longimicrobiales; family RSA9; genus DASVCS01. The sequence goes on from DASVCS010000036.1 coordinate 14,182, forward strand.
GAAATGCGGCGCACCATCGCGGTCCACCATCACCGCGGCGAGCACCGGCGCGCCGAACACGCCACGAACCTCCGCCGCCCGCCATACCGAACGGTCCGCCCGCTCCGCGACCACCATCCCGATGGTGCCGAACACACCCGCCAGCAGCAACCCCACCGCGAGCCCCAGCTTCTTTCGCGGCCACACCGGCTTGTAGCGCAGTGCCGGCGGATCGATCACCTGCACGTTCGAGAAGGTCAACGCCTGCCGCAGCTCTTCCTCGTGCAGGCGCTGTTCAGTCATCACGAGGACCTCGGAGAGAATCCGGACGTTGCGCTGGCGGCGGGCCAGCTCGATGGCTCGCGCGGGCATGCGCGCCAGGACCGTGTCCATCTCGGCAACCTGCGCCTCGAGTTCCTCGACCTGGGCCGCCAGCGTGATCCTGTAGTTGAGCAGCAGCGAGCGGAGTCGGCCATCCAGGTAGGCGATCTGGTCGACGAGGGCGCGGAGCTCACGGTTCGCATCGGTCCGCCGCTGCGCCAGTGCCTGCCGTTCCGCCTCGAGCTGCACCAAGCGCTCGACGAGCGCGCCCATGGTCTCGTTGGCCAGAAAATCCGGCTGCGCGAGCAGTGTGGACCAGGTACTACCCGATGTCGTGATCTGCGACGCCCGCTCGAGCGCCGAGTCGACGGCTTCGAGTTCCTGCCTTGCCCTTTCGAGCGCGGTCAGGGTCTCGCCGTAGCGCTCGACGAAGACCTCGCTCTGCGGCTCGGGCGCGACGAGGCGTGTCTCACGCTGCCACGCCTCGAGGGCGGATTCCGCGCGGTCCAGCGCCCGTCGCGTGTGGTCCGCGACGACGCGCACGGAATCCACCGTTTCACCACTCTCCCGGAGCTCGATGGCGGTTCGCAGCTCGATGAAGCGGTGAATCATGGAGGCGACCGCCGCGCGCGCGATGGCGCGGTCGATGTGGTCGAAGGAGAGTCCGACGACGTTCGCCTCGCGGCGCAGCCGCTCGACCACGAGCCGCGGTCCGATGCGGCGTACGGCCTCCGCGAACGGCAGCGTCGTGATCCGGACCTTTCGCGGCATCCCGGGCCGCCACGCGCGCGGCGCGAGCGTGACGTCGCCGAAGGAGACCGTCGTGCCGGGCGTGATCGTGGCGATCAGCGAATCCTCTGGAGCGGTCCGCCGCACGCGCACGCGGCCGTCCTCCAGCCATTCGAGGGCGAACGACGCCTCCTCGGTGGCGCGACCCGCGCCGAAGCGCACGAAGAGAGAGTCCCGCGTCCATCCGCGGGGCGCATCCAGCCTCGCGTTCAGCGAGACATCGTCGACGACGCGCTCGACCAGCGTTCGGCTGGAGAACAGTTCGAGGTCGTTGGCGAAGGGGTCGCCGCCGAGCCGCAACAGGCCGAAGAACCCGGCGGCGGGCGTGGCGCCGCCCATCGGCGGAGGCGCACCCAGGCGGAGCCGCGCTTCCGCCCGGTACACGGGACGCGAGAGGAACACGACGGCCGCGGCCAGCGCAAGCACGAGCCCGGCGACGAGGCCCCCGGCCACCCACCGCCGCCGCGCGAGCGCCACCCACGCGGCGAGCGCACCTTCCCGGCCCGCACCGTCGTTCGGAAGGCCCATGTCGCCCTACCGAACGAGGACGCCGGTGACGACCGCCACCGCGACCGAGCCGACCGCTCCCAAGAAGACGCCGAGGTAGTCCCGGAACCAGCTCTGCCGCGGAACCAGGATCCGATCGCCGGACTGCGGCATCGTGTACATCGTCTCCGAGCCCAGCTCGAACTCCGCCGCCACCTCGCCCTCGCCGCGCAGCACCGTGATGTCGTCACGGTCCGCCACCGGCGTGAACCCGCCCGCCAGCGCGATCAACTCGCCCATCGTCTGCGTCGGGTCCACCATGAACAGCCCCGGCCGCCGTACCTCGCCCAGAACCGCGATCCGCACCAGCGGCGTGATCCGTAGCTCCGGGTCGATCAACTCCCGCCGGTACGCCATCGACAGATCCTGCCGCACCTGGTCGAACGGCCGCCCGGCGACCGGCACCAAACCCAGCAGCGGCAGCATCAACGCGCCATCCCGTCCGACCGGGAACTCGCCGCTGATCTGCGGCTCGTCCCGGATCTCGATCCGCACCGCATCGCCGGGGTGCAACACGATGTCGGCGAGCGAGTCGACCGGCGCGGGCACCTGGCCGGCCACCGGCGCCGCGACGGCACCCAGGAACGAGATCGTGAACACCAAGGACCTACACAAGGAACGGGGCATGCGCGCACTCCGTGATGCCCGGTTGGCGATTTCCCGCCGCACCCGTCCGGGACCGACACCGGAGCCCGGCCGCGGCGCGCCTTCACGGGAACGGCAATTGACCGACGCACAGTTGTGGACGGGTAGCATAGGGGCGTGTCGCGATAAAGTCAACGACTTCCGAGTGTAAGCTCGGTTGCGAGCCTCGCCGACCACTGCCACCAGCCGGTGCGGCCGTGCTCGACTTCGAGGCGGCCATCGAGATGTGCGCGCCGCGCGGCGGGCAGGCGCCAGCGGAGCGTGCCGCCGTGGCTGGTCCCGCGTCGCGCGGGGGCGAACAGGTTTTCTTCGTGGCGGACGCGACGGAAGAGGCGGCCGCCGGCGAGGATGCCGGTACCGGGGAGATCGAGGCGCCAGCGCAGAGCCGTGGCGTGTCCATGACCGCCGAGGGGGTGTCCGAGCGGGCGGCCGCGGTCGGTCCACCCTTCCGCGAGGGGGCCGTGTTGGTACCACGGTGGATTGCCGCAACAGCTTCGATCGAAGTGGACGCGTTCGACGCCGAGCGCGAGTGCGGGGACTCCGGGAACGAGCGGTAGTTCGGCGCCGAGCACGATGCCGGGCACGTGCGTCCATGCGAAGCCCATGTCGTCGAACCCCCACTCGCCGTAGAGGGCCAGGGGCACGCCCCACGCCGCGGTGTGCCAGAACAGGTCCACGGATGCGACCTGATTCTCGAAGGCGCTTGCCTTCCCCTCGGTGTCCGTGAATCCGAGGAGCATCAGGAGCACGGTCCGGGGGGTGATCCGGCCGTTCCCTTCGCCGCCGAAGAGCGATGCCCGGTTGAATCCGATCGAGAGGGAGCGGTGCGGCGAGATGCTGAGGCGCGCGGCCCAGAAGAGCGGGTGCGCGTACGGTCCGCTTCGTTCCATGCGGGCGAGCATCACGGCGGCGCGGACGGGGCCGAGCGAGGCGAGGGGGCCGGGGAGCCGGAACCCTTCGGGGATCGCCAGACCCCCGCCGTCGAAGAGCGTGCCCTCGGCGAGGACAATCGCATCGCGGCCGGCCGCGCCGGCGCTCCAGCCACGGCGACCGAGCCAGAGGTCGAGCGGACCGGTTGCGAGCGAGAGGTACGACTCGCCCGCCTCGAGCCGCTCCGCGGACCAGCGGCCGGAGACCGATGCCGCGAGGCCGCCGAACGCGAGGTCCATCGCCGCGGCCGCGACACCCGAAGACGCGTCCGCCACCGCGACGGGGCCGGGATAGACCCACCCGACACCCTCCACCCACACGGAGGCGCCGCCACGCATGATGTTCTCGTGCGCGGTCAGTCCACCCTGGACCCGGAGCGCGGCGTACAGACGGTCCGGCATGGACGCGGTGCCCTCCGCGCTCGCCGCGCGGCGCTCCGCAGCCGGCGCGGCGCGGCCCGCGACCGGGTCGGCGGCACTCGCCGCCGATGCCGGCGGCGGGAACTCGTCGTCGAAGCGCTCGGCGTACGCGCGCGCCAGGCGGGCCGCCGCCACGGCGCCGCGGCGCTCCGCGGCCACCGCCGCAGTCGAGAACAGCCGCCGCACTCTCGAACGCCGGAGCGGCCACGCGGCGAGCGCGGCACCCGCATCCACCCATCCGGCCGCGGCCAGGCGCCGCAGCGCCGCCCGGCTCCAGTGGTCGTGCGGCGCGAACGGCTCCGCCGCGGCCGAGGCGGCGTCCTGAGCCCGCGCCGGGAGCGCCGCCGTGACGAGAACCGCCGCAGCCATGAATGCCGAGACCCCACGTCGCCCGATCCGGCGGAGCGGTCCGCCGCGAGGCCGGTGAGATGCCACCATGGTCGCCCTCGCGTTGGGTTGGCGTGGGCGGCGACGCGCCCACGACGGTACGGTAGCGGTTGCGGCGGGGACCCGCAAACGGCGCCCGGCGCGGGTGGCAGGCTCATGTGAGAAACGGCCCGCCGCCGACGCCATCTACCGCGCCGTCCGCGACCCCGAGATGGACGTGCAGCGCGTGGTCGGTGCACCCTTCGATGCGCCGCCCTGGAACCCGAACGGCAAGCACTCCTCCCGATGAACAAGGTCTTCGGACGCCCCCGCGCCGCGCCCTGGCCGCTACCGCGGAAAGCTGCTATCCTATCCGCCTCACCATTCCACAACCCGACTGCGCCGCGCGCCCGACTCGCCGCGGCCGCCGTACCGTCGGAAGGAGAAGGCATCCATGCTCGGCAGAACCGTTTCCCGGCCGCTCGCGCTGCTCCCGGCGCTGCTGCTCGTCGCGGGCGCGACCGCACTCGAAGCCCAGACCGATGTCACCACGCCCATCGAGCAGTTCGGCCACCCCATCGGCGCGGACTACGTGCTCCCCGACTACGACGACCTCGTCGCGTACTGGAAGAAGCTGGACGCGGAGTCCGATCGCATGAAGCTCGTCTCGATCGGCAAGACGGCGGAGGGACGCGACCAGTACATGGCGATCATCACGTCGCCGGAGAACCATGCGAATCTCGCGCACTACAAGGAGATCTCGCAGCGGCTCGCCCGGGCCGAGGGGCTCACGGACGAGGAAGCGCACCGCCTCGCACGCGAGGGCAAGGCCGTCGTCTGGATCGATGGCGGACTGCACGCCAGTGAAGTGCTCGGCGCGCAGCAGCTCATGGAGACGGTCTACCAGCTCGTGAGCCGGACCGATCCGGAGACCATGCGGATCCTGAACGACGTGATCATCCTCGCGGTGCAGGCGAACCCGGACGGGATGCAGCTCGTCTCGAACTGGTACATGCGGGAAGAGGACCCGGCGCGGCGCTCGACGCGCGGGCTGCCCAGACTCTACCAGAAGTACGTCGGGCACGACAACAACCGCGACTTCTACATGTCGACGCAGCCCGAGACCGAGAACATGAACCGGATCCTCTTCCACGAGTGGTTTCCGCAGATCATGTACAACCACCACCAGACGGGCCCACGGGGGATGGTGCTCTTCGCGCCGCCGTTCCGCGACCCGTTCAACTACAAGTTCGATCCGCTGGTGGTGACGGAGCTGGACCTGGTCGGCGCGGCAATGCACACGCGCTTCATCGCCGAGGACAAGCCGGGCGCGACCATGGCGGAAGGCGCGAGCTACTCGACGTGGTGGAACGGCGGGCTGCGTACGATCACGTATTTCCACAACATGATCGGGCTGCTGACGGAGACGATCGGCAATCCGACGCCGATGGCGATCCCCTTCGTCGTGGACCGGCAACTGCCGAACGCGGACCAGCCGATGCCGATCGGGCCGCGCGACGAGTGGCACTTCCGACAGTCGATCGACTACTCGGTGACGGCCAACTACGCGGTGCTCGACCTCGCGTCCCGCTACCGCGAGATGTTCCTCTACAACATCTACCGGATGGGGCGGAACTCGATCGAGCGGGGTAGCCGCGACCACTGGACGATGTATCCGGACCGGATCGCGAAAGTCGAGGCGGCGGTCGCGGCCGCGCGCGAGGCGGCGGGCGATGGCGGCGAGGGCTTCGGCTTCGGCGGCCGCATCGATGATGACGATGCGGCCCGCTACATGGCGATGCTGCACGACCCGGCACTGCGTGATCCCCGGGGTTACATCATCCCCGCGGACCAGCCGGACTTCCCGACGGCGACGAAGTTCGTCAACGCGCTGCTCGAGACGGGGATCACCGTGCACCGCGCGACTGCGGACTTCACGGTGAACGGGAAGACGTACCCGGCGGGCTCGTACGTGATCAAGGCCGCGCAGGCGTTCCGTCCGCACGTGCTCGACATGTTCGAGCCACAGGACTACCCGAACGACTTCCGCTACCCCGGCGGTCCGCCGATCGCGCCGTACGACAATGCCGGTTGGACGCTGGCGTACCAGATGGGGATCGAGTTCGACCGGATTCTCGAAGGCTTCGACGGGCCGTTCGAGGAGATCGACGAGTGGAACATCGACCCGCCGCCCGGCACGGTCGAAGCGGGCCCGGCCGAGGGCTACATCCTCTCGCCGTACTACAACGACGCCTTCGTCGCCGTGAACCGACTGCTCGCGGATGATGCGGAGGTCTACCGCCTGGCGGCGCCCTGGCAGGATGGCGGCGAGCGCTTCGCGGCGGGCTCGTTCTACATCCCGGCGGAAGGCGGCACGCGTGCGCGGCTCGAACGGCTGGCCACGGAGCTCGGCATCGACTTCGATGCCGTGAGCTCGGCGCCGGATGGCGAGGCCTACCGGTTGCACCCCGTCCGCATCGGGCTCTGGGACCGCTACGGCGGCTCCATCCCCTCGGGGTGGACGCGCTGGATCATGGAGCAATTCGAGTTCCCCTTCGAGGTCGTCTACCCTCAGCGGCTGGATGAAGGCGACCTGCGCGACGACTTCGACGTACTCATCTTCGTCGACGGCGCGATCCCGGAGGAGGATCGCGACCGGTCCCGCTCGTTCGACGACATGGCCGAGCGCATCCCCGAGGAATACCGGCACACGCTCGGCGAGGTGACGATCGAGAAAACGGTCCCGCAACTCCGCGAGTTCCTCGAAGACGGCGGTACGATCCTCACGATCGGCAGCTCGACCATCCTCGCCCGGCACCTCGGTCTGCCCGTCGGAGACAAACTCGTCGAGACGGGCGACGACGGCCGCGAACACCCGCTCCCCCGCGAAGAGTACTACATCCCGGGCTCCGTCCTGGAAGTGCGGGTGGATACGCGCCAGCCGATCGCATGGGGGATGGACGACCACGTCGACGTCTTCTTCGACAACTCGCCGGTCTTCACCCTCGAGGCGGGCGCCGAAGCCTCCGGCCTCGAACGCGTCGCCTGGTTCGATGGCCCCGAGCCGCTCCGCAGCGGCTGGGCATGGGGCCAGAACCACCTGGAAGGCGGCCTGGCCGTCATCGAGGCGCCCGTCGGTGAAGGGACGCTCTACCTCTTCGGCCCGGAGATCCTGAACCGCGCGCAGCCGCACGGCACCTTCAAGTTCTTCTTCAACGGGCTGACGCTGAGCACCGCCGAGCGCGAGTCGATCGATTGAGGTGCTCGCGTCGCGCAGGCGGCGCTGGACCCGCGGGTCCATGACATCGACGGCCGTGGAGACCCTTCTCCACGGCCGTCTGTATGTCGCATCCATTCCGCCGTCGTCGGATCCGTGCAACACCCCTGCCGTGGGATCGACGTGGATCCAGCCCACCGATCCGGGGGTCGGGGCCGATGCTCGCGGGCGATGCGCGGCGCGTCCACCCGCTGGTCTGATTCGTGCACCCCCGGCCGGCCCCGGGAATCCCGCATTCCGTATCGCGCGAATGGATCGCCCTCGCGCGGGGCGGTGCAACCCGCTGTCGCGGGTGCGCGCGTCCGCTCGGCGAGCGGATGCAGCCGCGTGCCGTTGCGGCGATCGGGCCGCGCGGATGCGGGGGTCGGACGTTCTCTTTTCAGGATCCAGGGGTCGTGCCATGAAGTCGTTTGCCGAAGCCGGCGGGAGTCCACGCGCCGTGATCCGGAACCGGGCGTGCGCGAGGCGGATCGCGATTCCGTTGGGGTTCGCCTGCGCGCTGTTCCTGGCGGGGTGTCCTGACGGGGATGATCCGGTGGTGCCGGATGTGTCGATCCCGGCTGCGCTCGAGGCGGTGGGAGAGCTGCCCGACACGGCCGTGGTGGGTACCATGCTGACGAATGCGCCGCGTGTCCGGGTCAGCGATGAGGATGGCGAGGGCGTCGCGGACGTCCCGGTCGCGTGGCGCGTGGTGGCGGGCGGCGGCGTGCTCGGCGCGGACACGACCGTGACGGGCGCGGACGGCGTGGCGAGCGTCTCCTGGACGCTCGGGACGGCGGTCGGCGAGAACACGGTGGCCGCTTCGGTGAGCGGGCTGACCGAGGTGGCGTTCACGATCGAGGCGGTTGCGGGGGATCCGGCGGTCGTCACGCTCTCGGTGGACACGCTCGCGTTCGCGGCGCTCGAAGCCAAGGACACGCTCACGGCCGCGGTGACCGACGCCTACGGCAATGCGATCGCCGAGCCGACCCTCGTCTGGACGAGCACGGACGGCGATGTCGTCCGCGTGGATGATGCGGGCACGGTGACGGCCGCGGGCGCGGGGACGGCGCGCATCATCGCCGCCGCGGGCGCGGCGGCCGACACGGTCGTCGCCGTCGTCGCGCAGGTCCCGGTCGGGATCGCGCTCGAGCCCGCGGCCGATACGCTCGATGCGCTGGGCGAGTCGGTGCAGCTCACGGCGGTGGTCCGGGATGCCAACGGCCACGCGGTCGTGGACGCGGACGTGACGTGGACGAGCCTGGACGAGACCATCGCCACCGTGGATGCGAACGGCAACGTACTCGCGGTCGCGCCGGGGAATGCGCGGATCGTGGCGGCCATCGGCACGCTGGCGGACACCGCAACCGTGCTGGTCCGGCAGCTCGCGCCGTCCGTGATCATCGATCCGCCGGCCGTGACGCTGGATGCGCTCGGCGCCACTGCGGAGCTGAGCGCGAGCGTCCGGGATTCGAACGGCCACCCGGTCGCCGGCGCCGTCGTGACGTGGACGAGCCTGGACGAGGAGATCGCCACCATAACGACGGCGGCGGACATCGCGACCGTGACCGCTCACGCCGTAGGTGAAGCCCGGATCGTCGCGACCGCGGCCGGCATCGCGGACACCGACACGGCCATGATCGTGGTGCGACAGGTCCCGGCCACGGTCACGCTGACGCCGGCGGCCGCGACACTGGATGCCCTGGGTGACAGCGTGGTCTTCGACGTGACGGTCGAGGACGCGAACGGCAACCCGATCCCCGACGCGGAGGTCGAGTGGTCCCGCTTCGGCGACGGAGTCGGGACCGTCGAGCCGGATGCCGCCGATCCCTCGCACGCCCGACTGGTTGCGGAGGCGGTCGGGATCGCCCGGGTCGTGGCCACGGCGGGCGCGGCGGCGGACACCGCCACCATCGAGGTTCGGCAGGTCGCCGCCACGGTCACGCTCGAGCCGGAGGAACACACGCTCAACGCCCTCGGCGACGTCGTGCAGCTCACCGCCACCGTTCGCGATGCCAACGGCAACGCCATCCCGGGAGCGGTCATCGCGTGGACCAGCACCGATGACGGCGTCGCGCCCGTCGACGGCGACGGCACCGTGACCGCGGACGCGGTCGGCACGGTGGACATCATCGCCGCAGTGGATGAGGTCGCGGACACGGCATCCATCACCGTGCGCCAGGTGCCGGCATCGATCACGCCGCTCGCGCCGGCCGACACCACGCTCTACCAGGACTCGATCGTCCAGTTCGCGGTGGTCGTCAGGGACTCGAACGACGTCGTGATCCCGGAGCCGGACCTCACCTGGAGCACGTCGAACGAGAACGTCGCCGACATCGACGCGGACGGCACGGAGAGTCTCGTGACCGCACAGCGCGAAGGCGTCGCGACCATCACGGTCGCGACCGAAGTGGCCGGCGTGCAGGCATCCGCGACGGTCCGCGTGCCGGGGCTGATCGCGTTCGTGAGCACCGGGACCGACGGCCATCGCCACATCTTCGTGATGAACGAGGACGGGACCGATCCCCGCCAGGTCACCTCCGGCCCCTACGACGACTTCGACCCCGCCTGGTCGCCCGATGGCAGCAACATCGTCTTCGTCAGCGACCGCGACGACGATGCCGATGGGGGCGACCGCGAGATCTTCATCGTCAGCGCGTCCGGCGGCACACCCACCCAGGTGACGGACGATGCGCTGGACGACCTCGAGCCCTCGTGGTCGCCCGATGGCACGAAGATCGTGTTCCGCAGCGAACGCGCGGACACGACGCTCCTCGACATCTTCGTGATGAACGTGGACGGGACCGGGCGCACGGCGATCACCGCGACGGCGCACGACGACTTCGACCCGGTGTGGTCGCCCGACGGCATGCGGATCGCGTTCTCGAGCAACCCGATCCCGGACGGCGAGGTCCTCTCCAACAACGACGTCTATGTCATGGACGCCGATGGCGCGAACCAGACCCGACTCACGACCGATTCGGAACTCGACTTCGATCCCGCGTGGTCGCCGACCGGCACGCAGATCGTGTTCGCGAGCGACCGTGACGGTGATTTCGAGATTTTCGTGATCAACGACGACGGCTCGGGCCTCTCGGCTCCGCTCACCAGCAACGCGGTGAACGACGGCGAGCCCGTCTGGTCGGCCGATGGTACGCGGATCGTGTTCTGGCGCGGAGACGCGGGCGAGGAGCAGATCTACATCATGAACGCGGACGGCAGCGGCCAGAGGCCGATCGGCGCGACACCCATCTTCGGCACCCAGCCGGTCTGGCGGCCGCAGGCGGAGCCGCCGCAACCATAGCGGCGGACCCGTTCCCCTCGGAGCCGCGGGTTCCGAGGGGAGGAGGGGGCGCGGGGGGGTGGACCCGGATGACGGCGGGCGGCGGTGGCAGCGCCGTCCGCCGTCCGTCTCCGCCGGTTCGCTACGCGTGTTGATAGAAGGGGTTCGTCCCGCTCGCGTGGTCGGTGACGTCCTGGATCCCGGCGATCTCGGGGACCGCCTCGCGGATCATGCGCTCGACGCCCTGGCGCAGTGTCAGCCGCGACATGGCGCACCCCTGGCAACCGCCACGCATCTCGATGTAGGCGATGCCGTCCTTCACGCCGACCAGCGTGATCTCGCCGCCGTGCGTCGCGACGCCGGGGTTGATGCGCTCCTCGATGACGGCGCGGACCCGGGCGGCCAACTCGCCCTCCGCGCCGCCGTTCGCGCTCTCGAAGCTCGGCAGCCGCACGGCGAAGCCCGTCGCACCGTAATCCAGCATCCGGCCGCGGAGCCCCGTGGCACTGCGCGCATCCAGAATCACCCGAACACCGTCCGCATCCACGACCGTCTCGTCCGGCTCGGCATCCGCCTCCTCGACGAGCACGAACTCCCACTCCGGCGCCAGCGGGCTGGCGCCGTCACGCATGCGGATCCGCAACGCCGGCCGCTCGAGGAACTGCGAGATCGAGCGCACCCGTTCACGCGCGGGCGCCGTCATTGTCAGCATCTCTCCCTCCCGTCCACCTGGTGCGCCCTTATCCTAACGCACCGCCATGGGTCGTGGGTACCCCCCCGTCGCGGCGACGGTCCGAGCCGCCGCGGACCCCGACCGACGATCGGCATCCGGGTCCGCCACACGGACGACGTCCACGCGACTCGCCTACCCCCTCCCCACGGCTCCGCTCCCATGCTACCTTCCCCTGGATCCCAACCACGAAAGGAGTGGAGATGCTCACGACCCGAACGCGTCGCCGGCACCCGGTCCGCCGGGCCGGCACCCTCGTCCTCGCAGGCCTCGGTACGCTGGCCGCGTGCGCCAGCCAGCAACAGCCGACAGCACAGGAGGGACCACCCCGCTGGGGGATCGTCGTCCACGGCGGTGCCGGCACGATCCTCCGCGAAAACATGACGCCCGAGATGGAGACCGCCTACCGCGCGAAGATGGAAGAGGCGATCCGCGCGGGCCACACTATCCTCGCCGGTGGCGGCACGAGCCTGGACGCCGTGGTCGCGGCCATCCAGGTGCTCGAAGATTCACCGCTCTTCAATGCGGGCAAGGGCGCCGTCTTCACGCACGAGGGGACGAACGAGCTGGATGCCTCGATCATGGACGGCGCCACGCTCCACGCCGGCGCGGTCGCGGGCGTCAAACACATCAAGAGCCCGATCGCGCTGGCGCGGCTGGTCATGGAGAAGTCGCCGCACGTCATGATGGCGCGCGAGGGGGCCGAGGCGTTCGCGCAGGAACAGGGGATCGAGCTCGTGCCGGAGGACTACTTCTACACGGAACGCCGGTGGAAGGAGCTCCAGGAGGCGAAGGCGGCCGAGGCGGAGCGGACCTCGATGGCGCCGGGCGCGGCTCCGGAGATGCCGGTGGCGTGGAAAGTCGGCACGGTGGGCGCCGTCGCGCTGGACCAGCACGGCAACCTGGCGGCCGGCACGTCGACCGGCGGGATGACGAACAAGCGGTTCGGCCGGATCGGCGACTCGCCGATCATCGGCGCGGGTACGTACGCGAACAATGAGAGTTGCGCCGTCTCGGCGACGGGTCACGGCGAGTACTTCATCCGCAACGTCGTGGCCTACGACATCTGCGCGCGCATGCTCTACACGGGTGTCTCCCTGGAAGAGGCCGCGAACGCGGTCGTCATGGAGAAGCTGGTCGAGCGAGGCGGCGATGGCGGCGTCATCGCGATCGACCGCCACGGCAACATCGCGATGCCGTTCAACACGCCGGGGATGTACCGGGGCTACGCGGGCCCGGACGGCCGGATCACGGTGAAGATCTACAAGGACGAGGCGGCGCAGTAGGCGCCGGCAGGGCTGGGGCCGGGGCCGGGGAGCGTCCGGGTGGAGGCGGAGGGATCGGATCCTGAACGGGCGCGCGGGCATCGTGGGCTCGCGCGTCCCGCGACATCTACCATTTGACCCGAGGAGAGCGCAATGGAGCTGTTGCACCTCATTGGACGCATCGTCTTCGCGGGGTATTTCCTCTACAACGCGGTGCGTCATCTCGTCACAGTGCCCGGGATGCTGGCGGGCTATGCCGGGATGAAGGGCGTGCCGGCGCCGAAGGCGGCGGTCTACGTGAGCGGGTTGCTGCTGCTGCTCGGCGGCCTCAGCATCCTGCTCGGCTTCGAGCCGCGCTGGGGCGTGTTGCTGCTCCTTCTCTTCCTGCTCCCGGTCTCGTTCACGATGCACGCCTTCTGGAAAGAGTCGGGCGAGGCGCGGATGAACGACGCGATCAACTTCGGCAAGAACATCGCGATGGCCGGCGCGCTCCTCGTGTTCCTCGCGATCCCGGAGCCGTGGCCGTACAGCGTGGGATAGGGGGACCCGGACCGGGCCATCTCATCCGCCGCCGGCCGCCGCGTAGGTCGGGCGGCCGGCGGCGCCCTCACTCCACGCCGCGCTGCGCCGCGACTGCATCCAGATCCGCGTCGAGCGCCAGCACCACGTCCAGAATGGTCTCGACGGCGCGCGCGTAGAAGTCCGGATCGATCTTCGCCACTTCGTCGCTCGGCCGGTGGTAGTCCGGGTGATCCTCGACGCCGAAGTAGAGGAACGGGATGCCGGCGGCGTGGAAGGCGCCGTGGTCGGAGGCGCTGGTCCAGTCGTCGCCGGGCGGCAGGCCGGGGCGGTCGTGGCCGGGCAGCAGCGTGACCGACGCGCCAGCCGCGATCCGCTCGACCAGCGGCGCGAGGAACGGGTAGTGGTACGTCCCCGCCACGTACAGCTCGCCGCGCGCATTGCGGCTCACCATGTCCATGTTGACATCGATGACGACGTCATCGAGTGGAACGGGCGGGTCGGCCACGAGCGCCCGGGCGCCGCGTAGCCCCATCTCCTCGGCATCCAGCGCGGCGAACAGCATCGAGTTCGCCGGCGCGTGCGCGTGGAAATAGGCGGCGAGCGCGAGGAGCGCGGCGGTCCCCGATGCGTTGTCGTCCGCGCCGTTGTAGATCGAGTCGCCGGTCGCATCGGGCTTGCCCACGCCGACATGGTCGTAGTGCGCCGTGATGACGATGTAGCGATCCGGTCGCACCCGCCCCTCGATGGTACCCAGGATGTTCACGCCGCGGTACTCGCTGCCGTCGCGCCGGCCGGTGAAGGTGAACGGGTGCGTGTAGCCGCCGGCGACGGGCGTCAGGCCGACGCGCCGGAAAGCCTCGACGATGTACGCTCGCGCCGCCTCGTTCCCCGGCGTCCCCGTGCGCCGGCCCCGGCGCGCATCATCCGCGAGGTAACGCACGGTTTCGAGCATCCGCTCGGCATCGATCCGGCCGCCCGGCGCGGAAGCGGCCGTCGCGGCGGCCGCCGATCCCGGCACACCGCCGCGGCTCGCCGCCGTGTCCGCGGATCCCGGCGCGCACGCGGGGACGAGCGCGGCGAGCAACAGGGGGAACGCCCGCACCGGGCCGGCTGTCGAGTGGCGACGCATCGATTCGCTCTCCGAAAATGAGGGGGTACGCACGGGGTCGACTCCCTTCTACCACCGCGGGCGCCACTGCGTTCACGCGGGTCGCGGCCGCGGCATCGCGGCCTCGGCAGCCGATGCCGCGTCCACGCCGGCGTGGCGGCGTGGCCGAAGCCGTGATGCGCGGCAACGCCCGCCTCCACGGCGCCGCCCCCCCTGGCTGCGAGGGCCTTGCATCCGCGGCCATCACCGCGCCCGATCCGCAGTGGCGGCGCTGCCGGCTCCCTGTCGCAGCGTGGGAACCCCGACGCCGCATTGCCGTATCCATGCGCGCGTGTCATCCTGTCGTTTCCGGTCCGTGTGACCAGTGCGTTGAAGCACACACGCGGACCGAATCCGAAATCAAGAGGCGAACGAAGCCACATGCAAGCCGAACCGATCAGGGTGCTCTTCATCTGTCAGGGCAATATCTGCCGCTCGCCCTTGGCCGAAGCGGTCTTCCGTGCGCGGGTCCGCGCGGCGGGCCTCGAGGCGCGGTTCGAGATCGACTCGGCGGGGACGTCGGACTACCACGAGGGGGAGCGAGCGGATCCGCGGTCCGCTGCGGTCGCGCGCAGCCGCGGGATCGAGTTGACGAGCCGGTCGCGGCCGGTGACCGAGTCGGATGTCCGCCGCTTCGACTACCTGATCGTCATGGACGGGTCGAACCTGCGCGATGTGCGGCGTGTGGCGGCGCGCGTTCGGCCGGACGCGCCGCTTTACCGGCTACGCGAGTTCGACCCCTCCGCCGATGGTGACCTCGACGTGCCGGATCCGTACTACGGCGGTCCGGCCGGGTTCGAGCGGGTCCAGGAGATCGTCGAGCGCGCGTGCGAGGGGCTGCTCGCGCACATCCGGGAATCGCGGCGGCTGTGAGCGAACGGCGCGTCGCCGGGTCTCGCACGCGATGAGCGTCGTGGTCCCCGCCGGGGTGCGCGAGGGCGTGGCCGCGGCACTCGGGCGGAGCTTCGGCACGGCGGACTTCCGGGCGAGCGCGGTGGGCGGCGGCTGCATTGCGGCGGCGGCGCGGATCGAGATGGGGACCGGCGACGTCGCGTTCCTGAAGTGGGCGGAGCCGGGGCGCGCCGCGCCGGGGATGTTCGCGGCGGAGGCGGCATCGCTGAAAGCGCTGGCCGCGGCGCGCGCGGTGCGTGTCCCGGCCGTGCTCGCGGTATCGGATCCGCCCGCGACCGTAGGCGCGGATCCGGTGGCCGCGGGCGGGGGCGCACCGGAAGGCGGCGGAGAGGAGAGCGCCCGAGCGTCGCATCGCCGGGGAGACGCGCCGGGGTGGCTCCTCCTCGAGTGGCTCGAGCCGGGGCGCCCGAGCGCAGGCACCGCCGAGCGCCTCGGTGGCGCGCTCGCCGCATTGCACCGCGTACGGGGCGCGGGCTACGGTTGGCCGGAGGACAACTTCATCGGCTCCTTGCCGCAGCCCAACCGGCCGGCGGCGGAGTGGCCGGCGTTCTGGCGCGAGCGGCGCCTCGAGCCGCAGCTCCGGCGCGCCGTCGACGGCGGCGCCTTCGATGTCGGAGACCGGCGCCGCTTCGGCCGCCTGCTCGACCGCCTCGACGAGTTGTTGGCGGGCGCCGGCGCGGACGGCGCCTCGCTCCTCCACGGCGACCTGTGGAGCGGCAACGTGCACGTGATGGCCGGCGGCGAGGCGGCGCTCGTGGACCCCGCGAGCTACTACGGCCACCGCGAGGTCGACCTCGCGATGGCCGAGTTGTTCGGCGGCTTCGATGCCGCGTTCTTCCACGCCTACCGCGAGGCGTGGCCGGTCGAGCCGGCGTACGCCGCGGTCCGCCGGCCGATCTACCAGCTCTACTACCTCCTGGTCCACGTCAACCTGTTCGGGCGCGGCTACGTCGGGAGCACGCTGGCCGCGCTCGGAGCGGCGGGCGTGTAGCGCGGCTCACCGGCGGGTTCGTAGCCGCGCGGCCGCTTGCCGCGCTCGGTTCGCGGGCGGCTGCGACTCCGAAGCGACGCGACAACGGCTCGAGCGCACTCGGGCCGCTGGCCGGGTTCCGCGGGAGGTGGGACCGCCACCCCCATCGCCCGCTTCCGCGGCCGCGAACGTGCCGACGCCGGTCGGCCGACACCCCCGTGACGTTCATCGCGTCCACCCGGCATGGCGCCGGGTGTGGAGACCGGGATCTCCACCCGAGCGATCTTCCCGGTCGGCTCCACCTGCTTGCCCACACATGAGTTAGGACGCGAGTGACCGCGCCGCTAAACTTCCGACCTCGTCTTGCCGATCCTCGATCCAGCAGTTTGCCCGGTCGCGACCGCGGCGCGTCGGCGGACTCGAATACGAGTGTCGGCGGGACGCAACATCGGCTTCATGACCGGTGCGACTGCACGGAGATGCGGGACCGGTCCGCGCGACGGACCGGAATCGCGTCGATGTCACGGCGGAGCCGAGGCATCGATCTTGTCGTCACGCAGCTCGAGGTGAGATATGACGAAGTACCTACGGAGTGCCGCGGGGCTCGCAACGCTGGTCCTGGCATCGGCGGGAGTCGCATCGGCGCAGGCGACGACGCAGACCGTGACGTTCGAGGTCCAGGCGATCAACGAGATCGCGGTCTCGGGTGATCCCGGCTCGCTGGTGATCAGCTCGGCCACGGCGGGTGGCGCGCCGGACCCGGTCACGGACGCGAGCACGACCTACGACATCACGACGAACGAGACGGGCAAGACGATCACGGCCGTGCTCGACGCCGTGATGCCGACGGGCCTCACGCTGACGATCGAGCTGGTCGCGCCGAGCGTGGGGACGAGCGCCGGTCCGGTCACGCTGACCGACGTCGCGGCGAACGCTGTGACCGGGATCAGCAATGTGGCGGAGACCGGGCTCGGAATCACCTACACGCTGTCCGCGACGGCGGCGGCGGCGGTGACGGCGACGCCGCAGACGCGTACGGTCACGCTCACGATCATCTAGCCACCGCGCCCGAACGGGCGGGCGGGGCGGACGGCGCATCCCGCCGTCCGTCCCGGCCGCTCCGTCCGCGCGCCGTTCGCGGCCGCGTAGCCCCGGATGCGGGCCACAACGGCGGACGGCTCAGGCACTCGGATCTCGATACGCACGACATGAACGCACTCCGCGCGACGGCGGCGCTCGCATGGCTGTGCATCGGACTTTCCTCGGCGGCGTGGGGCCAGACGATCACGGTCTCGGCCGATCCGGCCCCGCTCGTGGTCGCCACCGCGCTCGCCGGCGCGGAGCCGGATCCCGTCACCGACGCCACGACGACCTACGACGTCGCCGTGGGCGCGGCGACGGCCCGGATCGTGGCGCGGCTGGGCACGGCGCTGCCACCGGGCGTCGCACTCGAGCTCGAACTCGAAGCGCCGCCCGGCGCAACGAGCGTGGGGCCGGTCGCGCTCACCCTGCTGGACCAGGACGTCGTCGTCGGGATCCCGGCCGGCACGAACGCGTCCGGGCTCGCAATCAGCTACACGCTGTCGGCGACGGCGCAGGCCGGCGTGATCGGGCCGCAGACGCCGACGGTGCTCCTCACGGTGACGAGCCCGTGAGTGCCCCGTCGCACGCCGCATCCCCGCGACGCGACTCGGGCGTCCACCGGCCCGGCCGACGCCACGGCCCCCCGTCCGCCGGCGCCGCGCCCGCCGAGGACCGGACCCCGGCGCGATGCGCCTTCCGCTCGCACACGGGTCGCCCACACGACTCGCGAGCCCACACACGAGTCCCGAATATGAAGTCGATTCCGCTCCCAGCGCTCGCACTCGTCTGCCTCGCGCTCCTCGTCCCGGCCCGCGCGCCGGCGCAAATCGCGGTGAGCGAACACACGCTCCAGCAGCGGGAGGCCGAGCCGGGCGAGACGTACGGCGGCACGATCGTCGTGACGAACACGGCGAATGAGCCGCACGAGGTCAAACTCTACCAGACCGACTACCTCTTCTACGCCGATGGCCGCACGATCTTCGGCGAGCCCGGGTCGGCACCGCGCTCGAACGCGGAATGGATCACGTTCAATCCATCGTTCGTGACGGTCCCACCGCACTCCCAGGCCACTGTCGCGTACACCGTGAGCGTCCCGTCCGGCGAGGATGCGCCACTGACCGGCAGCTATTGGAGCGTGATCATGGTGGAACCGGTCGCGCCCGGCTCGGCCGAGTCGCTCAAGGCGGCGCCGAACGAGGAGGGCATCGGCATCGTGACCCGGATCCGGTACGGGGTCCAGATCGTGACGCACATTGCCGGGTCGGGAGAGGTGCGACTCGACTTTGCCGACCCGCGGATCCGTACGGGGCCGGAGGGCGGGCGCGTCCTCGAGTTCGATGTCCGGAACGTGGGCGAGCGGTCGGTGCCGCTGGATGTGCGGCTCGAGTTGTACGACGCGGCGGGAGCGGCCGCCGGCCGATTCGACGCGACGGTGCGGATCCTCCATCCGGGCACGTCGTTGCGCCAGCGTTTCGACCTCGGGCCGCTCGCCGGCGGGACGTACACTGCGCTGGTCGCGGCGGACACCGGGGCGGACATCTTCGGCGCGCAGTACACCCTGCAATTCTAGCCGGATCGACATGCGTCGTTCTTCCCCGGGACCGACCTTTCTCGTCCTTGTCGTTCTCGCCGTTTCGTTCGCGGCATCCACGGCGGCTGCGCAGGCGCCGCCGGTCATGGTCGAGCGCATGGGCGAACGGGTGATCGAGGCCGAGCCGGGCGAACTGGTCAGTGCGGTGTTCCGGCTGACGAACACCAGTGATCGGGCGGTTCCGGTGTGGGCGCAGGCGGAGCTGCCGCAGGGGTGGCGCTGGGTCGCGCCGAGCGGTACGAGGCAGCTCGCGGCGGGTGCGAGCGAGGTGCGCGTGCTCGGGATGCGGATCCCGGACACGGCCGCCGCGGGTCGCTACACGATTCCATACGATGTCGTGGCCGGCTGGCCGACCGCGCCGCAGGTCCGCAACACGGTCGTGGTGGATGTCGCCGAGCGGCATGAGGTGGCGTTGTCGCTGATCGAGTCGCCGCGTTTCGTGGAGGCGGGTACCGCGTACGAGGCGCGATTTCGCGTGCGCAACCTGGGGAACGTCGCGACGCGTATCGCGCTCCGGCTCGGCGGGAGCGGTCGGTTCGAGGCGCGGACCGATTCGGGCGAGGTCACGCTCGAGCCGGGCGGGAGCCGGATGGTCGCGGTCACGGTGGAGACCGATGCCGATCTGCGGCGGACGTTGCGCCACGCCGTGACGCTGCGCGCCGAGGCCGACGGTGACACTGCCGTAGCGACGAGCATCGTGGAGGTACTCGCGCGGGGGCGTGGACCGGCGCCGCCGCGCCGCGCGTTCCCGGTACGGCTCGCCGTGCGCGCGACCGATCCGGGCGACCATGCGCCGCCGCTGGAGCTGTCCGGCGCCGGCGCGCTCACGCGGGACGGCGCCGTCCGCATGAGCTTCCTGCTACGCGGTCCGGAAGCCGGCCGGTCGTCGCTCTTCGGCGAGCGCGACGAGTACCGGCTCGAACTCCGGGGCCGCGACTTCGAGCTCCTCCTCGGCGACCGCGTCTACAGCCAGTCGCTCCTGACGCAGCCCGGGCGCTACGGCTTCGGCGCTGGCGGCCGCATGGGCCTTGGCGCGCTCGAGTTCGGCGGCTTCATGCTCCGCGACCGCCGGTACGGAACGGGCGCATCGCAGGGCGCTGCGTTCCTCGGCTACCGGCTGGGCGATTCGCGGGTCCGCCTGAACTACAACGACGCGGGCGTCGCGGGCCGCGGCGGTCTCTGGAGCGGTCAGGGCGTGCTGGCGCCGGTCCCCGGGTTGACGCTCGAAGCGGAGTACGGGATCGCCGGTCAGGCCGTGAGCGGAGCGCGACCGGACGCGTACACGATCGGCCTGCACGCGGCGCGTGCCCGGCTCGCGCTCGATGCGCGACACATGCGCGTGGACCCGGACTACCCCGGCTCTTACCCGGGAGCGCGTCAGGACTACGCGAGCATTGCGACAATGCCGTGGGGCGAACTCCGGCTCGCGGCATCGCTGAACCGCTACGACCGCGAGTACGCGCCGGGCGCCGCGCGGCGGAACCACATCTACCAGGTGAGCCTGACCCACAACGGCGACGCATCGCTGTTGCTGCGCTCGAGTCACCGATCCGCGGACGGGTTCGGCTGGATCTACGACCGGGAGGAGCGGTCGGCCCGGCTCCGACTGGGCCGCGAGATCCTCGGCGTGCGGCTCTGGCCGGAAGCCGAGATCGGCGCCACCGAGGACCGGCTCACGGGCGAGACGTCGCCGTTCCTGCGCTACGGGCTCCGGACGGGATTCTATGGCTACGGCCAGTCGGTCTCCGCGTGGATCGACCGTTTCGATGGCCGGACCACGTTCATGGCGGCGCCGCGCGCGTGGGTCGCCGCCGGGTTCCGGGCGTCGGTGCGGCTCGGTGCGCGCACGCGGCTGAGCCTCTCGCTGAGCGGCCGCCGCTATGACGACACCGACCGCTGGGGCACGACGGTGGTCGACCTGGCGGTCGAGCAGGGACTGCCGTTCGGCCACAGCCTGTTCTCGCGGGGTCGCCGGGTCTCGAACGGCTCATCACTGCTCGATCCACGCACCGAAGCGCTCGTCGAGTACATCGTACCGTTCGAGATCCCGATCGGCGCCGGCGGCGCCCGGGTCGACGGCCGCGTCTACGACGCGGAGACCGGCGAGGCGCTCGGCGGCGTGCCCGTACGTCTGGGCGAGCGGACCGTGCTCACCGATGCACAGGGCCGCGTCGAGTTCGATGGCGTTGCGCCCGGCGTGCACTACGTGACGGTGGACCGGCGAAGCGTCGGGATCGATCGCGTCCCGCTGACCCCGTTGCCGTTGAAGATCGACGTCGGCCCGGACGAGCGGGCCACGGTCGAGATCGGACTCGTCCGCGGCGCGCGCCTGTCCGGCACGGTCCGCCGCTTCGCGTTCGAGGAGGTCTTGCGACAGGACGCGACGCCCGAGCTGGTCGAGGCCGGCGGGCTCGCCAACGTCGTCGTCGAGGCGGAGAACGACGGCGAGGTCCATCGCCGCCTGAGCGATGCGCGGGGCGCATTCGACTTCGGCAGCGTGCGCCCCGGACGCTGGACGATCCGCGTCCGGGCCGCCGACCTCCCCGCGCATCACGCGCTCGAACCGGCTCAGACGATCATCGAACTCGAGCCCGGCGTCGCTGAGGAGGTCGTCCTGCGCGTCGTGCCCGTGCGCCGCGAGGTCCGCATCATCGACCGCGGCGTGGTCCGCGCGGATGGAGCGGTCGAGAACCCGCCGGGGCTCGCACGCACGCCGCCCCCGCCCCGCTGGCCGGTACGGCGTTACCGGGTCGGGCTGGACGACGTCGGCCTGATGCAGGTCGCGCGCAACGTCTACCGCGACGCGTCGCTCTGGCCCAAGATCTGGCTCGCGAACCGCGCCCAGGTCCCGAATCCCGACCTCATCCGTGTCGGGCAGACACTGGTCATCCCGCCGCGAGCGCCGCTGACGTTCGCGGAGCGGACCGCGCGGAACGCGTACTATCGGGGCCGGAGCGGCACGGCTCGCAGCTACACGGTGCAGCAGGGCGACGTCAGTCTGATGCAGGTCGCGCGCGAGGTCTACGGCGATGCATCGCTGTGGCCGAAGATCTGGGTCGCGAACCGGGCGACGCTCCCGGATCCGGACCTGATCCGGCCGGGGCAGGTCCTGCACATCCCGGCGCGGGCGCCCTTGACCGCCGAGGAACGCGCCGCGCTGCGGCAGTACCGCGAGCGCGGACGTTAGAGCGGCTCATCCGCCTGTTCGAAGCCGCTCGACCGTTCGCGACGCGCTCGCGGCCCGGGTATGAACTCGGGAACGATGCGACGGCCGCGCTGGACGCGCCCCGGCCCCTCGGGCGCCCGGTCGGGATCGAACTCAGCGCACGCCCCAGTCCGCGTTCCGGTCGGGCGCCGGATCCGTCGTCACCTGGTGCTCACCCGTGCCATCCGCATTGATGATCCACAGGTCGGCGAGCGGGCGGTCCGCCACGTCGCGGTCGAAGATGATGCTGCGGCCATCGGGCGACCACGCCGGGGACGTGTTGATGACGGAGGTCGTGAACGTGAGCTGGACGGGCGAGCTCCCGGAATCCAGTCGCACCGAGAAGATCTCGGGGTTCCCATCCCAGTTGCTCGCGAACGCGAGAATGGAATCGTTCGGCGACCACACGGGGCGGATGTCCTGGTGAATGCTGCTGACGACCCGGACGGCGCCGGTGCCGTCGGCGTTCATGACGTAGATCTCCTCATTCCCGTCGCGCGCCGAGGTGAACGCGATCCGGCGCCCGTCCCGGGACCAGTCCGGATCGCGGTCCGCACCCGGCGCGTTCGTCAGGCGGGTGAGCCCCGTGCCGTCGACGTTCACCACGTAGATCTCGTACTCCCCGCCGTCGCGCGTCGAGGCGAACGCGATGCGGCGTCCGTCGGGCGAGACGTCGGGGAACAGGTTGAGCCCGGGCTCGTCGGTCACCTGCGACGTCGCTCCCGTAGCGAGGTCCAGGATGAAGATGTCGCACCCGTCCGGCGCCCTCCTCGAGAACGCGATCTTGCTCGAACCGCCCGGGAACCACGTCGGGTAGAAATCGTCCACGTCGTTGTCCGTGAGCTGCGTGAGCCCGGTGCCGTCCGGCTCGATGGCGAACAGTTCGTGGTCGCCGTCGACATTGCGGTCGAAGATGATCGGGCCGTGGCCGGCGCCGTGGACGTCGTCGTCATGGCCGTGGCCATCGCTGTGCCGCGCGGCCGCGATGCACTCGCCCTGGTTGCGGAAGCCGAGATCGCGCCAGCCGCCGTGGCGACAGTCGTCCGCGCTCGCGGGCGTGGTGCCGGCCACTCCCGTACCCGGCCGCATCGTCGCCGCGGCCGGATCCTCGCCAGCCACCGTGGGCAGCGCGCTTCGCTCGCACGCCGCCAGCGCCAGCGCGGCCGCGGCCAGGGCCGCCAAGCCGACACGAGTCGTGTTTCGCATCGTGCATCCTCCGTCCTCGGGGGTCGTCGTGCCGCGCCGCGGCGCGCGACACGTCGCGGCGCGCCCGCGAAACGCGGGTGCGCCGTTCGAGCCGTTACGGTGCCGACGCATCGCCAACTACGGCAATGGCATATTTGGGGGGTTGACCGGGGTTCGGGCGCGGCAGCCCCTCACCACAGCACCCGCCGCACCCTCCTCCCCATGAGCACCGCGACCACGCCGAGCGCCAGGGCGAGGCCGGTCCAGATCCCGCGGGGTCCGAGCGGTGTGTGGAAGCCGAGGCCGTATGCGACGGGCAACCCGACGCCCCAGTAGCCGAGCGCGGCGAGAAGCATGGGGGTGCGCGTGTCCGCCGCGCCGCGCAGCAGGTTGATGCCGGCGACCTGCCCGCCGTCGAAGAGCTGGAAGAGCGCGGCGATGAGGAGGAGCGAGGCGCCGAGGTGGATGATCGCGCGATCGTCGGTGTAGAGCCCGACCAGCGCATCGGGCGCGGCCACGAAGAGCAGCGCGCAGCACCCCATGAACCCGAGCGTCAGGAGGTAGGTGCCGGTGATGGCGCGGCGGACGCCGTGCCGGTTGCGTGCGCCGATGTGGTGGCCGACGCGGATCGAGCCGGCCATGCTCGCGCCGAGCGCGACCATGAAGGTGGTCGCCCCGATGTTGAGTGTGACCTCGTGTGCGGCGAGTTCGACCGGTCCGAGCCATCCCATCATCACGGCGGCGAGCGCGAAGATCCCGACTTCGAGTCCCATCTGTGCGCCGGCGGGCGCGCCGATCCGGGCGATGCGGCGGAGCAGCTCGGCGCGCGGGCGCCAGTGCACGCCTCTGAACGGGTGGAGCTCGGGGTTCCACGCGAGGTATCCCAGGATCCCGAGCAGCATCGCCCAGCGCACGAGAGTGGTCGCCCAGCCGCTCCCGACCACGCCCATGGCGGGGATCCAGCCATCGATGCCGTAGATCAGTGCCCCGTTGAAGAGCGCGTTCAGGCCGAGCCCGCCGAGCGTCGTGGCCATGGGCGGGCGCGAGAGCCCCATCCCTTCGAGGAACTGGCGGACCGCCATGAACAGCAGCGCGGGCGGCGCGCCGAGCGCGAGCGCGATCGTGTAGCCGCCGGCGAGCTTCGCGACGGCGGGATCCTGATCCAGCAGCCGTGCGAGCGGGCCGCCGGCGAGTGAGATCACGGCCAGTGGAATGCTGAGCGCGAGGGCGAGCCAGAGCCCCTGGACGAGCACCCGGCGGCACGCGGCGCGATCCCCGGCGCCGAACGCCTGGCTCACGAGGGGCGTCATCCCGAGCACCACCCCGGTGCAGACCATGAGCACGGTCGTGTGGATGGCCGCGCCGACGGCCGCGGCGGCGAGCGCGGTCGCGCCCAGCGGTCCGACCATCAGCGTGTCGACCGTGGTCATCCCGATGGTCCCGAGCTGGCTGATGATGATCGGCCCCGCCACGGCGAGGAGCGTCCGCAACTCGTGGCGGAACAGACGGGCGCGGCGGGCGCGCGCGGGCCGGCGCGCGGCTCGGCGCCCGCGGCGGTTCGGCTCGACGTGGAGCGAGGGCGGCGACGTCGTGTGCATGGGCTCCGGCTATGATCGATGCGTCTCCGTGGCCCTGCCCTCTCGGCGGGCGAGCCGCGTGCTACCCCGTCGCCGCGGCGCCGGGTCCGTTACCGGCGTGCCCCGCCCCGAACGGAGGCGAGCGACCGCATCGGAGCGGCATCGGCGAGCGACCGAAAAGACTCCGAGCACCGTAGGTGCGAGAAGGCTCCGGCCGGGCGGGCGTAGCCGCGGAAGGGCGGCCCACCGCCGGAGCGCTCTGCGTGCCGGGCGCGATCCGTATGGCCGAACGACCGCGCCGCCGCCCCGCG
The DNA here is from genome assembly GCA_036381495.1 of Longimicrobiales bacterium. Taxonomy (GTDB): domain Bacteria; phylum Gemmatimonadota; class Gemmatimonadetes; order Longimicrobiales; family RSA9; genus DASVCS01. Next base: position 39,214 of record DASVCS010000036.1, read on the forward strand.
CACGGTGGACGGAGCCGTCCGCCGGACGTTATCTTCGTCGCCTCGCGCGACTTTCGATTCCGCACGGCGCGCCCGCACGCGCCCGGCGCGGATCCGTTCCGAGATACGGGGATTCCATGCGGCGCACCGTAGCACGCCGCGGCCCGTGGGCCGCGCTCGCCAGCCTGACCTCGCAGACGGCGGCCCAGGAGACTGTGGATGTGGCCGCCGCGAAGGCCGCCGCATGGGACGCGACCGAGGCGCACGGCCCGACCCGGACGATCGAGTTCACCGCCGAGGAAGGCACCTGGATGGCAGTCGACGTGGACATGAGCGCCGCGTGTGGCCCTCCCGCGACGTGCAGCGCTCCGTTCCGGGCCGAAGTCGCGGCGCCGGGGACCCGATGAACGACAGGCTGTTGCGCGCGCTGCGGCGCGAACCCGTGGATCGTACGCCCGTCTGGTTCATGCGCCAGGCGGGTCGGTCGCTCCCGCGGTACCGGGAGAGCCGGGCCGAGCAGGGGATGTTCGAAATCATCCGAGATCCGGCGCGCGCCGCGGAGATCACGGCCATGCCGCTCGACTATTACCCGGTCGACGCGTGCGTCCTCTACAACGACCTGAGCACGCCGTTCTTCGGTGCGGGGCTCGATGTCACGCTGGTGCCGGGCGTCGGGCCGGTCGTGGACCGCCCGATCGAGACGGCCGATGACGTGGACCGGCTGCCGCCGTTCGACGCGCGCACGGCGTTCCCGTACATCTACGAGCAGATCCGGATCCTGCGCGACCGGCTCGACGTTCCGGTCATCGCGTTCGTCGGCGCGCCGTTCACGCTCTGCTCGTACCTGCTCCGGGGAGAGTCGGGGAAGAGTCGGCAGGTCGAGGCGCTCAAGGCGTTCATCTTCCGCGAGCCGACCGCATGGGACCGGCTGGCCGACTACTGGGCGCGCCACCTCGCGGAATACGGGATCGCGCAACACGAGGCGGGCGCCGCCGCCATCCAGGTCTTCGACTCCTGGGCCGGCGCACTCTCGCCCGAAGACTACGAGCGCTACGTCCTGCCCCACAGCCGGACGCTGCTGGATCGCCTGAAGGCGGCCGGCGTACCGACGCTGCACTTCGCGACCGGCAATCCGGCACTGCTCCCGCTCATCGCCGAGGCCGGCGGCGACGGGATCGGCGTGGACTGGCGGCTGCCGATCGATCGGGCCTGGGCGGCGATCGGCCACGACCGCGCGATCCAGGGGAACCTGGATCCGGCCGCGCTCCTCGCGGGTACCGACGCCGCGCTTCGCATGACGCGCGACATCCTCGAGCGGGCCGGCGGACGACCAGGCCACATCTTCAATGTCGGCCACGGGATCCTGCCCGGGACGGACCCCGGGGTGATCCGCGCGGTCGTGGACGCGGTGCATGAGGCGCCTTCGGCGCCAGGCTAGGGCTGGGGCTGGGGCTGGGGCTGGGGAGGGCCCGGGAGGGGGTGCGGTGGAGGGGAGGACGGCCCGGCGAGGGGCGGGAGCTGGATGGGAACGGCCGGGAGCGGGAGCGGCGGCTGCGCCGCCTGGAGCGGGAACGTTTACGTTTACGGGATGGGGGCGGCCGGGAACGGGAGCGGGAACATTGCGGGAAGGAGAGATGAGAACGGTGCCGGGATCAGGATCGGGGTCGGGATCGACGGCCCACGGCGGAGGCTCCGCCCCGGGGACGCGCACGCGCTCGCGCACGGCTGCCCCCAAGCGGGACGAGGGTGTGCCCCACCCAGCCCTAGCCCTAGCCCTAGGCTGTGTTTGCAAAGTGTCGTCTCAGGTAGAGGCGAATCATGGCGATTCTGACCATGGCCAGGTAATGGATAGCGAGCTTCTCATAGCGTGTGGCGATCCGCCGCAACTCCTTGAGCCAGCCGATGA
>DASVCS010000037.1:0-23586 GCA_036381495.1 Longimicrobiales bacterium
CCCCGCCGAGTTCCGGACCGGGATCCTGATGGGGCTGATCTACCGCGATGCGTACCTGCACGACGGACGCACCCGCAACCTGACCGAAGCGATCCTGCTGCACGGCGGCGAGGCCACGGCGGCGCGGGAGGCGTTCCGCGCCCTCGGCCTGGCCGAGCGGCAGGCCCTACTCCAATTCCTCGGCACCCTCTGAGCCGCCGCGGCCGCCCCGAGGGTGCCGGAACGGAGAAGGGCGCGGCACCAGCGCCGCGCCCTCCCGTTCCGCGAATGTCGGCGTGACGGTCCCCGCCGGTTCCCGGGCGGGCCTCCCCAGCCCGGCGCCGGCGGTGCCCGACGGGCGCCGACTCGTTACTGGTGCGGATCCTGGAGGTTGTCGTTGCCCTCGTACTCGTCGAGCGGCAGCGGGAAGCAGGTCGCATCCCCGTAATCGCCCCAGATCTCGTTGACGTGGGGCCCCGACGGGAACAGGTCGATGCCGTCCTGCCGCAGCCAACGCCGCAGGTCACCGAGCCGCAGGCCGCTCAGGTACATGTCGCGGCCCCGCTGCTCGCGAAGCTCGGCCATGAGCTCGGCGCCCGAGAGGTTGACCGGCGGCTGGTTGCCGAACGCGCGCCGCGCGTTCACGAAGTCCAGCGTCGAGCCGGCCGGGCCGTCGGTCGCATCCGGGCCCGCGGCCTCGTAGTAGATGTGGAGTGCTTCGAGCCCCGACGCGATCTGGATGTCCGTGTCCCGCTCGAACTCGGCCGGCTCGCCGCCGGTCGCGATGGTCTCACCGTTGTAGCCGCTGAAGCGCAGCCCCTGGTACGGCGTGTAGAGCGGCGTCAGGTCGTTGTGGCCGGTGGACCAGTCCGGCGTGTGCTGGATGCGCGGGTCCGTCTGCGCGGCCACGATGTCGTGGTCACCGAAGGCCTGCGGCCCACCGTTCAGGAAGTGCGGGTGCACGCCCAGCGTGTGATTGTTGCCGTGCGTCTGACCGTACAGGTCGTTCTCCCCCGAGTTCAGCCGGTAGTACGCCCACCAGGCGAAGTCCTCGGGCACCTGCGCCGCCAGTGCCATGGCCTGGGCATCCGCCTCCGGCGTGCCGATGTTCAGGTAGGCCCGCGCGAGTCCGACACGGGCGAAGTTCGCGATGTCCTCGCGCCCGGCCGCGGTCGCGATCTGGATCGCCTCTTCGAACTTCGGGATCGCACCCTGGTAGATCTGGACCGGTTGGAGGATCTCGGCGCCCATGTCGTACGTCGCCTCGCACATCATGTCGCCCATGAGCACGTTGCTGTACCCGCCGTACGCCAGCGTCTGGGCCAGCTCCTCGCTCGAGGAGGGGTCTTCCACCAGTCCGCGCAACAGCTTCGCGACGGTATCCGAAACCATCCGGAGCTGGCTGAGACTGCCGAACATCTCGTTGGCGTAACCTTCGTTGTAGCGAACGATGCGCTGGCTCAGCCGCGCGGTCTCCTCCCAGTTGATCCCCGAGACCTGCTCGTCGGTGAGCATGCTGCCGCGCCAGACGATGTAGCCGTCGTACATGTCCTGGAGCTCGCCCACCACGCTGTTGCTGAGCACGTCGATCAACTGCGCGTCGTTCAGCTCCTCGGGGAAGATGCGCGCCGGGTTGTTGACCGTCAGCAGGTCGTCCACGGCGTCGCATGCCGGCGCCAGGAGCAGGGCGCACCCCAGCGCGAGCAGCGCCCCGCGGGTCCGTGACTTATCGAGTTTATTCATGATCCCTGTCCTCTCATGGGATGCGTGTTCGGATCGCTGTGTTCGATGGCCGTTCTGCATGGATCAGAACGTGAACCGGATCGACGCCGACAGCCGGCGCATCATCGGCGTGGACGCGTAGTCCGTCCCGCCGAAGTCCGACGTGCTGTCGAATGCGACCTCCGGATCGTTGGGGCCCTTGTACTTCGTCCACATCCACAGGTTGCGCCCCGAGAGGATGAGGCTCATCTGGTCGGCACGGAGCGCCGCGGCCCAACGGTCCGGCAGCGTGTACGTCGCCGAGAGCTCGCGCAGCTTGATGAAGTCCGCCGGCATGATCCACGTCTTCGTCTGGAGGCTCGTGGCGACCGCGACCTCGAGCGGATCCGCGTTGGGGTCGTTGGTCAGCTTCGTGTTGCGGTCGATCCGGCTGTTGACCGAACAGATCGCGCACCACTGGTAGTTGCCGCCCTTGTAGTCCAGGTTGGCGTAGAGGCGCAGGTTGCCGAACAGCGTGATCGTGTTCGTCAGCGCGATCTGCCGCGTGGGCAGCATCGGCCCCACGTACTCGGGCTGATCGAAGAGGACCGTCACATTGCCGTCCTCCACGCTCGACACGATGTTGCCGTCGTCGTCACGCAGGACCGGCACCCCGTTCGCGTCGCGCTCGACGTCGACGGCCCAGTAGCCGCCGAGCGGGTAGCCCTCGATGTGCTTCTGGACGTCGGCGAAGGCGCCGAAGGTGATCGACTCGCGCGCGCCGCCGAAGGAGACCAGCTCGTTCGAGTTCGTCGAGAGCGAGAGCGACGCGTCCCACACCAGGTCTTCCGTGTAGATCGGCGTCCCCGTGAGCAGCACCTCGAACCCGCTGTTGCGGATCTCGCCGATGTTGATCAGGTGGCTGCCGGTGAACCCGGTCGACGGCGCATCCGGCACGGAGATGAGCGCGTCCTTCGTGGTCTTGTGATAGTAGGTGAACTCGAGGCCCATCCGGCCCTCGAAGAGGCCGGCATCGAAGCCGAGCTCGATCTCCGAACCCGTCTCCGCCTTGAGATCCGGGTTGCCGAACTCGCTCGGCGCGATCTGGTTGACCGCGACCTCGTTGCCGTTGTCATCGACGTACGTGGTCACCTGCGGCTCGTACGTACGGTCGGCCGAGAACGGCGACGGCGCGTTGCCCGCCTGTCCCCACGCGCCGCGCAGCCGCAGCTCATCGACGTACGGCACATCGAAGAACGGCGCCTCCGAGATCACGTACGAGACCTGCGCCTTCGGATACGCGACCAGCGAGAAGTTGTTGCCGAACGCCGAGTTGTCATCCACGCGCACGGCGCCCGTCACGAACAGCCGGTTCTTCCAGCCGACCTGTTCCTGCACGTAGAAGCCGAGCGACGTCTGTTCCTCGAAGCTCTCGTCGCCCTGCGTCACCGCCGCCGAGCTGACCAGGTTCAGCTTGTTCACCACCAGCCCCTCGCCGTAGACGTCGTACGACTGATACTGGCGTCGGACGAGCTGCATCCCGACCGAGAGGTCGGACGTGAAGTCCGTGTTGATGGCCTTGGACAACGTGCCCGCGTAGTCCACGGTCCAGAAGTGGCGCTCGGGGATGAACCGGTCGATGGTCCCCGTGGCGTTCGTCGCGCCCCACGGCGCGCGGCCGGTCTCGTCGATCCGGTAGAACACCTGCTGGAGCCGCTCGTTGTTGTCCAGCCCGACCGTGAGCCGGTTCTGGAGCCAATCCGTCGGGTTGTAGTTCGCCGTCAGCCCGATCATCGTCCGCTCGTTGAAGATCTGACGGTCGTACTGGTTGCTGATCTCGGGCGAGAAGCTCCGGTAGCCATCGGCCCAAGGCGCGGCATTGCCCGGCCGCCCGCGCATCGCGTTGCGCAGGATGCTGTTCGACGAGTTGTTCGAGAGCGGCATCTGGACATGCGTCCGCGCGTACGCGACGTTCACGTTCACGCTCACCTTGCTGCTGGGCGTGAAGCCGAGGTTCGCCCGTCCCGAGGTCCGCTTCGCGAAGTTGTTGTAGTAGACGCCCTCTTCGTCGTTGTGCTCGCCCGAGATATAGAAGCTGTAGTGCTCGCCGCCGCCCCGCGCCGAGAGGTTCGCGCCGAACTGGTCACCCGTGCGCAGCGCGTTCGGGAAACACTTCGTGGTCCACTGACACTCGTAATGCCTGAGCAGCGGCTGCTCACTCAGGACCGTGTTCGGCGCCACGCCCTGGCACCCCGGCCACTCCTCCGGATCGTCGATCCGGTCCTGCGTGCAGAGCGTGTAGGTCGTCGGGATGTTTTCCGCCCACTCGACCTGCCCCATCTCGAGGCCGCCGCTCCACTGGATGTCGCCGCTGCCGGCCTGACCCTTCTTCGTGATGATGTTGATCACGCCGTTGGCCGCCTCCGCACCGTAGAGCGTGGCCGCCGCGGGGCCCTTGATCACCTCGATCGATTCGATGTCGTTCGGGTTGATCGCATCCAGCGCGTTGATGCTCTGCACGGTGCTGCTGCCACCGAGGTTCCCCGAGATGATGCGGATGCCGTCCACGTAGACCACCGGCTCGAGGCCGCCCTCCAGCGAACTGGCGCCGCGGATCCGGATCCGCGAACTCGCGCCCGCCTGCCCCGAACTCGACATGATGTCGATCCCCGGTGTACGCGCCACCAGCAGCTCCTGCACATCGCCGACCGGCACGGCCTCCGTGACCTCCGCGGCATTCACGGCGGAGACCGAGTTGCCGATCGCTCGCTTCACCGTGCCGCCCGCCGTCCCCGTCACCACGATCTCGTTCAACTCGATCGCGGCCTGCGACAGCTCGAAGTCCACGATCACCGCCTCGCCGGCCGGCACCGTGACCTCCCGCTGCACCTCACTGTACCCGAGCATCTCGACCCGGACCGTCTGCGCACCCGCCGGGACGTTCACGATCACGAACTCGCCGTTCGCGTTCGCCAGCCCGCCGAGCTGCGTCCCCTCGACGACCACCTGCGCCCCACCCAACGGCCGCCGCGTCACGCCGTCGATCACCTGCCCACGGATCGTCCCCGTCGCCTGCGCCCACGCGGTGCCGCCCCCCGCAAACAGCGCGGCGGCACCCAGGGCGAGGCCGAAGACGGCCCTCGTACGAGGACACAATTTCATGATCCCCCTCCTTGTGAATGATGATGCGCGGTGTACACCGGGGTTCCCGCACGCGCCCGGCGGCCGGATCCGTACCGGGTCCGGCTCAGACACCCCGTTTCGTGAGTGCTCGTGCGCACTCTGGTCCCAGCAATCGGCGCGCGCCTCTCGGCCGGCGAACCGATGACGATACGACGACGCGCCGAGGCGCGTCAGCAAGACCGCGAATCAGGCCGTCACGCCCGTAGAGGATCGGGCATCGACGGGGTTGGTGTCCAACAAGGGTCTGATGTGGGTTGGCGCGCAGTATACGAGGACTGTATGCAGGTGTCAAGGACGGGATGACGCCAGCGGTGGCGCCCGCTGCCGGCGCCGGCCGATGCGCCAAACGAACGACGGGGGCCGGCGCCGCTCTGGCGCCCGCCCCCGTCGTTCGTACGGATCACGGTTCTCGTTATCCGTCCGTAACGGAGTCCTCGGCCACGGCCTCGCGCTGGATCGGCTCGAGCCCCTTCTCGCGCAGCAGCGCGTTGAAGGCGGGGAGGTCCGAGGCCAGGACGGCATCGAGAGCGTCGAGCTGGACCTGGAGCTGCGCCGAGAGGTCTTCGAAGACCGCGTACGACTGCTCGGTCGGGTGGCCATCGCCGGATTCGACCACGCCCAGCAGCGCGGCGAGCTTGTTGTTCAGCTTGATCGGGAAGTTGAGCGGATCCTGGTTGCTCCGGTTCTTGACCTGGTAGATCTCGCCTTCGACGGCGCTCAGCTTCTCCTTGAACGACTCGCCGGCGCGGGTGAGCGCGTCGTCGTCGGCCTGCTCGAGACGTTCGTCCACCTGGCGCTTGATGTCGCGGATCCGGATCACCGCCTCGTTGGCCTCGCTGGTCCGGTCGCGGATCCTCATGGCCAGATCGAACTGGGCCTGGAGATCGGCGAGGGTGACGTCGGTCAGCCGCGGGTCCTTGTGGATCTCGAAGGATGCGTTCTGCGTCCGCCCGTTCGCGGTGAGTCGGACCTGGTACGAGCCGGGGACGGCGCGGGGGCCGGCGCTCCGGGCGGCCCAGAGGATCATGCCCTCGAACTCGGTATATCCGGGGTAGCGCAGGTCCCAGACGAAGCGGTGGAGTCCGGCCTCCGCCGAGACGCGCGGTCCCCGGCCGCGCCGGGGGCCTTCGTCCTCCTCTTCCTCCTCCTGTGCCGCCGCCCGGCCGGAGTCCGCCTCGGCCGCCTTGCGGCGCGTGGCGTCCCGGTTCACGCCGGTGAAGGTGCGGATCACCTCGCCCTTCGAATCGAGGAACTCGAGGGTGACGGTGTCCGCCGGCTCGGCGAGGTAGTAGTAGACGGTCGCGCCGCGGTCCAGCGAGCGGATCACGTCATCCGGCGCGTAGAGGTGCACGTCGGCGGCCGCGATGTCCGGCGTGAGCTGCCGCAGCGGCGCGATGTCGTCCAGGATGTAGAACGACCGGCCGTGGGTGGCGATCACGAGGTCGTTGCCCTCGACCACGAGGTCCGGGACCTGGGTGTCCGGCAGGTTCAGCGAGAGCGACTGCCAGTGCGCGCCGTCGTCGAACGAGACGTAGATGCCGTGCTCGGTCCCGGCGTAGAGCAGGCCGCGGCGCTCGGGGTCCTCGCGCACCGCGTGCACGTAGTCGTCCTCGGCAATGCCGTTCACGATCTTCGTCCACGTCTCGCCGTAGTCCGTGGTCTTGAAGATGTAGGGCGCGAGGTCGTCCTGCTGGTAGTTCTTGACGGCCACGTAGGCGGCGCCCGGCACGTGCGGCGACTCCTCGATGAGGCTGACGCGGCCGAAGTCGGGCATCCCGGGCGGCGTGATGTCCTTCCACGTCGCGCCGCCGTCGCGGGTGACGTGGACCAGGCCATCATCGGAGCCGACCCAGATCGTGCCGATGTCGTGGCGCGACGGGGTGACGGCGAAGAGCACCGCGTACGTCTCGATCCCCGTCTGGTCCTTCGTGATCGGGCCGCCCGACGGACCCAGCGTCTTCGGGTCGTGCCGCGTCAGGTCCGGACTGATCCGCTCCCAGCTCTGGCCGCCGTTCGTGCTCCGGAAGAGGTGCTGCGACGAGGTGTAGAGCACATCCGGGTCGATCGGCGAGAAGACGATCGGGTACGTCCACTGGAAGCGCTCCTTGATGTCTTCGGCCGAGTACCCCATCGGGTTGTCCGGCCAGACGTCGACCGCGCGCCGCTGCCCGGTCTCGCGGTCGTAGCGCGTGAGCAGGCCGCCGTAGCTGCCGGCGTAGAAGACATTGACGTCCTTCGGGTCCGGCGCGATGTAGCCGCTCTCGCCGCCGCCGACCGCGTACCATTCATCGCCACTGCCGTCGCTCGGCACGCACGCCGTGCTGTTGTCCTGCTGCGCGCCGCAGACGTGGTAGGGGACGTGGTTCGTCGTGATCACGTGGTACATCTGCGCGGTCGGATAGTCCTGCTCCGTCCAGGTCTCGCCGCCGTTGATCGAGACGTTCGCGCCGCCGTCGTTGCCGTTGATCATCCGCTCGTTGTCGTTCGGCGCGATCCACAGGTCGTGCTGGTCGCCGTGCGGCGGGCGCAGCCGCGTGTCGAACGTCTCGCCGGCGTCATCCGAGCGGTAGAGGCCCGTGTTCAGGACGTAGACGCGGTCCTTCTCGACCGGGTCCGCGTAGATGCGCGTGTAGTAGAACGCCCGCTGGCGCAGCTTGCGTTCGTCGTTCGTCCGCGTCCACGTCGCGCCGCCGTCATCCGAGCGGAAGACGCCGCCCTCCGTGGCCTCGATGATGGCGTACACGCGGTTCGGATCGACGGGCGAGACCGAGATGCCGATGTTGCCGATCGGCGGCTCGGGCAGCCCGGGGTTGTCCGTCAGCTCGGTCCACGTCTCGCCGCCATCCGTGGTCTTCCAGATCCCGCCGTCCGGGCCGCCGCTCGAGAGCATCCACGGCGTGCGGTAGACCTGCCAGAACCCCGCGTAGAGCACGTCCGGATGCTTCGGATCCATGGTGAGATCGACCGCGCCCGTCCGGTCGTTGACGAAGAGCACGCGCTCCCACGTCTTGCCGCCGTCCGTCGTCTTGTAGACGCCGCGCTCCTCGTTCGGGCCGAACGGGTGGCCGAGCGCGGCGACGTACGCGATGTCGCAGTTCTCCGGATGGATGCGGATCCGACCGATCGCCTGCGTCTCTTCGAGCCCCATGTGCGTCCACGTCTTGCCGCCGTCCGTCGTCTTGTAGACGCCATCGCCCTGCATGATGTTGCCGCGGAGCTGGACCTCACCCATGCCGGCGTAGACGACGTCGGGATCCGCCGCGCACACCTCGAGCGCACCGACCGACGAGCTCGTGAAGTCATCATCCGAGACCGGCCGCCACGTCGTGCCGCCGTCCGTGGTCTTCCACACTCCGCCGCCCGTGGCGCCGAAGTAGTACTCGTTCGGCCGCGCCACGCTGCCCGCCACCGCGATCGACCGGCCACCGCGGTTCGGGCCGATGTTGCGCCACTCGAGGCCGGCGAAGAACGTGGAGTCGTAGGCCGGGGCCTGGCGGGCGAGCACGGGCTCCACGGCCAGGACCGCGAGGACCGCACAGACGCCTGCGGACAAGCGCAGGCGCGGAAACGTCGGGACTCGTCGCATCGGGGCACTCCTTTTCGCGCACTTGTTCGGAAGTCGCCGACAAGATGGATCGTGGCGCGGCAGCGCGCAATGATCCCGCCTCGAGCGCGCCGCGGAACCGCGAGCCTTCGCAGTGAATTCGTCTTGGCGGTGCCACTACGTACCCGGCGCAACGCCGCGGTGCGAGCACATCGACCATGGTTGGAGATCGGAGATAGCGGTGTCAGTCAGATCCAACGGAGCCGCGATCGGGCTCATCATCTTCATTTCGGCAGCGGCGCTCTTCGCCTGTTCGCCGACATCGGATACTCCACAGTTTTCGGCCGAGACGGGTAGCGCCGTGGCGGCGCCCGAAAGCGACAACGTCGAGACTTTCGCGATCGGCGACCTTTCGGCAACGGCGCTTCGCGATGGAACCCTGGTGATCCCCAACGACAACGAGGTATTCGGCGTTGGCCGTTCGCCTGAGGAGGTCGCCACGCTCCTCGCCGCCGCCGGTCTGCCCGCGGACGAGCTGCACCTGAGCGTTCAGCCGCTTCTCGTGAAGACCGCGACTCGCGTACTCCTGTTCGACACCGGAGCGGGCTCGAACATGGGCCCGAGCGCCGGCCGGCTGCCCGCGTCCCTGGCCGCCGCGGGCATCGATCCCGACGACATCACCGATGTCTTCATCTCGCATGCCCATGGCGACCACGTGGGCGGTCTTCTCAACGCCCAGGGGGCGCTGGCTTTCCCGAACGCCCGGATTCACATCTCTTCACCGGAGTGGGCGTTTCTGAAGGGGATGGATGCCGGGACGGCCGCCGGTCCGCACGCCGCTCTCGTCTCCGCGATGGCGCCGAAGGTCATCGAGTTCACGCCGGGCGCGAACATCATCCCCGGCGTCGTCGAAGCCGTCGAGATCCGGGGGCATACGTCCGGTCACTCAGGCTACCTGATCACCTCCGGCGGGGAATCGCTGCTCTATATCGGCGATGCCATGCACCACTTCGTGGTCTCAGTGCAGAAGCCGGCCTGGGCCAACAGCTTCGATACCGATGTGCGTACGGCCGAGGCCAGCCGCGCCGAGCTGCTGGCGCGCAGCGCCGCGAGCGGCCAGCGGATCTACGCAGTGCATTTCCCGTTTCCGGGCTTGGGCGAGATCGAGCGCCGCGCGGACGGATTCATCTGGGTCCCGGAATAGCGAGCTGGCCGCCATCCGCACCCCTCGTGTCCCCGCCCACGCCCCGGCCCGATCCGAGCCTACCGCACCCGCCCGCCGCTCGGCTCGGGCCAGCCGTCCCGGATCACGACGGTGCGGGTCAGCTTCGTCTCACCGGCCTGGAGCGTGATGGTGTACGTGCCGGCGGGCACCTGGCGGAGTTCGGCCGGTGAGGTGGGGTCGCCGAGCGCGCGCGGCCGGGGCTCCTGGCTTTGGAGGTCCCAGACCACCTGGTGCATCCCCGGGCGGCCGGAGGCCGTCAGGGTGCGCACGGCCTCACGCCCGCCGTCGCGCCGCGCCGGCCGCGTGGATGCGGCGGCCTCCCCGCCCCGCGTTCCGTCGCCGGCGGCCTGAGGGCCCGCCGCCTTCATCGGAGCGGCCGCGCTCGCGACGGGCGCCCCGGCGCCGCCTTCCGCGGGTCGGATCGTCAGCGTGACGTCGCGGCCGACATCGTCGCGCAGGTAGTAGGTGATCACGGCGCCCGAGCGAGGATTGCTCGCGTGGAAGAACTGGTCGGCGAATTCGCCGTACGTGTCGCGCATGGTGTAGCGGCGGACGGGCTCGATCCCGAAGAGGTGCGCCTCCGCGGAGAGCACGCTGTCGCTCAGCTCCTCGAGCGGGCCGATGTCGAGGATGTAGATGCTGCGGCCGTACGTGCCGACGACCAGTTCGTGGGTGCGCGCCACGATGTCCATGTCCCGGATCGGGACGGTGGGCAGGTTGTTCTTCAGCCGGATCCAGTCGGTCCCGCCGTGGATCGAGAGCCAGAGCCCTCGCGCGTTGCCCACGAAGAGCAGCTCCGGGTTGACCGGATCCTCGCGGATCACGTAGCTCCCGGCGTCTTCGGGGAGGTTGCCCGTGATCTCGGTCCAGCTCGCGCCCCCATCCGTGGTCTTGTAGACGTAGGGCGCGTAGTCGTCGCGCTTGTGGCAGTCGTAGGTGACGTATGCCGTGCTCACGTCGAAGCGCGACGCCTCGATCTCGCTCACCTTGCAGTGCGTGGGCGTGCCGCCCGCGGCAGCGGCCGGGATGTTGGCGCCGACCTCGCGCCACGTCTCGCCGCCATCCTGCGTCACCCAGATCAGGCCATCATCCGACCCGGTCCAGAGCACGTCCGCGTCCAGCGGCGACTCCGCGATCGAGTGCAGCGCGCCGTACGTGGTGTACGCGGTGATCGGCTCGGGGTCGCGCCGGTTCTGGCGCGTCATGTCCGGGCCCAGGATCTCCCACGCATCCCCGCGCTGCGTCAGCTTGAACAGATGGTTGCCGCCGAGGTACACCACCGTGGGGTCGTGCTGCGAGATGATGAACGGCGTGTTCCAGTCCCAGCGGAACTCGTAGCCGCTCTCCGCGCCGGCATCCTCCGCCTGCGGCTGGAGCCGGGTCCGCTCCCAGCTCTCCGTCTCGAGGCGGTTGATCGCGCCGTACTGCGACTCGGCGAAGCGGATCGTCGGCGCATCGGGCGAGACCGCGGAGCGGAAACCATCGCCGCCGTTGACCGTGTACCAGTCCGCATTCGTGATCCCCGCCCGCTCGCGGGTCCGGCTCGGACCGCACCACACGCCGTTGTCCTGGAGTCCGCCGCAGACGTGGTACGGCGTGCGCGTCGTGTCGATGTCCACCTCGTAGAACTGCCCGACCGGCAGCGAGTGGTGCGCCCAATTCTCGCCGCCGTCGTAGCTGATGTAGATGCCGCCGTCGTTGCCCAGGATCATCGTGTCCGAGTCGTCCGGGTCGATCCAGAGCGCGTGGTGATCCACGTGGACACGGCCCAACTCGAACTCGCTGAACGTCCGGCCGCCATCCTCCGAATAGGCGAGGTTCGTCGCGGCGAGCCACAGCCGGTCGGGGTCGTTCGGGTCGACCCACACCTCGTTGTAGTAATAGTCCGGGACGGCCGAGATGTCGTGGAGCCGCGTCCAGCTCGCGCCGGCATCATCACTGCGGAACAACCCGCCCGCGGGACTCAACCCCGGATTCGTCGCACTGCGCGCCACCTGGATCACCGCGTACACGATCCGCGGGTCCCGCGGATGCACCGCCAGCCCGATCCGGCCCATCGGCCCCGCCGGCAGCCCGTTGTCGAGCGCGGGATCCGTGAGACGCGTCCACGTGTCACCGCCATCCGTCGTCTTCCAGATCCCGCTCCCCGCGCCCGCACCCTCCATCTTGCCACCACCCCAGCGCACCCGATGCCAGCCGGCGGCGTAGAGGACGTCGGGGTCCGACGGGTCCATCTTCAGGTCGACGAATCCCGTCGTGTCATCCACGAACAGCACCTTCTCCCACGTCTCGCCGCCATCCGTCGTCCGGTAGATGCCGCGCTCCGGATTCACGCCCCAGAGGTGCCCGAGCGCCGCGACGTACACGATGTCCGGGTTCGTCGGGTGCACCACGATCCGCCCGATCTCCCGCGTCTCGTCCAACCCCCGATGCTCCCAGCTCCGGCCGCCATCCGTCGAGCGGTAGACGCCGTTCCCCCACCCCTCCGACCGCAGCGAGTTGCGCTCGCCCGTGCCCACCCAGACCACATCCGGGTCCGACGCCGACACCGCGACATCGCCGATCGCCGCGAACGCCTCATCCTCGAAGACCGGCTCCCACGTCGTCCCACGATTCACGGTCTTCCACACACCGCCCGTCGCGAACCCGACGTAGATCGTCTTGCGCCCCGGCGTATCCGGCACCGCAATCGCCGTGACGCGACCCGCCATGTTCGCCGGCCCGATCAGGCGGAACCGGAACGGCTTCAGCAGGTCCGGAGTCAGTGCCGGCGCGGATGACGACGACGGCGACATCGCCGAATCGGGCACCTGCGCCGCCGCGCGGGCCGCGAGCGGCGGCACGAGGAGCGCGAGCGCGAGGCCGTAGCCCACGTGCATCACCCCGTGAGCGGGACGGCGGGTCGACCCGCCGCAACGACGTTCTCCACGGTACGTCTTCATCGAGGTCGCTCCTTGGTTGGGAGGCGAAGGCCGTGGTCGAGGCGAAGGCCGAGAGGGCCGTGCAGCCCCGCTCGGCCTCGGCCGTTTCGTCAGTGCAGCCGCAATTGCAGACGCAGCGCGCGGCCGGGCTGGGGCAGGCCGCACTGGTCGTAGACCGCGGCGCCGGCGACGTTGTCGACGCCGAGCAGCGCTTCCACCTGCGAGAACAGGCCACCCGTCGCCCAGGAGAAGACGCGCCGGAGCCCGAGGTCGACGGTCGCGCTGGGGTCTACCCGTTCCTGGCCGCCGGTGCGCGGGCTGACGCAGAACTGCTCGCTCACGAACCGGAGGTCTCCGGTCGCCGTGAAGCGCGCGGGGAGCTCGAACTGCGCGCCGAGGCGGCCGGACACCGCCGGCTCGTACTCGGGGCGCGTGTCCGAGCCCGCGTCGGAATCGATCAGCCGCACCCGCTGGAGCGTCACGTCGCCCGTCGCGGTCAGCCGCCCCACGCCGAAGCCCGCGAGCAGTTCGAGGCCGGTGCTCCGGATCTCATCCTGGTTGACCCGCTTGAACTTCTCTCCGTCGGGCGTATCGACGCTCGTCCGCGCGATCGCGTCCTGAAGCCGCTGGTGGAAGCCGACGGCCTGGAACTCGATGCCCGCGGTGTGGACCGTGAAGCCGGCCTCCGCACTGAGAAGGATCTCCGGCCGCAGATCCGGGTTCGGCTCGAACCGGCCCAGCGCGCCCGAGTACAGCTCGCGCAGGGCGGGGAAACGCGCGCGGCGACTGATTCCGCCGTGCAACTGGACGGCGCCGGCATCGCCCACCAGCGAGGTGACGCCGAGCCGCCCACCCCAGTCCCACAGCCGCGCGAGCGGCGGCTTGTCGCCGGACTCCGGCGTGTCCGCGCCATCCAGCGCGAGCCCTACACTGAGGCGCGTCTCGCCCGCGCGGTCCAGGCGCCACTCCGTCTCCGCGCCCAGACTCCACAGCCGCTGGCGGTAGCTGCCGTGCTCGTCGGGCTCGCCGTCCGCTTGCAGCACCTCGTCGTGCGACACGTCCGCGTAGGTGAACGCGGCACGCAGATCGGCGCGCGCGCCCAGCGTGTGGTCGCCGAGCAGGCGCAACGTGATCGTCCGGTCGTCGTCGGATTCGCCACCGACGACGTCGTCATATCCCAACGTGCCGTACTCGTCGATCTCGGTCGAGCCGACGTCCACCCCGACGCTCGCCTCGAGGTCGCCCGTGCCCCACGGCGTTTCCTGCTGCCCCGTCCCCGCCGAGAACGCCGCCAGCATCCGCGACTGCGACGGGTAGCGCCAGAGTCGCGGCGCCGACTCGTGGATCTCCGGCGCCACGCCCCGCTCGCCGTGGTAGCCCGATGCGGTGAGCGAGAGCCACCGACCGCTCTCGGTCACGTAACGGCCGCTCACGAATCCATCGAAGAGCCGCGCGTCGCTGTTGAGGCGGAGGTCGCCATCATCGGTCAACAGGTCGTGGGGCGTCGGACCGTCGCAATCGGGGTCCGCGGCCGGGTCGCACGCGGTAGGCAACGCGATGTCGTCGGGGAGCGGAACGCCCGGTCGGTCGCGGTACCCTCCGCCGGCGCGGAACACCCACTGCCCGCCCGCCGCCTCGAGCAGTGTGCCGCCCGTCACGCCGAAGCTGCTGCCCCCCACGTGGTCCACCGATGCGTTGATCGTCAACGGCTCCGGCGGCGGCTGACGCCCCGGGCCCGCGTTGATGTCGACCTCGATCACCCCGGCCAGCACGTTCGGGCCGTGCAGCACCGATGAGATCCCGCGCACGAGTGTGACCTGCCGCGCCGCCGTCAGCGGGATGATCGACAGGTCCGTCCGATGATCCCACCCCAGCGTGAGCGGGATCCCGTCCACCAGCACCGCGATCTGCCGGTCCTCACCGCCCCGCAGCGCCGGCTGCGCCTCGCCCCGCGAGTTCCGCCGGATCACGATCAACGGCATCTCGCGCAACACCTGCTCGAGCGTAGGCGCCGGAGCCACTGCCACCGAATCCAACCGGGCCTCGACCGCGCTCGCGCCTCCCGTCGTCGTCGCCGGCCGCGCCACCCGGACCAGCAGCGGATCCGCCGCGATCACGCTGTCCGCCGCCGCCGTGTCCGGCCGCTCCTGCGCATCCAACGGACACACCGTCAGCGGCATGCCGAGGAGAACACCGATCAACCTACGCATCTCACCCTGCCTCTTCGCATGGATTCCCCGACGTCGCCCCGAGACCGCGGCGCTCGACCCGAGCGCGCAGTCGCCGCCACCGAGCCCACACGACCCGGCGACACGACGGCGCACCCCGCGTGGGGACGCCGACATCCCCACCCGTGCACGCCACCGGACCACGCCGATCCTATGTGAATGCGAAACAGATTAGGGCGAGACTCCGCGTCGTGCAACGCCGGCGGACCACCGGGTCCCCCGACCCGCCGCTCCACCCGCGACCCGCCCTCCGTCTGGATGGACGCATGAGACGCGCGGAATGCTGGCCCGGCCCCCAGTCCCCGGCCCCCAGTCCCCACCCCCCGGGCTAGGGCTGGGGCTAGGGCTAGGGCTAGGGTGGTGGCTCCCACATCCTCTGCCCGGTGATGAATGCCGGTGGGGGCACGCATCCCCGCCGCCCGCGATTCCGATCCCGGCAGCTCCCATGTCCCGCATCCCCCGTGCGCGTGCGGGTGCGCGTGCGGGTGCGCGTGCGCGACCGGCTAGGTGCGCGACCCGCCTCCCGTTCCCGGTCGCCCCCATCCCGTAAACGTAAACGTTCCCGCTCCAGGCGGCGCAGCCGCCACTCCCGCTCCCGGCCGTTCCCCTCCAGCTCCAGCCCCCCCCGGGTCATCATCCCCTCCACCGCACCCCCTCCCGGGCACGCCCCAGCCCTAGCCCCAGCCCCAGCCCTAGCCCGGCGGCGCCGCAGGCGCCGCCCCCCTTCAAACCCGCCGCGTCTTTCCGCGCAGGAAATCCCTCATGATGTACTGGCCGAGCGTCATGGTCGTCGTGAAGTACGCCCGGCCGCGAGCCAACTCACACACGCGCGAGACGAAGCGCACCAGCGCCGGATCCCGCGCCAGCATGAACGTGTTGATCAGGATCCCCGCCTTGCGGCAGGCCGCGACCTCGCGGAACGTCTCGCGCAAAACCCGGGGGTCCAGCCCCACGGGGTTCTTGTAGACCCGGCCGTCCGGGAGCGTGATCGCCGATGGCTTCCCGTCCGTGATCATGATGATCTGGCGCATGTCCTTCTTCTGTGCCAGCAACAGACGCCGCGCCAGCTTGAGCCCCTCCGCCGTGTTCGTGTGATACGGACCCACCTGCGCACCCGCCACCTCGCCCAGCGGGATCTCCCGCGCCCGATCGCCGAACACGATCACGCGCAGCGTGTCCCCGGGGTACTGCGTCCGGATCAGGTGCGAGAGCGCCAGCGTCACCCGCTTCGCCGGCGTGAACCGGTCCTCGCCGTACAGGATCATCGAATGCGAGATATCCAGCATCAGCACCGTCGCGCACGAGCTGCGGTACTCCGCCTGATGCACCATCAGATCGCCGTACTCCAGGTCGAGCGGGACCCGAACCCCTCCACGCTTCAGCGCCCGAGTCAACGTCCCCGGAATATCCAGGTTCAACGTGTCCCCGAACTCGTACGGCCGCGACTCCGCCTCCGACTCGATCCCCGTCGCCAGATGCGGCGTCTCGTGACTCCCGAAACTCGACTTGCCCAACGCCGAGAGCAGATCCTTCAGCGTCCGGTAACCCAGGAAGTCCAGCCCCTTCGACGTCAAGCGGAAATCCACCCGCCGCGCCGCCTCCTGCCCCGCATCCACCCGCCCCATCCCCGCCGCCTCATGCCCCTCCGGCATCCGCGGCGGCGCCGTCATGCTCAGGTACCCCTCCTCGATGAGCCGCTCGACGATCTGGTCCAGCAACTCCGCGATCCGCTGCCGCACCTCCTCATCCCCATCGCCCTCGCCCCGCAGCTCCGCCAGCATCTCCGGCGTGAGCTGGCCACTCTCGATCAATGCGCGCAGGATCGCCTCCTTGAGCCCCTCGATCGAGTGGTCCGGCTCCGTGTCGTCGTTCCACGCCCACCAGGGCTGTTCGTGCGGCGCGCCGGCGAATCCGCTCTGGAGCAGGAAATCCGCAAGATGGTCCAGCAGCGCCTGGAGATTCAGCGCGTCCAGAAGACCGCCGCGGTACTTGCTGTATGTGGTCAGTCGCATGGAATTCGACTCCCTGCCCGCTACGCCTGTCCGGGGTCGCGGGTCCAGATGATGATCATGCCGCAGTCCGTGATGCCGAACTGGAGCGGCGCCGTGGGACCGAGGTGGATCTCGAGCCCCTCGATCCATTCGGGCTGCAAGGTATTGACATCGAAGGCCGGGACCATGATGCCGTCGATGACGTAATCGAGGCGGCAGTTGCCGCGGCCGAGCGCGACGTATTGTGTCAGGCCGCCGAGGGGCACGGGGGCGATGGTGATGCCGGGGAAGCGGCGGAGCACGTCGGTGACGACCAGCGGGTGCATCTCGGTGATTTCGGCGCGTGTGGCGAAGCGGCCGAGGCCCAACTCGCGGCGGCGGTAGAAGCCGGCGTTTTCGAGCCACTCGGACTGGACGGTGACGGTGATGGGTTCGAGGGCGATGGCCTGTTTGGCGAGCCGGACGTCGATGCGGAGCGACGCATCGGGCGGGATCACGATCGAGTCGGTGGTGGTCCCGTAGGCGATGTGGCGGACCTCGAAGAGGTACGTGCCGGGCGGCACGTCGTCGAAGTGGAAGCGGCCGTGGGCATCGGTGATGCCGCCGACGCGGAGGCCGTGGAGGCTGACCGCGGCGGCAGCGATGGGTTCCGACGTCTCGTGGTCGACGACCTGCCCGACGATGTGTGCGGGAGTGCGGTCGAGGATTTCGAGGTCGAATGCGACGAGCGGGTCGGTCCCGATGTGGAACCAGGCTTCGTCGGTGAGGCCGCCGACCGAGACGACGGCGCGGACGGATGCCTTCATGGGGATCCCGCAGGCGCGGTAGCGGCCGGCGGCATCGGTTTGCACGGTGACCTCGCCGGGCGGCGTGGAGGGGGCCGCCCACTGGAAGTGGACGCCGGCCTCGGAGAGGCGGATGCCCGAGCGTGCATCGCGCACGAAGCCGATGACGACGGCGCGTCCCTGCTCCGCGTCGGCGCCGCACGCGTCGGTGTAGATGGTGCGCGTCGAGGGGGTGGCGAGCGCGATCTCGGGGGTGTCCTGCCCGCGGACCGTGGCGGTGCGGGTGATGGGTCGGAGGCCGAGCGAGTCGAGGCGCGGGTGCTGGAACCAGAGGGTCCGGGTCCCCGGCGGGACATTCGACAGGACGAACCGTCCGGCCGCATCGGTCAGGGCTGCGCGATCGGTCCCGGCCACGACGACCATGGCGTTCGCCAACGGCGCGCCACGCGTGCTGTCGCGGACCGTGCCGGCGAGCGAGATGCCGACGCCGGGCGGTGCGACGACGAGCCGGCGCTCGACCGGGGCGGCGGCACGTAGCGCGAGCGGCGCCGAGAACGCGAGGAGGTCGTCATCCGCCTCGGCCTGGAGGTAGTAGTCCCCGACCGTCGGCGCCTGGATCGCGAAGTGGCCGGCCGCGTCGGTGACTGCGCGCGCCTGCTCCCGGCCGGCCGGATCCATCAGGCGCACGGTCGCGCCGGCAATGCCGGTGTTCGTGCCTCCATCGATCAGTTCTCCCCGCACGCTCTGCGCGGCGGCGGGGGCGGCGGCGAGGAACAGGGCGACCGCGAGGAGCGCGCTCAGGCGCCGGGGCGAGGACATGGCGGCGGGCATCGGTGCCTCCTGGAATCGGCATCCGCGAGTCGGGACCACCCGGCCGGTGAGCGGGGCTACCGCCGCGGTACGCGGACGGGAGCGGCGGCGCGGGCGCGTTGCCACACGCTCGCGCGGGCTCGCCCGCCGCTCCGTCGGACCGCAGCTCGGGCCGCGGCGCCGGCGGAGCGCCGCCGGATCACGGGTGTATCCCATCGAGCACGACCACACTACACTACATCATCCGATCGCAGGAGAACAGGGCCATGTCGGCCGATGTGCCTCCCACGCCTGCCGCCGGCGCGCCGGACGACGGCGAAATCGCCGCGGTCCGCGAACGGCTCCTCGCCTTCTACGACGCGCGCCGACGCGACCTGCCGTGGCGCGCCGACACGGACCCGTACCGCGTGTGGGTCTCCGAAGTCATGCTCCAGCAGACCCGGGTCGATGCCGCGATCCCGTACTACGAACGCTGGATGCAGCGCTTCCCCACGCTCACGGCGCTCGCCGATGCGGACATCGACGAGGTGCTCCGGCACTGGCAGGGACTCGGCTACTACGCCCGCGCCCGCAACCTGCACCGCGCCGCGCGCGTGCTCCGCGAACGCCATCACGGCCGGATCCCGGCCGATCCGGATGCGTTGCGCCGGCTGCCCGGCATCGGTGACTACACGGCCGGCGCGATCGCGAGCATCGCGTTCGGCATCCCGGCGGCGGCGGTGGACGGCAACGTCCGGCGCGTCCTCTGCCGGCTCTACGACCTGCCCGATCCCACACCCGCCGAGCTCCGCCGCCGCGCCGCGGCACTCGTCCCCGACGAGCGCCCCGGCGACTTCAACCAGGCGCTCATGGAGTTGGGCGCCACGCTCTGCACGCCGCGGACACCGCGCTGCGACGACTGCCCCGTCGCGACGTGGTGCCGCGCTCGCGCGCGCGGGACCACCCACCAGCGGCCGGCCACCGGACCCGCACGAACCGTTCCGGAACACGACGTCGGTACCGCGGTCGTCCGCACGCCCGCCGGCCGACTCCTGCTCCGCCGCCGCCCCGAAGAGGGGATGCTCGGCGGATTGTGGGAGTTCCCCGGCGCCGAGCCGCGAGACGGCGAAACCCCCGCCGCCGCCGCAGCCCGCGCCGCCCGGAGCTGCGCCGTCCGCGACCCGATCCCGGACGGCGCACTCGGCTCGATCACCCACACCTTCACACACCGGCGGATCACCTACCACGCCTACCGGTTCCGTGTCGACGCCGAGCCCGCGGCAATGGTGGAGTCCCGGCGCCGCGCGCGCCCGCGAGGGACCCCGGCCGGCGAGGACGACGCGGTCGCGTGGGTCGAGCTCGCCGGGCTCGACGCGTACGCGCTGCCCGCGGCGCAACGCGGGATCGTGGGGATGTTGGAGGGCTAGGGCTGGGGCTAGGGGGTTCCCGGGAGAGGGTGCGGTGGAGGGGGGGACGGCCCTGCATGGCCGGGAACGGCCGGGAGCGGGAGCGGGAGCGGGAACGTTTACGTTTACGTTTACGTTTGCGTTTGCGGGGGCGGCGTCGGAGTCGGGATCGGAGGGCGGAGCCGCGGCGGCCGCGACGCGCTCGCGCACGCGCTCGCGCACGGTCTAGCCCTGCTCCGCGGTCCTCCGCAGCTCGGCGAGCCACGGGGGCGGCGTGCGGCCGGCTTCGCGGTGCGCGGCTTCGAGGACGTCGAGCATCTGGTTCAGTGCGCGGCGGCGCTCTTCGGGTGGGAGGCCGTGGCCCAGGATGCGCAGCGCGGCCGATGCGGAACCGGGGCCGAGATCGTCGCCGTAGCGCGCCGCCTCGCGGACGTACCAGCGCTCGAGCTTCCGCCGCGTCGCCGAATAGGGCGTCGCGCCGCTCAGAAACTTCCGCAATCCCGTCGGGCTCATCCCGACATCCCGTGCGACCTGACGGAGCGACCGCGCCTCCACGCCTCCCGCCACCGCCTCGCGCAGCCGATCCAGGGGCAATGCTCCCTTATTCGCGGGCATTGACTCGCCCGCGCAGTCGGCCTATCTTGGCCTGTCCACTCCGTCCACTTTCCTCGGGGTTACACGCAAAAGATTATGGCGGCGGGTGCCGGTAGGCAAGCGGTGATGCGGGGCGGGGCCGTTGCGCCGCCCGCACCGGGCGGCCGGCCCCGCGGCGCGCGGGAGGACGGCATATGGCGTGGCGCATCCTGCTCGTCGATGACGATGCCGATATCCGCGGTGCGGTGAGCACGCACCTGCGGCAACGCGGGGCGGTGGTCGCCGAGGCGGACACCGCGCGACCGGCACTCGCCTGCCTCGAAGCCGACCGCTTCGACCTGCTGATCACCGATGTCCGCATGCCCGGACCCTCCGGACTCTGGCTCCTC
The DNA here is from genome assembly GCA_036381495.1 of Longimicrobiales bacterium. Classification (GTDB taxonomy): domain Bacteria; phylum Gemmatimonadota; class Gemmatimonadetes; order Longimicrobiales; family RSA9; genus DASVCS01. The sequence goes on from DASVCS010000037.1 coordinate 20,736, forward strand.
TCCCAGGTCCGCCGCCGCTGGGCGCGGCTCCCCGTCATCCTCATCACCGGCTGGGTCCCGGACAGCAACGAGCTCGAGATCTACCGCACGGCGGACGCCGTCCTGTTGAAGCCGTTCCGGCTCTTCGAGCTGACCCGGCGCATCGAACGGATCCTGGGCCGCGGGGATGAGACGGGGCCGGACGCGAACGGCGCGCCGTCTACGACCCCCGCTTGACCGGGTACGGCGGCGCCGCGGGCACGGTCACCGGGTTCTCGCGCAGCGCCTCGAGCAGGTGCCGGACGGCGGCCTCGAGTTGCGCGTCCGCCCCCGTGAACGTGGCGTGCGGCAGGTTGTCGACCACGATGTCGGGATCCACGCCGTGCCCCTCGATCAGCCACTCGCCCTCGGGACCGTAGACGCCGAACTCGGCCGCCGTCGCGATGCCGCGGTCCACCAGGATGTTGGATGAGGTGAGCCAGATCTCGCCGCCCCAGGTGCGAGTGCCGAGCACCTTCCCCAGCCCGAGCCGCCGGAACCCTTCCGCGAACGCCTCTCCGTCGGACGCCGTGAACGCATCCGTCAGGACGATCATCGGACCGCGGAACGCGTACTGCATGTTCCAGTACGGCTTGCCCACACGCGGCTGCCAGTACATCCAGGCGCGGCGCATCAGCTTCTCGAGGATCCAACTGTCGATGTTGCCGCCGCGGTTGTGCCGCACGTCGATGATCAGCGCCTCGCGGTTGAAGACCGGGTAGAACCCGCGCGCCCACTCGGCGATGTTGCCGCTCCCCATGGCGCGCAGGTGGACGTAGCCGATGCGGCCGTCGCTCAGACTGTCCACCGCCAGGCGACGCGTGTACTCCCACTCGTCGTAGCGGAGGTCGGCCTCCTCGCCCGGCGTGATCGGGACCACGACGACGTCGCGCTCCGCGCCGCCATCCGCCGACCGCACGCGCAGCAGCACCTGCTCGCCCGCGCGGTCGCGCAGCAGCGCGCCGATGTCCGGCGCGGAGAGCGTGGCGACGCCGTTGACCGCCAGGATGACGTCGCCGTCGCGGACCTCGACGCCCGGCCGGGCCAGCGGCGAGCGCTCGGACGGCAGGTCCGGGTCGCTTCGGTAGACGTGGACGACGCGGTAGCCGCCGCCCGCCTCGTCGCGCTCGAGCACGGCGCCGAGCGAGGCCGGGGTCACGTCGTCGTCGCCTTCCCGCATGTCGCCGCCACGCACGAAGATGTGCAGTGCGGACAGTTCGGCGACCATCTGCGCGAGCACGTCGGACAACTCGGCACGGTCGGTGACGCGCTCGGCGAGCGGGCGGTACTTCTCGCGGATCGCGGGCCAGTCGAGGCCGTGCATCCCGGGGTCGTAGAAGTAGTCGCGTTCGAGGCGCCACGCCTCCGTGAACATCTGGCGCCACTCCTCGCGCGGGTCCAGACGCAGCTTCCACGACGAGAGGTCGACGCGGTGCGCCGCAAGATCGCCCGGCGCCTTCGCGCCCGCATCCACCACGTACAGCGCATCGCCCTTGCGCACCAGCAGCTTCTTTCCATCCGCCGACAGCTCGTAGCCGCGAACGTCCTCGATGAACGTCGCGGGCTTCGGGTCGTCGTTCGTGATCTCGAGCACCGTGAGCGTGCGCTCGCGCTCGGGCCCGGTCTCCGTCGAGAGCCAGTACAGGCGCTTGCCGTCCGTGGTCAGCGACGCGTAGTTGCCGGGCGGGATCGGGACCTCCAGGAGACGTTCCTGGAGGCCGTCGAGGTCGATCGTGACAGGGCTAGGGCTGGGGCTGGGGCTGGGGCTGGGGTGGTCGCCCCTAAGTCCGCCGCTGTGCGCGGGCGCGACGGGTGTGCGTGCGCTTCCGCGCCGCCCTCCCATCCCCAGCCCCAGCCCCATCCTCATCCCGGTCGCGCTCCCCTCCTGGGCGTCTTCATCCCGCGACGCCAGCTCGTCGTCGGGGCGGAAGGGCGAGCGTAGGCCTTTGCGGAGCGCGACTTCGTAGATCTTCGTCTGGCGGTCGAAGAACGGCTCCGGCTGGCGCGGGCCCCAGGGGCTGCCGACGAGCGACTCGAAGTGGCGGTCCGAGAGGAAGTAGATCCAGTCGCCATCGGGGCTCCACGCGGGCGCGTAGCTGTCGTATCGGTCGCTGGTCAGCGCGGTCTTCGTTCCCGATTCGACATCGTAGAGCTGGATTTGTCGAAACGAGCTGGGCGCAATTTCGGTAAAGGCGAGCCAGCGGGAGTCGGGCGACCAGGCGAGGTCGTCGAAACCGCCCTCCTGCGACGTGGCGATCCGCCGCTGCTCGCCCGTCTCGACGTCGTACAGCCAGAGTTGCTGGTTCTTGTCGTGGTGTGCGATCCAGTGGCCGTCGGGCGAGGGGATGGCCTCCCAGCGGAGGATGGTGCCATCGTCGGTGAGCTGGGTCGGTGTGCCGACGCCGTTGGCGGGCAGGCGCCACAGCTCGATCTCGCCGCTCTCGTCGGAGAGGACGACGAGCGAGCGGCCGTCGGGGAGGAATCGTGCGGCGCGGTAGCGGACGCCGGGGTTGCGCGATGCCTGTGCGATGCGGCCGTCGCCCGCGGGCGCGACGAAGACCTGGCCGCGCGCGGTGAGGACGACGCGGTCGCCGGTGGGGGAGAGGTGGGCGGCGGTGACCCAGTCCATGGGCGCTTCGACCCAGCGTTCGCGCAGGTGGTCGAAGTCGGAGGCCAGGCGGATCGGGACGAGCCGGTCCTCGCCCGTGCGCAGGTCGAGGAGCCGCAGGTCGGCGCCGTGCTGGTAGACGATGCGGCCGTCATCGAGTGCGGGCGAGCGGACCTCGTAGTCGGTGTGGAAGGTGTGCTGGCGCAGGTCGCCGCCGTCGGGGTC
>DASVCS010000038.1:0-12602 GCA_036381495.1 Longimicrobiales bacterium
GCTCTCGATGATCCCGGGCCCTTCCGCATCCCCCAGCACCACGACTTGTTCGAGACGGATCGTGCACTCGGGGCACGCCGGCTCCGATGGGATCTCGATCACTTCCTGTCCGCGGGCGGTCGGCACCGCGACCAGCGCGACCGCAGCCACGAGCCAATGCATGCGCCTACCCGATACCCCCATGCCGTTCTCCGCGTTGGCATCGATCCGCTTGCCGCGGGCACACCGATGTCGTTGGCGCGGCGCTCGCGCGGCAATCGGTCGAGTTGACCCGTCCACTACATAGAACCCGTGAGCCACCCAAAACCCCTACAACCCCCTCCCACGGCCTGACCGCCAGCGGCCATACCGGTCACGCGCCGCGCACGTAGTCCGCCAGCTTCTCGCGTAGGAGCCGGTTCCCACGCCGGATCTGCTCCTCGACCGTCTTGATCGAAACGCCCATGGCGCGGGCGGCCTCGCGGTGTGCGCCCCTCGATCCGTACGAGCCGGAACGTCTGGCCGCAGCGCGGCGGTAGCGCATCGATCGCCTGGGACAGCTCGGCGGCCAGCGTTCGTGCGCGGAACTCGTCGGCCGGCGAGGAGGCCAGGGGACGCGGAATCCAGCGCGCCGTCTCCAGCCAGTCGCGCCGGATCCGCTGGCGCCCGATCCAGTGGCGCGCCTCGTTTCGCACCGCCGTGCGGAGATAGCCGAGATCGAGCCGCCGTTCGCGGAGCCGTTCAGGGTGCTCGAGGAGACGTCGGAAGACCTCCTGGACCATATCCTCCGCGACATCCGGGGATCCGATGTAGCGGAGCGCGTCCTGGTGCAGTCGCGCCCGGTGGCGCCGGTACATCGCCGCCGCGATTGTCCGGGCGCCGTCGCCGGTGGGAGATGAGCCGGCCGGTGTCATGATCGGCCTCGTGGTTGGAGGGAGGCGTAGCGGTACGGGCGCCACCGTCGTGCCCGCGCCCAAGATTGCACCGAGCCCATCGGAAGTGCAAGGATCTCGGTCCGGGCCTGATCGCGGTGCATCCGAGCCGGCAGCCGAGGCCCGTGGTACGGAGAGAGGCGTCCGCCGGCCCGCCTGTCGTACCCGCCGGTCCGACCCTATATTGTTCGCGACGGCGGTCCCCACGCATCTCGGCATCCGGGGCCGCGCCGAGCCCAATCCAGTCGAACGAGGTCCCCTATGAGAGAGTCATTCGTTCTCCCGCGCCTCGCGCTGTTCTGCGTGCCGCTGCTCGCGTGGGCGGTGCGCGCGGAGGCGCAGACGTTCCGTCCGCTCGAGCCGGCGGATCCGCTGGCGGCGCAGATGGCCGGCTTCGGCGCGGCGATCGCGATCGGCGACGGCGTCGTCTTCATCGGCGAGCCGCAGAACACGTTGCGGCCGGGCATGGTCTACGTGTACGGGCGTGGCGCGGACGGCGCGTGGGTCGAGCGGACGCAGCTCCGGGCGTCGGATGCCGAGAACTCGGATGGCTTCGGCGCCTCGCTCGCGGTCGAGGGCGGGACGCTGGTCGTCGGCGCGGCGGCGCAGAACGGCGGCACCGGCGCGGTCTACATCTTCGAGCGGTCGGGCGATGCGTGGCGGCAGGCGCTGCGGCTGGTGCCGGCGGATGGCGCGGCCGGTGATGCGTTCGGCGCGAGCCTGGCGCTCTCGGGCGACTTCCTGCTGGTGGGCGCGCCCGGGCAGATGGAGCGCAAGGGCGCCGTCTACGTGTACCGCCGGGAGGGCGGCACGTGGTCGGCGGCGGGCAAGCTCGAGGCGAGCGACGGCGCGGCGCAGGACGTCTTCGGCTCCGCGATCGCCGTCGCGAACGGACGCGCGCTGATCGGCGCCGCCCGCAAGGGCGACGGGCTGGGCGCGGTGTACGCCTTCCGCCTCGAAGGCGACGCGTGGCGCGAGACGGGTCGCCTCGAAGCGAGGGGGCTCGATGCGCCCGCCGGCTTCGGCGGCGCACTGGCCATGCGTGGCGCGGAGGCGTTCGTGGGCGCGCCGCTGGCCGGCGGCTCGATCGGCGCGGTGTACGCGTTCCGGCTGGACGAGGAGTCGGGCGAGTGGGAGTCGACGGCGCGCCTGACGGCCTTCGACGGAGGCCGGCGCACCGCGTTCGGCGCCTCGATCGCGCCCACGGGCGACGCGCTCTGGGTGGGCGCCCCCGGCGCATCGCGCTTCCAAGGCGCGGTCTACGTCTTCGAGGGCGACGGCAGCGGCGAGGGCTGGCTGGCTTCGCGCAAGCTCGGCGCGGAGGGCATCGAGCGCGGCGATGCATTCGCCGCCGTGGTCGCGGCGAGCGATGAGCTCGCGGTCGTCGGCGTCGTCGGCGCCGACAACGGCGCCGGCACGGCGATCGTCTTCGAGCCCGGCGCGGCGGAGGGCCAGTGGATCCAGCGCAACACGCTGCTCAGCGAGCCGGAGGAGATGGCGCCCGTGGTCGGCGGCGCGGTCGCGTGTCGGGATGGGATGGCCGCGATCTACGACTGCAAGGGGGTCGAGCTGGTCGCGTTCCTGCCGATCAGCGCGATCGGGGGGGATCGCGGCACGCACCTCAACGACATCTGGGGGTGGACCGACCCCGAGACCGGCCACGAATACGCACTGGTCGGCCGCACGGACGGCACGGCGTTCGTCGACATCACCGACCCGGAGAACCCGGTCTACGTCGGCGATCTGCCCCGGACCGAGGGCTCGCCCGAGAGTAGCTGGCGCGACATCAAGGTCTATAAGGACCACGCCTTCATCGTCGCGGATGCGGCGGGCGAGCACGGGATGCAGGTCTTCGACCTGACACGGCTGCGCGAGTACGCCGGGCAGCCGATCACCTTCGATCCGGACACGACGTACCACCGGATCCACAGCGCGCACAACATCGCGATCAACACCGAGACCGGCTTCGCCTACCCGATCGGCAGCAGCTCGGGCGGCGAGACGTGCGGTGGCGGCCTGCACATGATCGACATCCGCGACCCGGAGAACCCGGTCTTCGCCGGCTGCTTCGCGGATCCCCAGACCGGCCGCGCCGGCACCGGCTACTCGCACGACGCGCAGTGCGTGGTCTATCACGGTCCGGACCAGGATTACCAGGGTCACGAGATCTGCATCGGCTTCAACGAGACCGCGGTCTCGATCGCGGACGTGACGGACAAGAAGAACCCGATCGCGGTCTCGCGCGTCTCGTACCCCAACGTCGCGTACACGCACCAGGGCTGGTTCACCGAAGACCAGCGCTACCTGTACATGGATGACGAGCTGGACGAGTTGCAGGGCGGCGCGAGCAAGACGCGGACGCTGATCTGGGACCTCACCGACCTGGATGACCCGCAGCTCCTGGCACAGCACCTGGGCACCACGGCGGCCACGGACCACAACCTCTACATCCGCGGCAACCTGATGTACCAGTCGAACTACTCGAGCGGACTCCGGATCCTGGACATCAGCGACCCGGCGAACCCGGTCGAGGTGGGCTACCTCGATGTCGCGCCGTACGCGGCGAACGAGCCCGGCTTCCACGGCTCGTGGAGCAATTATCCGTTCTTCGAGAGCGGCGTGATCGCGGTCAGCGGCATCGAACAGGGATTGTTCCTGATCCGCAAGACGCCGGGTCGGCCGACTTCGTGAGGTGCTGATTATGAGAGAGAGACGGGTCGTGCGAGGGCGCCCTGGTGGAGGGCTGGGGCTGGGGCTAGGGCTGGGACTAGGGAGGGCGGCATCCTGGTTGGGACGGGAGAGCGGGGCGGTCGGGCGGACCGGGGGGGCGGTGCTCGCCGTCGCGGCGATGTTGCTCGCGGGGGCCGCATCCCCGGGTCCGGGTGGCACCGCGCACGCCCGGGGCGCGGCCGCGGGCGGGCCGGGCGGACGGCCCGGCGCGCCCGCGCTGCTCTACGTGACCAACCAGGACGCTGCGACGGTGAGCGTGATCGACGTCGGCACGCTCGAAGTGCTGCGCACCGTCCGGCTCCAGGACTACGGCTTCTCGGCCAACGCGAAGCCGCACGACGTTGCGGTCGAGCCGGACGGCTCGGCCTGGTACGTCTCGCTGATCGGCGACAACAAGGTGGTCAAGTTCTCGGCCGATGACAGGGTGCTCGGCCAGGCCGACGTCGAGGTTGCGGGGCTGATCGCGCTGCATCCCGGCGGCGAGCTGCTCTACGCCACCCGCTCGATGAGCGCGGTCAACCCGCCGCCCCGGATCGCCGAGATCCGCCGCTCCGATATGGACGCGGAGGAGATCGACGTCCTCTTCCCGCGGCCACATGCGCTCAGCATCCAGCCGTCCGGCGCGTACGTCTACACGGCGAGTCTGGCGGTCAACCAGATGGCCGTGATCGACGTCAAGACGGGCGAAGTCCGGGTGGTACCGTTCGAGGGGCCGAACTACGTGCTCGGACACTCGGCCATCTCGCCGGATGGCAAGACATTGGTCGTCACCATGCACACGCCCGAGCTGCGGGTCTTCGACCTGAGCGATCCCGCGGCGCCGCGCTACGTCGCGACCATCGAGGTCGGCGAGCTGCCGTGGCTGCCGGCGTTCTCGCCCGACGGCCGCCAGGTCTACGTCCCGAACCGCGGCGACAACACGGTCTCGGTCGTGGACATCCAGCGCCGGCAGACCGTCGCGACCGTCGAGGGGCAGGGCTTCGCCGAGCCCTACGCCGCCATCGTCTCGCCCGACGGCCGGCGCGTGTTCGTCTCGAACAGCAACACGCAGGGCACGTACATCCCGGAGGGCGCGGCGGCCGGGAGCAAGCCCCCGGGCACGGTCGTCGTGATCGATGCGGCGACGCGCGCGGTGACGGACGTCATCCCCGTCGGCCGCGGCCCGACCGGTATGGCCATCGCCGGTGTCCGCTGAAGTGCCGCCACCCGCCCGCGCGCATGCGCGCGGGCGGTGGTTCAGCTCCGCGATGCGCCTCGGGTGCGCTCTGCTCCTCGCCGGCTGTGCCGCGGGCACGGGCGGAGGCGCCGGCCCGGCCGCATCGCCAGGGACGCCCGGCGATCCGGCGGCGGGCGGCACGGCCGCCAGTGGGGGGCGCGATGTCGCCCCCTTCGTCGTCCTCGACGAGAACGGCGTGCCGTACGCGTTCCCGTTCCTCGGCGGGTTCAACGTGCCGCGCCCGCAGTTCGTCGACATCGATGGGGACGACGATCTCGACCTCTTCGTGCAGGAGCGGTCGGGCGCGCTGATGTTCTTCGAGAACCGGGGCGGCGCGGCGGTCGGGCCGTTCGTCTGGCGTACGGACCGTTACCAGGGGCTGGACGTCGGCGAGTGGAGCCGGTTCGTCGATCTCGATGGCGATGGGGATCTGGACCTGCTGGCCGAGCAGCGCTACAGCTACATCCGGTACTACCGCAACGACGGCACGCCGCGCCGCGCGGAATTCGTCCTGGCCACGGACTCGGTGCGCGACGTCGAGGGTGCGGCGGTCTTCGCGGATCGCCAGAACATCCCGAACCTGACCGACATCGACTGCGACGGCCGCCTGGACCTCTTCCTGGGGCGCGTGGACGGGACCGTGCGCCGTTACGAGCTCGCGGACCCGGGCCCGGACGGTCTGCCGCGGTTCCGCTTCGTGACCGACCGGTTCGAGGGGATCCTGATCATCGGGCAGATCATCCCGAGCGCGCGCCACGGCGCGAACAGCATGGAGTTCGCGGACGTCGATGCGGACGGCGACCAGGACCTGTTCTGGGGCGATTACTTCGAGCCGGGCGTCCTCTTCATCGAGAACACCGGCTCGTGCGTCGCGCCCTCGATGCGCGGCGAGCCCGTGCAGGTGCCCGCGGCCTCGGCGGACTCGCTCCGCACCAGCGGGTACAACGTGCCGGTCCTCACGGATCCGGACGCCGACGGCGACCTCGACCTCTTCCTCGGCGTGCTCGGCGGCGCGTTCAACCCCACGAGGACGGCGGCGGACAACTTCTACTTCTTCGAACGCGTCGAGAGCGGAGCGCTGCGGCTGCGCACGCGTCGTTTCCTGACCTCGATCGACGTGGGCAGCGAGAGCATCCCGGCGTTCGCGGACACGGACGGCGATGGTGATCTCGACCTCTACCTCGCAAACAAGATCGACCCCGTCGCATTGAACTCGGGGCGCGTCTACCGCTTCGAGAACACCGGGAGCGCGACGTCGCCGCGCTTCGCGCTCCGGGACACGCTCGCGCTGCGCGAGGCCTATCACCTCGCGCCCGCATTCGCGGACCTGGACGGCGACGACGATCTGGACCTGCTGCTCGGGTCGTGGAACAAGGGGATCGCGTTCTTCCGCAACGACGGCACCGCGAGCGAGCCCCGTTGGGTCCTGGCCGACTCCGCGTTCATCACGCTCACGCGCGGCAGCCATACCACGCCCGCGACCGGCGACCTGGACGGCGATGGCGACCTCGACCTGATCGTGGGCGAGGCCGGTGGGACGCTGAACTACTACCGCAACGATGGCTCCGCGCACGAGCCGCGCTTCACGCTCGTCAGCGACGAATACCTCGATATCGACGCCGGCCGCCGCAGCTTCCCCGCGCTCGCCGACCTGGACGGCGATGGCGACCTCGATCTCGTGGTCGGAAGCGAGGCCGGGGACATCGTGCTCTACCGTAACGAAGGCGACGTACACGCGCCGCGCTTCGTGAAGGATGAGAGCGCGACGCTGCCGAACGTGCCCTACGCCGCGCCGGCGTTCGTCGACCTAAACGCGGATGGACGGCTGGAGCTGGTGGTGGGCGGGCTGGCGGGCGGCGTCGAGTACTGGCCGTAGGAAAGGGCGCCCGTCCCACGCGGCAGGCACCCCCGTTCGCTAGAGCATCTGCCCGCCGGTTCGGAGGTGCGCGGCCGCCCGCGATGCACTTGCGGCCGCAGTGCACGAATCCGAACTGATGCGGCAACCGGTCTACGCGCCGCGGCGGAGCCGATACATGGCCACGTGCTGCTCGCCGGACTCATCCTGGTACGCGCCGAGGATGTAGTCGCGACCCACCTCGAAGACCTCGAGCGCGACCGGAAGACGCACATCTCCGAGGATCCGGCCGTCCGGCGCGATCGCGCGCAGCATCGTCGGCTCCGCCGGCCCCGAGGTGACGACCCAGAGCGTGCCGGCCGGATCCCCGAAGAGCCCGAAGTACGGCGGCATGAGCTCGGGCATGGGGATCTCGAGCAGCATGCGCCTCATGGACTGTTGGTCACCGCGCCCCGGGAAGGGCCGCACCATGACATCGATCGCCCGCTCGTAGTCGGGCCGGGTGGGCGCGCGGGCGGGGATCCCGACCGCGAGCGTGGTCAGGCGCCGGCCGTCGAGCCCGTAGACGTCGACGGACGCCGAGTCCGCCGTGCCCACGTACACGCGGTCGTCGGTCATCGCCAGTTGTGTGACCCGGCCGAGCGGGCGGAACTCGCCCAACGGCATCTCCCCGAGAGAGCGGATCGTGTCGCCCTGCGCATCCAACAGCCAGAGCTGTGATGCGTACCGAATGGCCCATCTCTCGGGGCCGAACCGCGTGGCGTTGGACTGCCCCATGAAGGCGGCGAACGTGCCGCGCCGCGAGCACCGGACCATGGTCGGACTCCCCGGGAACTGCGCCATCCTGGCCATGCCGCCGGCCGGGTCGATGACTGCCATACGACTCAGAGACGCATCCCAGACGAAGACCGAGTCGGCCCCGCACCGCCCGAGCCACGTCGGACTCTGGAACTCACCCGGCCCCCCGCCCCGCCGCCCGACCTTGCGGATCAGCCGGCCCGCGGGATCGAAGAAGCGAACCGCCGCGTCGTACACGTCCGCGATGGCGATCACGCCGCTGGAGAGCCGCACGCCCGATCCGGCGAGGAGGAAGGCCGCCGAGTCGGGGTCACCGTGCCCGCGATGTCGAGCAACGGCACGGAGTCGGCCGCCAGACCCGCTTCCGCGGCGCCACTGGCCGGTGCGCCGCTCCCCGGCCCGTCCGGGGAACACGCGAGTACGACAACGAGCGAGGGGCACAGAATCGTTCGCGACCTCATGATGATGTAGCGGTTTCGAAGTCGACGATGGGACGACCGGAAGATGGGCGGCTCCGCTACGTGCGCGGTGCCGGGCCGCCGCACGAAAAATCAGGGCGGCCGCCATCGGAGCGCCCCATGGATGCGACGGCGGCGCGACCGGCGCAAGGCTCTCGTGTCGCGGCCCGGCATCGCGCCTCCACGCCCGCCGCCGTCGTCCTCCCGACCTTGACCGCGGCCGGGGACCCGGATATCCTATTCGGGCAAACAGCTACGGCGCGCCCGCGCGCGCCCCGAACCCGACAACCCATCGCTTCCGGTCGAAGGGCCTTCTTGCCGACCCTGCGCCGCGCCCCGCTGCCGTTCGTATTGCTCCTCCCGGTCATCCTCGGCCTGGCGGGCGCCGCGCGCGCGGCCGGCGGCGATTCCCACACGGACGCCGTCACGACCGAACTCCCCGGCCACGTGGAGCTGGAACGCGGCTACTTCCCTCTGGCGCACGTTTGTCTCGGCAGTGCCGGCGTCGTGGTATCGTTCTCGACCGTGCGGGACACGCAGTCACTCCGGTCCGCTGCCGGTCCGGTCCGATACCGGCACACACCCGATCCGCACGGGCGGGCGCTGCTGTCGCGGGCGAGCCGGGCACAGAGCATGGAGTTGGCGCGGCTCGATTTCGCGAGCGCGCTCGACGCCGCACGGGCCGGCCATCGGTCGGTCCACTCGACTACACTCCCACCGCCTCACGGTGTGTCGCGGCTGTGTGGAGCGGGATGAGATCCCGTTCGCACGGTGGCGGAGCCGCCGCGCCTTCGAAGCAAGCGCGGCGGGTGTCCTCGTGCAGGTCGACACCGTATGTTCTGGAGGCGTTCGATGTTATCGTCTTTTGCAGGCGACCCTCGGGCCGAACCCGGCGTGTTGCGCGCGGCGTTCGATCCGTTGTTCGCCGTCTTCGTCGTCGCCATGATCGCGGCACTTGCCGTGATCGTGGCCGTTCTAAAGCCGAAATCGGAGGGACCGGATTCGGGCGACGGGGCTCCGGGAGGAGATCCGTCCGGAAGGCACCGCGGGCGAAGGGCTGACCAGGGATGAACACGCGCTCGATCCCGACATCCGGAGAATCCTCGGGCTTGGATGCGGCGGCCGCACCTCCGGCCGAAACGTGACTTCTTCAGGATAACCGTGAAACCATGGTCATGGGAATAATGCGACAGGTCGCGGGCGCCGCGCCGGGGGCGCCCGCGACCCACGGCGGCGAAGCGAACCTCGTGCTCCCGGATCTGAGTGCGGTTTCGGTCCTCGGGCTCGACGGCCGAACGCTCTTGACTCTGGGACTCCTCGTATGTCTGGGCGGCCTCGCCTTCGGACTCATCGTCTACCGGCGGCTTGCCGGGCTGCCGGTCCACCGGGCGATGCGCGAGGTCTCCGAGCTGATCTACGAGACGTGCAAGACGTACCTGGCGACGCAAGGGAAGTTCATCGCCATTCTCGAACTGTTCATCGGCGTGATCGTCGTGATCTACTTCGGGATGCTGCGAGAGATGGCGGCGGTGAAGGTCGTGGCGATCCTGGTTTCGAGCGTGCTCGGGATCCTGGGGAGCGTGGGCGTCGCCTGGTTCGGGATCCGGGTCAACACCTTCGCGAACTCGAGGGCGGCGTTCGCCAGCCTGAGAGGAAAGCCCTTCCCCACGTACTCGATCCCGCTCCAGGCGGGGATGAGCATCGGCACGATGCTGATCAGCGTCGAACTCGCGCTGATGTTGATGATCCTGCTGTTCGTGCCGGCCGATTTCGCCGGGCCCTGCTTCATCGGCTTCGCGATCGGCGAGTCGCTGGGCGCGTCGGCGCTGCGCATTGCCGGCGGCATCTTCACGAAGATCGCCGACATCGGCAGTGACCTGATGAAGATCGTCTTCCAGATCAAGGAGGATGATGCGCGGAACCCCGGCGTGATCGCCGACTGCACGGGCGACAACGCGGGTGATTCCGTGGGCCCGACCGCCGATGGCTTCGAGACGTACGGCGTGACCGGCGTCGCGCTGATCTCGTTCATCCTGCTGGCGGTCCACGGCGCGGACGCACAGGTCCTGCTGCTGGTCTGGATCTTCGGCATCCGCATCATGATGGTCCTGGCGAGCGTGCTCTCCTACCTGGTCCATGGGGCGATGACGCGCGCACGTTACGCGAACGCGGACGTCATGGACTTCGAGAAACCGCTCACCTCCCTGGTTTGGGTCACCTCTCTCGTGTCGGTGGCGTTGACGTTCGTGGTCTCGCGGCTCCTGATCCCCGGGCTCGGCGATGGCACGCTCTGGTGGAAGCTCTCGGCCATCATCAGTTGCGGCACCCTGGCCGGCGCCATCATCCCGGAGGTGGTGAAGGTCTTCACCTCGACCCAGTCCGCGCACGTGAGAGAGGTCGTCACCGCCTCGCGCGAGGGCGGCACATCGCTCAACGTGCTCTCGGGTCTCACGGCCGGGAACTTCAGCGCCTACTGGATGGGGCTCGTGATCGTCGCACTCATGGCCGTCTCCTTCGGGGTGAGCACGCAGGGGCTCGGCGCGCTGATGAGCGCGGCGCCGGTCTTCGCCTTCGGGCTCGTCGCCTTCGGCTTCCTCGGGATGGGGCCGGTCACGATTGCCGTGGATTCCTACGGTCCGGTGACGGACAACGCCCAGTCGATCTACGAACTCTCGCTCATCGAGGCGATCCCCGACGTTCGCGATGAGGTGAAGCGCGACTTCGGCTTCGATGTCGACTTCGACCGCGCCAAGCACTTCCTGGAAGAGAACGACGGCGCCGGCAACACCTTCAAGGCGACGGCCAAGCCGGTGCTGATCGGCACCGCGGTCGTGGGCGCGACCACCATGATCTTCTCCATCGTGGTGCTCCTGACCCAGGGTCTGACCACCGGGCTGGAAAACCTCTCGATCCTCCACTCGCCGTTCCTCATGGGTCTCATCACGGGCGGCGCGGTGATCTACTGGTTCACGGGCGCCTCGACGCAGGCGGTCACGACCGGCGCCTATCGCGCCGTCGAGTTCATCAAGCGCAACATCCGCCTCGACGGCGTCGAGAAGGCCTCGATGGCCGACTCGAAACGGGTGGTCGAGATCTGCACGCAGTACGCGCAGAAGGGGATGTTCAACATCTTCCTCGCCGTCTTCTTCTCGACGCTGGCCTTCGCCTGCTTCGAGCCGTTCTTCTTCATCGGCTACCTGATCTCGATCGCCATCTTCGGGCTCTACCAGGCGATCTTCATGGCGAACGCCGGCGGCGCGTGGGACAACGCCAAGAAGCTGGTGGAAGTCGAACTCGACGAGAAGGGGACGGAGCTGCACGCGGCCACCGTGGTCGGCGACACGGTGGGCGACCCGTTCAAGGACACCTCGTCGGTGGCCATGAACCCGATCATCAAGTTCACCACGCTCTTCGGCTTGCTGGCCGTGGAATTGGCCGTCGAACTCGATCGGACCATCAGCGCCGCGCTCGGCGTGGCGTTCCTCATCGTGGCCGGTGTGTTCGTCTGGATCTCCTTCTACGGCATGCGCATCCGGGTGGCCGAGGCGGCCCCGCCGATGGTCCCGGCCGGCGTGGAGGCCGGCGCGGAACGAGCGCCGTGAGCCGCGAGGTCGCACGCGACCCGATGATCGACGGACCCGCGCGAACCGCTCCGGGGCGCGGATCTGGCTGTGCGCCCCGGAGCAGGGCAGCCGTGTACGGGGTACAGCGGGCGGCCGGTACGCCGCCCGCGGCACGGCTCGGCGGCCCCATTGGCTTCGACCTCTGACGTCACGGTGTGAAATTGGGTGACCTGCTCGAATGGATCCTTCACGTCGATCGCCACCTCGGCGCACTGGTCGCGGCGTATCGGGGCGGTGCCTACGCCATCCTCGCCGCCGTCATCTTCGCCGAGACGGGGCTGGTGGTGACGCCGTTCCTGCCCGGCGATTCGTTGCTCTTCGCGGCCGGCGCGCTGGCGGCCGACGGCTCGTTCGGCCTGCACTGGCTGATCCTGCTCCTCGGCGCCGCCGCGGTCGGGGGGGATGCGGTCAATTACGCGGTCGGCGCCGCCACCCGCCAGCGTGTGGTCGGACCGCGCCGCTGGATCCGACCCGAGCACCTCGAACGGACCCGGCGCTTCTACGACCGCTACGGCGCCAAGACGATCGTGCTCGCACGCTTCGTCCCGATCGTCCGCACCTTCGCACCCTTCCTCGCCGGTGCCTCCGGAATGCAGTATCGCCGCTTCGCCGTTTACAACGTGTTCGGCGGCGTGCTCTGGGTCACGACGATGACCGGCGCGGGCTACCTCTTCGGCAACCTGCCGGTGGTCGAGGAGCACTTCAGCCTCGTCGTGCTCGCGATCATCGCGATCTCACTCATCCCGGCCGTCGTCGGATGGTCGCGTGAGCGACGCCACGCCGGACCCACGGCGTGACGCGGCCGGAGACTCACGCCGCGAACCCGGGCAGGCAACGATGACCGACCAACCGAGACCGCCGGCATGGCCGAACGGCCCTCCGCGCATCGGCGCACGCGCGGAGCGGACACGCCGCATCACGCCCGAAGACATCGTCCGCTTCACCGAGATCAGCGGGGACAGGAACCCGCTCCACTACGACGAGGCGGTCGCGCGCGCCTCGCCGTTCGGC
>DASVCS010000039.1:0-6475 GCA_036381495.1 Longimicrobiales bacterium
CGGCCGACGTGGGGTGCAGCCCGTCGGCGGCGAGGAGGACGCCTGCCTTGACCAGCGCCTCGTTGTATTCGCCCATCGTCCTGAACTCCTCTTCGGTCGGCATCACGCCCGCCTCGGACCGCTCGTCGGCCTTGACCAGCACCATGAATCGCATCGTCTCATCTCCTCGCGGTTAGGGTTCCCGAACCGGGGTGCCGGACCCTCCGGCCGGCGCCTCGAATCCCGGTTCTACCCGTGCGTCGAACGAAGGGTGGCGATTTCGACGCGGCGGAGCCGTCGGGCGGAGTTCGTCATCGCCCTGGTTGCCGGTCTACCGGCGCATCCGAGCGGCGCCGTCGACGTCGTGGTCCAGCGCTCGGTCCTGATCTGCGATCGCCGATCGGGAAGCGGCGCTCGCGTCGATCGCCGCCGCGCCGCGCCCTGTGTCTCGGAAATCGAGCAGCCCCCGACCAAAGGTCTGGACGGCGGCCGTGCACCGGCATATCTATGGTCGAGTCCGCAACCGCTGACTTCCTCCCGGACGCGAGACAATGAGACAGGAACGAGGAGTTCCCGGCACATGGGCGGCCGCCGTGGCCATCCCGCTCGCCCTGTCCGTCCTCCTGCCCGGCCCGGCCGCCGGGCAGGAGGTCGTGGACCTGCGCACGCTGGATCTGCCCCGGTGGACGCTCGAGGAGGAGCTTCGGCTCGGGAGCGTGAACGGAGAGTACGACGCGTTCGTGACACCACGGCTCGAGGTGGACGCGCAGGGGCGGCTGTACGTGATCGACGCCCGCCTGCCCGCGGTGCGGGTGTTCGATGCGGACGGCACCTACATCCGCCAGATCGGACGCAAGGGGGGCGGCCCCGGTGAGTACACCATACCGGTCGGCCTCGGCTTCCTCGGCGACACGGTCTGGATCGCGGACTGGGCGAGGCGGCACCTCGCGTTCTTCGACGGGAACGGACAGTTGCTGGAGGACTTCGGGCTCGAGCCGGTCGGGGCGAGCATGGAACCGCCGATGCCCATCCAGGTGCTCGGCCCCGATGACTTCGTGGTGGTGGTCCCGCCGACCCTCGGCAGCTCCTTCCGCGGCTACGGCGTGGGCCGGGTGGCCTTCCCGCAATCGTTCGTGCGCAGGAACCGCTCGGGGACCCGCATGGACACGCTGTTCACGTACACCAGGGACTCCGGGTACATCATCACGCAGGCGGATGCCGAGGGAATGAATGTCGTCCCCTCTCCTCAGATCCGTCGGCTCCCCCAGCTCGGGTACGACGGCGAGCGCAACGAGATCATCGAGGTGGCGCCCTCGGCGGAGACCCGCGCGGATGTCGGCGAGTTCCGCGTGACGATCCGTCACCCGGACGGGACGGTCGTGGCCGAGCGCCGGTTCCGCTACCGCCCGGTGGTGCTGCCGGAATCGGTCAAGGACAGCCTCCGTGACGAATTGCGCTCCCGGTTCAGGCCCGGTCCCGGATCAAGGAAGCATGCAGAGGTGGCGCTCGAGTACTTCGAGCTACCGGACTTCCTGATCCCGGCGACCGGTGTGGCATACGGCGCGGACGGCACGCGGTGGATCGACAGGGACGTACTGCTCGTCGGTGCCCCCCCGCGCCACTATCTCGTCACGGATTCGACGCTGAATCCTCTGGCGACCGTCGAATTGCCGCCGGCCGCCGTTGGCCTGACCGGCTCGAGAGACCGGAACCACCTCTGGGCGATCGTCAAGGACGACCTGGACGTCCGCTACCTCGTCCGTTATCGAATCATCCGCCCGGAGACATCCGAGTAGAGCCGCTGCTGCATCGCCTCGGCCGATACTCCCATGCCACGACCCCCGTGCTCCATGACGCACGCGGTCGGTCGACCGCCGCCGGCGCTTGCCCCAGGCGCGCCGCCGGCCGCGACCGGGGCCCGGGGCTTGACATGCAAGCCGTCACTTGCAGATACTCCCCCGCGTGAGCGATGTCTACACGGCGCTTGCGGCGCCGGCGCGGCGAGCGATTCTCGATGAGCTGCGGGAGCGGGACGGGCAGACGCTGTTCGAGCTGTGCACCCGGCTCATCATGAAGCACGGGCTGAGCATGTCTCGCCAGGCGATCTCGCAGCACCTGGACGTCCTCGAGTCGGCCGGCCTGGTGATCACGAGGCGGGAAGGCAGATACAAGTTCCACTATCTCGACACGAGTCCGTTGCGGGCGATCACCGAGCGCTGGCCGATCGAAGACTGAAAAGGAGGGACGGGATGCGAATCGTGGTCACGAGCGTCCTCGTGGACGACCAGGAGAAGGCGCTGAAGTTCTACACCGAGGTGCTCGGCTTCGTGAAGAAGGCGGACATCCCGCTGGGTGAGGCGCGCTGGCTGACCGTCGTCTCGCCCGAAGACCCCGAGGGGCCGGAGCTGGTGCTGGAGCCCGACGGCCATCCCGCCGTGGGCCCGTTCAAGCGTGCGCTGATGGAGGACGGCATCCCGTTCACGTCGTTCGGCGTCGACGACGTCCAGGCGACGTACGAGCGGCTGAGCGCGCGGGGCGTCCGTTTCACGCAGAAGCCCACCTCGATGGGACCCGTCACGACGGCCGTCTTCGACGACACCTGCGGCAACCTGATCCAGATCGCGAGTCCGGGGTAGGGCGGCGGGGGCAGCCGCCGGCGCCCGCCTTCGACGCGGGCGCCGGCGCGCACCGCTCAGTCCTCGAAGAGGTCGGCGAACCGCTGGAGGTAGAGCGGCCAGCCGCTCTCGGCCGCCACACCGTCGCGCGTCGCCTCCCAGCCCGCGCCGTGGCGCTCCAGGTTGCGGTGCTCGAGCTCGACCCGTGTCCGTTCGGGTGATTCGGCGATGAAGCGGATTTCGACCTCGCTGGTCTTCTCGAGATCCGTTTCGATCCGCCACTGCGGGCTGATGTCCCAACTGATCACGACGCGATGCGGCGGCTCGTACGCGAGGACGCGCGCCCAACGGCACTCGCTCCCATCCACCCCGCGGTCGTAGACGTGACCGCCCACCCGCCGCTCGAACACCGTCTCCGCGATCTCGACGCCGAGCGTGTTGTGCTCGCGGGGCTTAATGCGATCGAACTGCTCCGTGAAGACTTGGAACGCCCGCTCGACGGGCGCCGCGACGACGATCTGCGTGCGTACCGATGTTCCCTTCGTCTGCGTGGTCATGGAGGCCCCTCCGGTTGGTTGTTCGACGACCTCCTTGTAGGTCGTCAGGACTCTGCTCCAGAACCGGTCGAGCTGCGCGCGAAGCGCGTCCAGCGCGTCCGGGTCGACGTGGTAGATGCGGCGATTGCCGGCGGGCCGGTCGACCACCAACCCCGCATCCTTCAGCACCTTGAGATGCTGTGAAACCGCCGGCCGACTGACCGGCAGACCGGCGGCCAGCTCACCGACCGCGCAAGGCCGGTCGGCGAGGCGTTCGAGGATCGCACGCCTCGTCGGATCCCCCAGTGCCGTCCACATCCGTTCGGTAAGCATACGCTGACGGTAAGTTATTGCTTACGGAGTTTGTCGTCAAGTCCGGGACGGCGGTAAGGCCGCTGGCCTCATCGCTTGTCCGCACCGTGCCCGCAACCTATTATCCGTGCCCGCAACCTATTATCCGGGCGCGCAACCTATTATCCGGGGCGGCGCGACCGGTTGCCGCGGCTCCCGCGACGCGCCGCCGACCCCGTGCGCAGACGCGACGACGTGTCGCGCACGTTCTCTCGACCCCGCGACGCACGCCCCTCGATGCGTGCCGCGCGATGGCGTACCGGCCCACCGAGGATCGCCATCGGGTCCGATCCCACGGCGACACCTACGATCCCGAACCCCGGGAGGCTGAACCATGAGCGACATCGCCTGGCGCACGATTCACGAGCTGACCCACGCGCTCCGCTCGGTCCGCAAGGGCCGGGGGCTGACGCTCGCGGTGGTGCTGGTGCTCGGCCTCGGCATCGGCGCGGCCGCGACGTTCTTCTCGTTGCTGGACGGCCTCCTGTTGCGGCCGCTGTCGTACGGCGATCCCGGCACGCTGGTGGCGCTGAACGAGGCCCGAGTCGGCGAATACAGCTATGCGGAGGTGACGAGCGGCACGTTCCGGGCGCTCCGGTCGATGACGGCGGCGTCGTTCGCGGGGATCGAGGGCTACCGCCCGGACGAGATCCGTTTATCGATGGATGGCGAGGTGCGCGTCGCCGAGGGAGCGCGCATCACGCCCGGCCTGCTCGCGCTGCTGGGCGTGGCGCCGGCGCTGGGCGCGGTCCCCGTCGCGGGCGCGCCGGACTCGCCGCGCCTCGTAGTCCTGAGCGATGGGCTCTGGCGCGGGGCGTTCGGTGGCGATCCGGACGTGGTGGGCCGCACGATCGTGGTCGCCGGGCAGGAGACGCGGGTGGCGGCGGTGATGCCGCCGGGCTTCGGCTTCCCGCAGTCCGCGCGGCTCTGGCTCGTCGTCCCGGAGCTGGCCGCCGCGAGTGACGCCGAGACGGTGAACACGGTCGCGCGGCTCGCGCCCGGCATCTCTCTCGATGAGGCGCGCGGGGAGCTGGACCGGCTGTCGGCCTCGCTCGCGGAGCGCGAGGGCATGGGCGTGGGCCCCCGACTCGAGCTCAGGGACGAGGTCGTCCAGCGCAGCGGGGGCGGGCTCGGGATCATCTCGTGGTTCTTCTTCGCGTCGGGGATCCTGCTGCTCCTGCTGGTCGCGACGAACGTGGCCGCGCTCGTCACGGTCTGGCATGTCCGGCGCCGCGGCGAGCTCGCGGTCCGCGCCGCGCTGGGCGCCGGGCCCGGCCGCCTGCTCGGCCGTTCACTCGCCGAGAGCACGATCCTGGCGCTGCTGGGCGGGGCGTTGGGGCTCGGGCTGGCGCGCATCGGGATGGCGATCCTGCCGCGGCTGCTCGGCGCGAACATGCCTTCGTGGTTCGCGCTCCGGCTGGACGGGCGCGTGGTGCTCTTCACGACCGCGGCCTCGCTCGGCGCCGTGTTCCTCTTCGGCCTCGGGCCGGCGAAGCGCGCCTCGCGGCTCTCGCTCGAAGGGACGCTCCGGGGGGCGGCCGCCGGGCTCACGCCCGGCCGCGCGGAGCAGCGACGGCGGCGCCGGCTCGTGGGCGCACAGGTCGCGATCTCGACCCTCCTCGTCGGCCTCACCGCGCTCTTCGTTTCGACGGCCGCACACCTGGGCGCGGTCGATCCCGGCTACCCGGCGGCCAACATCCTCGCGCTCCGCCTCGCCCCGCCGGAAGCGGAGTCGGCGGAACGGTCCGGGCTCCATGCCGCGGCGCTCGCCGGCCGGCTCGAGCGCTGCCGCGCGGCCGTCGCCGCGCTCGATGGCGTGGCGGCCGTCTCGTACGAGGGAGGCCTGTCCGGCCTGGTTTCCGGACCGGTCGTGGGCGACGCGCGCGATCCGCTGGATGTGCGACCGTTCGTGAACGGCCGGAGCCTGTTCGCGTTGGGGCTGCGCGCGGACGTGAGGGTCGTCGGGCCCGACTACCTCCGGGCGATGGGCCTCGAGCGCGTCGAGGGGCGCGGCTTCGCGCCGGGCGATACGGCCGGCGCGCCGCTGGTCGGGCTGATCACGCGCAGCGGGGCCGAGCGGCTCTGGCGGGGCGAGCAGGTGCTCGGCAGACGCCTGACGCTCGGGGCGGATGGCCCCGCGATCCGCATCATCGGCGTCGTCGCCGACCGCAACCAGGTCGTCGACGGCCGGCGCGGCACCCGGGTTCGACGCGTCGAAGAGGTCTACCTCTCCGCGGCCCAGGCACGCATGAGAACGCCGGAGATCCTGGTGCGGACGGATGGTCCGGCGCTCGAGCGGCTCCCGGCCGTCCGCGACCGGCTCGCCGCGACCACCCCCGCGCCCGCGGTCGCCCGGGCGACGACGCTGGCGGCCGAATTCGGCCTGGCGGCCCGGATCCGCTGGATCCTCGCGCGCGTCCTGCTCTTCCTCGCCGCCGCCGCCCTGCTGATCTCGGTCATCGGACTCTTCGGCCTGGTCGCCGAACTCGTGGCACGGCGCAGGCGCGAGATCGGCATCCGGCTCGCACTCGGCGCCGAACCTCGCCGGCTGGTTCGGACCATCACGTGGCCGGGACTCCGCCTGACCGTCCTGGGCGCCGCGCTCGGACTCGGCCTCGCGGCGGCCGCCGCGCCGCTCGTCGGGATCTTCCTGTACGATTCGCGCCTCTTCGATCCGCTCACGCTCCTGACCGTCCTCGCGACGATGCTCGGCGCGGGCGGGCTGGCCAGCTACCTCCCCGCGCGTCGCACGGCCGGAGTCGAGCCGACGGAGGCACTCGCCCCGGAGTAGAACGGTCGTCGCATCATTTCGGAGTCGCACCCGCCCGCGGACCGAGCGCGGCGAGCGTCCACGCGGCTCCGAACCGGCGAGCGAACCGATCCCGGCGCCGCGGGCGCGGAACCCGACGGCGCCCTGCGCGATTTCACATTCGGCACGATCGCGACCCCACGACCGGGAGTGGCCATGTCACGCCTCGCCGTCCACAGCGCCGC
>DASVCS010000040.1:0-38164 GCA_036381495.1 Longimicrobiales bacterium
TGCCACGGGGATGTCGAGGGCCTCGAGCGTGAGGTAGAGCGCACGCGCGCCGTTCGGCGAGTTGTGGAACGTGGATGGCCGGGGGTCGAACGCGCTCGGCTGCTCGTCCGGTGCGGCGAACTGCGCCAGCACCGCCATGACGACGACCAGCGCGACGACCAGGACGCGTTCGCGGCGGCTACCCACGGGCTGCCGCCTCCTGCACGGTGCTCTGCAGCCGCGCGTAGCCCGGCGCATCGATCGCGCGGCCGCCGAACGCGACCGGCTCGAAAGGACCGAGGAAGGCATCGAGCGCGCGGAACGCGCGCGGATGCCGCCGCGCCTCGCGGCGGTAGTCGCCCGGCGTCTTCGAGGGGTCGTAACGCACCGCGCCCGCGGCGTCGAGGTGGAGCAACAGCGCCTGATACAGTGCGAGCGCGGCGCCGCGCCAGTCGCCGCGGGCCGCCGCGCGTCCGGCACGCGCCTCCCACTCGTCCGCGCCCGGGCCGCCGCTGGCGACGGCCGCATCCGCGGGGCGGCCGGCCGAGCGGTCGCGGGCGCGCCACGCCCGGAGCGCAACGCCGCCGAACCGAACGGCGAGGACAGCCGCCGCGGCCGCCAGCACGCCGATCACCGCCCACAACACCGGCAGCGGCGTATTCGACGGGTCCAGCCCGGCGACCAGCCGCGCGAGCAGTCCCGTGAGCGCGTCCCACGCGCGCTGGAACAGACGCGCGAGCAGGGACGGCTCGCGCGGCACGAACTCCGGCCGGGCGAACACGCCGGCCAGCGCCCGCTCGATCTGGTCCGCCGTTGGCAGCGCTTGTGGATTCACGTCAATCGACCGCAGCGAGCGATTCCGCCGCCACCTCCAGGTCGTAGCCCTCCTGCCGGATCCGGCGGTCGTAGTACTGGAGCACGGTGCACCCGATGAGGAACGGGAACGTCAGTGCCCAGACCACCGAACTCAACCCCTGCTGCACGTAGAGATGCACCGTGCTGACCGTCCCCGTCCCCGAGCCGAACAGCACGGCGCCGATGCCACCCACGATCCCCACGGCGAACGACGGCATGATCGCGATGAGCCAGCTAACGCCCAGCACTCCCATGATCCGCAGCCATGCGCCCTTCGACAACGCCCAGGAACGGCGGAGCGCGGCGATCGGTCCCTTCCTCTCGACGATCACCGCCGGGACCACCGCGAACAACCCGCTCGCCACGATGGGCGTCAGAACCAGCGCCACGGCGACCGCGAGGAATCCGACCACGCCCCCCACGATGATGCCGGCGCCGGTCGCGGCGAGCGTCGGGATCAGGATCGCCGCGACCGCCCCGGCCAATACCGTCGGCCCGAGCAGCGCCAGATATGCGAGGAACAGCACGACAAGCAGCGCCAGGATCCGACCGAAGCCACTGCCCAGCGCATCGCCGATCGAGACCGGCTCCCCAAGATACGCCCGCGAGACCTGCCACGTCAGCGCGCCCATGGCGAGCGCGAACCCCACGATTCCGACCAGCCCCGCGAGCAGCGCGATCGGGAGCGCGTCCGGCGGCGGAACCTGCGAATCGACCCACGACACGCGCGCCATGACCGCGGCATAGAGCAGCCACCCCGGGATGAACGCGATCAGCGCGGCGCCGAACATCGCGAAGAAATGCCGGCGATACAGCGAGAACGTCCCATCCAGGATCTCGCCGAAGCTCATCGGGCGGAGCTGCGTCTGCGTCAGTACCATGGTTCACTCCGAGGCCGGACGTGGAAGCAGATGACGCCGGGAAGAGGCGTCCCAAGGTATGGCGGCTGTTGGGCAAGGTCAATGAAAGCGTGGAGGGCGTGACAGTCGATCCTGTAGCCGGGGTGCGCGTGGTAGAGGCGCGACTTTCACGGTCGATACGCGGCGCGAACTGCGGTTCGCGCGCTACTGACGAGGAAACCCGCGCGCGAACGGCCGTTTCAAGCTCCGGGGTCCGCCGCGCGCGGGTAGAGAACTCAGAACAACTGCGCAGCGTCGCTCGCCACTTCTTCCGCCATGTTGCCGTACGTCGTGACGGCCACGCGGGTCAGCTCCGTGCGGAACACGTACGCGGCCTCGCCCTCGACGCCCGGGCGGTGGAACAGTTCGAAGAAGCCGAGCGGCTCGCGGTCGGGGCCGAAGTACTCGATGCGGAGCGTCGGCTCGAGGGTGGACAGATCCGCGTCGGGCAGGTACTCGTTGACCGAGAGGCGGCGCAGCCGGAGCATGAAGTTGGCGAACGTCTGGTCGGGGCGGTCGGGCGCGTCGGGCGCCGTCCAGACCTCCTCGCCGGGACCGGCGCCGTCGGCGCGGCGCAGGGTACGCTCGCCTCCGCCGGCCGTGACGACGACCTCGACGAGGTCGCGGCGGTCGAAGTCGTGCAGCCGGCGCTCGGGGAGGCGGCTGTCCGCGTCTTCGAGCAATGCGACGGTCTCCGAAGGGAGGACGTAGCCGCGCCCGGTCGCGGGGTCGAGCGCGTAGCGGTCGTTCGAGCTGTAGGCGCTTCCGCCGATCGTGAGCGAGCGCTCTCCGTCGCGGAACCGGATCGCGATCTGCGCCGTCGAGTCGGCCAGGCCGTACGCCTCGCGGAGCGCCGAATCCGGCGCGCCGAGGTCACGGAGCGCGCGGGGCGTGGCGAGGGCCTCGACCAGGTCATCGCCGTTCGGACCCACGACGAACTCGATGGTGTCCACGGTCTCGACGCGGACCATCGAATCGCCCTCGATGGGGCGGTAGGTGGGGCGGGTGCGGATGACGCGGCCCCACAGGTAGGCGTCGTCGTCCGTCCCGCGCCGTTCGACGTGGACGGACCGGTCGGCGGCGTGGTAATCGGCCGAGACGAAGGCGTCGGTCGACTCCTCCCAGAGGACGACGTCGCCGGACGCCGCGTTGGCGCTCTCATCGCGCGTCCACGTCTGGTAGGCGAAGCCGAGCGCGAAGACCAGCAGGACGGCGTAGACGACGGGCTCCTTCACCTTCATGCCGCGACTCCTCCCCGCCGGCGCCGGCGCCAGACGCCGATCAGGCCGAACGCGAGGACGAGCGCCGGCGCGCCCAGGATCGTCGAGTAGAACCAGATCACGTCCTCGGCCTTGGTGTGCTGAATCGGCACGTCCTCCTCGGACTCGGCCACGCCCGCCAGCGCCTCTTCGCCGCCGAGCCACTTCACGCCATCGGCGACGAGGGCGGCGTTCAGTCCGAGACTGCGCAGCACGGCGTCCGTGAACATCTCGGCGTCTGCGTAGACCAGCGCGCGCATGGGGCGGGCGCTGCGCGCGTCATCGTCCGTGGCGGCCGCGCCACGATCCGCCGCGCCGCCGTCCTCCGTGTCCGCGGCCGCTCCATTGTCGCCGGCCTCGGCGCCCGCTGCGCCCGGCGCCGCCTTGGCGAGCGTGGCAGGCGGCGCCTCGACCTCGACCGCCGCGACCAGGTTGTACGAGCGCCGCTGCTCGGTCCCTTCGTCGAACTGGAAGTTGCCGTTCCGGTCGGCGAAGGTCGAGGGGAGCGAGCGGACGACGAAGTCGGGGCGCGGCGCCCCGGGCGCGGCCGGCTCGCTCGCGGCCGCCGTGACACCGCCCGCCGTGGCGCCGGCATCCGCGGCCGGCTCGAGGTGGCCGGCGCCGACGAAGAGCACCGCACCGCCGCGGCGCGCGCGGCTCAGCGTCGTCACTGCCGCGTGCGACGAGAAGCGGGGTGCAATGATGAGCCGTCGGTCCGAGAGGTTGCCGCGCCGGCGGACGAACTGCTGATCATCCGCGAGCGGCTCTGCCACGTAGCGCACGCCCAGCCGCTCGACGAGCGGCCCCGGATCGAAGTCGCTCTCGGGGTCGAGTGCGAGCAGCAGCGAGCCGCCGCGCGCGAGGTAACGGTCGAGCGTCTCGAGCTCTTCGGGCAGGAACGGCCGCCGCGGCCCGAGCACGACGACCATGGCCGCATTGTCCGGGACGTCCACGCCCAATCCGTCGGCGAGGCCGAGCGGACGGACGTCGTAGTTCAGAATCCGGAGCAGGTCCTGAAACGCATCCACGCCGCCGAGCCCCGCGGCCATGAGTGGGCCGGCGGACACGCTGTCGTTCAACTCGCCGTGACCGGTGGTCAGGTACGCCACGCGGCGTCTGCGCAGCAGCATCATGAGCTGCCGCTGCACATCGCGGTCGAGTGTGCGCAGTCGCGAGCGCGCAACCGACATCTCATCGCCTAGCACGATGCGCTGCTCCTGGCCGCCGCTGGCCAGCAGGATCGTGCCATCGCGCCGGACGCGGTGCTCCTCCGCGAGCTGCGGCGCGACGAGCCGATCGTGCGTCTCGATCTCGATCCGCCCGCCCGCGCGCTCGAGCGCGCGGAAATAGCCGAGCACCTCGTCCTTCACCGGGTTCACATCCGGGAAGAAGAGCAGAACGTGCAGCGGGTCGCGCAGCCCCTCGACCATCGCGATCGTGCCGGAGCCGGGGCTCGACGTGCGGAAGTAGCTGAGGTCCAGCGTCGCATCCCGCTCGGCGGCGATCCAGCCGATCACGAAGAGGAACGCGCCGGCCAGTGCGACGGTCAACGCGGCCGTCGCCGTTCCGCGCACGCGCAGCGCTTCGAGTCCCGCACCGGCGGCGCGGGCGTGACGGTGCGCGCCGAGCGCGATCTGCGCGCCCAACGCGGGGAGCAGCGAGACGGCGAGCGTGATCGTCCAGAGGACGTGCATCACGGTCCGGTAACGCGCTTCCGTCTCGTGGCGGAAGTCGATCCCGAGCCAGCGCATGCCGTCCTCGCTCGAGACGAGGTAGAGCACGAGCGCGAGCACGCAACCGGCGTAGGCGGCGAGGAGCAGCGCTTCGACGCGCCGGGCGCCGCCTTCCGCGGCGCGCCACGAGCTCGTCCGCCAGGCGAGGCAGCCGAGCACCGCGAGTGCGCCGAGCCCCGAGAACACGGCGCGCGCCGGCCCGATCACCTCCAGCACCCGCTCGCCCAGGAACAGCGCGACGAGACCGCCCAGCAGCGCCCACGTCAGCCACCACGGCGCCGAACGACTCACCGACATATCCACCTCCCGCGCAGCCCGCCCCGGGCAATCCCCAGCCCCAGCCCTAGCCCTAGTCCTAGCCCTAGCCCTTCAACCGGACCCGTCGGGCACACGGAGGGGATAGGCCACGCCCGGCCACCCCGGACCCGACGCAAACCCACCACCCCGGCGCTCACTCCCATCGCTTCGCCTCCAGCACCTTGGTCGAGAGGAGCAGGAAGAAGAACGTCGTGGCCAGGTAGTAGACGACGTCGCGCAGGTGCAGCACGCCGAGCTGGAAGCCGGAGAAGTGACGGCCGTGGATAGAGAGGCCGGCGAAGACGTGCGAGAGCGGCGGCTCGAGCACGTAGCTCAGCGGCCAGAAGAGGAAGAGCGCCCCGGTGAGCGCCGCGCCGGTCGCCGCGGCGAGCAGCGGATGGCGCGTGAGCGAAGAGGCGAACACGCCGACGGCCAGTGTCGCGCCGCCGATCAGGAAGAGCCCGAGATAACCGATCGCGACCTGGCCGATCGAGATCTTGCCGTTGACCATGATGAGCAGCGGCATGTAGATGGTCAGGACCGTGATGCCGCCGAGGAACGCGAAGGCGGAGAGGAACTTGCCGAGCACCACCTCGCGGTCGCGGACGGGCGAGGTCTTGAGCAGGACCAGCGTGTCGAGCTGCCGTTCCTCGACGATCAGCCGCACGGAGAGCGCGACCGCCGCGATCGCGACCAGTCCGCTCGTCGTCCAGAAGAAGCGGGACAGCACGTCGGCCGAGAGGCGCGCGCCCGCAGCCGGGCCGAGCGCCTGGGCGTAGAAGAGCAGCCCGTCGAGGAGCAGCACCGTGGCGGCCACGATCCACCCCATGGGACTGGCCAGGTAGGCCGCCAGCTCACGCCGGAAGATGATCCGCGTCGCGCGCACGTTCCTGCACCAACTCGAGGAAGATGGTCTCCAGTTTCTCACGGCTCTCGTCGAGCCGCACGACATCGTGGCCCGCGAGCACGAGCGCGCGGCAGACCTCGGCGCGCACATCGTCCGTGGCCTCGACCGTGAAGGCGACGTCGTTCGGGCCGCCGCCCGCGAGCGACGCGGGCGCGACGTCGCGCACGCCGTCCACCGCGCGCAGGCATGCCGCGACCGCGTCCGCGCCCGCCGAAGCGCGGACCGTCACTTCGATGCGCCGCGCGCCGAGCAGCCGCGCGGACAGCTCCTCCTCGCTCCCCTGCGCGATCACCCGGCCGGCATCGAGCACCAGCAGCCGGTCGCAGCTCTGGCTGATCTCCGGCAGGTTGTGGCTCGACAGGAGCACCGTGTGGCGCTCCTTGAGTGCGTGCAGCAGCGCGCGCATCTCGACCACCTGCGCGGGATCGAGTCCGTGCGTGGGCTCGTCCAGGATCAGCAGTTCGGGGTCGTGGATGATGGCCTGCGCCACGCCCACGCGCTGGCGGTAGCCGAGCGAGAGGTGCCGCACCGGCTCGTCACGGACCTCGCCGACGTGCGTCAGCTCCTCGACCGCGGGGATGCGACGCTCGAGCGCGTCGTCCTCCATGCCGCGGATGCGGCCGGCGAAGCGCAGGAACTCGCCCACGGTCATCTCGGGGTAGAGCGGCGGCACCTGCGGCAGGAACCCGAGCCGGCGGCGCACGGCGTGCGGGTCGCGCACCGCATCGATGCCGTCGACTTCGAGCGCGCCCGCGGACGGGCGCAGGTCCGTCGCGACGATGCGCAGCAGCGTGGACTTCCCGACGCCGTTCAGGCCGAGAAACCCGACGGTCTCGCCCCGGCCGATCTCGAACGTGACCGGGCCGAGCGCGCGCTTGCCTCCGAAATATTTCGCAAGTCCGGACGCTCGCAGCATGCGCCGTCTTCGCCGATGTGTGTCGTGGACGCCTGCGGTTCACTCCTGCCGCCGCACGCCCGCGAGCCGCGGCGGCACGCGGGGCGGGACCCCGCATTCTCGCGGAACACCGGAAAGCTACGGGTGTGCCGGTGCGTGTCAACCCCCTGGGAGGTCCTCTCCCCTCGGCCCTCGGTGGCCTCCCTCGATCCGGCGGCGCTTTGCGGCATGGCCTGCTGAAGATGTCGCATCGGGGCCGGTTGGAGGTCGAGCGGGCCGACGCACCGAGACTGCTGTCCGTAATGCCGGTATCGCACCCGATATTCGCCATATTCCCGTCGGCCAATAAAACTCTCGCGTTGCGCGCGCGGCGAATGTACCGTTTTCTTCCGGGCACGGCGGTGGCACCGTGTCGCTTCGCCGACCTCGGTCCCGTCGGCGCCTACCCGAACTCCACCACAATTCCATTCAATCCGGAGGCATCTCATGAAGAAGCGCAAGGCTGGGATGATGCTGGTGGCCGCAGCAGCGATCGTCGCGGTTGCGACGATGAGCACGCCGCGGGCCGGGTGGTGGGTCGCGAGGAAGCTCGGGGCGGGAGAGGGAGCGGAGTGGGCGGCCGCCGGTGCCGTGGGGTACCTCGGTGCCGAGGGCGGCGCGTGGGCCGGCGCGAAGATCGGGGCAATGATCGGCAGCGGCGGTGGACCGATCGGCGCTGTGGTCGGTGGGGCGATCGGTGCCGGAGTCGGCGCGCTCTGAGATTCGCCTGACGCGATTCTCGATCGTACTCGCCGCCGTGCTGTTGTCGGCCGGGATCGCAGCGGGCCTCGCGTTCCCGGTCGGGCGGGCGGGTGCGGGAGCACCGGGTCAACCGGCCGCGCGGCCGGTTGACCCGGACGCTTTTCGGTTGCTCATCCGGATCGCGGTCACGAACGGGGCCGTGGGGCTTCAGCTTCTGGTCGGCGTCGTTTCGCTTGGCGTAGCCGCGCTCGTTCAGCTCTTCCTGACGGGCTTTTCGGTTGCACACCTCGCGATGAGGGCGCTCGCCGTGGGGGTGGCCCCGAATCAGTTGCTCGCGCTGACCGTTCCGCACACGATCTTCGAGTTTCCGGGGTTCGTATTGCTCAGCTCACTGCAATTCGAGGCCGCCGGTGTGGTATACCACAAGCTGAGATGGGACTCGCTCGGCTTCGCTGCGGGCTACCGGCGGGCGGTCGTACGGCGTATCGCGCTGGGTTTCGGCCTGATCGGCGTGGCAGCGGTGGTCGAGGTGTTCGTGACCGGAACTCTGGCGACCCGTCTCACACCGTAGGAGATCTACGCGTGCCGTCCGAGCGGATCGATTCCCGGCGGTTTCCCCGCGTGTCGCGACCGATCGCCTGGTTCGCGGCGCTTCCGACATCGGACCTGGTGTTCTGTGGTCTGCTGATGTTCGGCACGCACCTGGCGCTCATGCTCATCAACCAGGTGGCGTTGTTCCGGCAGCTCTATCCGTCCGTGCCCGTGGCGTTGCGTCCGGGCGTCTCGTGGGGTATGTACGGCGCGGCAGTCGTAAACGTGCTGATGGAGGTGCTGGTCTTCCTTGCAGGGTGGGTGTGGCTCGCGGGTTCATCGGTGCTCCTGGCCGGGCGTGATGTCGCTCGGCCGCTGTTCGGCTGGCTCGGCCTGGCTTATGCGCCGGTGATCGTGTACTCATTGGTGATGAGCGTCGTCCTCCTGATGTCGGACGGTTCGGCCTTTGCGGGCCTTGCCGCGGCGAGCACGCCGCGCGAGTTGGTCGATGCGACACGGGTAGCGATGGCGCGCGGGCCCGTGAGCATCATGGGCGACGTCCGCTGGGCGGCCTACGCAGTGACGGCCTCGCTCGCGGTCGAAGCAATGCACCGGGTCTCTGCGGTGCCGCGGATCCGCGCGGTAGGCGCGGTCGGGACGTTCATCCTGCTCCTCATCACAGTCGGTCACCTGGTGGGTGACGTGGGGGGATCGTGATGACGGCGTCGGTGCGGCTGCTGGCCGGAACGGCGGTGCTGGTCGGCGCGCATGCGCTGCTCGCGCAGCTCTGCGTTCGGGTGGCGGTGCGCCGCGCGATGCGGGCCGCGAGCGGTGTACCGCCGGACCGGCGTGCCGTGATGCGGGCGCTCTACCCGGAGGCCGTCGCGGGCGCCGTCTGCTGGGTTCTGTGCGTCGCACTGTTCGCCCGCAGCGGGGAGGGCGAGTTGCCGGGCGCCGGCCCGGTCCTGGTGCTGTCGGTGGCCACGGCCGCGCTGCTGGTGTCGATCTTCCTTCCGTTCGCGCAACTCGAGGTCCGCCGGTCGGGCGAGCGACTCCGTGGGAAACGAGCGATCGCGGTGCTCGCCCGAACCGCCGCGCTGCAAGTCATCGGCTACGGCATTGGCATTAGCGTGTTCACCGCGGCGGTCGTCCTGGCTGCGCGGCTGGAGGCGGCTCCGGCATGGCTGCGCGCCGCGATGGGTGGCGCGGGCATGATCGCCGGACTGGCCATCGTCTACGGTGTGTACCCGCTGCTCGTCAGGGTATTATATCGCGCACGCCCGCTCGATGACGCCGGACTGGCGGACGCGCTGGCGCGGCTGGGCGAGGCGAGTGGCGTACGGCTCGGCCGGCTCTACCGCGTTCCCGCGCCATGGGGCGCGGCGAACGCGATGGTGTCGGGGATATTGCCAGGGGTGCGCTGGGTGTTCGTGACGGACGCGCTCCTGAATCAGGCCCCGGCCGACGAGGTGGCGGCGATCGTGGCCCACGAGTTGGCGCACCTCGAGCATCGTCACCTGTCGCGCAACTTCTGGCGTACCGCCGCCGGCGTGGTCATCAGCGGCGTGGGGCTGTTCGGGGTGCGGACGCTGCTGACCTCGCTGGGTCTGGGCGGCGGACCGGTGACGCTCGTCATCGCGGTGATGGCGGCCTGGGTGGTGCTGGCCCTGGTGTGGTCGCTCCCTTCCACGCGCAGGCACGAAGTCGAGGCGGACCGCACGGCCGCGCGGTGGGTCGGCGCCGAGCTGTACGCGCGGGCGCTGACCCGGTTGCACGACCTCAACGGCGTCGCATCGGACCCCGGCCGGGTGGAACGGCTCATGTCCACCCACCCCGGGCTGTCGGAGCGGCTCCGGAAGCTGTAGCGCGCGGCGAGGCATCCCGATGATCGAGCGCATCCGCGCGAGCAACGAATGGCAGTCCCTCCGCGTATTGCCGCGTGCCGACCGCACACTGGCGCTCGCCTGGTGGGCGCTCCTGCTGCTGCGCGGACTGCTGCCGGCGGGGTTCGCCGTGGCCATGGGCGCGCTGGTGGGCGCGATCGAGGCCGGCGCCGGACTCACGGCGCCGCTTGCGCTGGTGGGCGCGATCTTCGTGCTGCTCCAGGTGCTCACGCCGGTTCACCAGGCGGTCTGCGCGAACCTCGGGAGCCGGACCGCGGCGTGGCTCTACGATCGGCTCACGACGGCGTGCGTGCAGCCGCCGGGGATGGGTCACCTCGAGGATCCGAAGCTCACGGCCGACCTCACGATGGCCCGCGACTTCGATCTGGCCATCAGCGGCCCGCCGCTGCACATCGCGATGGACTTCGTCGCGAGCGAGCTGGTCCAGTTGCTCGGCGGGCTCGCCTCCGCCGCGGTCCTCGCCGCGTACGCGTGGTGGGCGCCACCCCTGCTCGCCGGTGCGTGGCTCGTGACGCACTGGTTCCTGCGCGAGAGCGCCGTCTGGAAGGATCGTGAGACCGAAGAGGTGCGCGAGGCGGAGCGGCACGCGGATTATGCGTACCGGCTCGCGGTCGAGCCGCGCGCCGCGAAGGAGCTGCGGCTGTTCGGGCTCGCGGACTGGGTCGTCGAGCGGTTCCGCTCGCGGCGATGGCGGCTCTTCGAGCTCCGCTGGCAGGCGACGCGGCTGCGCGAGCGGCCCGTGCTCTGGAGCCTCCTGCTCGTGCTCGCCGCGAACCTCGTCGTGTTCTGGTCCATGGCCGCGGCCGCGGCCGATGGCGGCCTCGCGCTCGGCCGGCTCGTCACCTTCGCGACCGCTGCGATCGGCGCGAGCGCGATCGCGTTCGGCGGCCTGTCGTGGGCGTTGGACGGCGCGGGCGCGCCCGCCGCGGCGGTGCTCCGGCTCCAGGACGCGATGGCGCCCGCCGGCGCGCTCGTCCGCGGCACTCGCTCGGCGGCGGGGATGCCGGCGCGCGAGATCCGCTTTCGCGACGTCCGCTTCGGCTACCCGGCCGGCGGGGCGCCGGTACTGGACGGCTTCGACCTCGTGATCCCCGCCGGTTCGTCGCTCGCGATCGTCGGCCAGAACGGCGCGGGGAAGACGACGCTCGCCAAGCTGCTCTGCCGTCTCTACGACCCGCAGGCCGGCGCGATCGAAGTGGATGGCGTGGACCTGCGCACGCTGGACGTCGAGGGCTGGCGCGCGCGCGTGACCGCGGTCTTCCAGGACTTCATCCGCTTCGAACTGCCGCTGCGCGACAACGTGGCGCCCGGCGGCGCGCCCGACGACGTCATCCGCGCGGCACTCGAGGAGGCCGGCGCCGCGCATCTGGCCGATCTCGACACGGTGCTCGCGCGCGGCTATCCCGGCGGCACGGACCTCTCGGGCGGACAGTGGCAGCGGGTCGCGCTCGCGCGTGCGCTCTGCGCGGTGCGCCTCGGCGCGGGGCTCGTACTGCTCGACGAGCCGACGGCACAGCTCGATGTCCGGGGCGAGGCCGAGATCTTCGAGCGGATCCTCGCGGCCACGCGTCACGTCACGACGATCCTGATCTCGCACCGCTTCTCGACGGTGCGCCACGCGGACCGCATCTGCGTGCTCGAACACGGCCGGGTCGTCGAACTCGGCACGCACGATGAGCTGATGGCCGCGGGCGGGCGCTACCGCACGATGTTCGAGCTCCAGGCATCGCGCTTCGGCGAGGACGACGAGGGGGAGGCGCTCGATGCGCTCGACTGACCGGGTGCCCCTGCCGCCTGCACTCGCCTCGATGGGCCGCGCGCTGAAGCGCGGCTACCAGGCGGAGCCGCTCCTGCTCTCCGTCTCGTTCGGCCTCGCACTGCTCGCCGCGCTGCCGGACGCACTGCTCGCGCTCTGGCTCAAGTTCCTGGCCGATGGAGTGCTCGAAGGCAGCCGTGGTCTCGTCCTCGTCTCCGCCGCCGGACTCGCCGCATCCGCCGTGGCCACCTGGGTCCTGAACCTGACCAGTACCCGCGTCCAGCGCCACTTCCGCGACCGCGTGAGCATTGCGCTCGAGGCACACGTGGCGCGGCTCCAGGCATCCGTCGCCACGATCGAACACCACGAGCGTGCGGAGGTCCTCGACCGCCTCGCCGTGCTGCGCGACCAGGTGTTCGTGCTGGATCACATGTACATGTCGGTGTTCGCGACCGGCGGCTGGATCCTGCGCCTGGGCGTGACGCTGGCGCTGCTCGTCTCCATCCACCCCGCGCTCGCGCTCCTCGCCGTGTTCGCGTTGCCGACGGTCCTGAGCTCCGCCTGGCGGCCGGGTGTCGAGCGGGCCGCCGAGGAGCGCGGCGCGGCGGCCAACCGACTGGCGCGGCACCTCTTCGACCTGGCGACCACCGCGCCGCCCGGCAAGGAGGTGCGCGTGACCCGGATCGGTGAACGCCTCGTCGCCGAGCGGCGCGAGAGCTGGGAACGCTGGTACCGGCCCGTCGCCGCGGCGCGCCGCGGCAGCGCGGCCTGGCACGCCCTGGGTTGGGCCATCTTCGGCGGCGCGTACGTCGGCGCCGTCGTGTTCGTCGCCTCGGCCGTCGCGGCGACGCCAGGCGACGTGCTGCTCGTGCTGGCGGCGGGATCCCGGCTCTCGGCCTACATCGGCGCGACCGTCGGCGAGATCGGGTTCCTGCGCGGCGTCTGGCTGGACGGCTCGCGGCGTCTGGCCTGGCTCGAAGACTACGCCGCCGCGCTCGTGCGGGACGCGGATGCACCCGTGCCGGAGCGGATCACACAGGGCATCCGCTTCGAGCACGTCTCGTTCGCATATCCCGGGACCGACCGCGTCGTACTCGAAGACATCGACCTGCACCTCGCGCCCGGCGCCGTCATCGCCATTGTCGGCGAGAACGGCGCGGGCAAGACCACGCTCGTCAAACTGCTGTGCCGGATGTACGCACCGACGCACGGGCGCATCACGGTCGATGGCGTCGACCTCGCGCGCATGCCCCCCGACGCGTGGCGCGCACGCCTCGCCGGCGCGTTCCAGGACTTCGTCCGCTTCGAGTTCATCGCGAAACACACCGTCGGCTTGGGCGATGTGCCGCGGCTCGACGACGCGGCCGCCGTCACGGCCGCCGTCGACCGCGCCGGTGCGGAGGATGTGATCGAGCACCTCGCCCGCGGCCTCGACACCCAGCTCGGCCCCGCGTGGCCGGGCGGCGTCGATCTCAGCTTCGGTCAGTGGCAGAAGCTCGCGCTCGCCCGCGGCTTCATGCGCGAGCAGCCGCTCGTCCTCATCCTCGACGAGCCGACCGCCGCACTCGATGCCGAGACCGAACACGCGCTCTTCGAACGCTACGCCGCCGCCACACGCGACGACCGCATCACCATCCTCGTCTCCCACCGCTTCAGCACCATCCGCATGGCCGACTTCATCATCGTGCTCGACGGCGCCCGCGTCACCGAGGCCGGCACGCACGACGAGCTCATGGCCCGGCGCGGACAGTACGCGGAGCTGTACGCGATTCAGGCGGAGGCGTATCGGTAGGGGGGGCGCCCGGAGGGCGCCCCGGGCTAGGGCTAGGGCTGGGGCTGGGGCTGGGTTGTGCCCGGGAGGGGGTGCGGTGGAGGGGAGGACGGCCCGGGCATGGCGGGGAACGGCCGGGAGCGGGAGCGGCGGCTGCGCCGCCTGGAGCGGGAGCGTTTACGTTTACGGGATGGGGTGGCGGGGAAAGCGGGTCGCGCACGCGCTCGCGCACGAGAGGGGGCGGGCGGGGATGGGAACGGCCGGGAACGGTCCCGTTTCCGACCCGATCCGTACCGTGACATTGAGCCGACAGTGGGGTAGCTTTCCTTCGTGAACGGCGGACGCGACCGGCGCCCTCCGGATCGCGCCGCAGCACCCGGTTCTCGAAGATGAGCGCACTCGATCCCGTCTCCATCGTTTCGCTCGGCCTCGTCACGCTGGGCGTCGCGCTCGGGGTGATGATCGCCTTCGTGCGCGCCATGCGTGTCAGACGGCGCGCCCGGCGCCGCATCGTCGAGCGACCCAATTCGTATTACACGTCGAAGCTTGTGCAGGAGAACGAGACGCGGCACCGGTGGCACGACATCGCGCTCGACCGCATCCACGAGATCAACCGCGAGGAGGTCGTGCGCCTGCTCGCGCGGGTCGAAGCCGCCGGTGTCGAGGTGTTGCGCCCGAACGAGCGCGCGTTCCTCGACCACATGGCCAAGCTGGCCGGGAGGACGCCTCCCACGGAGCCGCGCGAGAAGGACAGGCCGCCGGCTCCGGACCTGCGGCACCGCCCGGCCTGAGGTCGACGGCGGGCGCCCCTTCAAATCTCCCGCCGGCCGAGCGACCACGCGGCGATGGCGAGCATGACCGCGGCATAGCCGACGGCGTAGACGAATGCGTCCCAGGGGATGGGCTGCGCGGAGCCGAATGCCCCCTCGAGCGCGAAGAGCGCGGCCTGGGGCGGGAGCAGGAAGCCGATGACGTCGCGGATGCCGGGTGGAACGTCGAGTATGCCGGCGCGGCGGAGGTTGTCCCAGACGATCGCGGCGAGCGCGAGGAGCAGCGTGATCCAGGCATCGCCGCGGGTCCAGATCGAGAGGAGCGCGGTCAGGCCGCCGAAGACGAGGACGTTGGCCAGGATGAGCACGAGCGTGGCGGGCCCGGCCCAGGTCCCGAGCAGGAGCAGGTCGAAGGTGGGCAGCAGCACGGCGCTCACGGCGAAGGCGAGCGCGGCAAGCGTCAGGAAGCGCGCGCCGTAGAGGCGGAGCGGCGGAGTGGGCCGCACCGCGTAGATGCGGGCGAAGCCGTGGGCGCGGTCGTCGCTGACGATCCCGGCCGTGAGGACGAGCGTCGCGATCAGCGGGAACCGGCCGATCAGCCAGCCGGTCAGAACGAGCGCGGAGAGGCCGGGCGTGCCACCGGCGGCGAAGAGGCGGCCGGCATCGATGTGGCCCTCGGCATCGGCGGCGAGCAGCCGTGCAGTGGCGCCGGCGGCCAGGAACAGCCCCGCGAAGGCGAGGAGGGCCAGCACGCGCCGCCGTCGCGCGCGGATGGTCAGCCAGGCCGTGCCGGTGATCATTCGACGCCGCGCAATCCGTGGAGCGCGCCGCCCCGGCCGCGCTCCGCCCCCCGGGCCGTGCCGCTGGTCATTCTGCGCCGCCGCTGAGTGCGCGCCGGACGCGGGCCTCGAGCGGCTCGGCGGCCGGCGCGACTGCCGAGACGATGCCGCCCGCCGCGAGCAGCGCCGCGAGCCGGTCACTGAGTTCGGCCGCATCCGCGACGGTCACCGTGTACACGACGTCGTCTTCTCCCGGTTCCACTGCTGCGCCCGGAAACGCCTCGACGACGGCAGGCGTCGGCGCGGCCAGTGCGAGCCGGTACCGCTGTGCGGCATCCGGCGCGCGGCTCACGTCCAGGACGTCACGGACGCGGCCGGCTTCGAGGAGCACGACGCGATCGGCCGTCCGCTCGACTTCGGCCAGATCGTGGCTCGCGAGCAGCACGGTGCGCCCCTCGGCGCGCAGCTCGTCGACCACGGCGCGGAACCGGATCCGCCAGAGCGGATCGAGCCCTTCGGTCGGCTCGTCCAGGACGACGAGTTCGCGCGGCGCCAGCAGCGCCTGCGCCACGCCGACCCGCTGCAACAGCCCGCGCGAGAGCGCCTGCACCGGCTTGCCGGCGTGTGCGCCGAGGGCGAACCGTTCCAGCAGGGCATCGGCTCGCGCGCGCGCCGCGGCCGCGCCCATCCCTTCGAGCCGCGCCAGCGCGCGCAGCGCGGCGGCCACCGTCCACCCGTCCGGCAGCCGGAACCGCTCGGGGAGGTAGGCGGCGCCTCGCGCCCGGAGATAACGCCGCGGCGCGCGCCCGTCGATGCGCACGCGCCCGGCCGTCGGGTGCAGGAATCCGAGGAGCAGCCCGAACAGCGTGGTCTTCCCCGCGCCGTTCGGCCCGACCACCGCCCAGACGCTCCCGCGCGGGACTGCGACCGTGACGTCGGCCAGCGCCGGCCTGGACCGTGCCGGTCCGTACGTCTTCGTGACGCCCTCGAACTCGATCATGCCGTTCGTCCGGGCACGCATCCTGCTTTCCAGCGCGCGAACATATGAAGAAATCCGCGTCCGTCCGTCATCGAGTGAGTGCGGGGCTCGGCACGCTGCGGGGTGCACTGGACCGCGAACTGCGCTTCATCGCGAGGCACGTGCGCGGCTTCTACAGCGCCGTCCTCGCCGCGCTCGCCCTCGCCTTCGCGTTCAGCCTCGCCGCCGCGCTCCTCTTCGCCGCGCTCAGCCACCTCGTGATGCAGGGCACGACGCAGCTCTTCGACATCTGGGTGCTCCGCAGCGCCGCGGCGCTCCGCACGCCCATGCTCGATGACATCATGCTCGAAATCACTTCGCTCGGCAACGGCGCGGTCCTCGCGACCATGGTCGTCATCGTGTCCGTGTTCCTCTGGCTGACGCACCACCGCTACTCCGTGTTCTTCCTCCTCTTCGCCGTCCTCGGCGGACTCGTGCTCAACAGCGCGCTCAAGGACCTGTTCGATCGACCGCGCCCGTCCGTGGTCGAATGGGCGACCATGGTGGGGTCCACATCGTTCCCGTCGGGCCACGCCATGTCCGCGATGATCGCATACGGCAGCGTCGCGTACCTGGTCGGACGGCTCGAGCCCACGCCCACGCTGCGCCGCGCCACCTGGATCCTCGCCGCAGTGCTGATCCTCCTCATCGGCATAAGCCGCATCTACCTCGGCGTCCACTATCCGTCGGATGTCCTGGCCGGCTACGTCGCCGGACTCGCCTGGACGAGCTTCGTCATCTCGGGGATCCACACGATTCGCTTCTTCGCCGCACGCAAGCCGGAAGTCGAGCAGGCCGAACGGGGCCTGCACGCCGAGGAAGAGCGGACCCTGGGGCTTCGCGAGTGAAGGCCCGACGACCGGATGACACCGCCGCCGCGCTCGGCGCCTGGCTCGCGCGCCTGCCGTGGCGGTGGCTCGCCCTCGGCTGGTTCCTCGCATACGGGGCCGGTGTCGCACTCGGCCTGGCATTCCAGTACCTGGGCTGGTGGACGCATGGCGCCGCCTGGGAACGCGACATGCTCATCGCCGCGAACCGCACCGTATCGCCCTACCTCGACCCATTCCTCCTCTGGCTCCCGCTCGTGGGCACGAACTATACCCTCGCACCGCTCGTCGCCATTGCCGTCGTCTGGCTCTGGCGCCGCGGACACCGCGTCACTCCGCTCCACCTCGGCGTCGTCCAGCTCGGAAGCTGGATGCTCAACCCCGGCATCAAGTTCACGATCCCCCGCCCCCGTCCCGATCTCTTCGAGCTCCGCGGCCAGTACGCGTTCGCCGCCTACCCCAGCGGACACTCGATCGCCGTCGTCTCCGTCCTCTTCACCGTCGCCTGGCTGCTGCGACGCAACGGCTACGGCCCCTGGGTCTACTGGGCCGTCGGCATCTTCTTCCTGCTCAACTCGTACTCGCGGATCTACCTCGCGGTCCACTGGCCGACCGACGTGATCGGCGGCACCGTCGTGGGCGCGATCTGGCTGGCGACGACCATGTGGGTGTTCCGGCCGCTGCACGGGTGAGGAGGGGCGGCCGCGGCGCAGCCCAGCGCTGGCGCCAGGGCGGTTGCCGCCTCACTTCGGAGTCGCACGCGCCCGCGGCATTAGCGCGGCGAGCGGCCACGCGGCTCCGAACCCGCGGGGGAGCCGCGCTAGCCCCAGCGTTGGTACACGGTGCTCCGGATCGTCGACCGGTATTCATGCGGCCGGGGGCCGACCCGATCGCCGGGTCCGCGACCACCAAATCGTTGCTTTCAGGCATCGCGCGCCCTACCTTGTTGCGAGTGCAACCGGCCGACGCCGGTGGGGCGTGTAGCTCAAGTTGGTCGCACGTCGTCGCTTAGAAGAATCGCGGCGGAATCGGGCGGCCACACGTCCTTGTTCGATTTCGTGGAGAAGGGGGCCGTCAAAGGAGAGGACACGGCCGATACGCGCGTCGAGGAGACCCACCTCGACCGCATGATCCCCGCCCTGCTCGAAGTGGCACGCGAGCGGCGGCGGTAGCAGCACCTCGCAGCACTGTCACACCCGCCCTGCATCTTCAGGGGGCGGTCAGCTTCACCACCGTATCGCAGGACGAGACTCATGGCGACGATGCACGAGTTTCGTCGTACCGTCGACGGGTTCAGGCGTGCGTACCCCGAGCATCCGCGCAGCTCGTGGACGTCGCGCGGCGCATCGCGGCCGGGCTCGGACTCATGCTCCGTGTCGATTTCGCGCCGTGGCCGTGGCCGGTCACCGTCCGGCGCGTGGCGGATACGCTGCTCATCACGGTCGATTCCCGCCGGCATCCGGCGGACCAGGTGATCTCGCTCGCGCACGAGGTGGGCCACATCGCCCTCAGGCACTACCACGCGGAGCCGTTCCGGGCGGACGTGGACGGCCCGGTCCAGCGGGAGGAGGACGAGTGGGCGAACCTGTTCGCGGCGCTCGTGCCTGACGAGAAGATGGGGGCCGCTCGAGGTCATCGGGCGGGAGCAGATGGAGTGGTTCTGAATCACGTCCTCGTCTGAGGAGGTACGTATGTCCCGGAGCAGGGCGCTTCAGCATCCCGCATGCCTCATCGTGCTTCTCCTGTCCGGGTGCATTTCCGTGGGCCCTCCGCTGATTTTCCAGGCCGTGGCCCCTTCTGACGCGGATGCCTTCCGCTGCATCACCGATGCCGCACGTTCAGAAGGGTACACGGTAACGGATGCCAACAGGGACGCCGGAACGATCGAAGCCGAGCACGAGGTGGGCCGGGAGGACTCCCCGCTCAGCCCGCAGAGCACGATCAAATACGTGGACCGGATCGTATTCTCGATATTCCGCGATGACAATGGTACGAATATCCGGGCCACCATCGACTACCTGCTTCGCAACGTAGCAGGAGAAAGCGTCGGCAGTGAAGATGTGGTGAGCCCGGACGAGTCCGCCAAGCAGGACGTGGAGACCATCCTGTCCAAGTGCGGGGAAATCGTTCGCACGGCAGCGAATGAGCAAGGGTGAGAGGTGAGGAGGTCGACATCGAGGACGATGTCGATCGATGGCAACGACATCGTATTTTGAAAGTGCACGTTCGGACCTTCGTCTATGCCTTCGACGAAGCGGATCTGAGGCTGCCGTGCCGCGTCGTCACATCGCCGGAGATAAAGGTCGCCAGCACCCAGAACCCGGACGGGACGTGGACGGTCAACCAGAGTAGGAATGCATGTGCGACCAACCAGGCATGGGCTGGCAGATGGAAGGAAGCCCCTATTACGCGTAACGCCATCGCGCGTTTCGATCTGAGCGGCGACACGCGGTGAGCGATGGGCATGCGTGTGCGTCGTGATAATCCGCAAACCTCTACGAATGGAGAGCACACATGGGATTGATGAACGCATTGATGGGCAACGCATCCGAGGTGGAAGCGCAGCAAATCGCAACCGAGTACGCCCGGGTTCTGGCCCCTGGAGAGACCGTCGAGCGTGCGTACCAGCTATTCCGCGACCTCTTCGTATTCACGAACCGACGGCTGATCCTGGTCGATCGGCAGGGTCTCACGGGCGCCAAGGTCGAGTACCACTCGATTCCGTACCGTAGCATCACGCATTTCAGCATCGAGACCGC
This sequence comes from Longimicrobiales bacterium, assembly GCA_036381495.1. Classification (GTDB taxonomy): domain Bacteria; phylum Gemmatimonadota; class Gemmatimonadetes; order Longimicrobiales; family RSA9; genus DASVCS01. The sequence continues at coordinate 19,681 of DASVCS010000040.1, forward strand.
GGGGCACTTCGATCTCGATGCGGAGCTGAAGATCTGGATCTCGAGTACGCATGAGCCGGTCGCGAAGCGATTCAACAAGAAGCTGGATATCTACGAGCTGCAGTCCGTGCTCGCGAGTTACGTGGCGCGGTAGGCGGACCGGGCGCGATGTCGGCCGCTCCTGCCCCCAACCCGAGGAGGCGAGAATGCCCGACCGACCGACTGGCCCGCAGACACCGTGGCCCGGGATCCGGCGGATGGACCGGTCGCGTGATCTTCGACTCCGAAGATCATAGGGCGGCGGCGCCGTCGTAGCGGTATCCACTGATTCGTTCCCACTACCCTGGAGGTCGGCATGACGTACACGGAGACACCCACGCAGCTCGGGCGCGGCGAAGTCGTGATCACCGGCATCGAGATCAGCTTCGGCCGGCTCGTGGCGCTGCTGGTCAAGATCTCCATCGCGGCCGTGCCCGCCATGATCGTGGTGGCGGTCTTCTGGCTCATCGTCGGCAGTCTGCTCGCGGGGGTCTTCGCGGGGCTGGCAGGAGGCCTCGCGGGGATCGGGGCGGTGCAGTAGTAGGCCGGCCGGTCAGCTTGTCGGCCACGCCGACGGTTTAGGCTGGAGCGGTTGTCGCGTCACTTCGGAGTCGCCCGCTCTCGCGAACCGAGCGCGGCGAGCAGGCGCGTGGCTCAGAACCCGCCGGCGAACCGCTCCAAGATGGCTGCGTGCATAACCGTGCTCGCGGCGGTGTTGGTGGCCTTCGCTCTCTGGAACGTGTCTGGAGCGGTCCATGAGCCGCGTCGCGCCCTCACCGCCGCGAGCGACCTGCCGACGAATCTGCATCGCCTTCGCCGGAGCCCTGCACGCTCGCGCGTTGATGCCGACGCGGAGGAGGTACGACGCGAGGAAGAAGAGCGGATAATTCCGGCGCCGGCTCCCCAGCCCCAGCCCTAGCCCCAGCCCTAGCCCCCATCCCACCCCGCCATTCCCCCGCCCCGCACTCCGCGCCAATGTGCGCGCGATGACCGATCCGGAGGAAGTCATGGTGGTCCGCCCTGCGGCGCCGGCTGCGTCGCCCGCCGTGGCGCCGACTGCGGCGCCGGCCGCGGCGCGCGGGGCGCGGGATGCGTCGGGGCAGGGTATGGCTCCGACGCGGGTGTTGGGTCGGCTGCTGCTCGACGCGGGGGTGGTCGGTGCCGACGAGCTGGCGGCGGCGCTCGACGAGCAGCGGAGTACGGGGGAGCGGCTGGGCGAGGCGCTGGTGCGGCGGGGTGCGGACGCGGAGCGGGTGGCGCGGGCACTGGCGGTGCAGCTTCGGCTCGCCTTCGCGGCCGCGCCGCTGGTGCCGGAGCCGGCGGCGCTCGAGTGCGTCGAGCGTGCGCTCGCATTGCGCCACCGCGTGATCCCGCTCTCCCTGGGTGGGCGTGTGCTCCGGGTCGCGATGGCCGATCCACTGGATCTGGCGGCGCTGGACGACCTGCAATTCCAGACCGGGCGGCGGGTCGAGCCGGTCGTCGCGGCACCGAGCGCGATCGCCGATGCACTGGCGGCCGCGTACGGCGCCGCGGCGGTGCGAGCGTTGGTCGCGCGGCTGCCGCCGGGTGCGGCGTCGCCGCCGGAGCCCGAGCCGTCCGAGCCGGACGAGGTCGGTGCGTTGCGGCGCGCCTCGGAGGCGCCGCCGATCGTCGCGCTGGTCGACCTGATCCTGGATCGTGCCGCGCGGGTCCGCGCGAGCGACATCCACGTCGAGCCGAACGGCCGCGGGCTCCGCGTGCGGGCGCGAGTGGACGGCGTGCTGCGCGAGTTGCTCGACCTGCCCGACCACGCCGCCGCTGCGGTGGTCAGTCGGCTCAAGATCATGGCGGGGATGGACATCGCGATCAAGCGCCGGCCGCAGGACGGGCGCAGCGCGGTGCGCGTCGAGGACCGCGAGGTCGGGCTGCGCGTCTCGACGCTCCCCGCGCAGGGCGGCGAGAAGGTGGTGCTACGGCTGCTGGATGAGGAGAACGCCGACCACCGCCTCGATGTGCTGGGCTTCGACCCCGAGACGCAGGAGCGGCTGACCGCGCTGCTCGGCCGCGGCCACGGCGTCCTCCTCGTCACCGGCCCCACGGGGAGCGGCAAGACGACGACGCTCTACGCCGCACTCGCCGCCCTCGACCGCGAACACCGCAACGTCATGACGCTCGAGGACCCGATCGAGTACCGGCTGCCGGGGCTCACGCAGGTCCAGGTCCACCGCCGCGCCGGGCTGACCTTCGCCGCCGCGCTCCGTGCCGCACTGCGCCAGGACCCCGACGTCATCATGGTCGGCGAGATGCGTGACCGGGAGACCGTCGAGACCGGGATGGCCGCGGCACTGACCGGACACCTCGTCCTCTCGACGCTGCACACCAACGACGCGCCCGGCGCGGTCGCGCGACTCGCCGAGATGGGTGCGCCGCGCTACCTCATCGCCGCCGGTCTCATCGGCGTCCTCGCCCAGCGCCTCGCCCGCCGTCTCTGCGCGCACTGCCGCGTCGAGCGTGAGGCGACGCCGGACGAGCTGCGCGCACTCGGGCTCCCCGCCCGGCCCACCCGCGTCCACGACGCCCGCGGCTGTAGCCACTGCGCCGGGACCGGCTACCATGGGCGCATCGGCATCTTCGAACTCCTCGTCGTCGATGCAAACGTCCGCGAGCGGCTGCTCCGCCGCGCCTCGGCCGACGCGATCCGCGATGCCGCCCGCGCCGCCGGGATGATGCCGCTCAGCCACGACGCCTGGCGGAAGGTCCGCGCCGGCCTCACGACGCTCGACGAGATCCGCCCGCTCCTCACGCTCCTCGCCGACGAGGCGCCCGTCTGCCCCGCGTGCGGCGCCGGGATCCGCACCGCGTTCCGCGTCTGCCCCGCCTGCGGCCACACGCTCCGCCGCTACTGCACCTGTGGCGCACGCCTCGAACCCCGCTGGCACTGGTGCCCGGCCTGCGGGACTCCGGCGCCGGTGCCGGATACCGGCGATGAGCCGGCGGGGTGAGGGAGGAGACGGTGCCTAGCACTACGCTGCCAGGTCCGTGTACAGCCTGCGACCACGCCATTGCTCGCCGCCGATCCCGGGGACTCGCGCAAGTGCAAATGGCGCGGCGAAGCCAAACACCTCCGGCGCACCCCCGAGAACGTGGCAGAGTGGTGCTAGGCACTGCGTCGGGGAGAAGGCGCAGGCCCAGCCCGAGGCTCAGCGACCTCCACCCACGCGGTCGAGCAGGTCGAGCAAGCAGGGCAGCGCCGCGCCGGGATCCGCCGAGAGGTGCAGCATCCAGGCGCCGCCCGCGACGATGGCGTGCAGCCGCGCGGCGATGGTGCCGCGAAAGTGGTCGAAGCCCGGATCGAGTCGCGAGGTGAGACGCGCCACCGCGTCGGCCGGTTCGATCGGCTCGACCCGGACCGGCCCCGCCCCCCGGTCGACCAGACAGAGTCCCGCGCGCTCGACCGGCGGCGGGGGCGGCGCCGGCGGCGCGATGTCGACCGCGACCTTGCGTTTGCCATTGCCGCGCAACACCACGGCGCGGCCGGCCAGCTCCGGGAACAATGCCGCCGCCTCCGGCGTCAGATGGACGGCGCGGCCCATGCCCCACACCCGGAACCGCGGCTCGAGTTGCACGTATACCGCATCTTCACCGAGGACGCGGAGCCCGGCGCGGAACGCCGCGTAAGCCAGCGTGCTCTTGCCGGCACCGCTCTCGCCCGCGAGCACCAGCCCCGCCCCGTCGCGCGCTACGCCCGCGGCGTGCACCGGCGCGCGGTCCCGCCGGGTCAGCAGGAAGAGGACGAACGTGTCGACCACCTCGCGGAAGCGGCCGGGCGTAGCAACGGTATCGGGAGCCAGCCGCACCGCGGCCGCACCGCGGCCCGGGTCGGCGCAGCCCGCGGCATCCCCGGCCACCAGCAGCAGCCGCCCGTGCTCGATCCGCGTCTCGAAGCGCGTCCGGCGCGTGGCGCGCAGGTGCTCGTCCTCGTCCAGCAGCACCGTGACACGCGACGACGTCGTCGCCCGCACGTCCGACTCCGGGCAGCCGAAGAGCCCGCGCCAGCCGCCGTACGCCGCTTCGACCGCGGCCAGCAGCGCTGCCGACTCCGTCCGGAAGCGCACCGGGATCCCCAGCACCGGCAACGCCACCGTGTAACGTCGCCGGCGCCGGGCCGGCCACGCGGCGGCCGCGGCGAATCGATCCGGCTCCACCACTACGGTCTTTCCACCCGCCCGCCGCGTCGGCGATCGACGGTCCCATCCGGGACATCTCCGCCCCCCGGCCTTGTCAAGCTGCGCACGATGGTGTAACTAATAGAAGCGCTAGGATAATTGTCGTAGCGTGCCTCCGCTCGCGCGGGGGCGCGGCCGCCCTGCCGCGGTAGACCGCCCGCCGCGATGCTGCTCGCGAGCGCGGCGAAGTTACGCGCTCGAGAGGGAAGGTGCACTCGTGGGCCGAATCGCGCCAGATCCTCGCCGGCTCCTGCTCGCGCACTCGTACTACCTCCGGTACGACGCGAAGCAGCTCCGGAAGATGAGGCCGTACCCGCCGCTGGCGACGCTGATCGTGGCGGCGCTCGCGCGGGAGCGAGGCTTCGACGTACACCTCTTCGATGCCATGCTCTCGTCGGGCGTGGACGCGTTCGAGGCGATGCTGGGCGAGGTGCGGCCGGCGGTGGTCGGGATCGTCGAGGACAACTTCAACTTCCTCACGAAGATGTGCACGCTGCGCATGCGCCGCGCCGCACTGGACATGATCCGGGCGGCCAAGGCGCACGGCTGCCGCGTGGCCGTCAACGGCGCCGACGCGACCGACCACCCCGAGCTGTTCCTCGAGGCCGGCGCGGACGCGGTGATCGTGGGTGAGGTCGAGCCCACGTTCCTCGAACTGGCGGAGGCGTGGCGCACGGATCCGGGCGCAGCGCTCGACGGCATCGCCGGGCTGATCCTGCCGGAGCGCGCTTCAGCGCCCGCCGGCGTCGGCGCCCGGAACGGGGGAGCCGGCCCGTCCAACAGCGTACGACCGGCGCTGCCGCTCGTCCCCGTCGCCGCGGCGAACGGGTCCGCGGCTGCGCACGCGGCCGGGAACGGCCACCCATCGAGCGCCGCCGGCGTGCGCCGAACAGCGCCGCGCGCCCCGCTCCAGGCACTCGATGCGCTCCCGTTCCCCGCCTGGGACCTGGTCGACGTCGAACGGTACCGCAGCGCGTGGACCGATGCCCACGGCCGATTCTCGTGGAACATGGTCACATCCCGCGGCTGTCCGTACAAGTGCAACTGGTGCGCAAAGCCGCTCTTCGGCAGGCGCTACGTCCAGCGCACGCCCGCGAGCGTCGCGGAAGAGATGCGACGCCTGCGCGACCAGGTCGCACCCGACCACATCTGGTTCGCCGACGACATCTTCGGCCTCACCCCGGCATGGATCGAAGCCTTCGCGGACGAGGTCGAGCGGCGAGGCGCGCGCACGCCGTTCATGATCCAGTCACGGGTCAACCTCATGAAGCCCCGCACCGTCGCCGCACTCCGGCGCGCCGGCGCGGAGGAGGTCTGGCTCGGCGTCGAGTCCGGCTCCCAGAAGATCCTGGATGCCATGGACAAGGGGACGCGCATCGAACAGATCCTGACGGCCACACGCGCACTCCGCGCCGAGGGCGTTCGGAGCGCCTGGTTCATCCAGCTCGGCTACCTGGGCGAGACGTGGGAAGACCTCCTCCTCACCCGTGACCTCATCCGCGAGGCCCGTCCCGACGAGATCGGCGTCTCCGTCTCGTATCCGCTCCCCGGGACCAAGTTCTACGACATGGTCCGCGCCCAACTCGGCGCCAAACGCAACTGGGAGCACACCGACGACCTCGACATGATGTTCCACGGGACGTACACCACCGAGTTCTACCGTCGCATCCGCGGCTTGCTGCACGAGGAGGTCGACGCGCTCGCCGCGGGTGCGGCCTCGGGCGATTTCGATCGCCAGTGGGCGGAGCTCGAGGCAGTCGAGGCGGAGTTCCGGAACCGGTGATGGCGCAGGGGTGTAATGCGCCGACTCCCTAGCGGTCCTCGGGTGCAGAGGGGTGCCCATCCGGATGGATGCCCCGCGGCTCGTTGGCAACGCGGCGCATGAGAACGCGCGCGCGCTCCACGACCGCTTCGGGCGAAACCTCTTGCAGGCACGTGGGCGGACCCGCGTGGCAGTGCCCATCGCTGATACAGACGCCCTCTGCGCGCTGGCATGCACGCAGGCAGTCCGAATAGTTCCCGTGCGGTCGGGACCAGTCACTCCGACTCGCGCCGAAAAGGGCGAGCGTCGGCGCGCCGGAAACCCACGCCATGTGCATCAACCCGGAATCCTCCGAGAGCACGAGCATGGCGCGTTGGAGCACCGCGAAGGCTTCGGACGGGGAGGTGCGCCCTGTGAGGTCCAGCAGTCTGCTTCCAAGGCGGGCCTTCAGATACCGGGCTCTCGTGCCGAGTGCGGGCAACCCCAACACCACGAACTGGGTGGCTCGGGAAACTTGGGCGAGCCACAGCTCGGCAAACCGGAGATAGGATTCGAGCGGCCAACTTCGTCCGGGAAAGGCCCCCGCGGGGTTGAGCACCACGAGGTTGCTGACGCCATTCCAGCCAGCGGCACGGAGCTTGTCCGAACCCATATCCTTCCGGCGAAGGACCAGATCCGGGCGAACCTCCAAGGGGCCGAGCCCGGCCGCCTCGATGGTCGCGCGGGTCCGCTCGCCCGCGAGGCGCGGTGAGAAACGGTCGAACTCGCTCCACGACCGGGGGTTCAAGAGGATCCGTATCGCGCGGCTGAGACGGTTCCGCTGGAGATCCAGGATCACGTCGTAGCGCTGCAGCGAGAGGCGCGGCACCAGCGTGAGCGCACTGAGCCATTGCCGACGAGGATCACGGCCGCCGCCGATATCGAAAACGCGGTCGAAGAGGATGACGTTCTTGGGAATATCCGCGACCTCACGCCGCGTGAGGAAGTCCAGTGTGGTGTCCGGTAGCAAGCGGCGCAGGGCATGGAGGTAAGGCAGGGTCAGGACGGTGTCGCCCAGCGCGTGCAGCCGGATCGCGAGCACGCGGGCGGGTGGGCGGGATCGGCGCCACGGCAGCGCATTGATCTCGGCCCCTCCAGCGCTATGGCGCCCGGTCGTGTTCACCTGTCTCTCGCCAGCTCGGCGGTGATCTCGTCGAGGAGTGGCAGGACGTCCCACGGTGACCGCCCGACATGCAACACCCACGCTCCTCGCTCTGCAATCGCGGCGAGCCGTTCCCCGATTGTGTCGGCAAACAGGTCGAATCCGGGATCGAGACCGGATACGAGCTCAGCCACGACCGCTCCAGGTGATGCGCGCTCGAGCGCCGGCTTCCCTCCGGAACCGGGCCGCAGAAGGCAGATTCCAACGTGATCCGCATACGGTTGCGCCCGATCCTCGATGTTGACGACCATCTTGATCTTGCCGCCCGGCAATCGCGTGGGCGCGAGATCATGCAACTCCGGGAAGTGGGTGCGCGCCTCGACGGGAAGGCGGACCTGCGACCGCCGGCCCCACACACGAAGGGTCGGCCGCATCTGCACGTAAACGGGCTCATCGGACAACAGCGAATAGCCGTGACGGTGAGCAGCATAGCTGATGGTACTCTTCCCGGAACCACTGGGGCCTGTCAGCAGGATCCCGTTGCCGCCGCGAACCACGGCAGCGGCGTGGACCGGCTGCCGGTTCAGGGCGCCGAGCAGGAACAGCGTCAGGGGTTCGATGACTCCGGCGACGAACTCGGCGCGGTTGGCCACGAGGTCTGCCGTGACGTAGGCGACCGATTCGAGCCGTTGTGTGTCCGCTACGCCCATTCCACCGTCCCACATGGCGAAAAACCGCGTGGGGTCCGGAACGCGGTAGTCGAAGACGAGTGCAGGCGCACTCGTCGCCGGGCGGTCGTGGAGGACGATCCGGACGGCCGCGTTCGACGGGGAAACCACATTCGTGTCACGTGCGAGTTCGCGCCAGACTCCGTAGCTTTCATGAATTGCGTCAAGGACCGCAGCCGAATTGCTCGCGAATGTCGTCATTACGCCGAGCACGGGCAGGCGCGTGCTGTGAGGCCATTCGATGTTTCGATGGGGTTCGTCGGGCATCCGCGCCTCGATCGCACGTTGAGCAGAGTCATGCCTGGTCCGGGTGTACCCCCGAGCGACGCGCGACGTGCCGACTGAGCCGATGCTGGAGGGGTCGTCCGCCGGCCACGATGTCGGGGTGTCGGTGAACTTTCGTCCGATCGTATCCGTCGTCATTCCGACGCGAAACCGACGGGTGAGCCTTCGGCGGACACTCGAAGCCCTCGCTCGGCAGGACCGGCCACCAGAGGAAGTCGTGATCGTGGACGCGAGCGATGCGCCGCTGGACGAGTCCATCCTTTGCGCTGCGCGGAATGCGTTCCCCGTCGTATATCTGCAAACACTGCCGGGCGTGTGCTTGCAGAGGAACATTGGGATCCGGCGCGCACGCGGGTCGCACGTCTTGCTGTGCGACGACGACATCGAACCTCCGCCGGATTACCTGCGCCGTTTGACCGAGTACTTGCATCAGCACCCTTCCGCGGGTGCCGTGACCGGCATCGTATGCGAGCCCGACGACGTGAATGGCTTCTCTCATGGCCTCCAGGCGCCGTCGTTCCGTCATCTCCTGTTCTCGTTTCTCTTCCAGTTGACGGTGTGGGCGGACGTCGAGGTCGCCACGGGCGCCAGGCTCAGTGGGTTCCCACTCATGCTGCTCAAGCGCTGGTACCGGCTTCGCGGCAATACGTGGTCGTTGGCCGGCTGGCCGTTGGTGACACAGGCTCGCGGCCCCGTGCTGCATACGGCGACGTACGGCCTCGGTGCGGCCCTCGTCCGTCGCGATTGGCTGCTCGCATCTCCTTACGACGAGCGGCTCGGCGCGCACGGCATAGGTGACAACTACGGTGTCGCACTCGGATTCCCCGGCGAGCGGCCGATCGCCGTACTCAAGGACCTACCGGTTCTTCATCACCGCGCGGAGGAGAATCGATTGGACCCCGCCGACGCCTATCTTCGGCGTGTGCTCGCGCTCGATTACTTCATGCGGAAGAGTCCGCGCTTCTCGCGCCTGAATACCGCGTTCCTCGCGTGGTCACTGGTGGGGAAGGCGATCATCTTCGCGCTGCGCCGTCGTTCGGATATGCTGCGACGTACCATCCGGGCGCTCGGGCTCGTCATGAGCGCCCGGAACCCGCTCGTCGTGGAGGCGGCGAACGCGGGGGCCCAGGAACCCGCGCGGCACGATCCATGAGAATCGCGCTCGTGGTGCCCGGCGGCGTGAGCCGTGACGGCGAGTACCGCGTCATCCCCGCGATCCTCTGGCTCATCGAGCGTCTCGCGCGTCGTCACGACGTCCAGGTTGTCGTTCCGCGTCAGGAATCGCGCCCGGGGACGTGGAACCTCCTCGGCGCCACGATCCATAACGTCGGTGCAACCCCCGGACGGATCGGCATGGTGCGCACGCTCCTGCGTCTGCATCGCACCGCGCCGTTCGACGTCTTCCATGCGATGTGGGCGCGAGGCCCGGGTGAGGTTGCGCTCTTCGCCGCGCGGCTGTGCAGGAGACCGGTCATTGTACATGTCGCCGGCGGCGAACTGGTTTGGCTACCGGAAGTGCCGTTCGGTTCACGGCGGTGGGTGACGCGCGCGTTGGCGCGCCTCGTGGTTCGCCGGGCCGATCGTGTGACTGCGGCGAGTGGCCCCATGCTGGGCCTCGTGGAACGTGCCGGCGGGAAGCCGATTCGCGTGTCGCTCGGTGTGAACGCCAGCATATGGCGTCCCGAGCCTCCACGGCCCCGCTCGGAGGATCGACCAGCCCGCGTCGTGCAGGTCGGCAGTCTGACACCGGTCAAGGACCACGGGACAATGCTCCGTGCCCTGGCCATCCTCGTCCGGTCCGGTCGACAGGTCCGCGTCGACCTTGTGGGAGAGGACACATCCGACGGCGCCGTGCAGCATTTGGCACGTACCCTGGGCGTCGAGGATCGGGTCACGTTCCATGGGTTCCTGCCCCAGCGGCGAGCGGTCCCCGTCGTGCGCGCGGCAGATCTGATGGTGGTCACATCGCGTCACGAGGCCGGGCCGGTGGCAATGCTCGAAGCGGCGGCGGTGGGCGTCCCGACGGTGGGCACGCCCGTAGGGCACGTTCGCGATTGGGCGCCGGAAGCCGCCGTGTCCGTGCCGACTGCGGATGCGAATGCCCTCGCCGACGCGATCAAACGCCTGCTGGACGACGACGCCAGAAGACTGGCGATCGCCCGGCGTGCGCAGGAGCTGGCCCTTGGCGAGGATGCGGATTGGACATCCGCCCGCTTCGAGGAAATCTACGCCGAACTCACCGGCCCGCGCACGGGCGATGGCCATGGCCTGAATCACGCTCGATCCGGACGATGCACATGACGAAGTCGAACACCCCATCATCTCTGCCACCGGCGGTCCGCGCGTTCGATCTGACCGCAGACCGCTTCGACCAGCGCTTCGGGGAGTGGCGCAGCGTCGCGGCGCAACGGCGGGCGGTCAGGCGGTTCTTGCTGAGGGTCTTCCCGCCGGCGAGTCGGCTGCTCGAGCTGGGAGCGGGGACCGGCGAGGACGCACTCTTCCTGCTCGAGCGCGGGTATCGCGTGACGCTCACTGACGGATCGCCCCGCATGGTCGAGCGTGCATCGGAAAAGCTTCGACGCGCGGGCTATGGCGAGGCCGCTACCGTTCAGCAGGCCGTCCTGGAAGATCTGGATGCCTTCGCCGAGCGCGCCCTCGATCAGGGGTTGGCGCCGTACGATGGAGCGTACTCGAATTTCGCGGCATTCAACTGTGTGTCGGATCTCGGAACCGTCGCCGTGCCGCTGGCGAAGCTCCTGCGACCCGGCGCGTCCTGCGCACTGGTTGTGTTCGGTCCTTGCTCCATCGGCGAAGTCGTCGTCGAGTTGATCCGGCGTGATCCGAGGGCGGCGTTTCGCCGCTTCCGGGCCGGGCCGGCGCCGGCGCGCCTCGGCGGTGAGCACTTCACCGTGTGGTACCCCTCGCCGTGGCGAGTCGCGCGGGCGCTGGCGCCGTACTTCCGACTGCGACGGATCCGCGGTATTGGAATCCTCGTCCCACCGAGCGCGGCAGAGCCGTGGATCTCTCGTTTCCCCCGTCTCGTGGCGACGTTCGAAGCGGTGGACCGTCTGCTGACGGCGCCCCTGGCGCTCCTCGGCGACCATGTGCTGCTCCAATTCGAGCGTACGGAACGGGACGCCGCGTAGAGGTACGGGCCTCGGGTGGTGCGCAACTGGCATACACGGGGCTGGAACGGGCTTCCCCGAGGAGGAATGGAGAGGTCCGGTGACGGCCAGTGAATCCCCTCTTGCACCAGGTGCGTCGGGCCGTCTAGAGTGGTCGTCGCATCATTTCGGAGTGGTACGCGCCCGTGGACCGAGTGTAGCGAGCCGCCACGCGGCTTCGAACCCGCGGGCGAGCCGCTCTGGTCGTTTAGAACGCGAAGAGCGGCGTCGCCCGGTACATCGAACTGATCTCGCCGCCCAACAGCAGGTGCCAGACCACTTCCCCGTCGCGCGTGACCTCATAGACCTCGATCGGGCCGGTCGAGCCCAACGCCGGGTCGCGCTGCGTTCCGAACGCGACCAGCGTATTCCCGTTGGGTAGGCGACGCGCGGAGCTGATGACTCGGGCCCAGTTGTCCCGTTCGGGCCTCCACTCCCAGACCTTGTGGGCGGTCGCTTCGCCGAGCTCGTACTCGACGGCGCGGGAGTACCGCGTATCCTCCCGCGCGAAGCCGTTGTCGAAGAGGAGAATGTGGCCGGGCTCGGTCTCCGTGGCCGAGTGCTGGCCGGAGAAGGGGTCATCCACGGTGATCGTCGCGCGGACGCCGCCGAGTCTCCATTCCAGGGCCCCGAAGTCGGGCGTGATCGAGATGACCTGGTCGAGGAAGTGCATGCTGAGAAGTATGTTGCCGCGGGAGCCGATGGATAGGGAATTCGCGTGGAGCCAATCCGACGGCCCCGAGCGCGGACCCCAGTCGACGTCGGGATCGAGGTGGTCGAATGAACTCCAGCGTTGCACGACCGAACCGCGCTCCGGGCTCCATTCCCAGATGGCGGTGCCCGTCACGACGGTATCTCGCCACGGCCGCGTGTCCTCGGCAATGAACAGGACCGTATTGCGGGGCGTCGCCGTAACGTCATGATGGATGAAGCGACCGGGTCGCGCCTCCTGCGCGAGTTCCCGTACCACCTGTCCTTCCATCGTAACCTCGACCAGCCCGCGCTCGTGGTCCAGGAAGACGAAGTTGCCGTTCGCGCGCCGCGTCGCGCCCGAGGGGCTTCCGGTCGTTCGGAAGAACCACACGGGCCGGCCAGCGGCGTTCACGGCCACGAAGCCCCTGAAGCCTTCGGACTGGCGGATTTCGAGGAGGGCGTACGGCGCAGTGGGGTGCCCCTCGGCGGCGAAGGAGACGTTTGCAAGGTCTGGTGGAAGCTCGGTGAGCGGCGGAAGTTCCGGTGCCAGGGGCGCATCGCCGCAGGCGATCGGAGCGAGGGCCGCCCCGGCCGCGATTGCGATCATCCGCCAGGCCGAACCGGACGAGCGCCTTGCGGTCCATCGGACAAGTGGTCGCATTCGTCGGGTCCTCCGAAAACTGGCTTGCAACGAAGGGGACGGCTATCTTGAGAAGATATTCGCCAGGCCCTTTCGACACCAGGGAAACCTGCGCACCCATCGACTGCGCGCTCGTATGGGTTGGGCCGTCTTCGTGAATGTCGGCGCAGGTAGCGACTGCCGCAGGCGTGTGTTCTGACATGGGCACGAATGATCTGGCGCCGCTGTCCGCCGCCGAGGCGTACCCGCTGTGGGCGGAGCACTACGATCGAGAGACCGCCGTGAGTTCTCTGGAGAACGCGGCCGTCGAAGCGCTGACACCCCGACTCGCGGGGCGCGCGCTGCTCGATGCCGGTTGCGGCACCGGCCGACGGCTCCTCCACGCCGCCGGTGCCGCCCGGGTCGTGGGTGCCGATTTGGTCCCGGCGATGCTGCTCGCGGGCCGACGGAACGCGCTCGCGGGGGTGCCGGCCGTTGGCACGGATTTTCGGATGCTCCCGTTCGCCGCGGCGGTATTCGACGTCATCTGGTGCCGGTTAGCCATCGGCCACGTGGCCGAGATCGGGCCGGTCTACCGGGAATTCGCGCGGGTAGCGAAGCCCGGCGCGTGCCTGATCATCACGGACTTCCACCCGGATGCGGCTCGCGCTGGGCACCAGCGCACCTTTCGCGATGCCACGGGACGGCTCCACGCCATCGAGCACTACATCCACCTCCCCTCGGATCACGAGCGCGCCGCCCGCGATGCCGGGCTCACCCTTGAAATCCGCCGCGATTGCGCCGTCGGGCCGGCGATCCGCTCGTTCTACGAGCGCGCCGGAAAGCTGGCGGCGTACGAGGCGCAAAGAGGATTGCCGCTGGTGTTGGCCTTGGGGTTCAGACTGCCTTCTGGCAATCGATTGAAGTGTTAGATTGAACGCAGGCGATTCCGTGTAGGCGCCAATCTGATCGGCCGAGCGCATCGATGCCCGCGCGCGGCACGCTCTTACCACAACGGAGAAACCGACCCGCAGTGCCGCTCGATTACCGGCTCGAGTTCGATGATGGCACCGCCATCGGCATCACGGGAGGCCGAATCGCCGACCCGAACGGCCGATTCGACCTGGTCGTCCCGCTCGGCCCTGGCGAGCTGCGTCCCGGCCTGATCAACGCGCACGACCACCTGCACCGAAATCACTACCCGCGACTGGGCGCGCCACCCTATCGGGACGCGTACGCCTGGGGCACGGATCTGCACACGCGCTACGCGGCCGAACTGGACCGGCTACGCGCGCTGGGCCGGCGTGAGGCGCTCCTCTTCGGCGCGCTCAAGAATCTCGTCGGCGGAGTAACCACGGTCGTGCACCACGACCCATGGGAGCCCGCCTTCGATATCGAGTTCCCGGTGCATGTCGTCCGCGTGCGCACGGTGCACTCGCTCCGGTTCGAACGGGATTTCGCGAGTGCAGTGGCTGGCGACGTCGCCACGCGCGCCCGGCCGATGTGCATCCACCTGGCCGAGGGGACGAACCGAGAGGCAGCGGAGGAAGTGCGTGAACTCGCGACGCTCGGTCTCCTCGACCGCCGCGTGCTGGCCGTCCATGTCGTCGGCGTAGACCACGACGGGATCCAACGCGCGCGCGCCGCGGGCATCGCGATCGTCTGGTGCCCGACCTCCAACCATTTCCTGTTCGAACGAACCGCGCCACCGGCCCTGCTGGCCCCCGGGGTCGACGTGCTGCTCGGCTCGGACGCACTTCTCACCGGTGATGGCACCTTGCTCGACGAGCTGCGCGCCGCCCGGCGGCTCGGCTACCTCGATGACGCGCGGCTATTGGATGCCGTCGGGGCAGTTGCCGCCCGCAGACTCGGGTGCCCAGAACCATCGCTCGCCACCGGTGCTTCGGCGGATCTCGTCGTGTTGCGCCGGCCCTTGTTCGAGGCGCGCGCCGCGGACGTGGCGCTGGTGATCGTCTCTGGCACGCCGTGCTACGGCGACGAGCGCTTCGGCGAGTTGTTCGAGCGAGCCGGGGTGTCGGTAGAATCCTTGCGTGTTGGAGGCGTCCGGAAGGTCGTGGCTGCGCCGCTCGCAGCGGTGGCCGAACGGGTGGTCGAGTTAGCACCGACGTGCGGGAGGATCTTCGACTGACACGACGCTACACGGTCGGCGGCCTCGACCATGATCAACGGCTCACGACCACGCAACGCGGCCGCGCAGCAGCCGGTAGAGGCGCTCGCCGTAAATGTGTCGTACCTTGCCGAACGAGCCGCGAATCGAGGTCGGCCAGATCATGTGGACGGCCCGGCGCAGGTGTTCGATCGGCCCGCTGGCCCAGAGAAAGCGTTCGCCCAGCGAGAGCCGGTCGACTCGCTGCGCGCCGGCGGGGCGGAGTGTCGCGAGGAGCCGCGCCATGCGCGGCGGCGCGGCGTCAGCCACGGCCGAGAGGAGCCCGGGAGCTACCGTTCCGGGCGCGAGCCGCTCGGCAAGTATCAGCGCGGGGCAGGCGAAACGCAGTGCGCCCGCATCCTCGAGCAATCCAGTCAAATCGTCCCACCGGAGCCGCCCCGCCGCACTATCCTTGCGCAGCACCAGAACCAGTTCAGTCAGTCGGAGCAGAGTCAGGTTGTGCAGCCCTTCAGAGGCGTGGATGGCGAGGAAGGCTGCGAGCAATGGCTGCCGTAGTACCCGTGCGGCAGGATGAAAGGACGGCCATGGGTTCGTGCTCTCCTCATCCGCGGTGCCGGGGCGCACGGTCCGGATCCCGAAGAAGTCGCGGTCCAGCGAGGCGTGCAGGTCGATGGTGTACGGGTCATCCGCGTGGATGACCTCTAGCGAGCGCAGCCGGGTGGGCGCGCCAGGCGGTACCCAATCGGACCGTCGTAGCCAGGGCTGCCGCCGCGTGATCGCGTAGCCGGCCGCGGCGAGTGCTCGTTCCGCGCCGTCCACCTGCCGTGGCTCGACCGCGAGGTCGATGTCGGCGGCCGGCCGGAGGCCAGGTTCGGGGAAATGACTGTACGCCGTGTGTGCGCCTTTGAGCACGACCGCATGGATCTCGGCGGCGGCCAGAACATCGAGCGTGCGGCGCAACTCCCGACGGAAACGCTCGGCGCGGCCTCGCCCGTGGACGAGATGGACGTGCAACAGAGCGGCAGCATCGGCATCGGCGGCGAGTCGGTCGGTTTCGATCCAGTACCCGAGGAGTGGCCCCAGCCCCGACGTGTACGCTGCCACACCCAGCGCACGCACGGCCTCGGATCCGGTGGATGGCAACGCCAGGCGCGCCTCCGCGCGGGGATCGGTCAGCAGTTCCGTCGCGACTCGCTCGATGGCATCCAGCGCCGCGCGCCACGCGACCACCGAAATCTCCGGCCAGAGCCAGGCGGGGTGCCCTCGCTCGCGCGCCCAGCGGAAACGCGCTGCAATGGCCTCGGGCGCGAGGTCGAGGGCGTCCACCGAGAGAGGGGGAGGCATGGAAAGATAATCGTATGGTGCGGTCCAGGCGTCAAATCCGGGCCGGCGCTTCCCCGCCCGCACCGCCCCCCCTCACCCCTCCCCCCGCTCCTCCGTCGTGTGCTCCACCCCGTCGTAGCTCATGAGCACCGGCTCGTCATCGATGTACGTCTCGATGTGGACCGGGCGCTTCCAGATGTGCTGGATGTTTTCGAGCGTCTCCCGCGCGAAGTCCTGCTTCAGCGGGACGCCCTCGTAGCGGTGGCTCAACACCAGCTCGCCGCGGTTCAGGAAGTTCGCGTCCACGACCTCGATCCACGGCTGCCCGAAGTTGGTCAGCATGAAGAGCAGCTTCTCCTTGACCGCGCGGAAATCCCGGTCCGCGATGATGTACTGGCCGGTCATGGGGTTGTACTCGTAGCTGAAGAGCCCGTGTTTGCGGACGAAATCGGCCGTGAGGAACTCGTCGATGAAGGTGACGTCGTTGTAGTGGCGGCGGACCTCGAAGATCTTCTCGCGGCCTTTCATCTCGCCGGTGTCGTACGCCTGCTTGGCGTGGAAGTCGTCGCACGCTTCCCAGTCGGGGCCGTGGCGCCCCTTGTTCCAGCGCTCCTCGATGTCGCGCCACAACTCGATGCCGAGCTTGTACGGGTTGAGCCGCCCGGGATGGACCGCCATCGTGCCGGAGTGGTGGTCGACGTAGTCGATCAGCTCCGAGGGGTCCAGGACGCGCTCGGTCATGATCTTCGAGTGCCAGAAGCTGGCCCAGCCCTCGTTCATGATCTTGGTGCGGCCCTGCGGCGCGAAGTAGTACGCCTCCTCGCGCACGATGCCGAGGATGTCGCGCTCCCAGTTGCGGAGCGGCGCGTGCTCGAGCAGGAAGAGCATCACATCCTTCTCCGGACGGGGCGGGAAGTGCTCGTCCCGTTTCTGCGCCTCTTCGAGCCGTCGCCGCTCCGCTTCGAGCGCCTCCTGCGGGTTGATGTACTCGTCCATGTACTCCTTGGCGCGCAGCTTCTTCGGCTCCGTGCGCGCCGGTGGATCCTCCGAGCCCGGGGCGTCGTCGTCGCGCCGACGGATGTGCGGCGCGTTGTAGTCGATCAGGTTGTCGAGCGAGAGACAACGGTCCAGGAAGCGCTCGACCTCCTCCTCGCCGTACGTCTCCATGTAGCGCCGGACGCGCGCGGCGTGGTTCGCCATCTCGTCCACCATCTTCCGGTTGGTGTGGCGGAACGAGAAGTTGTGCTTGAAGAAGTCGCCGTGACCACACACGTGCGCCATGACCAGCTTCTGGTCGACCAGGTGGTTGGCGGCGAGGAGGTATGCGTACGTGGGGTCGTTGTTGATGACCATCTCGTAGATCTTCGAGAGCCCGTACTCGTAGCCCTTCGACAGCCGCTCGTAGTCCATCCCGAAGCGCCAGTGCGGGTAGCGGTTCGGGAAGCCGCCGTACGCGGCCACCATGTTGATCTCGTCGAACCCGAGCACCTCGAAGACCGTGTCGAAGAAGTCGAGCCCATAGGCGCGCGCGTACCCCTCCACGCGGTTGCGGATGTCGTGCAGGTGCGAGGGCAGGTGGGTGTGCTTGTCCATGCGCGCCTACTTCCCGGTGCCGAGGAACGTCTTGATGGAGGCGTAGATCGCTTCCTTGTCCGCGATCTCCGACAGCGCCACGTTCTCGCGCGGGCCGACGGACTCCTTCAGGTCCTTGATGAACTGGCCCGAGCCGTAGGGGCTCTCCACCTGGCCGTAGCAGAACAGGTTCACCGCCGGGAGGATGCGGTTCTGCAGCAGCTCCACGCAGAGGCGGGTGTCGTCGGCGCTCCAGTTGTCGCCGTCGGAGAAGTGGAACGGGTACACGTTCCAGGAGGTGGGCGCGTAGTCGGTCTCGATCATCTCGAGCGCGAGCTTGTAGGCGGACGAGATCATGGTCCCGCCCGACTCGCGCGTGTGGAAGAACGTGTCGCGGTCCACCTCGCGCGCCACCGCGTCGTGGATGATGTAGCGGCTCTCGATGCCTTCGTACTGTGAGCGCAGCCAGGTGTCGATCCAGAAGGACTCGATGCGCACGATCTCCTTCTGCTCGTCGCCCATCGAGCCCGACACGTCCATCATGTAGATGACGACCGCGTTGGTCTCGGGGAGCGGGACCTGCTTCCAGGTGCGGTAGCGGCGGTCCTCGCGCACCGGGACGATCACCGGGCGCCGCCAGTTGTACGAGCCGCTCGCGATCTGCCGCCGCAGGGCCTGCTTGTAGGTGCGCTTGAAGTGGCGCAGCGACTCCGGGCCGCTCGGCGCGACCCCGGTGTACTTGAGGCGCGTGGCGATGATGCGGTCCTTGCCGCGCGGCTCGATGCGGGGCAGGGCGAGCTCCTCGCCCAGGATGTCGGCCAGCTCCTCGAGCGGCACGTCCACCTC
>DASVCS010000041.1:0-18816 GCA_036381495.1 Longimicrobiales bacterium
CCTTGAACCCGTACCGAAGCACGACCATGGACGGTGTCGGGGAGAGGGGGGTCGACGGCGTGGAAGATACGGGGGGCGGGCGGGGGGGACAAGGCGGGGGGCGGGTACAAAAAAGGAGCGTGGCCCGGACGGGCCACGCTCCGAACACCCCGTACGACCGGGTGCGCTTGCGGCGATCAGACGCCGCCCGTGCAGGTCACGACACCGGCCTGATCGACCGTGCCGCCACCCGGAACGGTCACCGGCGGCGGGTTCTGGCCGTAGTAGATCGCGCAGCCGAACGTCCCGTTGCCGAGACCGTCGTGCACCGCCGCGGCCGACCAGCCGGACTTGTCGGCGTTGAGCTGCGGCGCGCCGCCGACCAGACTCACACCCTTCGACGGGAAGTACGACAGCGCCGTCAGGTCATCGGTGTACCGATACGCGCCGCCCGAGTAGTAGACCTCCTGCTGCGTCGAGAGATTCTTGAGGTCGGACTTGACCGCGCTGTAGTACGCCTTCTCCCTCGCCGAGGAGAACTTCGGGATCGCGATCGCGGCCAGAATGCCGATGATCACGACCACGATCAACAGCTCGATCAGGGTGAAACCCTTTTGGTTCCGCGTCATGGGAACGCTCCTTGTGAAAAGGGGTGATTGTACCGGTAGATGAACCGGACCCGGCGCGAAATCCGGGCAAGGATCGAACCACTCACACCCTCCCGAACGAAGTGGTTGTCGTCATTGATCTTTCTCGCCTGCGCCGGCATTCACCACGCCCCGCGGCAGGCGGATCCGCATTGCATCTTGCAAAGAGTGTGGTAATCCACCCTTCGGAAATCGCCGCCCGGCCCGGCGACGCTGCCGACAGGCGTCGGCCGGAACGGCGGCGAAGCCCCGTTCCGGCTGGAATGCGGCGTGCGGCCGGCAGCGACAGGCGCGAATCGGGCGGGGCCGAAAGCCCCCGGTCAGTTCGGTGCGACGCTGGCGATGGCGACCTTCTCACCGGTGGCCGCCAGGGTGAGCAGCCAATCGGGAGCCGCCGCCGGGTCGTCGGGAACCGGGACCACGAGAAACGGCCGCGGCATCTGCTCCGGGTCCAGCGGCGAAGGGTTGTACATCGAAAGGACGATGTACTCACAGTCGGTGGCCACTGCGTAGCGGAACGTCGAGGGGAGCGGAGCGATGGGCAGGGCGCGCCAGTCGCGTCGCGCGTACAGCGCGATCGCGGGGTGGAAGCTCATCACGCTCTGCCCTTCGGGGATGATGCCCCGCAGCTCCTCGCCGGCGCGCCGGTTCTCGGCGGCGACGTACGCATGGACCGTCTCGATGCGATGGCTCATGTACAGCCGCCTGGCATCCTCGAGCGCGAGCGAGGCGACGGCCACGAGCACGAGCAGCGCGGGGACCAGTCCGCGGCGGAGGGCATGCCCGGGTATGCGCGCATCGGCCAGGGCCCCGGCCGCGCGCACGCCCCGCGCCGCGTAGAACGCCAGCGCCGGCATGAGGAAGAGCTGCGTGCGCGGATCGATCGCCACCAGCCCCGCGATGAGGAGGCTCGTCCCCAGAAGCGGCACGCTGAAGACCAGTTCCGTCGCGGGCGACCGCCGCCTCGGGAGGACGATCCCGAGGAGGATGAACGGAACCAGAACGCCGGGCACGAGTTTCCCGAACGCCGAGACGTATAGCCGCGGCCGGCCGAGCTCCGCCGGTCTCGCGCCGGCGCTCCCCGCCTCTTCGCCGCCGATCGTATCGGCGGCGACCGCGGGATCCTCCGGGAGCGGCGCGGCCTTCGTCGCGCCGTGCCCGGCGCTCTGGTCGGACCCGGGTCCGCGGGTCGCGGCCGTCGCGACCTCCGCGCCACGCGACGGGACCACGCTCGAGGTTTCGGGCACGCCCCAGTACGTACTCCCCAACCGGGTGCCGGACGCATCGAGGCTGTAGAGGTCCCGGACGTACGCCGCGTGACGCCCGGCCCATAGCATGCCCTCGATAACGTCGGAGGGCCCCGGCCCGTCCGTCTCGGCGACGCCGACCTGCACCACCCTGCCGGTCAGTGTCCAGTGTCCCGTGACATCCCGCAGGTAGAGCCAGTACGGCCCTGCCACCAGGCAGAACGCGAGGCCGACCGCCGCGACCGCCGGGAGGATCCGCCTTGACGCGCCGCGCGCGATCGTCACGGCGAGAACGGCCAGCCCGAGGAGCCCGGCCACGACGACCGCCTCCGACCGGGCCAGGTACGCCAGGCCGAGGCAGACTCCGGCGGCCGCCCACTCGCCCGGCCGCTGCCGCTCCATCGCACGGAGTGCGATCGCCACCCCGGCGTAGACGGACAGGTGGTAGACCGGCTCGGCGCCGACCCACAGGTCCCAGCCGACCAGCTCGGGCACGACGAAGGGCGCCAGCGACGGAGTGAGCGCCACGATGGCGCACGCGAGAAGCGCCGTCCGCCGGCCGGCCATGCGCCGGAAGATGCTCCAGCACGGGAGTACGAGGAGCCCGGACGTCACGGCGGCCACGATGCGCCCGGCCCAGACCGGGTCGCCCAGGACCCGAGCCACGCCGCCGGCGAGGATCGGAAAGAGGGGGGAGAGCGTCGTGTGGCGCAGCCCGGTCAATCGATAGCCGTCCCCCGACCACAGGTTCTGTCCGAGCAGCAGGTACCAGGCTTCGTCGAACGCGACGTAATCGCCGCGCCCCGTGAACAGGAGCAGTCGCAACGCGACCGCGCCGAGGACGAGCGAAACCAGCGTCCGCCGAATCGTCCGATCTTCAGTGCCGAGCCGCATCGCGGTCCCCTGTCATCGAGTGCATGGCCGTATGATGGATTTCGCGGGCGCCCGGGCCGTTCGAGACGCGGAGCAGCCCGATCAGAACGCCTCCAGGCGAGCGGCGATGTATCCGTCGGCGCGCCCGGTCGGCTCCACGCGCCAGCGGCCCGAAGCGGCCACGGCCGGGGGGACGTGGAGCACCAGATGGTTCTCAGGGAGTTCTCGGACGGCGGGCGGTGCCGGGTAAAATCTCGACAACACGATGTATTCGCAACCGACGGCCGCCGCGTACCGCACGATCTCGGGGAGCGAGGCGTAGGGCAGGACCCGCCAGTCGCGCCGCGCGTAGAGCGCCGCGGACGGATCCCAACTCATGACCGGCTCGTCTTCGGGAACCATCTCGCGCAGCGCTTCGCCCAGTTCCCGGTTGGCAGCGCCGAGCAGATGGTGCGGCGAGCCCTCGCGAAGGCTGGAATACAGCCGATGTCCGTTCCAGAGGAAGAGGAGACCGACGATCGCGGAGCCGAGCGTCGCGGAGACGAGGCGCCGGCGGACGCTCGTCCCGCGCAGGCGGCGATCGCCCCACGAGCCGACCGCGCGCACGCCTCGTGCGGCGTAGAACGCGAGTAGCGGCGCGAGGAAGAGCTGGGTTCGCGGATCCACCGCCACCCACCGTGCGATCATCGCGCTGGCCACCAGGAGCGGCAATGCAACGAGCCACACCCGCGTGCCGGCGCGGCGTCGCGACACCAGGCCGCCCACGAAAATGAACGGCCACACGAAGCCCGGGACGACGATTCCGAGCGACCGCACGTACAGACCGACGCGGTGGGGCCTGGGCTCCGTGTCACCGGGCGGTGCCGGGGTCGCGACCGTCCGGCTCACCGAATCCGCCGAAACCGGCGCCGCGACCGACTCCGGCCAGACACCCCAGTAGCTGCTGGCCATGCGCGTACCGGAAGGGTGCAGGCCGTAGAGCGTGCGCGCGTAATCCTCGTCGTCACCCTGCCAGAGCATCCGTTCGATCGACACGGCACCGCCCGCACCGCCGGGCGGTCCCGTGCGATCTTCGCTCGCGATCGCCGGGACCTCGACGTGTCGCCCCGTAATCGTCCAGCGGTCGAGCACGTCGTGGAGGTAAAGCCAGTACGGCGCACCGGCAAGGCCGAACCCTACGAACAGGATGGCCGGGCCCAGCGCCGCGCGGACAGCCCGTCGTGCCGCGGCGGCTCCGACCGCGGCGAACCCGACGAGCCCGGCGATCACGATCGCCTCCGGCCGGGCGAGGTATGCGAGCGCGAACGCGATGCCGGCCCACGCCCACGTCGAGACGGCCCCTTTCGCCCCGGCGCGCAGGACGAGCGCGATCCCGGTGTACAGGAAGAGGTGGAACACCGGTTCCGGCCCCATCCACAGGTCCCACCCCACCCAGTACGGAACGGTGAACGCGGCGAGCGAGGGGAGCACGGCCAGGATCAGGCACGCGAGCAGCGCCGTGCGTCGCCCGGCGAGTCGCCGGAAGATGCTCCAGCACGGCAGAACCACCAGGCCACCCGTAACCGCGGCGACCGCGCGTCCGGCCCAGACCGGGCTCCCGATGACGCGCTCGACGGCGCCGGCCAGGATCGGAAAGAGCGGGGAGAGCGTGGCGTGGCGGAGCCCCGTGAGCCGGTAGCCGTCGCCGGACCAGAGGCTCTGACCGAGCAGGAGGTACCACGCCTCGTCGAATGCGACGAAGTCACCGCGACCCAGGAACATCGCAAGGCGCAGCGCTACGGCCGCGACGGCCAGCCGGAAGACCGTCCTTCGATCCCTTCCGCCGGATCGCATTCGCCCGAGTACGCCCACGTACCGTCGCAAGGCCCTACCCTATGCCGCCGCCGGCCGCGACGCGCGGCTCCGGCGCCCGCTCCAGGACCGCGGGCCCGAGCGCCGATCGCCGGCGTCGCACTTCCGCTCCGACGAGCGCGAGCAGCCCGAGGAGCGTCGCGCCGGAAACGAGCAGTCCGACCCGGAACGAGCCCGGGGCGTACCGCAGCCGAACCACGTGCTCGCCCGCGGGGACCTCGATCCCGAGGAACGCCAGATCCGCCGGCCGGACCGGGACGGTCCGGCCATCCACCTCCGCACGCCAACCCTTCACGTAGGCCTGTGTCACCACGAGAAGACCGGGAGCGGATGAGCGGACGCGAAAGGCGAATCCGTTCAGCCCATCCTCCACGCGCGCCACCTCCGCACCGGGAGCCCGGTCGGAACTGCGCGATCCGGCGATCCCGTCGAGCTCGCCCTCCACGACGGCGATGCGACGGAAATCGAAGCCGGGGCCGCGCAGGACGCCCGATGCCTCCGCCGCCGAGCCGACTTCCACCGCCTCCGGCACCAGGAACGCGCCCGGCAGCGGGTCCGGGTTCTCCCAGATCGCGACGCGGCCGTCGGTCCAGGCGAGTTCGGGGAACTGCTCCGGAAGTCGCGAGGCCGTCAGCAGCTCGGGGCCGGCGCCGGAAGCCGTGACGAGATAACGGACGCCCAGGAGGTCGACCAGCGGGTCGCCCGGATCCTCGAGGAGCACCCAATCTTCCGACAGCGGAACACGCCACGGCGCGTCGGCGTTGACCCCGGCCATCAGGGCACGAAAACGCTTCGGGTAGAGGACGTTGTACGACGTCAGGGCGGGAACGTCGTACAGCAGCGGCAACGCCCCCGCGATCGGGGGGATCCTCGGTTGGAACGAGAAACCGGCGACGCGGGCGCCGGCCTGTTTCGCCAGGAAATCCGTCGCCGGCGTGCTCGGCATCACGTGTTCGGCCGGGTGCGTGGGCTGAACGCCTCGCAGCCCGACGACGAGCTCCGCGCACGTGAGCGCGACCACCGCGGCCGGCCGCCAGCGCACCGGCGCCAGCGAGACCGCGACCAGGCCGAGGAATCCCGCGATCCACCCCGCCAGCGCCGGCACGTCGGCGCCCAGCGCGCCGAAGAGGCTCATGGTCGCGAGCGCACCCGTCACGGGGATCATCGCCCAGATCAGGAGGCCACGACCTCGGATCCCGCCCTGCGCCCGAAGCCGGTCGAGCGCGTGGGCCGCGGCCATCGCCGCAGCGAACGAATAGATCAGCCGAAACCGGCCGGTGCTCGACCATCGGAGTGCCGGGAGCTGGTTGATGAGGTTCAGCGCGGGCAACCGCAGCGCCAATCCGAGGGCGGCCAGGGCGATGCATCCCCAGAAGAGGACCGGGCCCGCCCGTCGCGGCTCTCGCAGACACAGGCCGATGATCAGGAGAGGCAGCACGCCGATGTAGATCGTCACCTCGGCCAGGTTCGGCGGCGGAAACGCACTCGGCAGCAACCCGGGGAAGCTGAGCATCGGCACGAACGCGGTCACCAGCGTGTGATAGATCCCGATCGGCTTCGCGGCGCCGGCCAGACCGGCGAGCAGTCGCTCCGCCAGCGTCAGCTCCGACCCGCCTCGCATCCCCGGGCCGCCGGCGTCGGTCAGCAGGAAATCGCCGAACGGCACGACCAGCACCGCCGCCAGCGCCACGCCGGCCACGAGCGCCGCGACGGTCGCCGCGGACAGGCGCAGGGCTCGCGCGCGCTCCGCCGCGACACGGCGGCTCTCGTACAGAGCGAACACCCCCGCCATCAACAGCACGGTCGCGGTCGTCTCGATGTGGCCGCCGAATATGGACAGTGCGACGAACGCCGCGACGGCCAGCGCGCCCACCGCCGGGCGGTCCGTGTGGATCATCCGGTCCAGTCCCCACAGGATCCAGGGGAGCCAGCACGCCGCGGAACCCAGTGGCCGATCGAGCCACAGGATGAACCATCCCCCGAAGGGAAACGCCAGCGCGGCCAGTAGGCCCGCGGACGCGGACAATCCCCTGCGACGCGCGAGGGCGAGGAGGCCGAGGCCCGCGAGCCACACGCTCAGCACCGCCCGCGCGGTCCCCGCCCGCTCGCCCCCGAGCAGCAGCCCCGCTCCCGTCGAGAGCGGGTCCAGAACCGAAGTGATGTCGAGCGCGAGATGCGGTGTCCCGACCCCGCTGTACGGATTCCAGAGCGGGAACTCGCCGCCCCGGATCGCACGCACGTTGAACACCAGCCACGGGTGGAACTGGAAGACGCGGTCGGCCCCGAGGATCGGATTCAGCCGCCGCGGGTCCAGCTCCGCCGGCGCGGACTCCGCGTAAACCGGGTCGCTCAGGTACAGGAACCCCGATGGCAGCACGAGCTCGCCGCGCAGGAATACCGGAGCGAAGTAGGCAACGACGATCGCCGTGAACACGGCCGCCGCGACCCCGTACCGCCCACGACGTCCTGCGGCCGGCGTGTCGCGCCCTGCCCCGACCGGCGCCACCGCCCGAGGCGCCTGCACCCGACCCCGCATCATCGGTCCTCCCGGCTCGCCGTCGAGAGTTGCGCCTCCGGCCCCGGCACTCCCGGCTCCATCGCCGGGGCGCCGAACCAGCGTCGGAGCTGCGACGGCGCCGTCCGCCGACGCCCGAGCAGCTCGCGCCGCCGCCGCATCGCATCCGGAAGCTGGCGCGCCAACGTACCGTAGGCCGGGTAGAGCGCCGGGTCCCGGAGCAGCGCGTACCCCTGACGCAGGAGCTCCCAACCGCCGACGAACGGGAGCGCCCTCGCGATGTCCCCGGGAAGATCGTTCTTCAGCATGAGCAGATAATGGTTCTTCCACGAATTGCGGCGCGCCGCCAGCGGCGGGCGTGCACGGCGACGCGGCACGCGTCCGCCGGCCCAACCCCGGACGTGCCACGCCAGTGCGCCCGGGACGTACCGGATGTCCCAGCCGAGGATGCGCGCCCGCCAACAGAGGTCGATGTCTTCCTTGTACGCGAAGAACGCGCTGTCGAAGTACTCGCCGTCCGGCGCCACGTCCTCGAGCATGGACCGCCGGAGGAACAACGCCGCGCCGCACGCGCTGAACACCGACGCCTCCCGGGAGTACGCCGGGCCGTCCGGCCGACCCTGGCCGCGGTCCACGACCATGCGGGACCGGCGGATCGCGTGGCCGGCGGAGTCGAGGACGCCGCCGACGTCGAAGCGCCCGGCGAGAAAGTCATCCGGCCGGACCCGGTACAGCTTCCCCTGGGCGGCTCCGATGGCGGGCGCACCGTCGAGCCGCGCCTTGAGGATCGCCAGGTGGTCCGGCGCGAGATGCACGTCCGCGTTCAGGATGATGGCGTACTCCCCCGCCGTCGCCCGGAGTCCCGCGTTCGCGCCCGCGGCGTAGCCGAGGTTTTCGTTCACCGCGAGGACCTCGACGCCCGGGTGCTCCGCCCGGACGTACTCGACCGAGCCGTCGTCGCTGCCGTTGTCCACGACCAGGATGCGGACGGGCACGGTCGAGCGCTCGAGCGAGGCCAGGCACCGGGGGAGGAAGCGGCGGCCGTTCCAGTTGACAATGATCGCATCGATCGCCGGGCGCGAGGTCGATAGCGCGCCTCGCCCGGTGAGATCCGGTGATACGTCGCCTGGGACAGTCATCTCCTCGATCGTACGGCGGCCCGTGGACCGCGGTCACCCAGGGCATCCGGCCGTGCCGGGCCGACGCCCCGCGCGGCGCGCGAGACCAGGAACCGGTCCAGCGCGGCCGCGCTGTTCTTCCAGTCGAACTCGCGGATCCGCGCCCCGCCGTTTCGCGCGAGCCGGATCCGCAGCGCATCGTCCTGCACGAGGCGGACGATCCCGTCCGCGAGCGCCGCCGCGTCGCCGACCGGGCAGAGCCACGCCGTCTCATCGTGTTCCGCGTAGTCGCGCACGCCGCCGATGTCCGTGGACACGACCGCACAGCCGCACGCCATCGCCTCGGCCGGGGGCAGGTGCCATCCCTCGCCATGGCTCGGACACAGATAGATCCCGCTCCCGTTGTAGATCCCGGCGACGAGCGTCTCCTGGGACGGGTTCCTGGAGTACTCGATCCACGCGGGCAGGTCTCGAGGCCGCGGCGCCACGCCGAACAGCCGCGCCCGAAGCCAGGGCACGCGCCGTTTCGCCAGTTCGAGCGCGCGAATCCCGGTCGCCGCACCCTTCCACTCCAGGTCGGAGTAGAGCATGGCGACCCGTGGCGGCCGGTCCTCCAGCGGCCGCACCACCCGGAACCGAGCGTGGTCCAGCGCATTCGGGATGTGGACGACCTCGTCGGGGGCGACGTCGAAGGCGATCGCCCGGTCGTACAGCCAGCGGGCGATCACGACCTTCCAGAGCGGCGCCCGCCACGTCGCGTTCACGCGCTCGGCGGGGCCGCCCCAGACCTCGTGGTGCTGAATCAGGTAGAACCGGGATCCTTTGGATGGCGGGAACGCCAGCACTGCTTCCGCGGTCGCCCACCACGTGGCCACGATCGCATCCGCGTCGGGCACGTGCTCCGGTGTAAGCTCGGCAATATACAGCATCCGGACGCCGGGGGCGATCCACTGCCACCCGGGGCGCGGGCTCCAGAAGTGTCCGACGACGCGCGCCGCCCGCCCGAGCAGGCGCCGCGACAGCCGTCGCGGAGGCGGAGGATTCCAGTTCGGCAGACGCCGTGGATGGACCACGGAAACATCGTGCCCGAGATCCACCAGCTGGTTGGCGTACTCGTAGACGACGCGGAACCCGCCGACCGGCTCCCACGGATAGCCGGGCATGACGAAAGTGATCCTCATCCGCGCCTACCTTCGCGGGCCGAGGACCCGTCCGGCGCCGGCACGGCCCCCGATCCCGCCTTCGTGCGAGCCAGGAATTCGACGTAGACCCCCGATGCGAGGCGGTACGCCCGGTGGCCGAACAGAGCCGCCAGCGCGACGCCCATGCGCCACGGCGACCACGGCCAGACGGCGAGAGAACGTCGGAGCAGCTTCCGCCCTTCGCGCATGATTCCCTTGCTCACCAGGTCGCGGCCCAACGCGAAGCGTACGGCCGCGCGCTCTCGCCGTGTGAGCGCTGCCTCGCGTTCCCGCTTCTCGAGGAAGAGGAGGGCCGATCTCTCCAATTCATCCACCCGTGTCGAGAGGCTCCCCGGCGTCTGGTGCACGCGCACCAGAGGTCGATCCACGAAACCGAATCGCGTCGCCGCGGCGAGTCGGAGCCACATGTCCCAGTCCTCCAGCCACGACATCCGGGAATCGAAGCCGCCGACGAGATCGAACAGCTCGCGGCGCGCGAGCACGGCCGGGGTGACGAGAAAGTTCTGTCGCAGCAGCGTGGCTCGGGCCCCACCGTCGGACACGTCGCACGTGGGCAGCAGCCGCTCGCGGCCGGAAGTTTCGACGTACGTGGACCGGCAGTAGACCAGCCCCACGTCGTCCCCGCGCCTCGCGAACTCCCGGAGCTGAAGCTCCAGCTTCCCGGGAAGCCACTCGTCATCGTCGTCGAGGAAAGCCACGAACCTTCCCCGCGCACGGGCGATCCCGCGGTTCCGCGCCTCGGCCACGCCGTGCGGCCGCGGCACGGCGACGCCCCGGATCCTCGGATCGGATCCCCGGCACTCCGCGATCACGGCCGGCGTCCGATCCGTGGAGGCATCGTCGACGACGATGAGCTCCCAGTCGGAGAACGTCTGCGCCCTCACGCTTCCGATCGCGCGAGCCAGCAGGTGGGCGCGGTTCCGCGTCGGCAGCACGACCGACACGATCGCCCGCTCCGTTGCGGGATCGGCCGTGCGTGAATCGTTCATCGAGAACTCATCCTCCCGCGAGCCCGATCCGCCGCGGCGACCGCACCCCGGTTGCCCAGCACCGTGTCGTAGAACCGAAGGGTATCCACGGCGATTCCGTCCCAATCCAGCAGTTCCCGGAGCCTCGCCGTCAGCCCGGCGGGATCCGGCGGCGCGATCTCGATCCCGGCGAGAGCGGCCTTCAATGTCGCGGCCGTCAGGTCGCCGTCGTACATGATGACCGCGGATTCGCCCACGCGTTCGCGCAGCTCGGGCATCGCACCTCGGGCGGGGACCAGCACCGGCCGCTGAAACGACAGCGCGAGCAGCGCGCTCCCCGAGTTCAGGATCTCCTGGAACGGCAGCACGACGAGGTCGGCGGCGTTGAAGAAATACTGCACCTCCTCTTCGCCGATGCGCCGCAGAACCGGGATGATCCTGCCGTCCGCCGCGCAGGCGGCCCCGACCTCGTCGCCGAGCGCAGCGGATTCCGGGCACCCGGCAACGACCAGCCGCAGCTGATCGGCGTCGAGCTGCCGGAAGACCCGGATGAGGTGGAGCACGTTCTTGTAGGGGCGCACCGACCCGAAGAACAGCAGAACCCGCTCCTGCGCGCCGATCCCCAGGCGTTCGCGCGCCCGGGAGCGGGACACCTCGTTCGGGTACACGTCCATGTAGTGGCCGTGCGGGATGACGGCCACGGGCTTGTCCCGCAGCGCCGGGTAGCGGGCCCGCGCGGCCGCGGCGCCGCCCGGCGTCAGGGCAATGGCGCCGTCGAGCCTCGGAATGAACCAGCGCTTGAACCACGCCTCGAGGCGCGGCCGCCTCCGACTGTGGGATTCGAGGTCGTGGATCGTCCAGACGATGCGAATACCGCGCAGTCGGGCGACGGTCACCATGGCCACGAAATGGAGCGTCTCGATCGCCGCCCTCGCGGCGCTCGGCGCGTGCAGCAGCGCTTCCGGCCAGTGGACGTGCCAGAGATCCCAGTCGTCGGCGAAGAACTGCCGCGTCGAAAACTCACCGACCCGGACGTGGCCGCCGACCCGTTGCAGGTGGCGGTACAGGAGCCGCGAATACGGGTTCGTTTCCGGGGCCTCGCAGCCCGGCCACGCCAGTACCTTCATCGGCGGCTCGGGGTGCGCCGGACAACGTTCTCATAGAGCGCCTGCATCGCGCCGACCTGGCGATCGGGCGTGAAGCTGCCTGCTCGTTCGCGGCCTCTCGTGCCCAGTTCCGCGCGCAAACCGGGGTCCAGCACGAGGCGGCGCAACGCATCCGCGAGCGCGGCGATGTCGCCGGGCGGGACCAGCAGTCCCTCCCGCCCGTCGCGCACGAGTTCCGGCAGCGCGCCGCGCCGGTAGGCGACGACCGGCTTCCCGGCGCACATGGACTCGACCACGACGCGGCCGAACGCCTCGAGGCGAAACGGGGCAGCGATGATGTCGAAGGCCGCCAGCAGTGCGGGAACATCGTCGCGGAAACCGAGGAACGTGGTCCGGTCCTCGAGCCCGCGTTCGGCGACGATGCGGCGGAGCCGCCGCTCGTTGGCGCGGTTCGCCGTCCAGTCCTCCCCCACCAGGAAGATGCGGATCGGCAGCGCGCGAAGCGCGGGCTCTGCAGCGGCGAGGAGGAGGTGCTCCTGGCCCTTGTCGGCGCTCAGGTTGCCGATGACGCCGATCGCCACCTCCGCGGCGCCGAGACCGAGCGGCCGCCGGAACGCGGACCGCCGCGGCACCGCGACGTGGAAGGGGGCCGGGTCCACCCCGTTGTATACGACGTGCAGGTTGCCAGGGTTCAGCCCACGCTCCACGCAGAATGCGCGGAGCGTGCTGCTGACCACCACCACTGCCGAGGCTCGCTGAAGCCGCGTGCGCACGTTCCGCCGGAACCAGGGCCGGATCATATCGTGCAGGTGACACACGACGGGGATCCCGTGCGGCGTTGCCGAATCGATGGCGGCGATGATCGAACGGTCGCAGTTCGTGTGGACGAGATCGAACCGTTCGGCGCGCAGGAGATCCAGCATCGGCGCGATCCGCCGCGTCATGGCGCCGCGCAGCGTCGGGGGCGGGAAACAAGCCGATGGGAGCACGTGCACCGGCAGGCCGGCATCCCGGAACCTTCCGGCGAGCGAGTCGTCCGCCGACGTGGCGAGCACGGCCTCGAATTGCGAGCGATCGAGGCGGGACGCGAGGTCGAGGAGGACTGCCTCGGCGCCGCCGCCCCAGCGCCAGACGCCGCTGACGAACAGGATCCGGATCCGCCCCGGCATCCCGGTCAGCTCCCCACCAAACCGGAGCGCACGGCTCCACCCGGCGCCTCGTTCGTCTGCGAAGACGGGGCATCGCCCCGCCGGCCTCGCGTGGCCGATCCGTACCACGCGGCTACCGCTGCGCCGCAGATCGCGAGACCGCCGGCGACGGCCGGAGCGCCCAGCCGGAGCGAGACGGCGATCCCGCCCAGCCCCGCGACGGCGGCCCACGGCGCGACCGGGACCGGAAGTCCGAGCCGGCGGCGGATGAACCACGCCTGAGCCACCGCATTCGCGCCCTCGGTCACCACCGTCGCCGCGGCCGCGCCCGCCGCGCCGAACCGGGGGATCAGCAGCGCGTTCGCCACCGCGTTCAGCACCAGGTTGCCGAACGCGATGCCGGTCACCAGCCCCAGCCGGCCCCGGGAGATCAGCAGGTCGGCCGTCTGGGAGTTTGCGAACATGAAAACGACCGACCAGATCAACAGCCCCGCGAGTGCGCCGGCCTCCGCATACCCGGGAAACGCGCGGGGCATCAGGACCGGAGCCGCCAGCGACACCGCGAAGGCGACGGCGCCGCCGGATAGGACGACCCCGCTGTAGAGCACGCCGAACATGCTTCGGAGCTCGGCGTCCCGCTCGGCCGCGGCGAACTCCACGAGTCGCGGGAAGGAGGACGTGGACAGCGCGGTCGCGAGTAGCAGAAACGCCTCGGTGATGCGGAAGGCGAGCGCGTAATGGCCGACGGCCTCGCTCCCCCGCATCGCCTCCAGCATGAAGACGTCGATCCGGTAGTAGAGGAGGACGACCGCGCCGAGCGTACCGAGCGCCGCAGCATCGCGGGCGAGTCTGCGGATCACGCCCGTGAGCCCCCGGAACTCGAGCCGGAACCGGGCGCGGAAGGTCAACGTCGTCGCCGCGGCGAGGAGCACCTCCTGGACCACGTACGCCCGGAGAAAGGCGGAGATGCCCCAGCCGTGAGCCGCGCCCCAGGACACCGCACCCAGATAGGTCGCCACGGACACCAGGTGCGCGGGCACGAGATGCCGCATCTCGAGCCGCGCCTGGAACGCCGACGTCAAACTGTTGTGGACGGCGCCCGCGAAGAGCGTCAGACCGCCGACCAGAAAGAGGGTGCGACGCTCCACGAGCGCGGGGTGCGAGGCGATCGCGAGAATGAGGAGCAACCCCAGCGCGGCGAGGCCCGTGCGCAGGAGGAGCGCGGCGGCGACCGGCCGCGTCGTGCGGCTCGCGTCCGCGGCGAGAAGCCGCACCGTCGCGATGCCGAGCCCCAGCTCCGTGAGCTGGCGCACGACCTCGACCGTCGTCAGGACGAGCGCGAACGTGCCGAGCTCCGCCGGCGCGAGGGCGCGCGACAGCAGGAGGAACGCCAGGAACCCGACGGCCCTCGCGGCGGCGCCGAGCGACAGCACCGCCGCCGAATTCGTCGCGATACGCAGGGCCCCGGTCATGTCAGCATCGCCTCCCGACCTGGAACCCCGCCCACCGCACGAACTCGTAAATCAGCAACTGCGGCAGCCGGTGCGTGTGTCCGTGGCCGATGAAGTAGCGCAGCTCGGTCGCCAGGAAACGGACCGACTCCGGGAATGACGCGCCGCCATCCAGGCCGATACGCCGCAAGGCCTTGCCCACGAGATAGGTCCGGCGGAACAGGCCCTTCAACGAGTACGTGTGAGCGTGGAGCGCCTCGGCGCCCGGCTCGTACGCGATGGCGTAGCCGGCGGCGAGCGCCTGGTGCGCCCAGACCTGGTCTTCGCTCACGGGGACCGAGTCCACGAACGGGATCCGCTCGGCCACATCCCGGCGGACGGCGCTGAACGCGTTCGAGAAGAGGACTCGCCCCGGGCGCGGGTGGACGCTGCCCGCCTCCGGGCGAAATGCGAGCGGCTCCTCCGGATAGTTCAACGCCACGAAGAACATCTCCATAGTGGTCGCGTCCCGCGGGACCTGGCGGCCGTACACGCCCGCGACCCCCGGCTCCGCGAGCCGCCGCGCGAAGCGCTCGGGCCAGTCCGGCGTGCAGGGGAGAACGTCCTGGGTGAGGAAGCAGACGACGTCGCCGCGCGTCATGCGCACGCCCAGGTTGCGCGTCCGGCCGTGGCCGAACTCCTCCGGGTCGATCCGATGAACGTGGAAGCCGGCGCGCTCGGCATCCTCGGGCGTGGCATCGCGCGAGCCGGAGTCCACGACGAGGATCTCGAGGTCGTAGCGATCCCTGACGAGCTCGAGGTGCCGGCAGAGGTACCGGAAACCTGGACCGGCATCACGGGTCGGGATGACCACGGAGATCCGCATCGCCTTTCCTCACACCCTCCCGAATCCCGCCGCCCGCAGGACGCTCAGGAAGATCGAGGCGAAAACGATCTCGGCACCGAGTACCATCAACGTGAGCGCGACCATCGCGGGGCGTACGGCGAAGAGGACGCCGGCGCCGGCCGCGATCCAGTCGGAAAGGATCCAAAGGTCGATGACGAAGCCGGCGGCGAACAGGACGCCGCCGAGACCCACGCCGCGCCCGAGCGTGTAATGCAGGTGGAACCGGTGGATCCACGGATCCGCCGGTCCCGCATCGTGCACGAGGGCGTACGTCTTGGCGTAGATCCCGAGCAGGACGAGTTGCAGGCCGAGGATCGCCAGTGCTCCGCCGACGAACATGAAGTGGAAGTCCACGTTGAACGTGCCGAGACGGATCGGCCCGCGCAGCAGCGACAGCTCGATCCCGAGCCCCAGCAGGAGTATGAGCAGCCCGGGTGCGAGGAAGAGCCGTGTCGGGCTGAGGAGCAGCAGGTAACGCGCGACGCGCCAGCCGTCGGCCAGGCTCCGCCGCGGCCCGCTCGCGGGGCGCGGGTGAAAGCGAACGGGCACCTCGACCGCCCTGAGCCGAGCGCGCGCGGCTTCCACGAGCATCTCGCTGGCGAATTCCATCCCTGTCGCGCCGAGCCGCATCCGCTCCAGCGCGGACCGGTCGAGTGCGCGCATCCCGCACCGGACGTCCGAGACGCTCAGGCGATAGAAGCGCCTCGACAGATACGTCTGCAACGGCTCCAGCAAGTGCCGGTGCGCAGAGGGCATGGCACCGGGGAGGATCTGTCCGTTCCTGCGGGTCCCGAGCACCAGTTCGTAACCGGCGCGGAGCGGCTCGATGAAGCGGTGCAGCAGGGATAGATCGTACGTACCGTCTCCATCCACGAGGAGCAGGTAGCGGCCGCGCGCGGCCTCGATGCCCCTCAGACACGCGGCGCCGTAGCCGCGGATCGGTTGGCGGACGACGATGGCGCCCGCGCGCTCGGCATCCTCGACCGAACCGTCCGTCGAGCCATTGTCGCACACGACGACCTCGCCCGAGTAGCCGTAGCGCTCGAGCGCAACCAGCGCGTCGCGGACGCATGCGCCGATCGTCCCGACCTCGTTCAGGCAGGGGATCACGATCGAGACCTCCGGCCGCGCGCCGGACGAGGCCTCCACCACGGCACCGCCGTCGAACCCATCAGGTCCGGGCTGCACGGACGCCTCCTTCCTGGCGTACGGATCCCCGGTCCCGCGACCGGGACGCCCGGTCGCCGGTCGCCGCACCCGGATCCGATGCTGCTGCCACGCCGGACAGCGAAAGGTAGAGCAAGGCCGGAACGCACGCGCCCAGTAGACGCCACGATGACGTTTCGATCAACCAGATCATGTCGAGTGGCGTGAGGACGTAGGCAACGGCCAGCGCCGCGATGTGCCCGCCCAGGACGAACCAGCCTGCAGCGGAGGTCCGGCGCAGGACCCCGATTCCGGCCAGGATCACGAGCGGCAGCCAGGGCGGCTCGAGCGCCATGTCGCCGAACGCGCCGATGACCAGGAGGATCCTCTCGCCGATCACCTCGGGTGCGAGCGACGCGCTCACGAATTGCCGGCCCAGGCCGCGCGCGGCCGCGAAGCCGTGCCACGGCGCGACCAGGATGAAAGGCAGGGCGAACGGCAGGACGGCTCGAACGCTCCGCTCGCCGCGGCGTACGAGCGAGCCGATGCCGACGACCGCCGCGGCCAGGGCGAGCACGAGCCCCTCCATTTTCGCCATGGCACCGAGACTCAGGTATACACCGCAGCGCACGAACGCGCCGGGATCCGCGCGCGAAAGGCCGCGGTCCAGCTCGCCGACGGCACCGAGCAGCGCGAGCGCGACGACGACGTCTGCCGTACCGCCGGCCGCGTTGACCGCCAGCGGCCAGAACGTGACCGTGCCCGCCGCGGCGAGCGCCGCGACCCGCTCCCCGGTCCGCTCCCGCAGCGCACCCCAGAGAACGAGCGGGAGGAGCGCCAGCCACACGGTGCCGCACAGTGAAGCCAGCGCCGGCGCCGCCGCGCCGGCGTGTCGATAGAGCCACCAGTTCACCAGCGGCAACGCGAGCGGGTAACCGGGGTGCGCGAAGGCGTAGGCCCCTTCGGGATCGAGGAACCCGGGGGGAAGTGTGCCCTCCAGGAACAGAACGCGCGCCTTCAGGGCCCAGATCACCCAGCCGTCCCACCATAGGCGATCGCCGAGCGAGGATACGAAGAGCGACGCCAGCGACGCACCGGCCACGGCCAACAGCGTCAGGGCGATCCGGTCCCGCGGCCACGCGCCGGAAATCCGGAGGCCCGGACGCCGTCGCCACACGGCGGCGGCGAGTACGGCCGCGAGTCCATAGAACGGGAGGACGGAGACTCGCGCGCCGGCCACGACCGCGACGCTCCCGACGAATGCGAGGATCGCCGTGCCCGCGGCGAAGTCGGCGGCGACCCCCGGCCCCCCAGGCCGGCGCGCCCCTATGCAGGCCAGAGCGAGCGCGCCGATCAACCAGAGCACGACGAGCGCCGCGACCGCGCGCACGACGATCATGGCTCACCCCGTTCGTACCGGACGAAACCGCCCTCCGCGGAGGTCGGGCGCCAGCTGCGGTCCAGCACGAGATCCGGCGCGGCGATGATCCCGGCATAACCGTCGAGCGAAGGCGGCAGCGGCCCTGCGCGCACCTCAATGCGGCGGGGGTACTCGACGTGCGCGAGCTGGTATCGGATGTACGCGAGGACGAACGGATCGGACCCCGCAGGGAGGACCAGGAGCCACCGGTCGCCGTCCGGGCCGGGCGGCAGCAGCCGCCGCGTGATCGTGACCTCGGATGCGCCGATCAGTGGCATGCCGACCACGCCCTCCGTGCCCGGCGGCCGCCGCACGACGAATCCCGCCGGCCCCCGCATCGACCGGGCGAACCACTCCACGCTCACCGCGCACCAGCAGGTCAACACGATGACGGCCAGCATGCGAAGCCCCCGTGCTTCGCGGTCCGCCGACAGGCCGTTGCCACGCACCATGGCCGCGCCTCTACCTACGCGCCGTCGCCCACAGGTTCATTGAGAACTCGAACGTGCCGAAGCGCATCGACTCTCTCTCGAATCCGGCCTCCTCGAGCAGTGCGGCGATCCGCTCGTGCGTGTACGCATCCTGATGCTCCTCGATCTCCTCGGCGCTGACCAACCCGACGCGCGCAAGCACCCGGAGCAGCCGGTCGGTCCACGCCGCCGGCGTGGTCAGGATGTAGATCCCGCCCGGCCGCAGGACCCGCCGGATCTCGAGGAGCGTGTATTGGAGCACGTCGTGCTCGAGATGCTCGAACACGGCCAGCATGGTCACCGCCTCGATCGATCCCGAATCGAACGGGAGCGCGGTTTTCGATCCTAGGTCGTGGTGGACCAGCGTGATCCCGTCGACCCGTGCACCGCTCTCGGCCGTGAGCCTGTCGAGCCCGTACCGCTCGGTGAAGCGCGTGGTCGTCAGGAACAACGGATAGCTTCCGCAGCCGATGTCGACCAGCCGGCCGCCCCGCAGCTCTTCCGGAATCAGCCGGTTCGCCATCCGGGCGCGGTGTCGCGCCAGGAATCCT
The DNA here is from genome assembly GCA_036381495.1 of Longimicrobiales bacterium. GTDB lineage: Bacteria > Gemmatimonadota > Gemmatimonadetes > Longimicrobiales > RSA9 > DASVCS01. The sequence continues at coordinate 18,579 of DASVCS010000041.1, forward strand.
TCCAACCGGCCCTTGCCACGCGTCACGCGAGGTTCCGTGACCGACGTCTTTCCGCTCAAATCAACCCACCTTCCGCGAGCGCGGCGTTCAATGCGACCCGCCAGTCCGCGAGCGGCCCGACGACCGCTTCCGTGGCCGAACAGTCCAGGACCGAGTACCGCGGCCGGCGCGCGGGCGTGGGGAACGCGTCGGAGGGCACGGCGGCGATCTCCGCGTCCAGCCCCGCGGCGCGCAGCGC
>DASVCS010000042.1:0-2029 GCA_036381495.1 Longimicrobiales bacterium
CGTCGTGCTCCGCAACCGCGACGTGCCGGGCGTGATCGGCCGCGTCGGCACGCTCCTCGGCCAGGCGGGCGTCAACATCGCCGAGTACCACCAGGCGCGCCTCGAGCCCGGCGGCGATGCCCTGGCCGTGGTCAGCGTCGATGGCACCCTCGACGCCGAGCTCGTCGATGCGCTCGGCCGCATCCCCGAAGTGCAGGAGGTGCGGCAGGCGCAGTTGGGGTGAAGAGGAGTGCGGAGAAGGGCTCACTCGCCGAGTGACTTCTCCCCCTCCCGCTCTCCCGGCCCCGCCCGCCCGCGCACGCGCCCGAACGGCACGGGCACGCGCTCGCGCGGACGGTCGCCGATCCAGCCGCGACGGATCGCGCGCGGCTCCTCGACCATGACGAAGGCGTCCGGATCCCAGCGGTCGACCTCGCGCAACACCTCGGGGATGTGGCGACGCTTGACCACGGTGTCGACGATCTCGACCAGCCCCTCACGGCCCTGTCCCGCGAACTCGGTCACACCGAAGCCCTTCTCGCGCAACGCCTCGGCCAGCTCGACGCCGCCGTGCCGCGACATGATCCGGACGATCGCGAGACCGAACGCCAGCTTCCCCTCGAGCCACATCCCGACCAGGTTGCCCGTGGCGAACCCGCCGGCGTAGCCGAGCAGATGCCAGCCGCTGTTCAGGTTCCGGATCGCGTTGCCGACCGCGAAGATCCAGATCAGGACCTCGAAGAAGCCGATCACCGGCACGGCAATGCGCGCGTTGCGCATCGAGAGGAGGATCCGGAGCATGGCGAGCGAGACGTCGCCGATCCGGAGGAGGAAGATCAGGATCGGCCCCCAGGGGCCGGCGAAGAGCGCATCCAACGTGGACAGTCTCCGTGTGACGAATCATGGAGGCGGCCGCCACCTCCGGCGGCGCCGACCATGGTGGAAGGTAACATCGCGGAGCCCGGAGTTGCAGGGCGAGATCGATCGTACCGCGGGTCTCCTCACCCGCCGGCACTGGTGTAACGCCGCAGCGCCGCGCGCCAGAGAATGCGGGTCAGGACCAGCGCGAGCAGCGCCACTCCGGCGGCGGCCGGCGCGACCGTCCAGCCGCCGCGGCCGACGAGCGTTGCCGCCGGCACGGTCGTGATCCACGCGATCGGGAGCAGGTAGAGGAAGACGAAGCGCAGCGGTCCCGGGTAGGCGGAGACCGGGAACCGGCCGGCCTCGTACACGGCGTCGAACAACACTTCGAGGTTCTCGACCGCGACGAACCAGAAGGCCAGGCTCATGAGCGCGAGCCAGAGCGCGTAGACGATCGCCATGGCCGCGGTGATCGTGACGACGAACGCAGCCACGTCCACGATCCCGGGTGCGCGGCCCAGACGCGCGAGCGCGTAGACGGAGAGCGCCAGCCCCAGCAGGACGTCGGAGACGCGCCAGACCACGATCCTCCTGAACGACACGTGGAACTGCGCATCGATCGGCTTGGACAGGATCAGGTCCATTGTCCCCTGGCGCACGTGCTGCACGATCCGACCGATGTTGGGACGCAGCAGCGCGTCCACGAAGCCGGCAATGGCGTTGAAGACGCCGAGCAGCGCCACGACCTCCCAGAAGCCCCACCCGCCGAGCGCGTCCGTCTGGCGGAAGAAGACCGCCGCGGTCAGCACCGCCATCCCGAGCCAGAACGCGGTGCCCAGCAGACTCGCCACGAAGTTGGCGCGGTACTGCAATTCCTCCGAGAGGTTGGCGGCCCAGAAGGCGCGCAGGACCGCGGCCAGCCGCCGGACGTCAACCGCCCACCGCGCCATACCGCCGCAGCCCCCGCGTCCAGACCAGGTGATACGCGGCGGCCCACGCCGCCAGCCAGAAACACTGCCAGCCGAAACCGCGCAGGAACGACTCCGCCCCGACGACCGTGCCGGTCAGCACCTCCGCCGGGAACGCGATCATGTACGGGAACCAGAGGACGCCGGCCACCGCCGCCATGGCCGGCGGCAACAGCGAGAGCGGCGCGATCCGGCCGGCCAGGAAGAGAGAGACGCCCCAG
>DASVCS010000043.1:0-44103 GCA_036381495.1 Longimicrobiales bacterium
GTTCGCCGTGACGAAGTCCTCGTTCCGCACCGCGATCTCGGCCAGGATCATGTCCGCCTCGGCCTTCGATGCGAGCACGATCGCGGAATCCGGCGCGTCGTACTTCATCTGGAGGTTGGTCAGGTCGACGGCGCTCGAGAACGGATCGTCGACGATCCCCTTGCCGTTCGCATCCGGAATGATCATCCCGAGCTCGACCCATTCGTCGTAGTACGGCCACCGCTCGTTGTGGCGGGATGGCTCCATCCCGTCGCCGACGGTCCAGCGGATGACGGCGCCGTTCCGGCCCCACGTGAGGTCGTAGACCTCGTTCTCCTGCTCCGGCGTGTTGTCGGAGTACTCGGCCAGGTACTCGAAGCCATCCGGGATGCCCTCCGAGGCGATGCTCCGGGCGCCATCGTAATCGCCGAGCCACATCAGGGCGCGAGCCTGGCCGACGCGGGCGGCCGCGACGAGGTCCGCGCGTCCGACCGCAGCGGCGCCGGTCTCGGCCTGCTCGAGCAAATCGATGGCCGATTGCATCAATTCGTCGGAGGACTGGACCGGCCCGTTCGCCACCGGCGTCTCGCAGTAGAGTTCGGCGAGCAGGATGCGGATGTAGCCGCCGTAGAACTGGCCGAGGGCGATGCCCTCGTTCAGGCGGTCGACCACGTCGGCGAACGCCGGATCCGCCAGGACGGAGCTGAAGATCACCGTCGAGGTGTCCGCCATCAGGCGCGCGCGGTGCATCACCTCCGCGACTTCGGCGGTGACGGTGGCGTTGTCGGTGAAGATCCGCCGGTCGTCCACCTCGATACGCGTCGGGAACGTCCCGGCGGCAATGAATTCGTCGGTGAGCAGGCCGGAGTAGCGCACGTAGTTGTCGAACTGCTCGTTGAAGGCCCCGACGATGCCGTTGACCTGGGCCTCGATGCCGCCCGGGCCCTGGAGTTCATCGGTCGTCAGAATATCGGGCGCGTCGACCTGGAGGATCTCGTCGACGCTGCACCCGGCCAGGACGGCCGCGCATGCGCCGGCCAGCGCCAGGGTGCGCAGCGCCGCCCTGTGGCGATTGGAAGTCGGGAACATGAGCTCCTTCCTCGTTGTCGAATCGTGGCACGAGTGCGCGCGGTCCGCGCGCACTCGTGGTTTTCAGAACGTCACCGAGAGCGTTCCCAGGAACCGGCGGTTCCGGGGGAGCGTGAAGAACTCGGCTCGGCCGCCGTTGGCCTGGCCGGCGAAGTTGATCTCGGGGTCGAGGCCCGAATAGTCGGTCCACGTGGCCAATTCCTGTCCGGCCAGCGTGAAGCTCGCCTGGCTCGCGCCGATGAGTTTCGCCCACGCCGTCGGGAAGTCGAACTGGACCGAGACCGTGCGGAGCTTGGCGAAGTCCGCGTCCTCGATCCACGGCGAGATGTTGCCGTTGACCGCCGCGAACTGCTTGATCCGGGCTTCGTCGGTGAGTTCTCCGTCCGGGCCACGCTCGTAGGTCGCCGGGCAGAGGCTGCCGAACGGACCGCCGAGGAAGCCGCAAGAGAACTCCTCGGTCGAGTTGAAGAGCTGGTGGCCGGCTTCGATGTCGAGCAGCGCGTAAATCGTGATGTGGTCGAAGAGCCGCATCGACGTCGAGACCGAGCTCTGCCACGTCGGGAACGGCTGGCCCAGGTACTCCGCCGTATCGGCGGCGAAGGTCGGCTCGCCGGTCTCGGGGTCGATGATGACCCGGCGGTCGAAGTAGGCGCCGAACGGGAATCCTTCCTGGTGTCGCTGGCTGCTCCCGCCGAGACCGAAGATGTCCGGCGAGTCGAGCGGACCGATCTCGTTGTCGTTCGTCGAGAACGTGGTCGTGATCTCCCAGCGGAAGTCCGGTCGATCGATGGCCAGCGCGTTGAGGCCCAGTTCGAGGCCCGAGTTGAAGACCTCGCTGATGTTGGTGAAGACGGGGTTCGGGAATCCCCTCGACGGCGCGAGGTCCTGGAGGACGATCGCGTCGTGCGTGGTCTTGTCGTAGTAGGTCAGCTCGAGGCCGAGCCGCCCGTCCAACAGCCCCGCATCGAAGCCGGCCTCCCACTCCTCGCCGATCTCCGGCTTCAGGTCGGGGTTGCCGAGACTGAGCGGATACGCGCCGGAGACGTTCGTCTCGTTCAGCGAGACCGGCACGACGCTGTACCGCTGCAAGGCGTCGAAGACGCCGGGCTGCTTGCCCGCGCGTCCCCAGGCCACGCGCAGCTTGAGCTGGTCGAGGATGCCGGATGGGAACCAGGGCTCATCGCTGATGATGTACGTCGCGCCGACCTTGGGATATGCCGCCAGATCCGCCTCCTGCCCGAACGCGCTGTTGTCGTCCAGCCGGATCGCGGGAGTGAAGAAGAGCCGGTCGCGCCAGCCGATCTGCTCCTGCACGTAGAAACCGATCGTCCGTTCCTCGACGAAGTCCTCGTCGCCATCCCGGTCCACGGCGTTGCCCACGGACGGCGCGCCGGTCGGGAACTGGTTGCCGCTCGAAGCGGCCACCTCGGTGACCTCCTTGAAGAACTGAACCCCGAACGACGTGCTGCTGCTGAAGTCCGGCGAAAGCGAGGCATTGATCGTCCCGCCGTAATCCAGCGTCAGCGTCCGGATCACCGAGTTGTCGATGTTGCGCGACCCGAGCGACTGATCGCCGAACGGCCGCTCGGGGTCGTTCGGGACCATGCTCTTGTAGCGCACGGCGTTCTGGTCGTAGCCGAGCGTGAACCGGTTCGTCAGGAAGTCGAACGGCCGCCAGTTCACCGTGGTGCTGCTGGTGAACCGCTCCGTGTTCTCCTCCGTCGAGATCGTGGCCACCTTGTCGAAGTTGGCGCTCAGGAAGCCGTCGTCCGCATCGCATTGCGGGCCGAGCGCGGCTCTCACGTCGTTGATCGAGATGCCGTTGGCCTTGGCGAGCTCGTACTCGAACGGACACGCCTCGATCGTCTCGCCGGTGACCGGGTCGGTCGACGGGCGCGGATCGAACATTGCCAGCCCGAGGAAGGCGTTGCCCAGGAAGCCCAGGCCGTTGTTGTCGTTCTGCGGGAACCGGATGAAATTGCTCGTGTACCCGGCGGAGAGGCCGATATCGACGCGGTCGTCCGCCTGGATGTTGACGTTCGCGCGGCCGTAGTACCGGTCGGCACCGTTGGCCTTGATCACACCATCCTCCGTCTGGTACTCACCCGACACGTAGTACGTGAACCCCTGGCGTCCGCCGCTGACGTTGCCCGAGTAGCTCCGGATGTAGCCGGGCCGGAACGGGTCGAACTCCTCCATCAGGTTCATCGTGTAAACGGTGTCGCTGTCGAAGCCGAACACCCTCGGGTCCATGTAGCGATCCGGGTACTCGGTGCCGGGCTCGACGTTCGCGCCGAAACCGAGCCGGAAGTTGAAGCGGGCCTCGCCGGTGCGGCCGCGCTTCGTGAAGATCTGGATCACGCCAGGGCTCGCCTCGGTCCCGTAGAGCGCCGCGGCGGCCGGGCCCTTGATGACCTCGACCCGCGCGATGTCCTCCGGGTTGATGTCGTTGAGCCGGCTCGAAGTCTGGCCGCCGACGCCGATGTCTATGTTGTTGTCATCATTGACCCGGACCCCATCGATGTAGATCAGCGGCGTGTTGTCCAGGCTGATGCTCGCGTTGCCGCGGATCTTGATGACCGCGCTCGTCCCCACGGTACCCGAACTCTGGAGCAGCGTGACGCCCGGCGTCTGCCCCGCCAGCGTCTCGACGATGTTCGTCGTCGGCGCCAGCTCCGCGATCTCGCCGACATCCACCGTGCTGACCGCGTTCGCCACCTCCCGCGCCCGTTGCTGGCCCGTCGCCGTGACGACGAGCTCATCCAGCGTCACCACGGAGGTGGCCAACGCGAACTCGAGCGTCACCGTTCCTCCCGCCGTGACATTGGCCGTCTGCGTGAGCGACTCGTAGCCCAGCAGCACGACCTGCACCGTGACCGGGCCCGCCGCGACGCCGGGGATCAGGAATCTCCCTTCGTCGTTCGTCAGCGCACCCTGATTCGTCCCCACCACCAGCACCTGCGCGCCACCCAGCGGCTGGCGCGTGTCGCGATCGATCACCACGCCGGTCACCGTCCCGTCCTGCGCCTGCGCCACGCGTGGAGCGAACAGCGCAGTCGTGAGAAACAGCGTACCCAGCATTCCGACGAATCGTACTGGCTTCATCTTTCCTCCGGGGATTGAGAATTGGGACTTCTACTGCGGCAAATCAGGCGGATTCGGAGTTCTCTACACCTCCTTTCGTGCCCATGCGGTCGGCACCGTGACAGGATCTCACATCGGCCGGAGCGGCGGCCAACCCCGCCCGCCGGCCGACGGTGCACTTGGTAAATCAATTATTAACCGGTGTCAAGGTTTTTATGGTGTACTGGCGGCGCCACGCGAAATGCCGCCGCCTGCGCTGGCGACGGAGCGGGGCGGCCACCTCCCGAAACGAAGCTCGTGCGCGAGCGGCCGTTCCATGCTCGAGGGTCGGCGCGCGGCGCGGGTGGGCGACTCAGAACACGTCCACGTTCACCTCGGGTCGGTACTTCTTCGGGTTCGCGCGGATGTCGTTGATGAGGGTCTGGAGGTCGATGACGGCCTTGAGGAATTCGTCGTAGAGAGCGGGATCGGTGAGGAACCGCTGGAGCGTGCCCTCGCCGTCGGTGAGCGCGCCGAGCGAGGCGCCGAGCGACGTGATGGTGCTGTCGGCGTGGCCGACGACGCCGGTGAGCTGTCGGTAGAGGTCGTCGTCGCGCACGAGGCGGCCGAGGGTTCCGTCGCCGTGGAGGATGAGCGCGCCGAGGGAATCGATGCGGGCGACGGCGCCGTGGATGCGTTCGTAGAGGGCGGGATCGCGGATGAGGCGGCCGAGCGTGCCGTCGGCGCCGTTGATTCCGGCGAGGAGGGTTCGGAGCTCGCCGGTGGCGCCGACCATCCGGTCGTAGAGGGCTTCGTCGGTGAGGAGCCGGCCGAGCGTGCCGCGGCCGGCGAGGAGGCCGTCGGTGACGGCGCGCAGCTCCGTGACGAGTTGTCGGGCCTCTTCGAGCGTCTCGGCGGCCGAGGCGAGCAGGTCCTCGTAGTCGACCGGCGGGATCGCCGGGATCGTGTCGCCGGGAGAGAGGACCGGCGCGCCGGGGGTGCCCGGCGAGATGTCGACGTAGCGGTCGCCGAGCAGTCCCTGTGTGCGGATGCGGGCGCGCGAGTCGGCGCGGATCTGGGCCTGGACCTCCTGACTGATCGAGAGTCGGATGCTCAGGTGGTTCGGCTCGGCCGCGCCCACGGGGAGGAAGTCGATGGCGTCGACCTGACCGACGCGTTGCCCGGCGAGGGTGACGGGCGCGCCTTCGAGGAGCCCCGCCGCGGCGGGGACGAGCATCACCAGCGGGTAGCGGTCGGCAAAGACGTCGAAGAGGTCGCCCACGCGGTAGACGGCGTAGCCGAGGAGCGCGAGACCGATGATGAGGAAGAGGCCGACCCGGAGCTCGCTCCACTCGAGTTGCCGCCGCCGACTCGCCGTCCGCGCCATCGCTCAGCCGAGGAAGGCGCGGATGTAGGGATCATCGCTCGTCGCCATCTCTTCGGGCGTGCCTTCGAAGCGGATCCGCCCCTTGTGCAGCAGGCTCACGTGGGAGGCGACGCGGAAGCCCGCGCGGATGTCGTGCGTGACGACGATCGAGGTGACGCCCAGCTCCGCCTGGAGCTTGCGGGTGAGACGGATGATCGCGTCCACCGCGAGCGGGTCGAGGCCCGCGGTCGGCTCGTCGTACAGCACGATCTCGGGGTCCGCCGCGATCGCCCGCGCGATCCCCACGCGCTTGCGCATCCCCCCCGAGAGCTCGCCCGGGAGCTTGCTCATGACCTCGTCGGGGTCCAGGTCCACGAATTCGAGGCGCTCGCGGACGATCCGCGCGATCTCGGCCTCATCCAGCCCGGTGTTCTCACGCAGCGGATAGGCGACGTTGTCGAAGACGGTGAGCGAGTCGAAGAGCGCGGCGTACTGGAACACCATCCCCATGTGGCGGCGCATTTCGAGCGCCTCGTCGAACGAGAGGTCCACGATGTCGCGGCCGAACACGCGGATCGAGCCGCGATCGGGCGTGAGCAGCCGGAGGATCAGCTTCAGCAGCGTGGACTTCCCGCTCCCCGACTCGCCCAGAACCACCCGCGTCTCACCCTCGTAGACGCGCAGGTTCACGCCGCACAGGACCGGCTCATCGAAGCTGAGCCAGACGTCCTCGAGCTCGATGACGACGGCCCGCCCGGCCGACGGCGCCCCCGCCCCCGCGCCCGCCGCGCGCGAGGGTTCCCGGCGATGGTCGCGACGATGGTCCCGGACGGGGCTCATAGGACGGGGGGCACGACGACGAGCAGCAACTGCGTCAGGAAGTAGTCCGTGGCGAGGATCAGGACCGAGGCCGTCACGACCGCCTGCGTGGTCGCGCGGCCGACGCCCTCCGTGCCGCCCCGGACGTGCAGGCCGTAATACGCTCCCGTGAGGGTGATGATCGCGCCGAAGACCAGCGGCTTGGCCAGCCCGCTGACGAAGTCCCGGGGGAAGAACACCAGGATGAAGCCGGACTCCGCGAGCGTCCCCCAGACGCCGCGCAGGTAGATGTCGGCCGGAATCCCGATCTTGAAGACGGCCACCACGAGGCCGCCGATGATCCCGACGACATCGGCAAGGATGGTCAGCGTCGGGACCATGACGATCCCGGCGATGAACCGCGGTGTCACGAGCTTGCGCACCGGGTCGGTGCCCATGCTCTCGAGGGCGTCGATCTGCTCGGTCACGCGCATCGAGCCGAGCTCGGCGGCGATCCCCGAGCCCGCGCGGCCCGTGACCATCAGCGCGGTGAGGACGGGGCCCAACTCGCGCACCATCGAGGCGCCGACCAGACTGCCGATGTAGATCTCGGCGCCGAACTTCCCGAGCTCGACCGAACTCTGGAGGGCCAGGACCATGCCGGTGAAGAGGCCGGTCAGGAGGATGATCGGGATCGAGCCGACGCCGATGCGGTCCATCTGGACGAGCACGTCGCGCCAGTAGAAGGGACGCGTGGTGGTGAAGCGCGCGGCGCGCTGGCCCAGCGCGAAGTACTCCTGGACGCCGAGCGCGACGCCGCGCATCCACGTGTCGACGGCGCTGATGAAGCGATCCATACGGTTGCCGGGATGCCGCGATGTTCCGCGCTTTACAATGCCCGGACCCCGCGGTAGTTTCACGCATCGTCGTGCTCCGGGCCTTCCGGATACACAAGTTCTGTGCCCTCACCGGATGTTTTCGTTGAATCGGTCGACCCCCGAGCGGTTGGATGCGCTGCTTGACGCGGTGCGCGGCGTTCGCGTGCTCGTCATCGGCGATCTGATGCTGGACGTCTATCTCCGTGGCACGGCATCCCGCATCTCGCCGGAGGCACCCGTGCCGGTGGTGCGCGTGCTCGAGGATTGGCAGGCGCTGGGCGGCGCGGCGAACGTGGCGGCGAACGTGGCGGCGCTCGGCGCGAGCTGCGACGTGATCGGCTGCATCGGCGCGGACGCGCCGGGTGCGCGACTGGTGGCGGAGCTCGAACGCCACGGGATCGGCACGGGCGGCGTGCACCGCATCGAGGGGCGGCCGACCACGACCAAGACGCGCATCCTGGTGCGGCATCAGCAGGTGGCGCGTTATGACCACGAGGCCGAGGAGGAAGTCGACGCGGACGCCGCCGCCGCGCTGTGCGCCGCGATCGAGACGCTCTCCGCGACCGCGGACGCGGTCGTCGTCGAGGACTACGACAAGGGCGTCCTCGTCCCGCCGGTCATCGAGGCGGCACTCGCGGTCGCACGGCGCCGCGACGTCCCCGTGATCGTGGATCCGAAGGCGCGCAACTTCTTCGCCTACCGCGGCGCGACCGTCTTCAAGCCGAACCGGCTCGAGCTCGCCGCGGCGCTCCGCGCCACCGTCCAACCCGAGGATGCGGCGTGGATGGCGCAGACCCGCGAGGCGCTGGACTGCAGCCACCTGCTCGTCACCCTCGGCGACGGCGGGATGGCCCTGTTCACGGCCGATGCCGAGCACATCCGCATCCCCGCGACGGCCCGCGCCGTCTACGACGTCTCCGGCGCCGGCGACACGGTCACCGCCGTCCTCGCCGCGGCCCTCGCCGCCGGCGCGACCATCGCCGAGGCCGCCGTCCTCGCCAATCACGCCGCGGGGATCGAGGTCGGCAAAGCCGGCGTCGCCACCGTCACGCCCGAGGAGCTGCGGGCGGCGCTGGGGGGAAAGCAGGGCTAGGGCTAGGGCTAGGGCTAGGGCTGGGGTGTGCCCGGGAGGGCGTGCGGTGGAGGGGAGGACGACCCGGGGAGGGGCGGGAGCTGGAGGGGAACGGCCGGGAACGGGAGCGGCGGCTGCGCCGCCTGGAGCGGGAACGTTTACGTTTACGGGAGCGGGTCGCGCACCCGCACGCGCTCGCGCACGAAAGACCGGCGCCACGGGCGCCCGAACACGTTGAAGGAGGCGGAAAACAGTGGAGATCAAGACGATCCGGACAGCCGACGCCCCGGCGGCGATCGGGCCGTACAGCCAGGCGCAGGTCGTGGGTGGTTTCGTGTTCACGGCGGGTCAGATCGCGTTCGACCCGGCGACAATGGAGCTGGTCGGCGGGGATGTGGCGGCGCAGACCGAGCGGGTGCTCGAGAATCTGAAGGCGGTCCTCGAAGCGGCGGGGGCATCGCTCGGCACCGTCGTCAAGACGACGGTGTTCCTCAAGGACATGGACGACTTCACGGCGATGAACGAGGTCTACGCGCGCTACTTCGGCGACCATCGGCCGGCGCGCACGACGGTGCAGGCGGGGAAGCTGCCGAAGGGTGCGCTGGTCGAGATCGACGCGGTGGCGGCGCTGTAGGCGCTGCGTGAGGGTTAGGGCTAGGGCTAGGGCTAGGGTTGGCGGGGGCCGGCTCCGTGCGGTGGGGACCGCCTTCGGAGCGGGGGCAGCCTTCCCCAGCCCTAGCCCTAGCCCCAGCCCTAGCCCTAACGCTAGCCTGGCGCCGGCGAAGCCGGCGCCCCCGCGATCGGCTGGCCCAGCCGCACCCGCGTGCCGGGGCGGAGGTCGGGCGCCAGCGTCGCGCGGCCCGGCTCGAAGAGGAGTACGACCGTCGAGCCGAGGTGGAAGGCCATGAGTTCGTCGCCCTGCCGGACCGGGACCGGAGGACGGTAGCTGCGACTCGCTCGGCTGCCGCGCCGGTTCGTGACCCAGCCCGTGCAGGGCGGCCGGTTCCAGGCGGGGTCGAAGGCGGCCGAGATCCTGCCGACGTTGTACGCGCCGATGGCGACGACCGCCACGCGCCCGAGCGGCCCGTCGACGGCGCAGATGAGGCGTTCGTTGCGCGCGAAGAGGTCGGGGATATGACTCACCGCGGCGGCGTTCACCGGGAAGAGTGTGCCGGGCACGTGGCTGGCCCACGGGATGGCGCCGCCGGTCGGTGCGTGCACGCGGTGGTAATCGCGGGGGCCGAGGTAGAGCGTCAGGAAGGCGCCGCCTTCGTAGCGGCGCGCCTCATCGACGTCCGCGAGGAGGTCGGCGGCCGAGTAGCGCCGCCCCTTGGCCTGCACGATGCGCCCGCCGGTCACGATGCCGAGCTGGCCGGCCGTGCCGTCCACCGGGGAGCCGGCCACGCCGGTGGCGTCGGGCCAGCGGCGGACGCCGGGCCGCAGCCGGCGGACGAAGAAGCGGTTGAGCGTGGGATAGTCTTCGAGCGGCCGCTCGGCCTCCGAGACGTCGATGCCGACGGCGCGCGCGAAGGTTCCGAGGAGCGGGCGTCGGAGCGGCCGCGGGATCGGTACGTCCGCGATGCGGCCCATCGCCCGGCTCATCGAGGCCTGCGGCAGACGGCCGATGAGTGCGAGGAGCGCCCGCCAGGTGGGCGGCGGGAGGTCCGGCGTGACGTCGGGGATCTCGCCTGCAGCCATCGGGTCCGGTGGTCGTGGCTCCGGGACCGGACCCTCCCGGTCCGGCCGCGTATGGCCGGATCGCGTCGGCGCGGGTGGCCGCAGCGCGGCATCGCGCCGATCCGGGTCGGGCTCGGCTCCGTTTCTACGGTCGGCGCGGGCCGACGGGGACGAGGAAGCATCGCCGTTCCCGCGATTCGACGCAAGGTGGCGCGACCCGTGCGCCGGGAACAAACGTCGTGATCGCGCCGTAACCGCGAGCCGTGGATGCCATGTCCGGACGAACCGACTCATCGCTGAAACGCCTGATCGAGCGCCTCGGTGCGCGCCGTGTCGAACGGGATGTACCGCTGGCGCCGCTGACCACCTTCCGCGTCGGCGGCCCGGCGGATGCGCTCTACCGTGCCCGCAACGTCTCGGAGCTGGTGCGGGCGGTGCGCGCCGCGCGCGAGTTCGGCGTGCCGTACTTCGTGCTCGGTGTCGGTGCGAACATCCTGGTGGCGGACAAGGGGTTCCGCGGGCTGGTCATCCGCAACGAGAGCCGCGGGATCGAGTTCCTGGACGACGTCCGCGTCCGGGCCGACAGCGGCGTGCTCATCTTCCATGACCTCATCGATGCGACGGTCGCCCGTGGCCTGGGCGGTCTCCACCACTTCGTCGGCATCCCGAGCACGGTCGGCGGCGCGATCTGGCAGAACCTGCACTTCCTCTCGCCGCCGCCGGCCCGCGAGCGGACGGTCTTCATCGAGGAGGTCCTCGAGTCGTGTGAGATCCTCTCCGAGGAGGGCGAGCGCCGGACGGTCGATCGCGCGTATTTCGACTTCGGCTACGACTACAGCATCCTGCACGACCGCCGGGACGTGGTGCTCAGGGCCACCTTCCGGCTCGAGCCGGAGCCCCGCGAGCGGTTACACGAGGTCATGCGCGAGAACCTCAAATGGCGCGACGAGAGGCACCCCGACCTCTGGCTCTATCCGTGCGCGGGGTCGATCTTCCGGAAGATCGAGGGCGTGGGCGCCGGCCGCCTGATCGACCAGTGCGGCCTCAAGGGGCACGTCATCGGCAATGCGCAAATCTTCCACAAGCATGCCAACATCATCGTCAATCTGGGCGGCGCGACGGCGGCGGACATCCGCGCGCTGATCGACCTCGCCCAGAGCACGGTCGCCCGGGAACTCGGCCACGAACTGGTGCCCGAGATCGGCATGATCGGGGATTTCTCGTGACGGTGCCGCGCCTTGACGCGCCACGGCGCGGCAGGGCATCTTCCCGGGCCGGCGCGTTCTCGGGGGGGCGGGTGGCGGCTGGTGCCGTCCGCGGTCTTCAAAACCGTTGTGCGCGGCTAGACCCCGCGCGGGTGAGTTCGATTCTCACACGCTCCCGCCAGGCGGCCGCGGCAGCCACGCGGGCGCGGCGGGCTCCGGTCGGACGCGGCGGACGGTGCCGCGGCCGCCGGCGACCCCCGCGGCCCTTCGCTTGACGCACGGATCCACCACAGGAGGGAGCATTGCGGACCCGAGATGCATCCCGGAGGGTGCGCGCCCCGCGTGGCCCCGAGCGGAGCTGCAAGGGATGGACGCAGGAGGCGGCGCTCCGGATGCTCATGAACAACCTCGATCCGGAGGTCGCCGAGCGACCCGAGGCGCTGGTGGTCTACGGCGGCACGGGCAGGGCGGCGCGGAGCTGGGAGGCCTTCGACGCCATTGTCCGCACGCTGCGTGAGCTCGAAAACGACGAGACGCTGCTGATCCAGTCCGGCAAGCCGGTCGGCGTGTTCCGCACGCACCCCGGCGCGCCGCGCGTCCTCATCGCGAACAGCAACCTGGTCGGCCGCTGGGCGACCTGGCAGGTCTTCCGCGAGCTCGAGCGTGAAGGGCTCATCATGTACGGCCAGATGACGGCCGGCTCCTGGATCTACATCGGCACGCAGGGGATCCTCCAGGGGACGTACGAGACGCTGGGCGCGGTCGCGCGCGAGCACTTCGGCGGCTCGCTGCGCGGCACCTGGACGCTCACCGGCGGGATGGGCGGGATGGGCGGCGCCCAGCCGCTCGCGGCAACGATGAACGAAGGCGCGATCCTCGTCGTCGAGGTCGACCCCGAGCGGATCGAGCGCCGGGTCCGGACCCGCTACTGCGATCGCATGACGGACGAGCTGGACACCGCGCTCGAGTGGGTGCTCCGCGCGAAGGAGCGCGGCGAAGCGCTCTCCGTCGGGCTGGTCGGCAACTGCGCCGAGGTGTTGCCCGAGCTGGTTCGCCGCGGCGTGGTGCCCGACGTGTTGACCGATCAGACCTCCGCGCACGACCCGCTGAACGGCTACATCCCCGCCGGCCTCTCGCTCGAAGCGGCCGCCGAACTGCGCGCGCGGGATCCGGACGAGTACGTCCGCCGCGCCCGCGCATCGATCCGCACCCACTGCGAGGCGATGGTCGAGTTGATGCGGCGCGGGGCCGTCACCTTCGACTACGGCAACAACCTGCGCGGCGAGGCGAAGGAGGCGGGCTACGATGACGCGTTCGCGTTCCCCGGCTTCGTGCCGGCCTACATCCGCCCGCTCTTCTGCCAGGGCAAGGGCCCGTTCCGCTGGGCGGCGCTCTCCGGCAATCCGGCCGACATCCACAGGACGGACGACCTCGTCCTCGAACTCTTCCCGGCGGATGAGCACTTGCGGCGCTGGATCACCATGGCGCGGGAGAAGGTCGCGTTCCAGGGGCTGCCGGCTCGCATCTGCTGGCTCGGCCAGGGCGAGCGGGCGCGCTTCGGCGTGGCGTTGAACGATCTCGTGGCCAACGGCGAGTTGAAGGCGCCCATCGTCATCGGGCGCGACCACCTCGACACCGGCTCCGTCGCCTCCCCGTTCCGCGAGACCGAGGGCATGCGCGACGGCAGCGACGCCATCGCCGACTGGCCGATCCTGAACGCGCTCCTCAACACCGCCTCCGGCGCGAGCTGGGTCAGCTTCCACCACGGCGGCGGCGTCGGCATCGGCAATTCACTGCACGCCGGCCAGGTCCTCGTCGCCGACGGCACGCCCGAGATGCGCGAGCGGATCGAGCGGGTCCTCACCAACGACCCGGGGCTCGGCGTGGCGCGCCACGCCGATGCCGGCTACGGCATCGCCATCGAGACCGCTCGCGAGCACGGGATCCGGCTGCCGATGCTCGAGGGCTGAGGCGGCCGCCGCCCATCCGATCATCGACGCCGGATCGATCTGGAATGCGCGCCGGCGCTTCACGCCGAACCCGGGGCGGCAATCGCTCCCGCAGCGGGGCAGGGGGTGCCGGCCGCCGCACGGAGCGACCGGGCGCGGCGTCAGCCGTCCAGCAACTCGCCGACGCGGATGGACAGCCCCGGCAACACATCCTCGCCGTCGAGCGATTCGTGTTCCCGGAGCATGCGCGCCCAGCCGTCCGGGTGGTGGACGACCGCATAACGCCCGCGCGGGTAGATCACCCACAGGATGCGGACGCCGGCGTCCAGCAGGTCCCGAACCCGCTCCTGGAACTGCGCCGGCTCCTTCTCGTTGGTGATCGAGAAGATCTCGACGGCCAACTCGGGGACCGCGCGCAGGAAGTGGTCGTACGACTCGCCGCCGGCCGCGGCGATCGTCTCGTCCGCGATGAAGGCGACGTCGGGCCCGCGCATTCGCTCGGGATCGCCCGGCAGACCCAGGACGCACCCGGGGTCGACGTAGACGCGGCCGCCGCCGTGTTCGTGCACGAAATTGCCGAGAACACGAGCGACCTCCCCTATGACCCGGCCGTGCACCGGGCTCGCCGGGCTCACGGGGACGAGCCGGCCGTTGACGAACTCGTAGCCGTGCGCGTCCGGGTCTCCGTAGCGCCGAATCGCTTCTTCCGCCGTGAGGCGGTGGGCAGGAGTCGCCATGGCTTCTTGCGGGTTGGACACATGACAAGACTAATCGTTCGGGGTACGACGCGCAACGATGTTCGGTGCCGCGAAGTGTGGCGAAACACGCGGGGCGATGCCATGGCGATTCGGGATGACCAGCGTGCGCCGGCCGCCATCCCCGAGCCCCGCCCTCGGGGCGCGGAGGCCGCATGGCGGCGCTGATCCCCGACCTCCTCTACCGCGACGGCCGCTTCGAGGCGGGCCTCGCGGTCGAGTACGAACCCGCGAGCGGGCGGATCACGCGCGTGCGTCCGGCGGCGGAGCTGGCCGCAGCCGATGACGACGGGGCCGCCGGCGCGGTCGAGCGCCTCCCCGGCCGCGCGCTCCTCCCCGGCTTCATCAACGCCCACTCGCACGCGTTCCAGCGGCTGATCCGGGGGCGCACGCAGTGGCGGCCGGCGGCGTCTCCGCGGGCGGACTTCTGGAGCTGGCGCGAGGCGATGTACGGCGCCGCGCTCGCGCTCTCGCCCGAGGACGTCTTCGACGCGTCACGCTTCTGCTTCCTCGAGATGCTGCGCGCGGGGATCACGACGGTGGGCGAGTTCCATTATCTGCACCGGGATCCGGGCGGGCGGGCGTACGCGGACCCGAACGAGCTGGCGCACCGCGTGGCGGCCGCGGCGGACGCGGTGGGGATCCGCATCGCGCTCCTCAACGTCTGCTACGCGACCGGCGCCATCGGCGAACCGCTCCGGCCGGAGCAGCGCCGCTTCGCCACGCCGGCGCTGGACGAATACCTGGCGGACACGCAGGCGCTACTCGACGCGTACGCTCCGCGCGGTGGGGACGCGGGGGCCGCAGGCGCCACCGGAACCGAAGGCGCCGGCGGTACCGGTGCGACCGGCTCGGCGACCGGCGCGAGCGGATCGACCGCAGTCGCCCGATCCCGCGGAGCCGCCGGTGCTTCCGGCACGGCCGCCGCGCGGCCCGCCGCCGGAACGCCGACCGCCGCGCGCGACCGGCGCATCACCGTCGGCATCGCGCCGCACAGCGTGCGCGCCGTGCCGCGCGCGTGGCTCCGCGAGCTGCACGCGTGGGCGGCCGAACGCGACGTCGCCTTCCACATGCATGTGAGCGAGCAGCCGGCCGAGATCGAAGCGTGCGTGGACGCGTACGGGGCGCGCCCCGTCGAGCTGCTCGCGGCCGAGGACGTGTTCGACGAGCGCTTCACCGCCGTGCACGCCACCCACCTCACGCCGGAGGAGATCGCGCTCCTCGGCGACTCCGGCGCGACCGTCTGCGCCTGTCCGACCACCGAACGGGACCTCGGCGACGGCTTCCTCCCCGGCGCCGAGCTGCTCGACGCTGACACGCGGATCGCGCTCGGGAGCGACAGCCACACGGTCATCGACTTCTTCGAGGAGATGCGCCTCGTCGAGTACCACGAGCGCCTGCGCCGGCTCCGCCGCGTCGTCCTCGCCGTCCCCGGCGCGCCCGAGCGCCTCGAGTGCGCGCCGCTCCTCCTCGAGCTCGCCACCGAGGCGGGCGCACGGTCGCTGCGCATCGATGCCGGCCGCATCGAGGCCGGCGCGCTCGCCGACTTCACCGCCGTCGACCTCGGGCACACGGCCCTCGCCGGGTGGACCGCCGAGACGCTCCCCGCGATGCTCACGCTCTCCGCGCCGCCCGACGTCGTCTCCGACGTGTGGGTGGGCGGCGTGCGCCGGCTGGAAGGGCGCCGCCACGCGCTCGACGGCGAGGCCGCGGAGGCGTTCCGGCGCGTTGCGGCGGCGATCGGGTGAGGCGGTCGTAGGGGCGTCTCTCGGCGTCCGTACCGGCTCCAGCTCGTCCTTGCCCGCCTCGGACACCCACCCCTTGACACCCCTCACCGTGCGCCGTATCATGGCGCCCAATGATTGAGAATGATTCTCAACATCAACTATGCCCGCCGCGCCAGCGGCGCCAGCACATACAGGAGGAGGGAGATGTCCACGCCTTTGCGACGCACCCGCCGTAGCCACGCGACCGGCCGCGCCACCACCCGGAGCGCGGGGAGGTCGCCGGCCGCCATGACGACCCCAGCGCGCCGCGGCGCGCGTCGCTACGCCTCGCGGCGGGCGCCTTTCGCGTCCGTCCTCGCCCTCGCCGGGGCCGCCGGGCTCGCCGCGTGCTCGGACGAGGCACCGCTCGGCCCCGGCGAGGATTCGGTTCCGACGTTGACGGTGGACGCTTCGCAGGACTGGGCGTTCGTCGAGTTGGGGGAGACCGCGTCGACGGTGTCGATCCCGGACCCGACCGCATCCACGGAATGGGACATCGCGTTCTTCAAGACCGCCGTCATGCTGAACGGTGGTGCGGCGGGGCCGGGCGGCGTGGTGGGCCACTGCCTGTGCGTGAACGCGCAGGGCGCGACGGACGCGGAGCTCCAGGAACTCACGCCGGAATCCAAGCTGGACGCGTTCCTCGCGGTCACGGCGGCGGATGTGCCGGCGGAGGGGGACGCGTGGATGAGCGACGCGCTCGCGCCGGCGATCGACGGGTGGTACCGCTACGACCCGGAGGCGCACGTGGTCTCTGCGGCGTCGGATCGGGTGTGGAAGCTCCGCGCGGCGGAGTCCGAGGCGCCGGTGTACGCGAAGTTCCACGTGATCGGGATCGAGGGTGCGACGCAGGCGAATGCGGGGCACGTGACGATCGAGTTCGCGGTGCAGGCCGGGAAGGGAGGGGCGATGGGTGAGGCGCGGGCGGCCGAGCTGGACCTGACCTCCGGCGGCCGCGTGTACTTCGACCTGGCGCGGGGCGAGGCGAGCGACGCGGCCGACTGGGACCTGGCGTTCGAGGGCTACACGATCCGCGTAAACGGCGGCGTGAGTGGGAGCGGCAGCGCCGGTGCCGTGCTGGCGGACGCGTCGTTCGACGCGATGGCCGACGCGAGCGATGCGCCGGACGGGGTCTACAGCGCGGACGCGTTCGGCGGCGTCTTCGACGCGCACCCCTGGTATCGCTACGACCTGGCGGGCCAGCACCAGATCTGGCCGACCTACGATGTCTACCTGGTCAAGCGCGGGGACGCGGTCTACAAGCTCCAGTTGATCGGCTACTACGGCGCGGACGGCACGCCGCGCCAGGTCACGTTCCGCTACGCCCGGCTCGACCGCTGAGGAGGCGATGATGCGGAACGCCGATGCGGTGAGCGCGACGGGTTCGTCGAGCCGGAACGTGCCCGGAGAGAGGCGGCCGGAGCGGCTTCGGGTGGACGAGCGGCTCGATCCGTTCGATCGAGCGACGGAGCGGCGGCGTGAGCGTGAACGTGCGGCCGGGGCGGCCCGTGAGCGGCCTGTCGGGGGCCGCGGTCGGCAGCTGCGCCGCGCCGTCATCGCCGCGTTGCTGTTCGTGGGACCGGGCGCGTTCCCGGCCGTCGCGTGGGCGCAGCGCGGCGTGGTTCGGGGTCGGGTGTTCGAGGCGGGCAGCGCGGCGCCGATCGTCGGTGCGCGGGTCCGGCTGAGCGGGCCGGACTCCGCGACGGCGCTCACCGGCGCGGACGGCGTGTGGCGGACGCGCGCTCTGCCGCCCGGGCGCTACCGGATCCGCGTCGACCACGTGGGATACGCGGCGCGCGACGTCGTCTTCACGATCGAGGCCGGCGCGCGCGCCGTCGTCGACATCGTGCTCACGCCGCGTCCCATCGCTCTCGATGCGCTCGTGGTCACGGCCTCGCGCCGGCTCCAGCGGCTGAAGGATGCGCCCGTCGCGACGGAGCTGATCACCCGTGGGGAGCTGCGCCGGACCGGCGCGTCGGACCTCGCGTCCGTGCTGGTCGAGCGGACCGGGATCGCGCTCGAGCCCGGCCACCCGGTCGGCGCGGGCATCATGGTCCAGGGCCTCGGCTCCGAGCGGGTCCTCGTCCTGGTCGACGGCCAGCCGTTCATCGGCCGGATCTCGGGGAAGATCGACCTCTCGCGCATCCCCACCTCGATGATCGAGCGGGTCGAGGTCGTGAAGGGGCCGCAGTCGACGTTGTACGGATCGGACGCGATGGGCGGCGTGGTCAACGTGATCACCCGCGATGCCGGGGAAGACGACGTCTGGACGGGCGGTGCGCGGCTCACGGCGGGGAGCCACGGTCGCCTGGACATCGCCGCGAACGCGCGGGGGACCGTCGGCCCGGTCTCGTACGTGGGCGATGTCGGGCGCCGGACGGTGAGTCTGGTGCCGGGCTACGACGGCGAGAGCGGCGCGCGGGCCGAACGGTGGGATGGCCTGGCCAAGCTGGGCTGGCGCGTTGCGCCTGCGCTCACGCTCCAGACCAGCATCCTCGCGCTGGACGAGCGGCAGCGCTGGCGGACCGGCACGCTGTACCAGTTCGCGGACAACCGGCAATGGGGCGGGCGCGTCGGCGCGCAGTGGGCCTCGGGCCGGCACCGGCTCACGCCGACGCTCTACGCGACGGAGTTCTCGCACCTCTCGCGTCGTGCAGCGGGGCCGGAGCCGGTGGACGGCACGGGTGAGCGGGAAGTGCAGCGTCTGATCGAGGGCGAGCTGCTGTACGACGTCGCGTTGGGCGCGCACGCGCTCGACCTGGGGATCGAGGCGCGGCGCGAGTCGATCCGCTCCGACCGCGTGCTCGGCCACGACCGTTCGCTCCTGTCCACGGAGTCCTTCGCGCAGCTCACGCTCTCGGGTGACCGCTGGGCCGTGGTCCCGGGGATCCGGCTCTCCACCGGCGAGCGCTGGGGATCACACTGGACTCCGCGGCTCGCCACGCTCTACCGGCCGGTCCCGTCGCTGGCGATCCGCGTCGCCGTCGGGGAGGGATACCGCGCGCCCGCGTTCAAGGAGCTCTACATGGAGTTCCTGAACATCGGGCCGGGCTTCGGCTACACCGTCCGCGGCAACCCGGGGTTGCGCCCCGAAACGTCGCGCAACATCACGGCGGGCGTCGAGTGGGCCGGCTCTTGGCTCTCCCTGCGCGGCCAGCTCTTCTACAACCGCTTCGACGACTTCATCGAGACACGCACCGCCGGCGATTCGAGTGGAATCACGATCTTCACCTACGGCAACATTGCCCGGGGCACCACACGCGGCGCGGAGTTCGAGGCCGGCGCGAGCTGGCGGGGGCTCCGCGTCGAGGCCGGCTACACGCGCCTGGTCACGCGGGACGAGGAAACGGGCGGCCCGCTCCTGGGCCGGCCCGGCCACGCCGCGCGCCTCGGCCTGCGCTACGCGCTCCCGATCGGCCTCCGCGCGAGCATCACCGGCACGTACACGGGGCGCACACCCATCGAGCGTTCCGAGACCGGCGTGACCGAGCGCGGCGCGTTCACCCGGTTCGATGCGCGCCTCGCCCAGACGCTGCCGTACGGCTTCGAACTCACGTTCGGCGCCGACAACCTGTTCGATGCACGCCCCCGGGACTGGCCCGTCGTGACCGGCCGGCAGTTCTACGCCGGCATCGCATGGCGACGTACCCCCGGCCCGTAGGGGCCGGGCGACGGACGGCCTCACCTTCAGCTTGGCCACATTACGAGAGGAGCAACGGATGTCGGGACTTCAAGGCGGATTGGCGGCGCTCGCGGTCCTCGCCCTCGTCGGGACGACGGCGGCGCAGGAACCGGCGCCGGCGCAACGTGGAGGAGGCGTCGTGGGCACGCTGATCGTCGCCCACGGCGCCGGCCCGGAATGGAACGCGCAGGTCGAGGCGGTGGCGCGCGAGGTCCGGACGGGCGGCCCGGTGCAGACGAGTTTCCTGATGGGCCCCGGGGCGCAGGCGCTGCCGTTCCAGGTGGCGGCGCAGCGGCTGGTCGACGCCGGCGCGACCGAGATCGTCGTCGTCCCCGTGCTCGTGTCGAGCCACAGCGGCCATTACGAACAGATCCGGTACCTCGCGGGGGAAACCGACACGCTCTCGCAGGCCATGCGGCACCACCTGGACATGTCCGGGATCGCGCCCGCGGAGGTGGACGTGCCGGTGCGCGTGGCCCCGGCGATGGACGATTCGCCCGAGGTGGCGCGTGTCCTGGCGGAACGCGCGCTGGCGCTGGCCGACGTGCCGCGGGAGCAGGCGCTGTTCCTGGTGGGCCACGGCCCGAACGGGGCCGAGGACTACGCCGCGTGGATGGCGAACCTGCGTCCCGTCGCGGATACGGTACGCTCCATGGCGGGTTTCCGCGATGTGAAGGTCGGCCTCCTCCGCGACGATGCGCCCGCGGCGGTGCGTGCCGAGGCGGTGCGCGGGATCCGCGAGATCATCCAGCTCCAACACGCCCTCACGGGTCGCGATGTGGTGGTGGTGCCGGTCCTCGTCTCCCGGGGCCGCATGACCCGCGAGACGATCCCCGCGGATCTGGAAGGCCTGCCGATCCGCTACAGCGGGGAGGCACTCCTCCCGCATCCCGGGTTGGCACGGTGGATCGAGGCCCGGGTCGCGGAGATGCGGAGGGTCGCGAGCCGCTGATCGCGGGCGCGGGCATGGCCGCCGTGGTCCGGACCGCTCAGCGCGGCGCCGGCTCCCGGACCCGCTGGATGAGGACGGGGCAGGGCGCCTGCCGCAGGACGGTCTTGACGGTGAGCGCCCGTTCCGGCTCGCGGCGGCCGTGCCAGGCCAGGATGATCAGGTCCACCGGGTTCCGGCGGGCGAAGTCGATGATCGTCGAGCCGGGATCGCCCCGCGCGAGGAAGAGGCGGAGCTTGAGTCCCGACGGGAGTCGGCCCAGCGAGCCGACGCGCTCGAGGAACTCCCAGGCCCAGGACGGCCACTCGTGCTGGGGCTGATCCACGTAGAGCGGCGCCGTGTAGGTCCCCGGC
This sequence comes from Longimicrobiales bacterium, assembly GCA_036381495.1. Lineage (GTDB taxonomy): Bacteria > Gemmatimonadota > Gemmatimonadetes > Longimicrobiales > RSA9 > DASVCS01. The sequence continues at coordinate 20,582 of DASVCS010000043.1, forward strand.
TCGGCGGGGCGGGCCTCGCCCGGCGCGGCGGCGTGCAGCACGACCAGCTCGGCATCGGCGCGGCGGGCGAGGTCCGCCGCGGGGTGGAACGCCGCGGCGGTCGTGGGCGTGCCATCGTGTGGCAGGAGTGCGCGGTGCAGCACCCACGGCGCCATGCCACGCTCCGGCTGCACGAAGAGCAGGGGACACGGCGCATCGAGCAGGAGCGCCTCCGCCACGCGGCCGAGCCCCCCGGCCGCGTGGTCCGCGCCCGTGTGCGTGCAGAGCACGAGGACCGTCGACGACGGTTGGCCGGCGACCACGTCGAGGATGTTCGGGATGGGGTCGCCCTCGCGCGTGTCGACCACCGCGTCGTGGAGTTGCTCGGGGGAGAGCCGGAGGCGCTCAGGGATCTCCGCCTCCGGGATCGGCTGCGGCGCGACGTGGATGACGTGAAGCGTGGCGCGCAGGAGCCCGGCCAGCGTGCGCGCCACGGGGAGCGCGGCCGTAGCGGACGCGGAGCCGTCGAGCGGGACCAGCACGGTCGGCGCCGGCGGCCCCGCGACGTCCTCCGCGCGCCGGCGCGGCGTCGGCTCGCGTTTCACCGCACCCTCCGCCGTGGCAAGGGCCGCGAAGTCATGCGCGCGACTCGCGCCAGGGGCTCCAGCCGCGGCCGCTCCGCTCCGTCCGGTAGCGCCGCCCGGCGCGCGCCGTGAGGTCCTCGCCGCCCACGGAGACGACGACGTCGTCGCCTTCCCACAGCACGACTTCCACGCGCCTGCCTTCGGCCTCGATCCCGATCCGGAGCCGCCGGCCGCGCCACCGGAGCGGGAAGCGCAGCGCGCGCCACCCGTGCGGCAGATGCGGATCGAGCATGAGCCGGCCCCGCGCGATGCCGAGACCGCCGAAGCCGAAGATCGCGGCCTGCCACAATCCGCCCAGCGCGGCCGCGTGGACCCCGCCGGCGGCGTTGCCCATGTTGTTCGCGAGGTCGATCGCCGCGGCCTGGCGGAAGTAGCGCAGCGCCAGCGTGACATTGTCGACCCGCGCGGCCACGAGCGCGTGCATCGACGGACTGAGCGAGCTGCCGTGGCCGGTGCGTGGCTCGTAGTAGCCGAAGTTCGCTGCGCGGGTCGCGGGCGCGAACCTGGATTCCAGCAGGTGGAGCAGCATGACCACGTCCGCCTGTTTGAGGACTTTCGACGCACGGATCCGCTTGCGGCCGAGCAGGACATCCATCGGCGCGGTGCGCGGCTCGAACGCCGAGAGGTCCAGCTCTTCGAGATCGAAGTATCCTCGGAACTGCTCGAGCACCCCCTCGTCGTTCGTCCTCAGGTACATCCTCGCCGCGGCGGTGGTCCACGCCTCGAGCTCCGCCGCGGTGAGACCGAGCCGCGTGGACAACGCATGCCAGCGTTCGGGCCACCGGCGCGAGAGCAACTCCGCGACCTTGACGCCCCGCTCGAGGTTCCATTGCGCCATGAGGTTGGTGTACGCATCGTCGTCCACCGTCTCGTGGTATTCGTCCGGACCCGTGACCCGCTCGATGTGGAATCGGCCGTCGGCGCCCCACGTGCCGCGACTCGCCCAGAACCGCGCGGTCTCGAGCACGATCTCCGCGCCCGCCTCGAGCAGGAACCGGTCATCTCCCGTGCACTGCCAGTACCGCCATACCGCGTACGCCACGTCGGCGCTGATGTGTACCTCCTGCTCGCCGTTGTGGATCGGAATCACGGTGCCGTCCGGCTCGAGCGCGGCCGTCGGCGCGCTCTCCTCTCCCGTGTCGGCGGATTCCCAGGCGTAGAATGCGCCGCGGAAACCGAGTCGGCGGGCCTTCTCGCGCGCCGCGGGGAGCGTGTGATACCGGTACAGCAGGAGCGCGCGGGCCGTGCGCGGATCGGTGAACGTGTAGAAGGGGAGCATGAAGATCTCTGTATCCCAGAACACATGTCCCCGGTACGCCTCGCCCGTGAGCGCCCGCGCGCCCACGGAAACGCGCTCGTCCTCCGGGTTGGCCGCGCCGATCAGGTGATAGCAGGCAAAGCGAAGTGCGCGCTGGGCATCGTCATCGCCCTCGACCTCGATGTCCGCATCCCGCCACCGGGCCGCCCAAGCCGCGACGTGTGCGCGCACGATCGCCTCGAGCCCGCCGCGTGCGGCACGCCGCACACGGCGCGCCGCCGCGTCGGCGGGGTGGGCCGTATCGCGGGAGGTTTCGATGGTGATCAACCGGTCCAGGCGATACGGCGCCGCGAGCGTGGCCTCGCGGCTCCACCGCTCCGTCGCGGCACCCGCGTCGACCTCGACCTCGGCCGGGATGGATGCGCCATCCGGCGTGCGCAGCCGCCCTGCGATCCCCAGGGCGACGACGGTGCTCGTGTCCGGAACGCCGAGCACGGTCGTCACCTGACTCCACTCGCCGTCCGCGGGATCCGCGAGCGGCGCGCCCGGCTTGAGGCGGACCGGCGCCGCACGCGGCCCTTCGAACGCGTATGCGGCCGGCGCGGTGGCTGCGATCCCGGCCTCGAGCGTGATCCGCCCGGCGTAGTTCTCCGGGAGGAGCGTCACGGACTGGAGGAGCAGGTGCCGGTCGGCCAGTGAGGCGAGCCGTAGGAACCGGACGCGGGTAATGCGCCCCGCCGCATCACGGTGCCGCCACTCGCGCCAGAGGATCCCCTGGCGCAGGTCCAGGATCCGGCGGTGCTCGAGCGCAGCACCCCGATCGAGCCGCAGCGGCTCGCCATCGGCAAGGATGATCAGCGCCAGCCACTCGGTCGGGAGCCCGACGAGCGCGGGCACACCGCCCGCCGCCTCGCTCGCCGCGAAGATGCCGGCCACGAACGCCGCGGGCGCCGACAGCGGACTCCCCTCGGCAAGGGAGCCGCGCACGCCCACGTACCCGTTGGCGATGGTGAACAGTGACTCGATCTCGTGTTCGCGGGCGAGGTCGAACCCGGTCTCGACGAGCGTCCAGTCCGGGTCGCGCGTGGGCTGCACCAGTGCCTCGAGCGCGGCGCTCCCGCGGGACTGCGGCGGCCGGCGGTGCAGCCGGGCCTGCTCCGTCACGACGGCGCGGAAGCACGCGGGGCCGCCCCCGAGGTGGATCACATCCGCCGGCGCGCCGCCCGGCTCCGTGCCCACCGAGACGTAGACCGGCGCGGGCCGCGTGCGCAGGCGCAGCTTCGCGTCGCTCCCCGCGAACCCCGCGATGTCACCGAACTCGTCGCCCAGCACCAGTACCTGGTCCGGCGGGATCCCCCGGCGCGCCACGATCTCGCGCATGATCCAGGCGATCGAGTCGCCCTTGTCCGTCAGTCCGATCTCGATGTGCTTGACATCGCTCGTGATCCGCGCGTCCTCGAGCCCCACCTCGCGCGCCGTTCGCTGCGCCAGACGGAAGGCCTCGGCGAGTCCGCCACCCAAGCCCGCGCCGCGGAGCCGCGCCTCCACCGCGCGGATCAGCGCACCGAGCGCGGACTTCGGTGGGTCCTTCCACTCGGGGACGGGGATCAGGTCGATTTTCCGGCGGTTCAGGCGATCGTAGATCACGCCGATCTCGAGACCGGTCCGGGCCATCAACCGGTCGCGCACCGCATCGGCCGCGGCGGTCAGGCGCCGGTCCTCCTCCGGTCTCGCCACGCGCCGCCAGAGCAGGACCGGGCGCGACGCGCTGTCGAAGCCGTAGACCTCCGAGCCGCGATTCGCCAGGATGAAGAGGTGGCGCTTGTGCGGACCGCGGATCGCGCCCGAAAACTGGCGATCAATGTTCCCGAAGTTCGTACCGGTGATGACCGCGATCGGGACGCCGGCGCGGAGCAGTCGCTCGAGCGGCCGGCGCACGCGCGCGGCGTCCTCGCGCCGGTCCACCACGGCGGTCCCGTCCCAGTCGAAGGCGAGCACCCGGAACGGCTTGCGGAGCGGGGGCGGGAGCGGGATCAGGTGAGCCGGCGCGCCCACTTCGCGGCCGCGCGCATCTGCCCTCGCCATGGATGCCTCAGCCGCACGCCCGGTTGGCCAGGACGAGCACGGGCAGCGATGAGGCCCTGAGGACGGCGCGCGCGACTCGGTCGACCTCACCCGCGGCCTCCGCTTCCGCGTTGCGGTGACCGACCAGGATGAGGTCTGCCGCCGCGCGATCGGCCGCCGCCACGATCTCGAAGCCCGGGTCGCCGAAGTCGATCTCGACCGCCGCAGCGCCCGGTTCGAATCCCGCCGCGCGGGTCCGCTCCTCCGCCCACGCCACGGCCGACTCGCGCGCGCGCCGCTCGATCCCCCGCAGTTCCTCCTCGGACCGCACGAACCGGAAGAGACCGTAGAGTCCCGTGTTCAGGGCGTGGACGATCGTGACCGCCGCCGCGAACCGCTCCCGGAACGACCGCGCCCACTCCAGCAGCTCGAGCGAGGCCTCGTCATCGGCGATCGGTACCAACACCGACCGCGGGCCGGCCTCCGGCAGCCCGCGTGCGATCAGGACCGGCACCGGCGCGCAGCGCGCGAGCTGTTCGGCCGTGCTCCCGAGCAGCAGCCGCGAACTGGCATCCTTGCCGCGCTCCGCCACCACGATCAGATCGGCGCGGGCCGCGCCGGCCACCGCCGCGATCTCCGTCGCAGGCCGCCCCTCCCGAATCTCCGTCCGGATCCGCCGGCTCTCCAATGTCCGCGTCAGCTCTCGCATCAACCGCACCGCATCCTCGCGCGCCAGCTCGAGCATCCGCTCGTACGGCGGCAGAACCGAGCGGAGGAACGCCGGCGGCGGCGGCGCCTCGATCACGTGGACCAACACCAGTTCCGCTGCCGGAGCGAGGTGCTGTGCCGCCCACCGCGCCGCCGTCAGCGAGGACTCGCCGAAATCCATCCCCACGACGAGCGTATCCAATCGCATACCGTTCATGTCGAGCTCGCCTCCAGCAGCAGCGGATCCGGAAGGCGCGGGCTTGGGCTCAGGCTATGGCTTGCGGTCAGCCTTCCGCTCCGCTTCCTCGAGGAGCGCCACGAAAGCCGCCTCATCCAGCACCGGCACGTTCCGTGCTCGGGCTCGCTCGACCTTGCGCCCAGGCGCCGCACCGGCCACGACATAGTCCGTGCCCGGGCCCACGGAGTCCGAGCTCCGGCCGCCCAGCCGCTCGACGCGGCGTTCCGCCTCCTGGCGCGTGAACCGTTCCAGCCTCCCGGTGAACACGAAGGTGCGGCCCGCCAGCGCCCGACCGGTCGGCTCCTGCTTGGCCGGGCGAACCCCGGCCTCGAGCAGCTCATCGATCGCGCGCGCATTGCGCGCCTCCGTGAAGAAATCACGGATCCCTCGCGCCAGCGCCGGGCCCACGCCGGGCACCCGCCGCAGCGCCGCCAGATCCGCGCCTCGCAAGGCATCCAGGCTCCGGAAGTGCGCCGCCAGATCCCGCGCGGCGGCCGGACCGACCCCCGGGATCCCCAACCCGATCAGGAAGCGCCGGAGATCCGTCCGCTTCGCCGATTGGATCGCACGGACCAGCTTCTCCGCCGACCGCTTGCCGAAGCGACCCGTCCGCACCAACGCCTCCGGCCGCAGCCGGAATAGATCGCTCAAGTCTCTCACCAGCCCGGCCTCGATCAGCCCCTCCGCCGTCTCCTCCCCCAGACCGCCGATGTCCAGCGCATCCCGCGAACCGAAGTGGACCAACCGCTCGCGCAACTGCGCCGGACAGCCGAACCGGTTCGGGCACACCGTCTGCGGCCCCCGCTCGACCAGACGCGCCCCGCACGACGGACACCGCGCCGGCATCCGGAACGGCGCCCGCCTCTTGCGGCCGGGCTCCTCGATCCGCCCGACGATCTCCGGAATCACGTCCCCCGCCCGCTGAATCCGGACCCGGTCGCCCACCCGGATGTCGCGCCGCCGGACCTCCTCGCGATTGTGCAGCGTCGCCCGCGCCACGGTCACACCGCCGACATCGACCGGATCGAGCAGCGCCACCGGCGTGAGCACGCCCGTCCGCCCGACCTGCACAATGATCCCCTCGACCCGCGTCACCTCCTCCCGTGGCTCGAACTTGAACGCCAACGCCCAGCGCGGGTGGCGCGACGTCGCGCCCAATCGCCGGCGCGCATCGAGACGGTCCACCTTCGCGACGATCCCGTCGATGTCGTAGCCGAGCGCGTCGCGCGCCGCGGCGAGCTCTTCGTGATACGAGAGGATGTCGTCCGCCGTCCGGGCCGTCGCGACCCGGTCCGTGATGGGGAGACCCCACGCCGTGAGGGCGGCGAGCGCCTCCTGATCGGTCTCGAACGCCGCGCCGTCGATGGCGAGGATCTCGTACGCCATGAAGTCGAGGGGGCGCTCCGCGGTGATGGCCGGATCGAGTTGACGCAGCGAGCCGGCCGCCGCGTTGCGCGGGTTGGCGAACGGGTCCTTCCCGGCTTGCAGCAGCGCGCGGTTCAGCTCGCGGAACGCGGCGACGGGGAGGATCACCTCGCCGCGAACGGCGAGCATTCGCGGTGCGGGGCGCTCGGTCTCGCGCAGGCGCAGGGGGATGGGCCGAACCGTGCGCGCGTTCTCGGTCACGTCCTCGCCGCGCCGGCCGTCGCCGCGCGTGGCGGCGCGTGTGAGCACGCCGTCGTCGTAGACCAGCTCGATCGATGCGCCGTCGAGCTTCGGTTCGAGCACGAGTAGAGGTCGGCCGCCCAACTCGGCGCGTATGCGCGCCACGAAGCCACGCACGACGTCCGGGTCGCGGGTCGGCTCGATGCTGAGCATGGGAGCGGTGTGACGGACCGTCCGGAACCCGGCGCGCGGGGGAGCACCGACCCGCTGCGTCGGTGAATCGGGCGTGACCAGCTCCGGATGGGCGCTCTCGAGGCGCTCGAGCTCCTCGAAGAGACGGTCGTACTCCGCATCCGAGATCTCGGGTCGGTCCCGGACGTAGTAGAGGTAGTCGTGCCGGCGGATCTCGCGGCGTAGCGACTCGATCCGCGCGGCCGCCGCCTCCCGGGAGGGCCGGCGGCCCGGGCGGCGACCCTTCCGGCCCCCGGCCGGCCTGGCGCGCGCCCGGGCGGCTCCGGAACTCCTGGCCATGCGCCTCGCGACGGGCTCGAGTCCTGGCGGCGGGAGCGGCGCCGAGGCCCGCGGGCGCGCTCCGGCGCTCGCGCTCCACAGGTCCCCGCCGCGCCGCGGCGGGCGCGCGACTGCGCCGCCACCCCGGGCCTGCACGATCGGGACCAGCCGCCGGCGCCGCGGCCACGGCCGACTCCCTCGACCCCGCGCCCCGCCGGGCGCCGCATCAGCCGGCCGCGCCTCGCGAACCCCGCAACCGCCGCCGGCCCCCGGCTACGCCTCCTCGTGCGCGTGTTCCACCGCGGAACCGCCCGGAAAGAACAGCGCCACGATCAGGCCGACACACGCCATCACCGCAAACGCGACGTAGACCGACCGAAGCCCTTCGCGCAACGTCCCCGCCAGCAGCTCGAGCGCCGCCGGCGCAAGCGTTCCACGCAGCTCCGGATCCAGCGCCGCGTTGGGCGTCACCGCGCCGCCGCTCAACGTCTCCAGCCGCGCGTTCAGCAGCGCACCCAGTACCGCCACCATCAGCGCGCCGCCGATCGTCCGGAAGAACTGCTGTGAACTCGTCACCACACCGCGCCGCCGCCACGGCACCGCGTTCTGCACCGCCACCAGATACGGCGTGGCCATGAACCCCAGGCCCAGACCCGTGATCAACATCGCAACCATCAGGTCCGGGCGCGTCGTCGCCGCATCGACGCCCGCCAGCAGCACGCACCCCGCCAGCGCGACGGCGCCGCCCACGATCACCAGCGGCCGATACCCCACCCGGAGCAGCAACCGACCCGCCACGGTACTCGCGATCGGCCACCCGATCGACACCGGCGCCAGCGTCAGCCCGGCGTCGATCGCTGTCCCACCCAGCACGCCCTGCGCGTACATCGGCACATACGCCGAGGCGCAGAAGAGCAAGGTGCCGATCACCACACTGCCGGCACTCGCCACCGAGATGATCCGGTTCCGGAACAGGTCCAGCGGAAGCATCGGTTCCGGCGCGCGGCGCTCCTGCCGGAAGAAGACGACGAGGCCGGCCGCCGCGCCGCCGAACAGTGCGAGTGTGCGTGCGCTCGTCCACCCCCAGACGCTCCCGCCCTCGAGCACCGCGACGAGGAGCAGCGTGATGGCCAGGGTCAGACTCACCGTTCCCAGCACATCCAGCCGATGCCCACGCCTCATCGGCTGCTCCTCCAGGAACGACAACAGCAGGACCGTCGAGAGGGTTCCGAACGGCACGTTGAGAAAGAAGATCCACCGCCATGAGAGATAGTCGGTGACCACGCCGCCGAGCGCGGGGCCGACCAGACTCGAGACTCCCCAGACGCCCGAGAAGAGCCCTTGCATGTGGCCGCGCTCCTCGAGCGTGAAGATGTCGCCGACCAGCGTGATGGCCACCGGCATCACGCCGCCCGCGCCCAGCCCCTGGATCGCGCGGTAGAAGATCAACTGCTCCATCGAGCGAGCCGAGCCGGACAGCGCGGAGCCGACCAGGAACAGCGCCACGGCGACCACGTAGATCCGCTTGCGTCCGTACAGATCCGCGAGCTTGCCGTACAGCGGTACCGTGGTCGTCGAGGTCAGGAGGTAGGCGGAGAAGACCCAACTGTAGCGAGCCACGCCGCCGAGCTCGCCGACCACCGTGGGCATGGCCGTCCCGACGGCGGTCGCCTCGAGCGCCGCCAGGAACATCCCGAGGATGAGAGCCGCCGTCACCAGTCTGCGCTCGCGTCCGGGTCGCACCCTTCGCCTCGTCTCGGGGGAATACGGCCGTCGGCCGCCGCGGCGGCGCCCGCGGTCGGGAAAACCGCGAAACATGGACCGCGCGTATGGATCGGTCAAGCCCGCTGCCTGCGCGCGCCAAGCGCGTGCTACACCGTGACATGGGGCACGTTTGCGCCGTTTTCCGGTATCATGCGGGGTCACACGGTCACGCGGCCGGCGAGAAAGGTCGGGGCAGGCGAGAGAGAGCGCATGCGGATCACGGCGTTGCAGCCGCAGAAGCACCACCCGGAACGGGTCAACGTCTTCGTCGACGGCGCGTTCCGCCTGGGGTTGGCCGTCGAGGTCGCCTCGGGCGCGGGGCTGTGCGTGGGCGCGGAGGTCGATGAGGAGCTGCTGGCGGCGGTCGAGCGTCGTGACCTTGCCTGGAAGGCGCGTGAGGCGGCGCTCCAGCTCCTCGCCTATCGGTCGCGAACGGAGGCGGAGCTGCGGCGCCGGCTCCTGCACAAGGAGTTTCCGGCCGATGTCGTCGACGCGTGCGTGGGGGACTTGGCCGAGCGCGGCTTCGTCGATGATGGCGAGTTCGCCGCGGCGTTCGTGCGAGACCGCGTGCGGAGCCGGCCGCGCGGCGGCCGGCGGCTCGTGCAGGAGCTGCGTGCGCGGGGCGTCGACCGGGAGATGGCCGAGGAGACCGTGGAGCGTGCGCTGCGACAGGAGGATGTGACCGAGGATTCACTGGCCCGGGAGGCCGCGGAGGCGTGGGCGCGACGCGCGCTGGCCGGACGGTCGCTCGGGGGCCCGCACGGTGACGATGCGCGGCGCGCGCGGCGGCGCCTCTACGGATACCTGGCGCGGCGCGGCTTCGCGCCGGATGCCATCCGCGCAGCGATGGACGCGGTCCTCGCGGGCGCGTCGGATTGACGGCCGCGGAACCGGCGCGTACCATCCTCGCCATGATTCCACCAGTCCACGTGATTCTGAACCCGGCGGCCGGGGGAGGCGAGGGGCGCCGTGCACGCCCGGAGATCGAGCGGGAGCTCGGCTTTCTGCGCGTACCGTTCACCATCGAGGAGACCGACCGGCCGGGGCACGCCATCGAGCTCGCCGCCGCGGCCGCGGCCAGCGGCGCCGGGACGGTCATCGCCGCGGGCGGCGATGGAACGGTGCATGAGGTGGTCAACGGCCTGCTGCGTGATGCGGCACCCGGAGCGACTGCCGGCCGCCCGGTGCTCGGCGTCATTCCGGTCGGGACGGGAAACGACCTGGTGAAGGTGGTGGCGGGCAGCGCGGACCGACGCAAGGCCTACGAGGTCCTCGGCGCCGGCGCGATCCGCCGCTTCGATGTCGGCCGCGCGGAATGGGAGGGGGGCGCCGAGTATTTCGTGAACGGCCTCGGCACGGGCGTCGATGTCGAGGTGGTACGACAGATCCGGCGGCTCCCGCGCCTCCCGGGCGTCCTGAGTTACCTGGTGGGACTGCTCCGGGCGCTCGTCCGCTTCGAGCCGATCCCGCTGCGCGTGCGGATGGACGGCGAACGGATCCAGCGAAAGGTCATGATCATCGCCGTGGGGAACGGCTGCTGCCTCGGCGGCGGATTCTACATCTGTCCGGGCGCCGAGCCGGACGACGGCCGCCTGGACGTGTGTATCGTGAACGAGTTGAACGTCTTTCAGATCGCCCGCGTCCTCCCGCGTGTGTTGCGGGGGACGCATGCCGGGATGCCCGAGGTCACGCTGCGGCGCGCCACGAGCATCGAGATCGCGGCGAGCGGGGATTCGCCGCTCTTTTTCCAGGTCGATGGAGAGTTGCGCGAACCGCCGGACGCGCGCGAGCTGCGCGTCTCGCTGGAACGCGCAATCCTGCCGGTCCTGGCCGCCCCGGTCACGGTCGACGCCGCGCACGCCGTCTCCGGAGGCATCGAGTGAGGTCCGTGTTCCGCCACATCCGGCCCGCGTTGCTGCTGGCCGGATGGCTCCCCCTCTGTGTCGGCACGGTCGGTGCACAGGAGCGACCCCCGACCACCCCATCGGTGGTCCGGACCCCGGCGCCCGAGGATTCGGCCGGGGTTGCCGAGGAATCCCGCCCCACGCCCGGCGGCGCGTTCCTGCGCTCGCTGATCGTCCCGGGGTGGGGGCAGGCGGCGTACGATGCCTACCTGCGCGGCGGCATCTTCTTCAGCGCCCAGGCAGGGAGCTGGTTCATGCTCATCAAGACGCTCGCGAAGCTCGATGAAGCCAGGCAGATCGAGGCGCACCGCGTTGCCGCGGTCCATGACTCGATCCTCGCCGCCGCCGCGGAGGACGCCGAACTCGCCCGCAAGTACGAGGAACACCCCGACAGCCTCGCCATCGATCTGGCCTTCGCCACCGACTCGAGCCAGGCCGTCCAGGGGATCCGCGATCTCATCGACGCCCGCAAGGAGCAGCGCGAAGACTGGATCACCTGGACCATCTTCTGGACCCTCGCGAGCGGGGTCGATGCCTACGTGAATGCGCACCTCTCCGACTTCCCCGCGAAGGTCTCCGCGGAACCCCGCCCCGGCGGCGGCATCTCGGTGGGTGTACGCGTCCCCGCGCCGGGCGGCCCGTGAACCGGCCTGCCGGCCCCATCGGGGTTTTCGATTCCGGCGTCGGTGGGCTCACCGTAGTGCGTGAGCTGCGGCGCGTCCTGCCCGACGAATCCGTGCTCTACTTCGGGGACACCGCTCGGGTGCCCTACGGACCGAAGTCGCCCGAGGCGGTGCGGCGCTATGCCCGCGAAGCCGCCGCCTTCCTCCTCGGCCGCGGCATCAAGATGATGGTCGTGGCCTGCAATACCGCCACCGCGCACGCGATCGATGCGCTCCAGGACGAGTTGCCCGTCCCCGTCGTCGGCGTCATCCAACCCGGCGCCCGCGCGGCCGTCGCCGCCACCCGGTCCGGACGGATCGGCGTCGTCGGCACCGCCGGAACCATCGCGTCCGGTGCATACGACCGCCAGATCCGGCAGCTACTCCCCGATGCGCGCGTCTTCGCCCAGGCATGCCCGCTCTTCGTGCCGCTCGTCGAGGAGGGCTGGCTCGACCATCCCGCCACCCGCATCATCGCGGCCGAGTACATGGCGCCCCTCCAGAAGGTGGACGTGGACGTGCTGATCCTCGGCTGCACCCACTACCCCCTCCTCCGGCCGACCCTCGCCGACGTCCTCGGTCCCGTGATCACCCTCGTCGATTCCGCCGCCGAGACCGTCGCCGAGGTCCAGCGCATCCTCGACGCGGAACGGCTCCGGCGTACCGATGAGGCGCCCCCCCGGCACGCCTTCGCGGTCAGCGACGCACCGCTGCGCTTCCGCGATGCCGCCCGCCGCTTCCTCGATGAAGCCATCGACGAGGTCGAGACCGTGTGCATCGACCAATACGACCGACCGGAATAGACCGAACGACGGCGCGCACGCGCACCCGCTCGCGCACGAACGCGCGAAGCTTCGTGATCCGGCGGCCCGCTATCTCTCCTCCCAGCGCCGCAGCACCGGCGGCGCCCCCGGAGCCACCACGATGAAGCTGTCATGGCGGATCCAGTCCCCGGAGTTCAGGTAGTACCGTCCCGAACCCACCTCCACGACGGCCGGCAGATGCGCGTGGCCGCACACCACGAAGCTCAGTTCCGGCTCCTCGCGCAACCGCCCGCGCGCCCACTCCTCGATGTAGCGCGCCCGGCCTCGTGCCGCCCCATCGCCGTCCGCTTTCGCTTCCGTCGACGACACCGCCCGCGCCAAGCGCACCCCCAGCTCCGGGTGCAGCGCGCGGAACGCCAGGATCGCCGGCCGGCTCCGCAGGACCGCCTTCAGCATCCGGTACCGCAGATCCCCGCGCCCCACCCCATCCCCGTGCGCCACCAGCGCCGGCCGGCCGCCCAGCTCCGTCCGCCACGTGTCCGCGTGGAACGCGACGCCGACCTCGTCACGCAGAAAGCGCCCACCCCACGCGTCGTGGTTACCGCCCATCAACGTCACCGGTACGCCCGCATCCACCACGGCGGCCAGCGCGGCAAGCACGCGGAAGTGCTTGCCCGGAACCGTTGCGCCCCACTCGAACCAGAAATCGAAGACGTCGCCCACCAGAAGGAGCGAGCCCGCCTCTGCGCCGACGTGCTCGAGGAAGCGCACGAACCGTCGCTCCGTCTCCGCCGGGACCGCGCCGAGGTGCACGTCCGATGCGATGTAATCCGGTCGCTGCATGGCGCGGCAAGCTAAACGGCGCCGAGGCATGCGACAAGTGCGGCGCGCGTGCGCCGTTCGCCTTTGCGGCCGTCTCCGCCTGTGCCTATCTTCCCGGCCGTTTCGATGCACGCTCGCACTCCGGCGCCACCGCCTCGGAAGGCGCACGCGCATCGCCTGGCCGCGGCCGTGTCCCGCCGCGCCGCAACGGACGTGCTCGATCCCTCGAACGGAGCCTGAACGGAGCATCGCCATGCACACGCTTCCCGACCCGCCCGGGGATACACCCCGCTCGCGGCCGACCCCGTGCGCTCATGACTGACGCCGCACCGCACCGCCGCTCGCTCTCGACCGTCCGCGTCCGGTACGCCGAGACCGACCGCATGGGCGTGGTCTACCACACCAACTATCTCATCTGGTGCGAGATCGGCCGGACCGACTTCATCCGCGGCCTCGGCACCAGCTACGCCGAGATCGAGGACCACGGCATCCGCCTCGCCGTGGCCGACGCCGCCATCCGTTACCTCGCGCCCGCGCGCTACGATGACGTCGTGCGCATCGAGACCCGGCTCGAACGCGTCCGCTCGCGCGCCATCACCTTCGCCTACGAGATCGACCGCATCGAACCCGGACCTGCCCTCCGCCTCGCCAGTGCGTCGACCCGCCTCATCGCCCTGGATGCCACCGGCGCCCCCCGCACCCTTCCCCCCGACCTCCTCGCCGCGCTCCGCTCCGCCGTCACGGTCTAATATCAGGTTCGCGTGAACCGGTCATCGTTACTGCACGGGAACGGGAGCGGCGGCTCCGCCGCCTGGAGCGGGAACGTTTACGTTTACGGTAAACGTGGGCGCCCACCCGTCCCCGTAAACGTAAACGTGGAAACGGAGGCTTCCTTCGGGCGCCCCGCTCCCGCTCCGAGGGGGCGCCCCGAACCACGCTCGGTCCAGGCGACCTTGATATAATCGATCCACGGCGCGTTCGCGCGCACGCGCCCTCCCGCTCCTCTCCGTGCGCGAGCGCGTGCGCGTCCCCGCCGCCTCTCCGCCGACCCCGTAAACGTAAACGTTCCCGCTCCCGCTCCCGCTCCCGGCCGTTCCCCACCTCCCGGCCCGCCTTATGCGATCGGCTGACCCCCGACGCACCGCGCCGCCGGCGCACCGACGCACCGCGCCGCTGCCGCACGCGCCCGCGCTCGCGCACGCGCACGAAACCGAACGCCCGCAACGCCCATGCTCCGTACCCGACTCACGATCGCTGTCCTCGCCCTGCTCGGCTCGGCGCTGCCGGCCTCCGCGCAGACGGTCCCCTTCGGAAAGAACAAAATCCAGTACCGTGAGTTCCAGTGGCGGATCCTCGCCGGCGAACACATCGACGTCTACTTCTATCCCGAGGAGGAGGTCATCGCCCGCCTCGCGCTCGCGTACGCCGAAGAGAGCTATCGCGTCCTCGAGCGCCGCTTCCGCCACCACCCGTTCGAGCGGATCCCGCTCATCGTCTACTCATCGCACCAGTACTTCGAGCAGACGAACGTGCTCCCCGGGTTCATCTCCGAGGGAGTGCTCGGCGTCACCGAATACCTCAAGCGCCGGATCGCGCTCCCGTTCCGCGGCGACTATGCGCAGTTCCGCCACACCCTCCGCCATGAGCTGGTCCACGCCTTCCAGCTCTCGAAGATCACCGAAACCAACACCCTGCATCCGGGCCGGCACAGCGCATCGCCTCAACAGGTCCACTGGTGGACCGAAGGTCTCGCCGAGTACTGGTCGAGCGAGCAGACCCCCGAGGACGCCATGTTCATCAGGGATATGGTGCTCACCGGCAGGGTCCCCGGGCTGCGCGAGTTCACGCACATGGTCGGCTTCGCCTCCTACCCGCTCGGCGCGGAACTGCTCGGCTATCTCGCCCGACGATTCGGCGAGGATTACATCGTCCGGGTCTACGAAGAGTTCTGGCGCTACGACTCGTTCGAGGAGACGCTCGAGGCGGTCCTGGACGTCGACCTCGACCGACTCGACCGGGAATGGAAGTACGCGCTCCAGCAACGCTACTTCCCCGTCTACGGTGTCCGCTCGCCGCCGGAGGTCGCCGCCGTTCCTCTGATCTTCGGGCCGGGCGGCAGCTACAAACCGGCGATCCACGTCGGGAGCGCCGACTCGGTGCCGCAACTCTTCTTCCTCTCGGGGCGCAGCGGTCGATTCGGATTGTACCGGACGCCGCTCGATCGAGGCGAGCGCGGCGTCGAATGCATTCTCGAAGGAGGACGGAGCGCCGAGTTCGAATCGTTCCACGCCTACGAATCACGCATCGACGTGAACCGCGACGGCGTGCTCGCGTTCGTCTCGAAGTACCTCGAGCGCGATGCCCTCTTCCTCTGGGACGTGCGCCGCCGCTCGGTCATCGGACGCTATCAGTGGCCCGACCTCGTGGGCCTCAAGTCGCCGGCCTGGGATCCCACCGGCTCGCGCATCGTCTTCGAGGGCCTCTCCACCAGCGGCTTCTCGGACCTCTACATGATCGACTTCCACACGCAGCAGCGCTCCCGCCTCACCGCGGACCGCTACCGCGATGAGGACCCCGACTGGTCCCCCGATGGACGCACGATCGTCTTCGCCTCCGACCGGACCATCTTCGGTAGCGACGGCTACACCAACCTCTTCCTCTACGACGTCGCCTCCGGCGACGTCCGCTACCTCACCTACGGCGCCTGGAACGATGTCGATCCGCGCTGGTCCCACGACGGCGGTCGCATCGCCTTCAGCTCGGACCGCGCCGGCGTCGCCGACCTCTACGCCGTCGACCCCACCGGCGACGGCCGGCGCCTCACCGCCATGACCGGCGGCGCCTTCGACCCCGCCTGGCTCCCCGGCGATGCCGGCCTCGTCTTCTCCGGCTTCAGCGACGGCACCTTCCGCATCTACCGCTACACCTTCTCCGAGGATACGCTGGCGTATCCGACCATCTCGCTGGCCCACGCCGATACGCTCCGCTTCGCCGGTGCGCCCGGACCCGCCGCGCGCACCGCCGCCACCGGCCGCCCCACCGGGTGGGTCTGGGAAGAGCTCGATGCACCCGCCCTCGCCGCCGCCGAGGTGCACCCCTACGATTCCTGGCGGCGCATCTCGCTGGACTTCGCCGGCGGCGACGCCCTCGCCGCACCGGGCGTCGGCGCTGCGCAAGGCGCTCAGTTCCTCGCCACGGACATGCTCGGCGACCACGTGTTCTTCGGCGGCGTCTCCGCGATCCAGGCCAGCGACATCACGGAGCTCATCGACCGCTTCAGCGGCAGCCTCCTCTACCTGAACCTCTCGCGGCGGCTCAACTTCGGCATCGGCGCCTTCCGCTTCAACGGCCTCTTCCGCGACATCGACCTCGACCTCTATGAGGAGGAGGCCTACGGCGGCTACATGGTGGCGAGCTATCCGTTTTCGAAGTTCGACCGCATCGAGGTTCGCCTCGGCATCGAGCGAAGTGATCGTCGCGACGCCGTCGGCTCCGACGCGGAGCCCTTCGATCCGTTCGTCGAGCCGGCGGCCTCACGCGACTTGACCCGCAAGGGGATCGTGGCGAGCAACTTCGTCGCCTACGTCAAGGACAACACGCTCTGGACCGCGACGGGACCGATCGCCGGTTCACGATACAACCTGACGGCCGGTTTTCTCACCTGCTACGCCTGCTACGCGCCGGGCCCCGGCGGCACGGTCCGCCGGCCGGCTTCCGCCGAGAGCTACATCCTCTCGGCCGACTACCGCCGGTACTTCCGGACCTCCCGCCTGACCGCCTACGCCGTCCGCGCGTACGGCTTCTACAGCGACGGCACCATCCCCGGCCACGCCGCCCTCGGCGGACCTCATCGGCTCCGCGGATACCCCCGCTTCTCGCTCGCCGGCTCGCGGGTGGGTCTGCTCAACCAGGAATGGCGCTTCCCGATCCTGCACGGCGCACGTCTCGCATTCCCCTTCGGCGACCTCCGGCTCCCGGGCATCGAGGGCGCCCTCTTCGCCGACATCGGCGCGAGCTGGCTCGAACACCAGGCGCTGCGCGGTGCGCTCGGAAGCTACGGCATCGGACTGCGCACACCGATCCTCCCACCCCTCGTCCTCCGCCTCGACATCGGCCGCCGCTTCCGCATCGGCACGCCCCCGCCGGTCTTCCTCGACGGCGACGAGGCATTCCACGACACCTTCGTCGACTTCTTCTTTGGATACAACTACTGACGTGGGGCGCGGGGAAACCCGAGCGAATCGCCGGGGTAGATCGGCCGGGACAGGGGCCGATCATCGGCACGGACACGCGAGTTCCACCGCCTCGCCGTGCGTGGCGCTCCGCGGGAAAGGAACGTCCATGGCGATGCGGGTTGACGTTGGGCGACGGCGCTCGTATACTCCGCAACTTCGCGACACGATTCGGGGCTCTCTTTTCGTCGTCGCACTCGTCGGTTTCGGCGCGTGCGCGACCACGCGCGAGCCGACCGCGGGGCCGGTGTCACCCGCCCTCGAGCGGGAGGCCCGGCAGACCGCCGCCCCCGGTCCACCGCTCCGCGCCCTCTTCGACTGGCGCGCGACCGAGCGCGATGCCCGGTTCAGCGGACGCGGCGCCGCGCGGATCCAGGGGCCGCACTTCGCGCGCATCGACCTCTTCGGCCCGCGCGGGGAGGGCGTCCTCAGTGCCGCCCTGGTCGGCGATGACTTGCGGATTCCGCCCGACGTGGCCCCGACGGAGGTGCCGCCCGTACCGCTCCTCTGGAGCGTCTTCGGCGTCTTCCGGCCGCCGGCCGGCGCTCGTCTCGTCGCCACGCGCCGCGAGGACGAGCGGACCACGCTCGAATACGCGGACGCAGGCGCCCATTGGCGCTTCGAGTTCGTCGCCGGCCGGCTCCGCCACGCCGAATGGCGTGCGCCCGACGGCAACCGGCACACCGTCGCGCTCGAAGGCACGGCCGAGTTCGGCTTCCCCGCGAAGGTCGTGTACCGCGATTGGGCCGCCTTCACCGAATTGACCTTGACGTTGGATGAGATCGAACGTGTCGAGCCGTTCCCCGAGGAAACCTGGACGCCGGGCGCGCCCTGAACGCTACCTCCTCGCAGCGCTCCTCCTCTTCGGTTGCAACTACGGACTCCGCGGCGGCGGCGGCTTCCCCGCCGACATCGACACCATCTATATCGCCCCGTTCGAGAACCAGACGGTCCGCTTCGAGCTCGGACAGGAGATCTTTTCCGAACTCATGGAGCAGCTCCCCCGCTCGCTCGGTGTCCGCCTCGCCGGCGAAGAGGTGGCCGATGCCATTGTCCGCGGTACCATCACGCGTTACGAGGACGTCGCGGAAGGCTACCGCGACGATCCGGCCGGCCGGGCGCTCGAGGTCGCCCAGCAACAGGTGACCGTCACGGTCAGCGTCCAGGTGATCGACACCCGGCGCAACGTGATCCTCTGGGAGTCATCGAGCCTCACCGGGCAGGGCCAGTACTCGCCGACCTCGCAGAGCGAGACCGATGGCCGCGCCGAAGCGGTCGTGGACCTGGTGCAGCGAATCATCGACGGCGCGCAATCTCAATGGTGAATCGTCTCGGCGCGTCAGGCCGCGCTGAGGCGCCCTACCGGGTCGGCCGACGGCTTCGCGCAGGCGATCGATGACCTTGAAGGATGATGTCATGAAGCGATGGGGGGTGCGGCTGCTTCCGGTGCTGGCATTCCTCCTCTTCGCGGGAGCCGCCCGGGCGGGTGAGGGCGTGTCCGTCGAGCACTTCTTCCTCGTGCTCGTCGCGATCCTGTTCGGGGCCAAGGTCTTCGGAGAACTGGCGGAACGGATCGGCCAGCCCGCGGTGCTGGGCGAGCTCATCGCCGGCGTCGTGCTCGGCGCGAGCGCCCTGGGCGTGATCCCGCCGGACGGGACGCTGCACGAGGTCATCGACCTCCTCGCCGAGATCGGGGTGGCGCTCCTCCTCTTCGAGATCGGGCTCGAAACCGACCTCAAGGAGATGTCCCGCGTCGGGCCGTCGGCGACGCTCGTGGCGTGTGTCGGCGTGGTCATGCCGTTCCTGCTCGGCTTCCTCTACTGGATGCTCGTCCAGCCGCAGATCGGTACGCACCCCGCCGGGATCAGCGAGACGATGGTGGCGATCTTCGTCGGTGCCACGCTCACCGCGACCTCCGTGGGCATCACGGCCCGGGTCCTCACGGATCTGAAGCGGGTCCACACCCCGGAGGCGCGGGTGATCATCGGGGCCGCCGTCGTCGACGACGTCCTCGGCCTCGTGATCCTCGCCATCGTGAGTGCCCTCGCCGCGGGCGCCACCGTCAGCCTCCTCAGCATTTCGCTCACCTTCGCGAAGGCGGTCGGCTTCCTCGTCGCGGCCGTGATCGTCGGGACGTCCGTCGCGCCGCGCCTCTTCGGGCTCATCGACCGCATGCGCGTGCGCGGGGTCCTGCTCGTCAGCGCCATCTGCTTTGCACTCCTCATCGCGGCCCTCGCCGGGCTCGCGGACTCGGCGCTCATCATTGGCAGCTTCGCCGCCGGCCTCGTCCTCAGCTCGACCAACCAGTTCGACATGATCGTCGAGAAGGTCGAGCCGGTCGCCGATATGTTCATCCCGATCTTCTTCGTCTCGATCGGCGCATCCGTGAACATCGGCCTGATCATCCCCGGGCACCCGGACTTCGAGTTCTCCGTGCTCGCCGTCGGCGCCGCGCTCCTCCTGATCGCGGTGGTCGGCAAGGTCATCAGTGGGTACTCGGTCGGTTGGGGGCGCAACAAGCTGAGTCACATCGTGATCGGCGTCGGGATGATGCCGCGCGGCGAGGTCGGACTCATCTTCGCCGACATCGGTCTCGGCCGCCAGATCCTCTCCTCGGAGGTGTTCAGCGCGATCCTGATCATGGTCATCGCCACGACGTTCATCGCACCGCCGCTCCTCAAGGTCATCTTCCGTCGGGTCGGTCCCGCACCGGCTCCCGCAATGGGTGCCGACGAAGCGGCGCCCGAGGTGGTGGCGTCGCCATGACCTTTCTGCTCGGTTCCCGCGGGAGCGCGCTCGCACGCTGGCAGGCCGACTACGTCCGGAGCCGGCTCGAAGCCGTGCATCCGGGGCTCCGCGTCGAGGTGCGGATCGTCCGTACCACCGGAGACCGGATCACCGACGTGCCGCTCGCCCGGATCGGAGACAAGGGCCTCTTCACCAAGGAGGTCGATCAGGTCGTGCTCTCCGGCGAAGTGCACGCCGCGGTCCACTCGTTCAAGGACGTGCCGACCCGGCTGCCCGATGGCCTGACCGTCGCGGCCGTCCTCGAACGCGAAGACCCGCGCGACGCCTTCGTCACTGCGCCGGGCCGCGCCTCCACGCTCGAGGCGCTCCCGCCCGGCGCGACCGTAGGAACCAGCTCGCTCCGGCGCCGCGCGCAACTCCTCCGGTTGCGCCCCGACATCGTCGTCGAGGACCTGCGCGGCAACCTCGACAGCCGCCTCGAACGGGTGAAGGCAGGCGACCGCTACGACGCCGCGATTCTCGCACTCGCGGGCCTCCGTCGTCTCGGACGCCAGGCCGAGGTCGCACGGATCCTCGAACCACCGGCCTGGCTCCCCGCCGTCGGACAGGGCGCGCTCGCCGTCGTCGCGCGCGACGACGATGCCACGACGCGCGCATACCTGGCGGCGCTCGATCACCCGGCCACCCGCGCCGCCACGGCCGCCGAACGCGCCTTCCTCCACGCGCTCGAGGGCGGCTGCCAGATCCCGATCGGCGCCCTCGCCACCGCCCGGGGCGAGCGACTCCGGCTCCACGGCTTCGTCGCGGCGCTCGCCGGGACGCCGTTCCTCGAAGCCGACGCCGAGGGCCCGGCCTCCGCGCCCGACGACCTCGGCCGCGCGCTCGCCGCCGAACTCCGGGCGCGCGGCGCCGATGACGTCCTCCGCGACGTCCGCGCGCAGGCCGACTCGATCCTGCCGCACGCGAGCGCGCCATGAGCCGCCGTGAACCCGGCGGCAAGATCCTCCCGCAGGACGCGCTGCTGGCGCGCCACGCCCGCCCGCGGGACTGCCGCATCGTCTTCACCAACGGGTGCTTCGACCTGTTGCACCGCGGTCACGTCGAGTACCTCCAGGCCGCCCGCGCGCTCGGCGACCTCCTCGTCGTCGCGGTCAACACGGACGCCGGGGTCCGGCGACTCAAGGGGCCCGGCCGCCCCATCATCCCCGCGGAGGACCGCGCCGTCGTACTCGCCGCCCTCGGCTGCGTCGATGTCGTCACCCTCTTCGATGAGGACACGCCCGAAGCCCTCATCGCCGCACTGCTCCCCGACGTCCTCGTCAAGGGCGGGGATTACCGCGCCGACGACGTCGCCGGCGCGGATGCCGTCCGCGCGGCCGGCGGCGAGGTGATCATCCTCCCGTTCCTCGACGGCCGCTCGACCACCGACATCGTGCACCGCATCCGCGGAGAGAGCCCATGAACCGTCCCGCCCCCCGCACAGGCCGGCGGAACGATCAGTTGCGTCCCATCCACCTCGAACGCGGCGTCGCCCCGTTCGCCGAGGGATCCTGCCTGATCGCCGCGGGCGAGACCCGCGTGCTCTGCACCGCGACAGTCCAGGACGGCGTCCCCGACTGGCGCCGCGGCGCCGGCGCCGGCTGGATCACTGCCGAATACGCCATGCTCCCGCGCGCGACCTCCCGACGCACGGCCCGCGAACGCGGAAAGGTCGGCGGACGCACCCAGGAGATTCAGCGCATCATCGGCCGCTCGCTCCGCGCCGCCGTCGACCTCGCCGCCCTCGGTGAGCGCACCATCCTCATCGACTGCGACGTGCTCGTCGCCGATGGCGGCACGCGCACCGCCGCCATTACCGGCGCCGCCGTCGCCCTCCACGACGCCTGCCGCTGGCTCGTCGACCAGCACGCGCTCGAGCGCACGCCCATGCGCGAGCTCGTCACTGCCGTCAGCGTCGGCGTCGTCGGCGGCGAACCCCGCCTCGACCTCGAATACGTCGAGGACGTCGCCGCCGACGTCGACATGAACATCGTCGCCCTGGAGTCCGGCCTCCTCGTCGAGATTCAGGGAACCGCCGAACGCAAGGGGTTCTCCCGCGACCGCCTCGACCAGCTCATCGACCTCGGCCTCGCCGGCATCGACGGGCTCCTCCGCGCCCAGCACGCGGCCATCCGCGCCTGATCATGCGAATCCTTCTCGCCACCCGAAACGCAGACAAGGCCCGCGAGATCCGCCAGATCCTCGCTCCCATCCCGGACCTCCAACTCGTCACCCTCGACCAGGCCGGAATCCCCCGAACCCCCGACGAAGACGCCATCGAGGTCCACAACACCTTCCACGAAACCGCCCTCGCCAAGGCCGCCTACTTCGCCCGCCGTGCCGACGGCCCCACGCTCGCCGATGACTCGGGGCTCGCCGTCGATGCCCTCCACGGCGCACCGGGCGTCCGCAGCAAACGCTTCTCCGGCCGCACCGACCTCTCCGGCACCGCCCTGGACGACGCCAATAATCAGCTCCTCCTCGAACGCCTCCGCGACGTCCCCGACCCGCAGAGAACCGCCCACTACGTTTGCGCCGTCGCCCTCGCCGCCCCCGATGCCACGCCCCTCGTCTCCATCGGAACCTGCGCCGGCACCATCACACGCACCCCCCGCGGAACCGCCGGTTTCGGCTATGACCCGCTCTTCCTTTTCCCCACCCTCGGCGTTACTTTTGCAGAGATGACGGCGGACGAGAAGAACCGCCGCAGCCATCGCGCGCGCGCCCTCCGCGCCCTCGCCGCGCGCCTCGCGCAGCACCCGGCACGGGGTTGACGACGCCGCCCGCCTCCGCTAAAATTACAGGCTCCCGGCGGGGCGTGGCGCAGTCTGGTTAGCGCGCCTGCTTTGGGAGCAGGAGGTCCTCGGTTCAAATCCGAGCGCCCCGACTTCCCCGGGGCCCGCGCCCCGGAACTTGATCGGCGCCCGTAGCTCAGCTGGATAGAGCAGCGGCCTTCTAAGCCGCGGGTCATAGGTTCGAATCCTATCGGGCGCGCTTTCGGTAGCGCTGCTGCCGTCGGGAACCGACTCACGGTGGGCGTAGCTCAGTCGGTTAGAGCGCCAGGTTGTGGCCCTGGAGGTCGCCGGTTCGATTCCGGTCGCTCACCCCTCTCGTCCGTGGCCCGCTCCACAACGTGGAGCCGTCGGACTCCGGACGTACGCCCGCCGGCGGCAGGCAGGGAGCCGGCAACGCGGAACGCGCCGCTAGCTTAATTGGCAGAGCAGGGGACTCTTAATCCCAAGGTTCCAGGTTCGATTCCTGGGCGGCGCACTGACAACGCGGCTGGACCGCCAGGGGTTGACACCCAAACATTTGTGTGTTAGCTTACGGGTCTGTCCGCGATACGGACAAACGTTGTTTGAAAATCGGGGTCTGGTGGTTCGGATGCCCCCGTCGGAGGGCACTACTTCCCTCCGGCTTCAAGGGTAACGAAAGTAGAATTCCGAGACGCGGAGAGCGTCGAGGCAGGATAGAGCTTGAGGAAGAGAGATCTTTTGGAGAGTTTGATCCTGGCTCAGGACGAACGCTGGCGGCGTGCTTAACACATGCAAGTCGAGCGAGGACGGTGGTGCTTGCACTGC
>DASVCS010000044.1:0-27995 GCA_036381495.1 Longimicrobiales bacterium
CCGCGCGCTTCGACGGCTACTCCACGGTCGACGCATCGGTCGCCGGCGACGTCGGCTTCTCCACGGTCACGCTCTCGGTCGCCAACCTCCTCGACGAGCAGTACATCACGTACTACGGCCAGGCGGCGACGGACCGCGACGACCGCTTCTTCGCGGGCCGCGGGCGCACGCTGACGCTCCGTGTCGAGAGTCGGTTCTAGGGTCGAGGTCGCGTGAATCGGTGCCGGATGGGAACGGCCGGGAGCGGGAGCGGCGGCTGCGCCGCCTGGAGCGGGAGCGTTTACGTTTACGGGAAGCGGGGAGCGCCCTCCGCGCCCGTAGACGTCAACGGGGGAACAGGGTTCCCTTGGGGCGCCCCACTCCCGTTCTGGTCTCCGGATGTCGCCCCGAATCGCGCGCCAGGCAGGCGAGCTTCGGATCAACAGTGATGAGCTCCGGGCGCCGCGCGCTGCGCCGCCTCGTCCGCCGGGTGCACGTCTACGTCGGACTCGTGCTGTCGGTCTTCCTGTTCGTGTTCGCGGTCACGGGCGGGGCGCTGGTCTACAAGGAGGCGTACTGGCGGCTCGTCTACCCCGAGCTGCGCGCGCCGACGCCCGCGCTCGGGCCGGCCGACCACGCGGCCGCGATCGCGGCGGCGGAGCGGCGTTTCGGAGCGCACCTGCGCTCGGTGAAGCTCCCCGAGCCCGGCGTCGGCGCGTACCACCTCTACCTCGATGACGGTGAGGCCTTCCTCTCGGCGGCGGATCACCACGTGATCGACCGCTGGCGGCCGTCCGAGCGGGTCATGAGCCTTCTCTTCGACCTGCACGCGCATCTGATGGCGGGCGCGGCCGGCGAGCGGGTCGGCGGCGTGCTCGGGCTGCTCGGCGCCGTGCTCGCGGCGACCGGGCTGGTCCTCTGGTGGCCGGCCCGGCGCCGCTTCGCGCTCGCGCACCTCGTCCCGCACGGCCTCTCCCGCCACCGGCTCCTCGCCCTGCACCGGGACCTCGGCGCACTGGCGAGCCCGATCCTGCTGGTGCTGCTGCTCACCGGTAGCGGGCTCGTCTTCTACGGCACGGCCCGGCGCGCCCTCAACGGCCTGTTCGGCGACCGCGTGCCGGCGGAACCCGCGCCGGCCGTGGATGCTGCGCTCTCCCTCGCGCCGCCCGATGCCGCGATGATCTCGCGCGTGGAGGCGACGTTCCCCGGCGCCCGCGTCGTGTTCTACTACCCGCCGCGCAACGGCGCCGGCTTCCATCGCTTCCGCCTCAAACAGCCGTGCGAGCTGCACCCGAACGGGCGCTCCTACGTGTCGCTGGATGCCGCGGGCGACGTCGCCCGGACGACGGACGCGTGCGCCCAGCCGCCCGGCGAGCGCGCCGCCCACGCGATCTACCCGCTGCACTCCGGCAAGACCCGCAGCACCGTATACAAGCTGGTCACCTTCCTCGGCGCCGCGGCGCTGGCGGTGCTCTCGGCGAGCGGGGTGGTGGTGTATCTGAAGAGATTGCGGCGGATGGGTCGCGCGCAGCGGGGCGGGTGAACCCTTCGGGAGTCGCGATGGCTGAGGGTCGTTCGCGTCGGAGGCAGGAGCAGGGCGGTTGCCGCATCGGTTCGGAGTCGTGCACGGCGGCCGCAAGGGCGTCGCGGGCGGACAAGCAGCTCCGAATCGGCGGAGGAAATGCCCTAGCCGTACGTCCGCAGGTCTCGCGGGATCGGGTGCTCAGCGGTCCGCTCGCCAAGTCCTTGCAGGCTCACGAAAACCGCTACGCAGCAAATCCGGCGCCGCACGTCATCGCGACGGATACCATGAACTTCGCGAGCGGACCACTCAGCCGGCTACCGGATCGAGCAACCGACGCGTCATCGCCGGCGATCACGATCGCCGTTCATCGATCCGTTCCCGGGCGTCGTCGCTGCATCGACGTTGGCCGACCGACGAGCCGGGATCCGGTCTCGCGAACGAGGCGGCGCCCCCGGGCTCCGGCCACTCAGTGCGTCTCGCCGGCCGGTCCGCCCCGGCCGCCCTCCTCTCGCACGACCACGAGCGGCCCCTCGACCAGGTGCTCGGATACGAACCACGCCTGGAGCTCGTTGGTGCGGAGCACGTTCGAGACGAGGATGTCGTTCGAGGCGAGGTCGCCGAGTTCCTCGGCGCGGCGCGCGAGGTCGCGGGTCTCCTTGATGATCAGCTCGTGGGCGTCGAGCAGTCGCGACAGCATCGCGGGCACCTCTTCGGCGCCGTCCGGCGGGCGCTCGACCCTCGTCAGCTCGGCGACGTGCCGCGGATCCCCCACGGCGACGGCGCCCAGCGTCTGGACCCGCTCGGCCAGCAGGTCGACGAGCTCCTCCTGCTCCTCGGCATGCTTGTCCATGAGCAGGTGGAGCTGGTAGAACGTCGCCCCGCGCATCAGCCAGTGCGTCTTCTTGTACAGGTCGTGCAGGATGCGCGTGTCGCTCAGGATCACGTTCAGTTCCGACGCCACCTCGCCGCGTACATCCGCCGACAGGCCGATCGGCATGTCGCGAAGCTGATCGAACCGCTGAACCTCGTGGCCGTGCTGGTGCAGGTGCGGCTGGCTGGCGCCCGACGGCGAGTGCGGCCGGGGGAACGGTACGCTGGCCATGCGTGGTCTCCATCCGGTAGAAGTCGCTCGCTCCACGCCCCGCCATCGGTCCCCGTTCGCCCGACGACGCGGCGCATCACCGCTCGAGTCCCGGCCATGGATCCCCGGGGCCGGGCAATGGTACGGTGGGCAAGTGATGTGCCCCCGCCATCACCGCCGCGGACCGGCCGGCGGGACAGATGCCGGCGCGGAGCCGTGGAGGCCGACAGGGCCGCGTTCGCACGCGTGCCTTTGTCGGCGCATCCCCGGCCGTCACCGCCGCGGACCGGCCGGCGGGACAGCGCGGGCGCGGGTCGGACGCGTGCCCATCGCGGGCACGCGTCCGGATGCTCCGCTACTCCGCGTCCTCCGCCGCCGCCCGCTTCGCGTTCGCGCGGATCGCGGCGGCCACGAAGGCGGCCAGCCCTTCGGCGCGCTCCTCGTAATGGGCCTTGAAGCGCGGATCGGCCTCGTACATGTCGGCGAGGGCCGTGTGCATCTCGGGGCTGCACGGATAGAACCAGCGGCTGATGTGTTGCCGCATGGCTTCCGCGCCCGACATCGCCTCCGCGCCATCGGGCGCGGCGCCGGCCGCCAGCAGCCCGGCCATGCGCGCCTCGTTCGACTCGGCCTCCTCCTGGATCGTCTTCCAGTCGGCCTTCGTGTAGCGCCGGGCACGTCGCATGGACTCCTTGTACGCGTCCGTGTCGCCCCAACGCTCCCGCGCTTCCGCGCCGTACTTCGCCTGATGCGCGCGGACCTCCTCCGGCGCATCGGCGAAGGCGTCGAAGCCGTCCATCATCTCTTCACTGCTCATCTTCGTCCCCCTTTCGATCGATTCGAGCACGCGGTCCACGGCGCGGATCACCGCGTCCGTCTTCCGCCGCTTCTCGACCAGAAGCTCGCGCTGCGCCCGGAGCGCAGACCGGCGGTCCAGCGCCGGGGCATCCAGCACCTGTCCGATGTTCTCGAGCGGAAAGCCCAGCTCCCGGTACAGCAGGATCTGATACAGCCGCTCCAGGTCCGCCTCCGAGTACAGCCGGTAGCCGGCACCGCTCCGCTCCGACGGGACCAGCAGTCCGATCTCGTCGTAGTGGTGCAGTGTCCGCACGGTCACGTGCGCCAGCTCGGCCACCTCACCGACCTTCCAGTACCTCGTGTCCATGGTCCGATCCTCCACCCGGGCCCGGCACATCCGTGCCGTTTTCGTCGCGACGCCACAACGGTAACACCTCACGTAACGTGAGGGTCAAGGGGGGGGGGTGAGGCGAACGCGCGTGCGTGGCATCATGTCGCGCGCCAACGAAATCTAGACTTTTTCAACGAAATCTAGACTTCGGTCCACGAGCGCCGTTCGAGGCGGTGGTCGATCGGAGCTTCGCATGCAGCGATTTTTGATGTGGCATACACCACGGCCGGCGCTGCCCTCTTAGGTGCGTCGCTCGGGACCGGTGGCGCGGCGACAGGTTCTTCTCATCCCGCCACGAAACGTCCAATCCCCGTTCCGTAAACCGCCGTTGAAGAGAGCTTTCAGAGTCGTTCAAGGCTGGTTGAAGGGGCTGGACCCGGCCCAGGCATTGCTGTAGCTTTGGAGCGGCAAGTCTGCGCCGGTGCGGTGCGTGCGACACGGTGAATCTCCCGGCCGTAGCTCCGTCTTCGACGGGCGCGCTTGTGGGGGGTGGGAGTCCCACCACGCACCGCCCGGCATTCTTCGCCGCGGTCGTTCTGGCAACTGGGAAATTCGCCGGTCCAGTTGGGTGGTCTGAGCTCTCGGGCGTAGACGACTCGCGCCGCCGAAAGGCGCGCCGGGCGTGGCAGCGGACCCGAGGCCACGCTCGCACGGGGAGGGTGGCGTACCCCCTGAACGGCCGCGGCATCTGGCGCTCGCCGCTGCACATTCCTGAGCGGTCTGTTCAGATCTCGATCCACCCCGCCCGGGTCGATCCAACGACGTTCCCGGCACCGCCTCAGTGTATTGCGGTCCTTCGTGAGTGCAGCAGCTCAACCCTCCATGCTCTTGATGAACGCCTCGTGAGTGATGCCGAGGTTCGCGCAGACCGCTCGTGCCACGGGGCCGATCCGTTCCGCGATTTCAGTCGCATGCGCCTCTCGCCTGCCCTCTTCCTCCAGGGTCCCGGGCGCGAGGCCGAGAAGGTCCTCGATCTTCATGCGCTCGGTTTGCTCGACCGACATGGTCCCTCCGTTGTGCTGCGCGTTGATCGCCTTGAGATGCAGGTTGGGCCGGTTCGTCAACCCGGCGCGCGCGATGTACTTGACGGTGCCTTGAGTGTCGTGGAAGAACACCGGCGAGAGGAATCGGTACTCCCGGGCGCGGACGCTGCGCTCGCCTTCGGGTGTCCAGGCCACCCGTCCCCAGATCTCGCCGGCCCTCGCCTCGAGGTCCACGATCCAGCCGGCCGCGGGCGCGGCCGCCCCCGCGAGCCCCTCTTGGTCCAACGCGTGGCCGAAGTCGATCGGCAGGTCGTTGCCTCCCGCCCTCGCGCGTGTAAGCTGGATGACCGCTTCGGGATCGGGCACCTCATAGGGACCGCGGCCATCCTGACCCTTGAAGGTGCCGGCCGGCAGCAGTTGCACCCATTCGGGCACCGCATCCACCGTTGTGGCCGAGCGCGCGATCGCAAGCCCGTTCTCTACACCGTCCATGGTCCTTCGCCCCATTCCGTCGTTGTGTTCTACGCCAGCCACTGTGTGACCAGGAGATCGGCGCTGTCCTTGTAGACGTTCGTCGCCCCCGCCGCGGTGTGTTCCGCCTTCAGGACCTCGAGCCCGGCCCGCTCGAGCGACGGCGGCACGACCAGGAGCGTGGGCCGGATGTTCAGCGGCCTTCCGCCGTCGGCCTTGAAACTCATCATGGCCGCGCGCGCGTCTCCGTAGCTTGTAGCGTCGAGAGGCTGGCGACTCGCGTAGGCGAGTTGCCAGAGCCCGAACCCTGCGTTCACCCGCGCGTCGATACCGTAGCGGAACTCCCTTCGCATGAAGACACGTTCATCGTCGATCTTGTCCATGGCCGTGAACGTGTAGTCCCGTCTCCGCTGGAAGATGAGCGGCTTGACCGCGCGCGATACGTCGAGCAGGAACCAGGGCTCGCCCGCGCCGCCGCCGAGGTTGGAGACCGATTGCTCGGCGCCGGCTTCGTCCACAACCGGGTGATCGGTGTCGAAGAAGTTCTGCCCGTCGTAGCCTTTCTCCGTGAAGCCGTTCTTGAGCAGCCCGAAGACGAGCTCGTCCGGGTGGCTCTTGGCCTCTTCCGCGAGCTGGGCAATGAACGGGGCGTAGACCGCGTAGGAATCATCCTCGATGTCGTTGCGGTCCACACCGATCGTCGCCTCGAAAGAGCGGTTCTTGATCGTGTAGTCATGCGCACGGAGATTCTGCACCACGCGCTCGCCCACCCACTCCCTGAGCCGAGGGATCGCCCCGAGCCAGGCATACGTTTCACTCCTGTGGCCGCTCGGGACGAGCATGGCGACGCGCTGCCAGTGCGAGGGGGCAGCGGCAAGCGCGCCGTTGAAGACGGTCTTGAAGCCGGTAGTGACCGCCCTGAGGGCGGACTGGTTGATGAGCATGGAGTACTCGCTTCAATGGGTTCGGGTAACGGCTCTGTTCACGGCGCGGCGGTTTGACTTCCGTGAGTCTCCGCGCCGCCGGTACCTTCGGCACACGGCGTAGACATGCCGCTCCGTGCAGCCTACGATTTCAGCGATCAGCTGAGCCGGGAGACCTGCGTGCCGCAGCCTGGCGATTCGTTCGTCTCTGCCCTTCCCCACGGGAATGTCCCAGTACAAACCGCCGAACCTGCTGCCGAGCTGGAGTGCGGCCTCCTCTCCGATCGCTTCAATCAACGCGGACCCCGAACGCGGCGTGCGCGGGACATACAACCTTCGGCCAGCAAAGCGGACGGCCAGGCGGAGGGCAGCCTCTTCGCCGACGATCCTGGCAAACCGGTCGAGCGGCTCACCCAACACGGCGGCTCCGCAGGCCCGGCGGTGCGAGCACATCAGCGGGAACCGAACCGAATTCGATCCCGATGATGTGCCTCTTCCCGGACCGCGCGGGCGATGATGTCCCGGAATTCCCGCTCCTGGACTGCGCTCATGCTCCGCAACTGCTCCAGCACATCCGCAGACGCGCCCGCCTCAACGTGGAACTCCGCCGTGTAGTAGAAGTTGAAGACCGGCGCGGTCGCCGGCGGCTGCGGCTGCGCACTCGGTGCGGCCATCAGGGGCGCTGACAACGGCACTGCGGTCGATCTCTGCGGCGGCTCGGCCAGAGCGGGCAAGGGGGCAAGGCGGGTCGGAGCAACGACGGCCGGTACCGCGGCCACGGCCGGCGCGGCCACAGCCAGGGGCACCACGGCCATGGCGGCCGCGGTGGCCGCCCGCATCGCGTTGACCAACGGCGCGGGACGGACGGTCTCGGCGACGGTCTCGAGGATGCGCACGCGGTCGAGATCGCGGAGTGGGCCGACGCGCGGCGGGGAGTGCGCGATGAAGAAATCGCCGATCGCGCGGGCGACGTTCGCCACCAGCTCGATGGGCTTGGCGGCCATGCTCTTCATGCCCTCCCACAGTTGCTTCAGGATGTTGACGCCGGCCTCGAAGAAGTCGAGGCCCTGGATCCAGTCGAGCGCGGACCCGAAAGCGGCCTTAACGCCCTCCCAAACCGTCACGAAGAACGCGGACACCTTGTCCCAGTTGCGGTAGATCGCCACCGGGATGCCGATCAGCGGAGCGACCGCCACGAGCACCCCGGTTGGGATGGCGTTGAACGCCCTCGTCACTCTGTTCCACAGATCCACGAAGAACTGAGAGACGGCATCCCAATGCTTGTAGATGAGGAACGCCGCGGCGGCGAGTGCGACGACGCCGGCCACCATCCACGTGATCGGGTTCGCCAGCAGCGAAGCCGTGAACGACCACGTGGCGACGGTCGCGAGGCGCAGCCCGCCGGCGAGCGCGCTGAACGCGCGGATCGCGCCCGAGAGCGCCTTGCCGCCGAACACGCGCGTCAGCTCCGTCACGCGCTTGAGCCCGCCGCCGAGCTTGCCGATCACCCGCTGGCCGCCTTCGAGTCCCTCGGCCGCCCCGACCCATCCGGCCCTGAGGGCCGCGGCGCCGTCGATCGCGCCCGCAACCGTCTTGAACGCGTGCGATCCGACCGCGTGGACGCCCGCGAGGCCCAGCGCGAGCGCGCCGAACGTGGTCATCGCGGCCACGCCGCCCAGGATCAGGTTCTGAAGCGCCGGGTTGTCATTGATCTTCGTCAGCAGCTTGTTCAGGGCATCGAGCGCCCCTTGGATCTGGCCGCTGAAGGTGGCCGCGAGCTGGATCCGGAGCAGCTTCCATTGCTCGCGGGTCGTGGTCATCATGGCCAGGAAGTCCTCATCTACCAGACCTTCCGCGGCCAGCGAAACCCGCTTGATCCGCTTGAACTCCTCCAGGTTCTCCAGCATCGGAGCGAGGAAGTTCTTGACCTGGACGTCGCCGAAGAGCTGGCCGAGCTTGAAGGTGTCGCCGCCCGTCAGTTCCTGGATGAGCTTGACCATCTCCAGGATGGGATCCTTGCCGGCCTCCGCCCAACTCTGGAACTCGGCCTTGATGTCCACCCCCATGTCCTGGAAGCGCTTGACAGTTTCGGGGGCGGTGATCTTGTTCAGGAAATTGCTGAGGTTGTTCGCGGCTTGCCCGCGGTCGCCGGTGCCCTTCATCGCGATCTGGAGCGCTGCCGAGATGCTCGCGACCGCGTCCAAACCCCGCATCTCGAGCAAAGCGGCCTTCGAGGTGAGTTCCGAGAACGCCCCCGCCATGTCTTTCAGCTCGAACTTCCCCTCCTGGCCGGCCTGCGCCATGATGTCCAGGGCCTTCCCGAGCCTGCCCACCGGGACCTCGAGGTTGTCGATCACGGCGAACGACGCATCGGTGACGTCGCCGAGCGCGGCCACTTCCGCGGTGGCCGTCTTGCCGATCGGCCCCAGCGCCTTGATGCTCGTCTCGAAGTCGAGGCCCGCGGCCGTGAGCTGTCCGAGCCCTCCGACCAGGGCGCTCTGGGTCTGGTTCACGTCCGCGGACAGCGAACGAAGCTCAGTCTCCGCGAACGCGATTTGCTCAGTGGTGAGATCGGCCGTGTTGCCGATGGCCCGAAGCGCATGCTCCGCCGCGACGGCCTGGCCTGGCACTTCGGTGAGCCCCAGACCGAAAGCGGCGCCGAGCCCGGCGCCGAGTGAGGCCGTACCGATGCGCGCGAGGCTTCCGCTGATCGCGTCCAGATCGCGAGCCATGTTGCGGAGCCCCTTGCTCCGCTCGGCCACGCGGTTCACATCCTCCAGCGAGCGGGCAGCCTTCCGGAGCGGACCGCTCAGATGGTCTACGGCCCGCAGGACGACGGACAGATTCAGATCTCGCGACGCCATCGTTGGCTCACAGGTTCAGTGTGGGGCGGCGGCTCACCCGCGGTAAGCCGCCGCTCGTTCCGCCTCATCCTCCCGGACCATCTCCCCCGCCTCGCGGAACCACCACAGGATCTCATCCCAGTCCATGACCCGCAGCTCAGCCATGGGAAGGCCGGTTGCGCGGATCAGGCGGATCAGATCCCGGACGCGGGGGAGCTGTCGTTTCCCAGTACGGCGCTGACCAGCACCGTCACGTCCCTGGCCGGCATCTCCTGCACGTCCTCGTAGGTGATGCGCCGCCCGTTGATGGTGGTGACCTGCGCGATCAACCCCATCGCCGTCGAGATCGCCCCGCCTCCCGACTGGGACACGATGGATGCCTTCTCCAGGTCCCGGCCCTTGGCGTCTCGGATCACGGCCGTCGCTCCGGACGGCAGGGTGAGGGTGGTCCGGCCGTTCGCCGGGCCGGCGCCGGACGCGCCGCCCTGCGGCTCGGCCGCAGAGGGTCCCTGACTGCGCGTGACGTCGTTCTGCGTCATTGCTCCTGCACCTCGTCTTGTGGGGTGGATGTTGGGCCCTCTGCGTCCTCGCGGAGGCCCTCGATCAGCCGCTCGGCGACCGCCGGCAGCGGCTCCTGCACGGCTTCAGCGAGCGGAGCCGGCAGATTGGGTTGCATCAGGTAGCCGCGCGAAACCCAGAGGGTGGTGCTGCTGAGCCTGCTCTGCGCGCTCGGCTTGGCGGTGATTTGCAGCGTGCCGAGAAGGCGGCCGGCCGGCGAATCTTCCCCCCGGTCCGCCAGACCACCCGCGATCGCGCGCATGGGCAGCAAGACGTCCACGATGAGGCGCCCGATCTCGGCGTGGTAGCGCTCCAGGTATTGCGCCTCGAGCACGCGCAGGCAATCGACCTCCGCGGCCGCGACTTCACGTGCAAGGCGCTCCGATGCGCGCTCGTTGCGCAGGGCCTCTTGCTCGAGTAGCTCGACGTCGTCGCCGAGCTGCTCGAGCTCCGCGTTGACGAGTTGGGCTCGTTCGGCCCGTTCCCGTAGCAGCTGGTCATCCGGCTCCGCCGTGCCGGTGAGGACCGCCTCCAGCCGCGCCGCGTCGGGCTGTGACTCCATGCGCGAGGTTTCGGCCATGAGCCGGTGCATGCGGCTCCGGATCTCTTCGGCGCGCTGCTGGATCGGCACTCTGCGCGCCTCCATCGCCTCGAGTTCCGCCCGCAAGTGGAGCAGGCGTGTCACGGGATGATCAGACACTTGGACCCCCAGCCAGCGCGGTTGAATGAGAGCGGCGCAGGGCCGGGCTGGAGACCGGCGTGCCAACCGGTTGGGTCCTTGCGGGATCCGAACGCCCGCACCCTGCACCGCCGTGAATTCGCAACGTCAGCAATCCGGCTCGGCTCATCTGATGCCTCCCGCCGCCATCGTAGCGCTGCGGCGGTGACGGTGAACCGTGCGCACCGAGCACCCGACGCGCTTTGCGACAACGTTCGCCGGGTGCCCCTCGGCCAGGAGATCGGCAATGAGCCGCGCGCGCGTGGCTCGCTGGCTCACCGGCCCGAGCGGAACGGAGATCCGTGCACCGCCGCCGTAGCGGCTCACCAACCAGGAAAGCACTTCGAAGCCGACCCGCTTCCCCAGCGGATTCGAGGGACCGACTCGCCGGGGCAGATTCACCGTCTGGCCGCCCAGCTCCGCGGCCACGCGGTGCGCCGCCTCCTGGCCGAAGCGCTCGCACAGCTCCTCAAGGATGCGAGGCAGCGGCGCGGTGTGCGCCTGTCGTCGTGCCAGCGGGCTGGCCGTGGATCGCGCGTCCATGGGTGACAACTTTCACCCGCCTGACAGATGTGTACACCCTGAACAGGTTCAGGTAGAAGCACCGGGAGGCGGTGTGTGACAGGTCGTTGGGCGGCCGGCCGCGGGGCTTGCGGTCCGGCCGGATGGCGGAAGAAGTGCAGGGCCGACGCACGCCCCGAAATTGGCCCGTGACGGCCGATCTGGCTCCTGGGGGCACCGGGGCAAGGGGCGCGCTTATTAAATCGAAATTGAAGCGATTTAAACCGGCCCATCGGCGCCTTAGACCCTGGAAGCGAACCGGCCCCGCCAGAGGCGGGGCCGGCTCAAACGGGCGGCTACTTCCGGGCTCGTGCGAGGAATTCCTCGATGGCGGCATCCCGCTCGGCGAGCTCGCCACTCGCCTGCTGCGCCTCGAGCTCCGCTTCGACCTCCTTCATCTGTTGGCCCGTGCGCCTGAGCAACTCGAGGTTTCGCTCCATCGGCGCGATGCGGCGCTCGTGGAACTGTTCGTATTCCAGTTGCGCCTTCACGTGCTGAGCGTAGGACTGCAGGCGCCATCGTGGCCCCGCCCGGTCGGGACCGAACCGGTCGAGCGCTTCCTGGTGGACGCGCAGGATCGTTCCACGGGGAAAACGCCTGCCGTCCCAGGCCTCGCGCAGCTTCGCTTCGGTGAACGCCTGGAGATCCGGGTCGCGGGCGATCCGACCCCGGAACGGCCGGATCACTTCGCCGCC
The DNA here is from genome assembly GCA_036381495.1 of Longimicrobiales bacterium. Classification (GTDB taxonomy): domain Bacteria; phylum Gemmatimonadota; class Gemmatimonadetes; order Longimicrobiales; family RSA9; genus DASVCS01. The sequence continues at coordinate 11,527 of DASVCS010000044.1, forward strand.
TCCGTCGGGCCCGCCGGCGGCGTCCGCCCCTGGCCGCGCCGCCGTTTGACCATGGCCCTGAGCGCATCGATCGCCTTGGACGCGCGCTCCTGCGGGAGGAAGCGGATCGACGAGACTCCGAAGAACCGCTCGAGCCAGTGGTCCAGCGCTTGTTCGTCGTTGTGGCCCGACCACTGCCGCCACAGGCTGGCGATCAGCCGGACCTGCGGATCGGTGGCCATCCCCGGCCGCTGACCGAAACCGGACCGCCGGCGGGCGTAATCAGTGAAGCCGAGCTCGACGAACGCGTCTAGTAGCATGTCGAGCCCTGCGTTGTCCAGCTCCGTCGCGGATTCGACGCCGAGTGCGGCGAGCAGCTCCCGGTAGGCCTCATCCGGGAGCCCCAGCTGGGCGACGGCCGTGTGGACCTTCCCGAGTTGCTTTCGACTGAGTGCCATGGTTCAGCCCTCCAGCTTGGTCGATTGGTTGAGCCTGAACTCGAATTCGTCGCTGAGATCCCTCAGCCGGCCGAGGACTTCCTCCATGGCGATCACGGAGGTCACGAGCGCCTCCATCCAGCCGTTTGGATCGTCGGGCAGGGGACCGAGCTGCTCCACGATCGCAACGGTGCCCTTCTGGCGCGCCCACGCATCCACGATCGCGGTGGACAGCGGGTCGAATTGATCCCGAATCTGCTTCATCTGCTTCAGGGGACCGATGCCGGGGGCGGCCGCCCCTCCTGCCGCGGGCGCCATCATGCGAGCCTCCCCGGTGCCGTGAGCGCGAGCGAGTCCACCGCAGCGTCGAGGGATTCCGTCGTGAACGGCCAACCCTGCTCCATGCGCAGCGCCTCGGTCAGGATCTTTTGCACGTTGCGAAGCCCGCCCGGCTTCTGGGCCCACTCCCACAGGAACGCCATCAGATCCTCACGCTCGGCGCTGATCCCGCACGCCTCCAGGAACGCCAGCACGTCGCCGGGCTCGCACCCCTCGATCTCGCACCACCCGCTCACCCGCGACTTGACCTGCGCCAGCTCACCGGTCCAGAGCGGCGCCTGGCGCAGGGATGAGCGGTTCGATCCGACTCTGTTACTCCGCAAAACGCCGTGATTGCCGGCGAAGACCATGCCCGCACCCGTGGCGTCCGAGATGCTCCGGAGCATGCTCACCGCATCGAGGGTCATGTGCTGCGCCTCATCGAAGACGAAGAGCCAACGACCGAAGGACTGTTCCTCACCCTCCAACATGCTCGAGCGCAGCCTCTCCTTCAGCCGGCCGGCGAATTCGAAGAGAGAATACGTGCTGATGTAGAGCCGATCGGAGATGAGCTGCGCGACGTCCTGCTTGTTGCGGATCAGCTCGCTCATGGTGAACACGAAGACTCCGGGGTGGCGGCGCTCGTACTCGCGGATCGCGGTCGTCTTGCCGAGGCCCGCAGAGCCACGAACCACGCCCAGGTCACCCAACTGGTGGACCGCCCAGAGGGTCTTGAAGACCCGCTCCGCGGTGGGGGTGGGCACGAACTCCGGGAGCGACGGCCGCCCGTCCGTCGCCGCGTCCGGGTTGTACAGCTTGAGGATGCGTGTCATATTTCACCTGCCTGGTAAGGTGTGTGCGGGTTCGCCCGCACGCGTGCCCGGTAGGGGATGTGGCCCCTGCCGGGCATTTTCATCCTCCGCTGGCGGCGGTGCGCTTCCGCGGCTTCGCCTCCTTCGACTTCTTCAGTGCTTCACGCCAAGCCGCGATGCGCCGTGCCTGCTTCTCGTCTCGGCTTGGCTCCCGCGAGGCGTCGGTCTTCGTCCGCTGCACCTTCGCGGCGAGATCCGGATCACGCGCAAGCACAGAAGCTGGTGCAACCGCCGCCAGCCGCTTTATTCGTTCGTTCTGCTCTCGGTCGGCTTTGCGTTGCGCACGCCTCTCCCGCTCGGTCTCCCGGGCGTCGCCGACGTCGCGGTAGCCTGTCTTCTCGACGCAGGGCATCCAGCCAATGAGTCGGTCCTCGGCATCGTGAACCCAGATGCCGCTGCGGTGCAGGCCCCGCGGACCCGGATCGTAATAGATGATCACCTTGCGGTTGAGCGGCGTCGTGCGGCGGCGGATCTCGGCCGCTACATGCTCATCATAGTAGGTGTTGTGGAACAGCTGGATGGCGAACGTATCGTGCGACGGCGTCGCCTTCCGGGACAGCATCAGGAAGCGAGCAGCATCGATCGCCGAGATCCACGTGATGTCGATGCGCTTCCCGTAGCTGGCTTGGAAGGTCTCCGCCGGGCTCCGGCCGCCGCAATTCGCCCCTCGGCTGGGCCGCTGGTTCATGCCCTCGACCGCCCGGGCGACCGCGGCACGGAAGACATCGATGGGCACCGCTTCGGTGCCACCCTGTTCGGGACGCCGGTCCGGCGCGGAACCGACATACGCGGCCGGCGGGAGGTCTGGATCGGCACGCAGCTCATCCTCCAGCGGCCCGAACGAGCGCTCGTGTCGGCCCTTCGAGGTGGGCCTCTCGGGGACGAAGAAGCGGACCTTGATACCGTGCTTTACGAAGACGCCCGGGAGTTCTCCTTCGCGCTCCTTGCCGCGGTAGCGGTTCTCTGAGCCGGCGGTCAGCTCCTTGGCGATGAAGCCGGAACCATTGTCGAAACGGAGCTCGTCGGGGAGACCATACTTGCGGATCATACTGCCCGCGCATCGGCGCACGGCTCCCGAGTTCTCGAAGTGGTCGATCTCGTAGCCGAGGACGAATCCGGAAAACTCATCGACGAGCGTGATGATCTCCGGCCGGCCTTTCCGCCCGTCTTCCCACTCGATCAACCAGTCCGCCGTGTGGCCGTCACCCGTTACGATCTCGTAGGCGTGCAGCTTCGACCGGTCCCGCTCCCGGTGGAGCTGGGCGAGGCGGTGGGCCTTCGGCCCCTCGCGTGCGAGAACGATCGTACCTGCCCGGATGTCACGGCGCAGGATCCGACGCACCGTGCTTTCGGAGGGGATCTTAGTATCGGCCGGGAGGGTGAGGCGGCCGTTGTTCAGATCCCGCATCATCCTGCGGTAGGCTGTGCTGAGAGGCGGTTGCTTCTGGTTGCCCCAGTACCTAGCGAAGAACGTCGCGAAGAATGGATTCTCCTGGGTGTACCGCGGGCGCTGGGTGCCGGCGGCTGCGTGGCAGAGGGCCGCCTCCCAGTCTCTCCGCGGCAGGTCGCGCACTCGCCGGCGCCATGCGTGAACCGTGGACGGAGCTACGCCGTAACGCTCGGAGACTTCGCTGATCGCGTCGGTGATGCCATGCCCCCGTGCCGTGAGTGACTCGACCTCGACAAGAATTCCCACGATCCGGTTGATGCGCTCGCGCGATGCGCGATCGGCGTGCAGCAGGCGCATGCGTGCCTGATCGAGGCCGGTAGAATCGTCCCGCTCTTGGCCGATGCGCTGCTCGAGCTCGAGGACTGCTTCCGGGCCAAGGTGCGGCAGGAGCTCGCTTACGGAGTACCGGTGCGCATGGGGGCCACCGCCGTTCACCAGCGGCACTATGCCGTGCCTACGGAGCCACTTGGAGATGCCGCTCGCGCTGCCCGGGAGACCGGGCAGCCCCACCAGGACGGCGGCACGCACCTGATCAACCCCGCGGTTGGTCATGCAGCGGCGGCCCCGTCCGTCTGCATGCCCCGAGGTTCCGCGCACTCGGTGCAGCTGTAGATCGCTGTTAGATCATCCACGTCGGCCGGGTCGATCCAGGGCCTCATACCGGTGCACCCTCCGTTTTGTTGTCCGGGTATCGATCCGGCCAGATTTCCGCCGGGGTCCGCCCGAGCACTTCGGCCACAGCCTCTTCCACGCGGCGACTCCGGCGGTTCCGGTAGCGGATCGTCGCGGAGACAGCGCTTGGTGTGATGCATAGGCTTCGGGCAATCTGCGTGAGCGAGCTGCCGCGGATCCTTACTTCAGCCTTGATACGCTCATGATGCCAGCGTTCCAGCCTTCCCATCGGTCACCTCCGATCTGGTTGTCCGAAAAGAGTTAATATGTTGACGTAAAGATGTCAACATGCGTGGTCGGCACCACCTTGGCACTCTTGAGCCAAGCCGCTATTTTTCTGTATGCAGACGACGGGTGAAACGTCAGAATCGCGGATGTCGGCACCCCTGGGGCCAGCCGGATTTGCACAGCGACTCGACATGATCCGTGAAGGGCTGGGCCTCTCGGTTCATGCCTTCGCCCAGCGCTGCGGTGTCCCGAATACGGCCATGCGCAATTACCTGGCTGGACAGAGCTTCCCCAGCCTGGAGAATCTCTATGCCATTGCGCGGGCAGTAGATGTGTCACTCGACTGGCTGGTGCGCGGTCAGATCCACCCTCCGGGGGTGGACCGGAAGCTGTTGGCCAACGTTCTTGATATCGAAATGGAGCTGTTCTTCGGCGGGGCGCTGCCAGAAGAGCAGCGGCACAACCTCGTCAGGAATCTCGCAGATTTCGCAATCGTGTTCTACAGCCTCGCAACGGCAGGCGGTCCCGACGGAGTGTTGACGGTCAGACAGTTGCGTGAGAAGGCCGAACAACTTCAGAGGGTTATGCAACAGGTCCGCGGGAGTTCCAACGAAGCACAGATCGACGACCAGGAATAGCTCACGGGCTCCTGGGTCGAGGCGCGCGGCGTCCCGGATTGGTCGGTGGCGGATGCCCAGGCACTGGAATAGCTATTCCTGGCGAGCAATCCCCGCGTGCCTAACTGATCGCACGCAAGTTAATACCTCCACGCAGTTTCTACCGAAGAGCTGGTCGGAAAGCCAAGTCCAGATTTCGTTGATGACGACATCAACGAAATCTGGACTAGCATCGCTTCGTCCGGAGGGGTGAGCCGTCGTAACTCCTTCTGCGACAACATCCTATGCAAAATCCTGGAAAATCCCGTAGAATCCCGGTTGGAAACAACCCTGTTCTAGATTTTGTTGGTGTGTGACACATCAGGGGAGGGAGCTGCTCGAACGCGCGATCAGACGGCTGAAGCTGTATGACAACGGCGAGGCGGCGGATGCTCATGCCGGGCGGCGGCCGAGCGCGGGCGCTCATCGCGCACGCGCTCGCGCACGAGCTTCTATCCGGCCGCCGCCTCACCCGCCCGCCGCCACCGGGTCCTTCAACTGGAGCAGTTCGTTCGCGATGTTCTTGCGGTAGGCGTCGTAGAGCGTCTTCAGCTCCTTGTACTCGTCGGACTGGGGGTCGAGTCCCTCGAGCCGCTGGCGCAGGTCCTCGGCTTTCCGGCGGTACCGGAGGTCGTTGTAGAGCGCGAGGCCGTCGGAGAGCGCCTGGACGGCCTGCCCGGTCCGGTCGCCCTTGGGATAGAAGCGTTCGAGGACGGCCGCCGTCGCGTAGGTCGGCTGGAACCCCTCGAGCCCATCCCGCTCGCGGCCGTCGATGCTCACGATCATGTACGGCGCATCGCCGTGGTACGGCTGGCCGGTCTGCCGGTCCGCGAGGACGCGGCGCTGGCGCTGGTCGGGACCCTCGGTCACCACGGCGACGCGGTAGCCTTCCAGCTCGTGCGCGTGCTTGTCATTGTAGATGACGGCGCTCCTCGCGACATCCGGCATGGTGTCCGGCGGCAGGAACCGCAGCGGGAGGTCGTCATCGAGGAAGGCGTCGCTCTCGGCGAGCGCGTCGCCGAGGTCACCGGCGATCCGGAGCAGCACGGACCCGGCGAGCAGGTACGCGGCGGCCGGCGCGAAGATGGGCAGCCCGCCCGCGCTCTGGAACAGGTCGGCCACGTGGTCGATCACGCGCCGGTCGAACGAGTCCACGACGAGCTGGAAGCTGGTGAACAGCGTCTCCGTCGTGACCGCCGGGCTGTAGTAGACGATGGGCGTGCCGGCCGCGAGCGCTCCCGGCTCGTAGAGCTTCCTGTCCTCGATCTTCTCGACGATCTGGTTCATCGCCCGCGGCGCCGCGTCCACGGTCACCAGGTCCTTGACCGCGGAGACGGCGAGCAGTCCGGGCTTCGGGCCGATCGGCAGCCAGCGGCCGGGCGCATCGCCCGTGTAGATGCTGAAGATCTCGAGGCTGAGCGGCCGGCCGATCCCGATCGGGGCGTATTCCCCCGGACTCGCCGCCGCAATCGCCTCGGCGACGGCGTGGCCGGTCGTCGTGCCGGCGCGGAAGGCCAGCTCCGTGGCGGGCTTCTCCCGCAGCCGCGCCATGTCATCGTGCCGGGCTCGCTCGGCCAGCTCGTGCGCCGGAACCAGGATGTCCCCCACTGCGAACGCTACCGCCATGATCCACCTCCGTCGTGGTGATCGTGAAGACGACGAGTCGCGGAAACAGCCCGGGTCGACGACCGGGGCGGCACCCCGGTCCCCCGCGGGCCACGGGCGCAGTTCCTTTCGTGTAGAGCTGGTGTGGAGCCGCGCGGCGTCGCCGGAAACGCCGCAGTGGGATGCCGGATCCGCCTCCGCCCGCGTCGGTCGCCGGGGGCGGTGCACGTGGGCGCCGACCGGCAACCGGGATCGAACAGACGTCGAGGTCCGGCGAACTTCGTGCGGCGGCTGAATCTAGGTGGCGGGATGATGCGGCGTCAACGGGAGGCGCGTACTTCCGCCGCGGGTCGGATCACTTCGACGCGTCGGTCCGGGGAGCGACGTCGCGAGCGCGCCAGTCGCCCGGCGGTCCGCGAGGTAGCACGGATCCGGGCGCCCCGCGCACACCTCTTGCGCCCTCCGTCCTCGCGGTGGCCGGCCGGGCCGCCGAAGCGCTCCGGCCGCCGCAGTCCGGGCGGGAGGCGGCGCGGCGCTTCGCGGGCGACCGCGCGCCCGCCCCCGGTCACGCTCCACCCTCGATCACGGTCCACGGGAGGCGATCATGAAGCGGGCACCATCGAGCGAAGCGTTCCAGGAGGCGATCGCCGGGGTCCTCCCGTCGGTCGTCTTCATCCAGGTCGAGGCCGTGCCGCGCGGGCTGCTGCTGGTCCCGCCGTACGGCGAGCCGACGCAGATCGGGCCGGTCCCGGTGGGCGCCGGCTCGGGGATGCTGCTCGACGCCGAGGGCCACATCCTGACGAGTGCGCACGCGCTCCAGCGGGCGGACCGCGTGACCGCGACGCTGTATGACGGCCGCCAGCTCGAGGCGCGCGTCGTCGCGTTCGACCCCGCGACGGATGTGGCCGTGGCGAGTGTCGAGGCGGATGCGCTCCCCGCCGCGACGCTGGGCGATTCCGATACACTCGAAGTCGGGCAGTGGGTGCTCGCCGTCGGCAGTCCACTCGGGCTGCGCTTCAGTGCGACGGTCGGGATCGTGAGCGCGACGGGGCGCGCGATCGGGATCCTGTCGCACGCGGCCGAGCCCCACCGCGCCGCGCCGCTCGAGGCGTTCGTCCAGACCGATGCCGCGATCAACCCCGGCAACTCGGGCGGTCCACTGGTCGACCTCGACGGCCGCATCGTCGCCATGAACACCGCGATCGTGAGCCCGACCGGCGCGTTCACCGGCGTCGGCTTCGCAGTGCCGATCAACCTCGCGCGACGTGTCGCCGAGGACCTGATCCGCCACGGCGAGGTCCGTCGCGCGTACCTCGGCGTGGCGCTCTCCGATGTCGACGTCGCGGACATCGAGGTCTACCGGCTCCCCGGCCCGGAGGGCGCCGAAGTGATTCACCTCGAAGAGGACAGTCCGGCGGCCCGCGCCGGCATCGACCTCGGCGACGTCATCGTCGGCGTCGATGACACGAAAGTCCGGATCGCGAGCGATTTCCAGGCCGCGCTGGTCGCCCGCCAGCCGGGCGACCGCGTGCGCCTGCACGTCATCCGCTACGGCGAGGAACACGACATCCCCGTCGAGCTGGGGCTCATCACGTCCGGCGTCCGGCCCGAGCCCTCGGCGCCCGTGGCCGACGAGACACAGGCCAACCTCGGTTTCGCCGCCGCCGAAGAGGCCGGCCGCATCATCATCGCCGCGGTCCAGCCCTTCTCGCCCGCCGCCCGTGCCGGCATCCGGCCCGGCCAGGTCGTCCAGGCCGTCAACCGCCAGCCCGTCCACTCCGCCGCCGAGTTCGTCAACGCATTGCAGGGCCTGCGGCAGGACGCGCTCTCGCTCATCGTCGAGGATCCACAGGCCGGGCGGACCATCATCAACTACAGGGTGCGGCCTTAGAGCGGTCGTCGCGTCATTTCGGAGTCACACGCGCCCGCGCACCGAGCGCGGCGAGCGGCCGCACGGCTCGGAACCGGCGGCCGAGCCACACGGGAGCGGCGTCGTGGCCCGGCGCGGCGACCCGCTCGGCGGCCGTGCATCCACGCGGGCCAGGCGCCTCACGACGCGCCGGCGGCGACCGGCGCGTCCCACGGAACCGCGTAGTCGTAGATCCAGGACATGGCCTTCTCGGTCGCGAAGAAGCGGAACGCGACCGGCATGAACAGGTCCCGGAGGAAGACGGCCGCGCGGCTCTCGAGCGCCTTGTACTGCCCGTTCCGCCGGCCGACCGCCGCGATCCGCTCCGCCCTCGGGCGCCGGAGCGCCTCGTAGCGCGCCAGCGCGCGCTCCGGACCCGCGACGTCGCGCAGACACTTCGCCAGCACCACCGCGTCCTCCAGCGCCAGCGACGCACCCTGGCCGGCGCTCGGAGAGACCGCGTGCGCCGCATCGCCCAGGAGCACGGCGCGCCCCCGATGCCAGCGGGCCAGCGACGGCATGTCGTGGATCGGCGTCGCACCGATCTCCGCCGTGCGGTCGATCAACGCCGCGATGAACGCGGGATCCGCCGCGAAGAGATCCCGCAGCCGCCGCTTCCACTCGTCCACGGCGACGGCCGCCAGCTCCTCACGCGACGGCTCGCGGTGGCTCCCCAGATTCGCGAACCACCACGCCTCGCCCGTCGGGCGAACCGTGTAGCCGAAGAACGCGCGACGACCCCAGACCATGTGCATCGTCTGCGGCGTCGCCGGCAGCCCGGAGTCCCGCACGATCCCGCCGAGGTTCAGCAGCCCCGTGTAGCTCGGCGCGGGCGCATCCGGCGTCATCACGCGCCGAACGCGCGAGTGGATCCCGTCCGCGCCGATCAGGACATCGCCCTCCACCTCGGTACCGTCCTCGAAGCGCGCGACCACGCCCGCCTCCGTCTCCGCGTAGTCGACGAACCGCGTCCCGTACCGCATCTCGACACCCCGCCTCCGCGCCTCGTCCGCCAGCACCCGCTGAAGCGTCCCGCGCATCAGCGTCACGCTCGGCGCGCCCGAATCCAGCCACCCGTTCGAGACGACGCCGAGCCGCTTGCCCGTCGTGCTGCTGAACGCCATCGACGGCGTCGCGATGACGTCCGCGGCCAGCACCGCATCCAACAGCTCCAGGTCGCGCAACACCCGCATCCCGTTCACGCCCAACCCCAGGAACAGGCCCAGCGAATCGGCCGGACCGCCGTGCGCCTCGTGCACCACGGCCTCGATCCCCGCGCGCCGCAACGCCACGGCGGCGACCGGGCCACCGATCCCGCCGCCGATCACGATTGCCTTCATGATCCGTCTCCTTCATCTCCTCGGCCGGAGCGGCCTCTGCGGCTTCCCTCTCGATCCGGCCGATCGAACCGGCTCATAATTCGTTCGGTCGAACGAAATATTGTGCGGAGGGGCGCGCATGTCAAGGCGGGGCGGTCGGACGCGCGGCGGCAGCGGGACGCGGCGGCAGCGGGACGCGTGGCGGCGCGACGCGTGGCGGCGGGAGGCGACGGCGGAGCCGACGGGCGCGGCGGAGGCACCGCCGGCGTCGCGCTGAGTTCGCGCTGCGGGCGCGGCGTCGCCTGCTCCCCCTTGACGTCGGGGCGATCATCTGACCAATGTCAGAAAATGGATCCCGAGCAGATCGCACAGGTCCGGCGCTTCCGGCGGCTCGTCACGCAGCGGGCGGGCGCGCTGGAGGATCACTTCCTCGGCCGGGACCGGCCGCTGGGCGAGTCGCGCGTGCTGTACGAGATCGGTGTGGCCGGCGCCGACCTGCGCGATCTGCGCGCGCGGCTCGGCCTCGATTCCGGGTACCTGAGCCGCATGATCCGATCGCTGGAATCGGCGGGGCTGGTCACGCTCGAGGTCGCAACGGACGACGAGCGGGTCCGGCGCGCCCGTCTCACCCCTGCGGGCCTCGCGGAGCTGGAGGAGATGAACCGCCGTGCCGACGAGTCGGCCGAAGCGACGCTGGCTCCGCTGACGGAGCGGCAGCGGGAGCGCCTCGTCGCGGCGATGGCGGAGGTGCAGCGCCTGCTCCTGGCGGCGGGCGCGGTGATCGAGCGGGTGGACCCCGCGAGCCGATCGGCCCGGTGGTGTGTTTCCCGGTACTTCGCCGAGCTGGCCGAGCGTTTCGAAGAAGGCTTCGATCCGGGTCGGAGCCTCCCCGCCGATGATGCCGAGCTGCGCCCGCCCCGGGGCGCCTTCCTGGTCGCGAGCGTCGACGGCGAGCCGGTCGCCTGCGGGGCGGTGAAGCGGATCGCGCCCGGCGTCGGCTCGCTCAAGCGGATGTGGGTCGCGGACTCGGTACGCGGCGTCGGCGTCGGGCGCCGGATGCTGGAAGCGCTCGAGGCGCAGGCGCGGGAGCTCGGCCTGACGACGCTCCGCCTCGAGACCAACCGCGCGCTCGTCGAGGCGATCCGCCTCTACCGGAGCGCGGGCTACGTCGAAGTGGCGCCGTTCAACGCGGACCCGTACGCCGACCACTGGTTCGAGAAGCGGCTGTCCTGAAGATGGCGCGCCGCGGGTGCCGCGTGCGCCGCGGCTGACGAGCGGGGGACGCAGGCGACATCGCCGACGACGACGTCCGTGGGCATGCAGAACCGGGGTGGACGCGGATCTCGCGGGTCCCCCCAGAGGCGTCGGCACGCGGCCGGAGCCGGGTGCCGGAGGCACCCCCGACAATGGAGGAAACCGATGCAGTTCGAACTCCCCCGCGCGCTCGAGATCCTCGAGCGCACGCCCCCGACTTTCCGCGCGCTGCTGGGCGGCCTGCCCGAGGCGTGGACGTCGCCGAACGAGGGCCCCGACACGTTCAGCGCTTTCGACAACGTCGGCCACCTCATCCACGCCGAGCGGACCAACTGGATCCCGCGCGCCCGCATCATCCTCGCGCAGGGGCCGGACCGGCGCTTCGGCCCCTTCGACCGGTTCGCGCACTACTGCGAAAGCCAGGGCAAGAGCATGGCGGACCTCCTCGACGAGTTCGCGCGCCTCCGCGCGGATAACCTGAAGACGCTGCGCGACTGGCAGCTCTCCGACCGGGAGCTTGCGCTCACGGGCGAGCACCCCGAGCTGGGACCGGTCACGCTGCGGCAACTGCTCGCCACCTGGGTGGTGCACGACCTGGGACACGTGAGACAGACCGCGCGCGTGCTGGCCAAGCAGTACCGCGAGGCGGTGGGGCCGTGGCGGGCGTATCTGCCGGTGTTGGAGAGGTAGGGGGTGGGCGGGGCGTGAGGGCGGCATCGAGGGCGGGTGGTGGGGGCTTCGGTCCGGTGGCGGGTCGGCTCCGGCGGCGTCGGCATTCCGGACGGGGGATTGCCCGGACGGCGTTTGGGCGCGCCGATGCCGTAGTCCATGACCGGACTGCCACGCCGCGATCCGCGCACCCAACCCGCGGTAGCGAGCGAGTCACCGGGAAGCGGCCGACGCCGCAGTCGGCTACGGGTGTCACGCTCGAGACAGGCGCGGCGTTAAGCTACATCCCAGCCGGTTGCTTGCCCGTCAAAGGACCGTTGATCATGGAGAGTGAGACTTCGGGCGGAGCACCGCTACGTTCATCCGTTCTGTCCTTGCAACCAAGGGGGATCATCCGGAAACCTCGCCAGAACCTTGCTAGCGCGCTGCTGCTCATTGCTGCCGCGGCCTGCTCGAGCCCGACCACTCCGCAGGACCGTCTGGACACCGCGAAGGAGCGCTGGGCTTCCCGAGGTCCACGGAGTTATTCGTGGGTGGTGACACGGGCCTGTGAATGCTTGCCGGAGATGTCGGGCCCACACGGGTCGTCGTGCGCGACGGGACGGTGGCGTCCCGGTGGTTCCTCCCCGAGGACGAGCCCTTGGACGATCGGTACGCCGACCTCTTCCCCAGCGTGGACGGACTCTTCGAACTCATCGAGAGCAGCCTCCGGGAAGGCGTTGAGGTCGTGGAGGCGAAATACGATCCGGCGTTGGGCTATCCCGTTCGGGTGACCATCGGTGGTTCCCCGGCGGTCGACGGCAGCGTCGTCTACGAAGTGAGCGACTTCTCCGCCGAATCGGACTGACCGCCAGCTCGTCGCCGCATGGTGCCTCCTTGAACTTGGCGCGAAGAAGTCCGGAGAGTTCGCCATCATGGACGCGTTCGGTTCCGAGAACGACGCCGAAGTGAAGTCCAACTACGCGTCGTTGAGTACCTCCACGGCGCGATCGATATCCTCGAGCGTGTTGTAGGGTGCGGCGAGAGGCGAACGGCATTCTTACGTACGGCCCCATCCACCCGTGCGGCTCTCATCAGCGCTGCATGCACCTCCCGCGGATCCCGTCCACCCTCGGGCCGCAGGACCACCAGCGTGGAGCGTGTGGGGCCCGCCGCAGGGCTCACCAGACGGTACCGGACCCGGCCATGGAACGGGCCGATGTCACCGGCGTACCCGCGGCCGCGGCCGACGTCGTCAGACCTCGATACGATTTGAGATTTCGACGAGGTTCGAGTCCGGATCCCGGATGTAGACGGACAGGATGGGACCGGCGGCTCCGGTGCGGCGGACGGGTCCCTCGATGATCGGTACACCGGCCGAGCTCAGGTGCTCGATGACCTCCGGGAGCGGGGTGCTGGTGAGCAGACAGATGTCGATCGCGCCGGGCGTGGGTGCCGCGGCTTTGGGCTCGAACTCCTTGCCCGACTCATGGAGATTGAGCTTCTGGGCGCCGAAGGCGAGTGCTTTGCGCCCGCCGCCGAAGGTGATGACCTCCATGCCGAGCACACGCGAGTAGAAGTCGCAGGTCTCGGGAATACTCCGGACTGTCAGCACCAGGTGGTCGATCGCGTCGATCTGCATGCGAATTCCTCCGTTTCACTGCGCCGCGCCGGTCGCGCGCGCATGCGTCGTCACTGCCAGCGCCAGCCCGTCGAGCGCCTGGAGCGGGACCGCGCTGTTCATCAGCAGCACGACGCCGATCCCGCGATCCGGCATGAAGCCGATGAAGCTGCGGAAGCCGCCCGTGCCGCCGTTGTGCCAGTAGAGCGTATCGCCGCGTGGCGGAGTGCTGATGTGCCAGCCGAGCGCGACGGACGCGTTCGGCCCGGCGGGCGCCCTCGGTTCGCGCGACAGGAGGATCGCCTCGTGGAGCGGCGCGCTCAAGGGGTCGAGCTGGATCCGGAGGAAGCGGAGCAGGTCGGCGGCCGTCGAGCGCAGCGCGCCCGCGCCGGCGAGCGCGTCGAAACGCCAGAACGGAACGGGCTTCGCCTGCGCGTGCCCCGTCGCCATGCGCTCGTCCGCGTCGTGCGGCCCGGCCACGTACGTGTCTTCGAGGCCGAGCGGCCGGAGGACGCGTTCGGCGAGGAGCGTGTCGAACGGCACCCCGGCGCGTCGCGCCAGCAGGTGGCCGAGGAGGCGGCGCCCAGGTTCGAGTATTCGTATCGCGCTCCGGGCGCGCGCGGCAGTGCGTACCCGGCCAGGAAGGCGTAGAGCCGCTCCGCGGTGTAGTCGGCGTACGGGTCGGCCACGTTCGCGGGCGCGATGTTCATCCCCGTTCATCCATGCCGCGAGGCGCTTCCGGATCCGGTGCAGCTTGACGCCCGCGTTCGTTTTGCTGATCCCCAGCACTTCTGCGATCTCCCGGTGGCTCCGGTCATCGAGGTACATGGTCACGATGGCGCGGTCGACGTCGTCCAGGCGCGCGATCGCCGCGTGCAGCCGTTCGCGACGTCGCTCGGCATCCAGCCGTTCGTCCGGCGGCGTGCCGCCGGCGCGCGGCTCGGCCGCGGATTCCAGCGGCACCTCCGGGCGCGCGCCGAGTCGACGGCACACACGTCATGGCTGTTGTCGAAGAGGACGAGGAGACCCTGATCCAATATTGGCATGTCAGCGTTGATCAGGGGGAACTCAGGAAGGCATTTCCCTTCAGCTCGTCGGACCGTGAACCTTGTCGGCTTCGAGACGACTTGCTGTTCTGGCTTCGGGAAGGAAGGGCGCCGGTCCGATCGTCCGAATCGAACAACACGTGTGGAGACACGGCCAAGCCGCGATTCCAATGCCAGACCGCTTTGTCTACCGCAGCTTTCAAATTGACACCAATCGCATTAACTCGCGCGGCAGGCTGCAATACATGAATCAACTGGAAGAGTGGCATCGAAACGGAGTCATTCACCTCGATATGTCTCAGGTTGCGCATGGCGAAGCCTTGTCCGGTGGAGACCAGCGCCGTGCGTCGAAGGCCGTGACCTATATTTGCTCTATGACGATGGCAAGCACGCAACTGGAGATCGAGCAAATGCGTGCAATCGAGGCGGTTTTGTTTCCGGAAGGTGCCGCAGACCAGAACGAACGAAATGACGTGGAGATCGTCTTCAATAGCATCAAATACGGTCGCACTCTCGTCACGGCTGACGGTGATTCGCGGACCCAACCTGGTGGAATACTAGGGAATCGGGCGGCACTCGAACGCCTTGGCGCTAGGGTCATGCGGGATTCAGAGGCCGTAGCACATGTTCGGCAAGAGATTGCGCGAAGAGATGCCGACGCCCGGGCTGTTGCTGCACGTACTGGCATGCCTCTCCCGACGTGGGTAGGTGCGGACTAGGATGTGGAACCGCAGCCTAGCGAGTGCGGTGAAGCTGACGCGCAGGCAGTTCACGCACGAAGCCGCTGGTGGGAAATCGTATAGCAGTTCACGCGCGAAGATGCTGGGCAGACGCCCAGCTTACCTCCGTGCATTAGACGGCGAGGAGGCAGCGTGGCGGTCAAGCGTATGGACAACGTCGGCATTGTGGTAGAAGACCTCGATGCCGCCATAGAGTTCTTCACCGAACTCGGCCTTGATCTCGAAGGCCGCATGCCTATCGAAGGCGAATGGGCCGGCCGCGTCACCGGAGTGCGCGGCCAGCGCGTCGAGGTCGCCATGATGCGCACCCCCGACGGCCACGGCCGCCTCGAGCTCTCGCGCTTCGACGCTCCCGCCATCGCGTCCGATCACCGCACAGCCCCCGTGAACTCGTTGGGATACCTGCGCGTTATGTTCACCGTCGAGGACATCGACGACACCCTCGCCCGGCTCGGCAAGCTCGGTGCGACGGTGGTGGATCAAGTGGTTAATTACGAAGACATCTACCGGCTCTGCTACATCCGGGGTCCCGAAGGAATTCTCATCGGGCTCGCCGAGCAGCTCGGCCACCCGGCCTCCCGAGAGAATCCCATGGAAGGAAAACATTGAGCACTCAGGCGTTGGCGCTAGATCGCCTCTCCTTGCCAGCTCGTCTTCGCCGCCGATCGCGAGCGTTGGCCTTCACATGGAGACCTCGATGACCACCACACTCAGCATCGGCTTGGCGCTCGCGCTCGGCGGTCAGATACTCCTGCAGCTGTCGTCGAAAGCGTTTCGTTTCGATTCGTTCTCGCTCCCATTCCGTCTCTCCTTCTGGCTGCTCGCGCTCGCCGTCCTCGCGCTTGCCGCATACGGTGGCGGCCCGTGGCTCACACGGATCGGGGCGGAACCACTCGGGTGGCTTTCACTCATCGGCGCAGTCGTGGCGGCCGTTGCCACCCTTGCCATCTTCCCTTCGTTGCAGCGGTTGCAGAAGATCCTCGGCGGTAAGGGAACCGAGCAAACGGAGTCGTTCAAGAAGATCGCTGGGCTCTCGGCCGCTCACCGGGCGTTCCTCGTCGTCACTGCGGCGGTGGTCGAGGAAATCCTGTACCGTGGCTACGGCATCGGCATCGGTCGGCATTTGTTCGGCAATGTATCGGTCGCGGTCGGGATTTCGCTCCTCCTGTTCGTCGGCTCTCATTTCCGTTGGGGCATCAGCCATCTGATTTCGGTGTTCTGGTGTGGCCTGGTTCTCTCGCTGCTCTTCGTGGCCACGAACAATCTGTTCGCCTGCATTCTCGCACATTTTGTCATTGATGCCTTCGGTGTGCTGTTGCTACCCTGGGCCATGGCGCGGAAGCGGGCTCGAGAAGCGCCGCTGGCACATGAACACTGACAAGCCACTGCTTTCGGCGAACGCGGGATCCCAGGGCTCACGGTCGCGCTCGACGTCCGAGAGCTCGCGCTCGAGCCGGCGGATGTGGTTCTCGATGCCGTGCTGGATGGGTTTCGGTCTTGGCGAGCGGACCGGCGGCCCGGGCGAAGTCTCGGACCTGGCGTGGGTTGGCCACGACGACCGGGCGGCGCAACGGCACGACCCCACGGCGGTCAAGCGTCCGGCGCCGCTCGGATACCGGTGGTACCGGTGGCGCGGGTCCTGAGAAGGTCCACCACATCGGTGAGACCCATCTCGATGCGCCCGTGGACGCGGGGGTTGAGCAGCACCGTGCCGT
>DASVCS010000045.1:0-4065 GCA_036381495.1 Longimicrobiales bacterium
CTTCCCCCGCGGGAGCAGGATCTCCTCGCCGTCGCGCAGGATCGCGAGCACCGTGGCGCCGGTCATGCCGCGGAGGTTCAGCTCCGCGAGCGTCTTGCCCACCGTCGGGCTGTCCCGTTCAATGCGCACGGGGACCGGCTCGCCGAGCCCGGGGAGTTGCGCGCGCACGCGCGCGAGCGCTCGGCGGCCGCGCGCGTCCTCCTCCGTGGCCATCTGCTGCGCCAGCGTCGACACGATCACCTGCGCACCGGCGCGTGCGTGGCCGTGGAGCTCGGTGGCGCTCTTCCAGAACGCGATGGCGAGGATCGCCAGCAGGAGGATGAGTACGAGGGCGCCCCTGAACGGCGGCAGGAACGGCTGAGTGATGGCGACCAGCGGCGCGCCCACCAGGATCAGAATGGCCAGTTGCAGCGTGACGACGAGGGCGCGGCGCGGCGCGGCGGCGAGGTCGAGCATCCCCTCCGCGCCCGCGGGCAGCGCCCGGAGCGCGAGTTCCAGGCCCAGGCGGCGTGCGGTCCGGACGATGCCGATGATGAAGGGGAGCGCGAGCACCCCGGCTGCGACGAGGACGACCCGCCGCGTGACGACGTCGGAGAGGCCCGTCGCGGAGGCGAGGAACGCGGCGATCCTCTCGAGCTCCAGGGAGGTGGCGATGACGAGGAGCGCGAGCAGCGCGCCGTCGATCAGGAGGAGGCCGATGAGCCGGCGGAGCGGGGACTTGCCGGTCGGCTTGGCCCGCCGCAGCCGCTCCACCCAGGAGCCGTAGAGGGCGACGAACGTCTGGAGCGGTCTGGGCAGCTTGCGATCAATGAACGCGGCGACCGGGTCCGACGCGCGGATCAGCCACGGCGTGCTGAGCGTGGTCAGCGCCGATACCGCGATCACGGTCGGATAGAGAAATTCGCGCGTCACGCGCGTGGCGAGCCCGAGGGCGGCGATGATGAAGGAGAACTCGCCGATCTGGGCGAGGCTCATCCCCGTCTGCACGGAGGTGCGGATCCCGTAGCCGGTCAGGAACGCGCTCGCCGATACCGTGACGACCTTGCCCAGGGTCACCGTGAGCGTGAACGCGAGCACCGCCGGCCAGTATCGCACGATGAGCACGGGGTCGATCATCATCCCCACGGCGACGAAGAAGATCGCCGCGAACATGTCGCGGATCGGGTCGATGAGCGGCGCGACCGCCGCGTCCTCGCCCGATTCGGCGACGAGCGCCCCCGCGATGAACGAGCCCAGCGCGACCGAGTAGCCGAGCGACAGCGCCAGGAGCGCGCAGGCGAAGCAGATCCCCATGCTCGTGATGGTGACGATCTCGGGTCGTTCCAGCTTCACCAGGTAGCGGATCAGCCGGGGGACGACGAGCAGGCCGACCGCGACCAGCCCGACGAGGAAGATCGCGATCCGCGCCGCCGTCGTGGCGAGCTCCGCCGTGGAGACGCCGCCCCCCGCGGAGATCGCCGTGAGGATGGCGAGCAGGAAGATGGCGATCAGGTCCTCCCCGATCAGGACGCCGAAGGCGACCTGTGTGAACCTGCCGCTGACCTTCTGCTCCGCGAACGCCTTGATGATGATCGTCGTGCTCGAGATGGCGATGGCGGCGCCGGCGTACACGCTCTCGAGCACCGTCCAGCCGAACGCCTGGCCCATCAGGTAGCCGAGCCAGATCATGGCGCTGCTCTGGCTGAGCGCGATGAGCCCCGCCGTCGGCCCGACCCGGATCAGCTTGCGGAGACTGAACTCCAGCCCCAGCGAGAAGAGCAGGAGGATGACGCCGAGCTCGGAGAGCGTGTGGACGACCCGCTCGTCCGCGATGAGCGGGAACACGGGGAAATTCGGCCCGATCAGCAGCCCCGCCAGCAGGTAGCCGAAGACCACCGGCTGGCGCAACCGATGGAAGAGCACCGTGATGACCGCGGCGGTGCAGAGGACCAGCGCCAGGTTCCGGATGAACTCGGGGATCTCCTGTATCGCCTCTGGCATCGATGCTCGCTCCTGTGGGGCGTGACCCGGAGGGGCGGCGGGTGGTGCGGAAGCGACGACGTCCCCGGCCACCGCGGTGTCCCCGGCCGTCGCGGTGTCCCCGGCCGTCGCGGTGTCCCGCGGCCGTCGCGGTGTCCCCGGCCGGCGCGGCGTCCCGCGGCCCTGCCGGTGTTCCGCGGCCCTGCCGGCGTCCCGCGGCCGTCACGGCATCCCGCGGCCCTCCCGGATCGGGCGGTGCTCGCCACGATGGGCCCGGCCCGTCCATCGGGATCATGCTCGACAGCAATTCGGTCGCCACGGCGCGGGCGGGGGTGGGCGGTGGGGATGGGTGGTGGGTTCGGTGGTGGGCCAGAAGGCGAGCGGCGACAGGGGCGCGGAGGTGGCCGGCCGCCGGTTCCGCGGGGCTGCCGCTGCGCGACGGGTGCGTTCTTCCGTTGCGTCAGAAAAGTCCGGGTCTGGCTACAAACGCCGACAGGATTGCATCGCGCATCAATTGTTTGCATTCTTCCTGCCGGTGTTTCCTCGTCCAGCTCCTGTTTGCATACTTCGGTCGCACTCTGCTGCGGTGTCCTGAGCGGATACCTTCCAGTCGAGCCGGACGGGGTGGGGGCTTACCCCTGAAGCGGGACCGCACCATGGATCCACAGCCGACCCTCGGTCGTTTGCGACTCCGGCTGTACCAGGCGTCCGCCAGCGCGCTGCTCCTCGCGGCGGCAGGCGAAGGGGTCTTCGTGCTCGCGAGCGTCGGTTCCCCGGCCGCCGAGCCGAAGTCGGTCGAGACGCTGGTGCAGATGGGCGCTGCTCTGGCCGCGTCGCTCATTGCCTGCGCCATCGGCTTCGCCCTCGTCTGGCGCGCCGCGCGCCGGCCCGCGGCGCGGGCACTGAGCTGGTTCCTCGGCCTCTTCGCCCTCTTCTGGTCCTCCGTCTTCCTCGCCAGCATGCTGGACGGCGACGCACCCGGCGCGCCGCCGTACCTCGATACGCTCCTCGAGCTGAACGGCACCCTCATCTTCCTGACCGTGCTCCTGTCGCCCATCGCGTTCCTCCGGTTCTCCGCGCTGTTTCCGCGGCCGCTGACGCCGGAGGACATCGAGGGCGGTGGCGTGCACCTGCGCGGCGCCGCGGCGCGCCTGGTCCGGCCGGTGGCACGGCCGTTCCGGTGGCTTCGCCTCCGGCTGCTCGAGCCGCGGCCCGTCTGGACGACAGCGCTGGCGCTCGGGTCGGTGCCGCTGCTCGCGAGCGCCGTCTCCGCGCTCACCGGGTTCGACTTCTCCGCAGACCAGCAAGCCTCACCGCTGATCCGGGCCGCGGCCGCGGTCTTCGCCGTCCTCGTCGTCTTCTTCGTGCTCGTGGCCACGCCGGCCCTGATCGCGATCTCTGCGCTGAACCTCCGCCTCAGCTATCGACTCGCGGAGGCCGATGACCGGCGCCGTATCCGCTGGATTGTCGACGGTTTCCTGGTCGGCGTCATCGCCCTCTTCGCGAATCCGGCGCTCACCTCCGCATTCGATGGACTCGGCGTGGACCACCCCGCCCTGGACGCCATCCCGCCGATGATCTACACGATCGGCCTCCTGGCCATGGTCATCTGTCTCGCGGTCGGCGTCTTCTACGACGGCGCGCTCGATTCGACCCTGATCGTGCGAAGGAGCGCCGTCTACACCGCGTTCGGCGTGCTGCTGACCTTCCTCTTCTCCGGGGTGGAGGACCTCGTGTCGTCGCACGTCTCGGCGCGGCTCGGCCTGCCGAGCGCAGCGTCCAGCTTCGTGGCCGGCGGGGTGGTGGCGCTGGCGTTCGGGACGCTACGCAGCAGCGTAGCACGGGTGGCGGGGCGGAAGGTGGGTGGGCGTGAGGGCGAGCGTGAGCGCGGGGGTGGGCGCGAGGGCGCCGGTGCGGGTGCGGGCGAGGCCGCGGCTGCGGGCGAGGGGTACGGACCGGGCAGATAGGTACCACAGCGAACCGGGCACATAGGTAACACTCAAGTGCAAATTGAGGGCACCACCGAGGGAGGGGCCCGATGCCACGGAGTGGGACCTGCGCTGCCGCACCCGACACGTGCTCGTTGCCCGCCGCCCGGGTCGCGGC
>DASVCS010000046.1:0-12662 GCA_036381495.1 Longimicrobiales bacterium
CGTCACATCCTCGCCCAACAACCGCCTCAGCATCTTCTCCATCCCCTCCACCACCTCCCGCAGATCCACCACCTTCGGCTGCAACACCTGCCGCCGACTGAACGCCAGCAACTGCCGCGTCAACCCCGCCGCCCGCTCCGCCGCCTCCCGGATCTCGACGACGTCGGTGCGCACCGGCGTACCGTCCGGCAACTCGTCGAGCAGGAGTTGCGCGCGCCCGCGGATCGCCGTGAGCAGGTTGTTGAAGTCGTGGGCGATCCCGCCGGCCAGCCGCCCCACCGCTTCCAACCGCTGCGCCTGTTGGAGCTTCTCCTCCAGCGCCTTGCGTTGCGTGACGTCCCGGTTGATGCTCAGGATCGCGCGCCGACCCTTGTAATCCACTGCGGCGGCGTTGATCTCGAGGAACATCTCGGTGCCGTCCCTGCGGTGGTGGACGGTCTCGAACTGGTGGTCCACCCCGGAGGCGAGGCGTTCGTACGCGTCGTGGTCGGCGCGGCCGTTGTCGCCCAGGAGAGCGCCGAGCGGCGTGCCGATGAACTCGTCGCGGGTGAGGCCGTAGAGTTCGCACGCGCGCCGGTTCACGTCGAGCACCTGCCGGCTCTCGGGATCCAGGACGAGGATCGCATCGTGGGCGCTCTCGAACAGTCCCTTGTAGTCGCGGGCGGACTGCGCGAGCGCATCCTCCATCGCCTTGCGCTCGGTCAGGTCGCGCATGATCGTCGAGAGGAAGGCGACCTTTCCGTCCTGCGTGGTCTGCACGACGATGACCTCGGAGACCGGGATCTCGCGGCCGTCCGCGCCGAGGAGCGTGGTCTCGCCGGTCCAGACGCCATCGCGGACGGCCGCGGGGATCGCCTCGCGCAGCAGTCGCTCGGCGGCCGGCGGCGGATGGAAGTCCGAGATGATGCAGCCGCGGACGTCGTCGTCTTCGCCGATGCCGACCATCCGGCGGCCCGCGCGGTTCATGTAGAGGAGCCGGCCGTGGGGATCGGCGGTGCTGACGAAGTCCGAGGTGGCGTCCAGCACGGTCGCCATGCGGCGGAGCGCGGCGTCGCGGGCGCGGCGCTCGGTGACGTCGCGCAGTGCGACGACGATGCCTGCCACCTCGGGGCGGTCGAGGAGGTTCTGCGCCTGCGCTTCGAGCACGCGCCAGTCCCCGCTGCGGTGGAGCACGCGGACGTCGATGCTGGCGGGGGCTCCGCCCGCCCCGGCGATGCGCCGGAGCATGGCCTCGAGGCGCGGGGCATCATCGGCGTGAACGAATTCGAGCAGCTTCCTGCCGAGCCGTTCCTCGGGACGGCGCCCGGTGATTGCCTCGATCGCGGCGCTACAGTAGCGGATCGTGCCATCGGCATCGAGGACGGCGAAGGCATCCGTGGCGTGCTCGATGAGGGCGCGGTGGAAGCTCTCGACGTGCGCGGGGTGCTCGTGCGGTCCGCCGCGTCCGCGCCGGGCGTCGATCTCCGTCATGACGGTGGCGGCCAGGTCCTGGAGGAGCTGGAGCTCCGCGGCGGTCCACTCTCGCGGGCGGCCATCGATGACGCAGAGCGTGCCGATCGCGACGCCGGGCGCGGCGAGGAGCGGGATACCGGCGTAGGCGACGACGCCGAAGTCCGCGAGCGCGCGGTGGTTCGAGGTCAGCGGGTGCCCGTCGACGTCGTCCACCGCGAGCGGACGCGCCGAGGCGACGACGTACTCGCAGAGGGAGTGAGAGAGCGGCGCCTCCCGGCGGGAGGCCCACGGCTCCGCGAGACCGACCTGACTCTTGAAGAACTGGCGGTCCAGTTCGACGAGCGAGATGAGGGCGATGGGCGTGCGCATGAGCGCGGCCGCCAATCGCGTGATGCGGTCGAACGCCTCGTCGGGAGGCGAATCCAGCAGGCCGGTCCGCCGGAGCGCGGAGAGGCGCGCGGCGTCGAAGAGCGCTCCAGCGGAGATCTCGGGCATATCCGGGTCGAACGCGGCCACAATGCTCCTAATACAATACGCGCCGCGGCGCTTGGCAAGATCGGGCCGCGCGGCTCATCGGTCGGTGCGGCCGTGGCCGAGGCGCCACGCGATGAGGCGGTCGCGCAGGCGGTCGGGGAGGAAGCGGAGTGCGGCGCGGAGGCGCGCATCGGCGCCGACCAGGTAGCGCGTCCGGGGCCGGGCCGCGGTGAGCGCGTGCTCGACGGCCCGCGCCACGGAATCCGGTGAGCCGCCGTGCTGCGCGGCGTGCTCGGCGGCGCGGCGCACGGCTTCCATGGCGGTGCCGTAGTACGCCTCCGCCTCGGGCGGGTAGTCCCGCGCGAGGCGTTCCGCCGTCTCGATCGACGTCTCCCAGATCGGCGTCGCGATGCCACCCGGCTCGATGACCGCGACCTGCATCCCCCACGGGAGCAGCTCGATGCGGAGCGCATCGGTGAGCGCCTCCACGGCGTGCTTCGAGGCGGCGTAGGCGCCCACGAACGGGAGCGCGCTCACGCCGGCGATCGAGCCGATGTTGACGATGCGGCCGCGCCCGCGGCGGAGCAGCGGGAGGAACGCCTGCGTGACCGCAACGAGTCCGACCACGTTGACTTCGAGCTGGCGCCGCAGCGCGTCCGGAGGGAGGAACTCGAGCGGGCCGGCGATCGCGATGCCGGCGTTGTTGATGAGTCCGGCGAGCCCGGCGTTTTCGGCGGCCGCGACGGCGTCGGCGGCCGCGGCGATCGCGTCCGCATCGGTGACATCGAGGTGGATCGGCGTCAGGCGGTCCGATCCCTCGGCCCTCAGCGCATCGCCGTCGGCGGCGCGGCGCACGCCGGCGAAGACGCGGAAGCCGCGCCGGTCCAGGCGCAGGGCGCACGCCCGGCCGATTCCCTTCGAGGCGCCGGTGACGACGACGGCACCGGGATCAGGGGTCCGGGGCATCGTGGACGCGCACCTCGGCGCCGCGGCCGACGCCGAACGCGGCCGCGGCGCTGCCATCGCGAACGGAGATTTCGAGCGCTCCCGTCGAGCCGACGAGCGCGAGCGCCGCGCCCGGCGCGACGTCGCCGTACGTCCGACGCGGCGCGCCGACGGACCGGCCGGCGACCTCGACGGCCGCGGCCCCCCGCACCCACTCGCCCGGGATGTCGGTGATCAGGTTGCCGAAGCGGTCCACGTGGATCACCGCGCCGCGCACGCCCTCCCGCGTCCGCTCCGGCCGCGTCCGCTCGAGCCGGACCGGGTCCTCCACGGGCGGGCCGAACTCGTCCAGTGCGACGCCCCGGGCGAGGTGCGCCGCCGCCGGCGCGAAGACATCCCGGCCGTGGAAGGTGGCGGAGACCGTCGGGCGCCGCAGGTCCGGGTTCTCGATCGCGACCACGACGCCCCCTTCGGCGGCGAGGACGTCGGTCAGCACGCCGTTGTCGGGCGCGACGAAGAAGCGCCCGTCCGCGCGGGCCGCCAGCGCCCGGCGCGCGGTCCCCACGCCGGGGTCGACGACGACGAGGTGCACCGTCCCCGGCGGGTAGAGCCGCCAGTACCGCGCGAGCGCGAGCGCGGCGGCGGCGACGTCGCCCGGTGGCACGTCGTGCGCCGCATCGTCGATCGCGACATCGGGCGCGATGGCGGCGATCACGCCCTTCATCGCGGCAACGTAGCCGTCGGCGGTGCCGAAGTCGGTCAGCAGCGTGATCCGCGTCATGGGCGTGCTGCGCCGCGCCAGTCCATCGCGGCGGCGAGGTCCGCGAGGAGCGGTCCGGCGTCCTCGGCCGCGGCGGCGATGGGAGCCGCGCCCCGGCGCGGGACGTCCACGCCGTGGGCACGGAAGACGGCCAGGGTTTCGGGGAAGTCCCGGGCGACGGCGTGGAGCGGCCGCTCCGCGAGCACCGCCTCGGGCGGTGCGGGGACCAGCTCCGGGCGTGGCATCAGGCGCCGGCGGGCACCGGGTGTCCGATCGCGGCGAGCACGCGCTCGGCGATCTCGAGGAACGCCGCGCCGGCCGGCGAGTCGGGGGCGGAGAGGGCGGACGGCCGGCCTTCGTCGCCGGACTCGCGCACCCGCGGATCGAGCGGGACTACGCCGAGCAGCGGGATCCCCAGCTCGTCGGCGAGCCGGCGGCCGCCCCCCTCGCCGAAGATGTCGACGGCGGCGCCGCAGCAGGGGCATTGGAACCCGCTCATGTTCTCGACCACGCCGAGGATGCGGGTCCGGACGCGCTCGAACATGCGGATCCCGCGGCGGACGTCGCCGGTCGAGACCTCCTGCGGCGTGGTGACCATGACCGCGCCATCCACGTTGATCGTCTGGACCAGCGAGAGCTGGGCATCACCGGTGCCCGGCGGCATGTCGACGACGAGCACGTCCAACTCGCCCCACTCGACCTGTTCGAGGAACTGCCGCAGGATCCCCGAGACCAGCGGGCCGCGCATGATGGCCGGTTGCTCGTCTTCGAGCAGGAACCCGAGGCTCATGAGCTTGACGCCGTGGGCTTCGAGCGGCACGATCTTCTCCGCTCCCCGCGCTCCGGTCACCCGCGGCTTGCGACGCTCGCCGAACATCAACGGGATGTCCGGGCCGTAGACGTCCGCGTCCAGGAGCCCGACGCGCTGGCCGGCAGCGGCGAGCGCCGCAGCCAGGTTGGCCGCGACCGTGGACTTGCCGACCCCGCCCTTCCCCGAGCTGACCGCAACCACGTGGGTGATCCCCGGGATGAGCGCCGCATCCGGCGTGGGCGCCGGCACGGAGCCGGGCTTGAGCGGCCGGCCGCGGCGCCCGGCCTCCGCCGGCCGGGCCTGCAACGACTGCGGCAGCTTCACGTCGATCTTGACCTTCGAGACGCCCTCGACCGCTTCGACCGCGGCCCGGAGTTCCCGGACCAGCGTGCCGGGGTCGTCGGGTCGGAGGAGGAACCTGAAGCGGACGTTCCCCTCGGGGCCCACCACGAGCTCTTCCACCTGTCCCGCGGCGATCACATCCGCACCGCCGGCCGACGCGGCCGCACCACGGAGCGCGGCCTCGACCCGCGAGAGCAGATCCTTGCCGTCTATCATGCGATTCTCCCTTTCGTGCGAACGGCCGGCGCCCACGAGGGTGCCGGCCGCCGCGACAGACGCCGGATCTCCGGCGTCTACAACGCGTGAACGCCCTTGACTTCGGGGACGGCGCTCATGATCCGCCGCTCGATCCCCTGCTTGAGCGTCATCATCGAGATCGGGCACGACCCGCACGCGCCCATCAGGCGGAGCTGGACGATGCCCTGGTCTTCATCGAACTCGACCAGCTCGACATCGCCGCCATCGGCACGCAGCGCGGGACGGATGAAACCGAGGACATCCTCGATCTTCTCGCGCGCGGTCATCTGCACGGCCCTCGCTGGTTGAACCCTAGTGTCCCTGTGCGGGCGCGCCCGCCAATGTACCGATTCTGCGTACCCCGCGTCAACAGATCGCGTTCCCGCCTACTCCTCCGCCAGGAAGGGGTAGCGGTAGTCGGTCGGCGGCGCGAACGTCTCCTTGACGGTGCGCGGGGAGACCCAGCGGACGAGGTTGAGGACCGAACCGGCCTTGTCGTTCGTCCCGCTGGCGCGGCCGCCGCCGAAGGGTTGCTGGCCGACCACGGCACCCGTGGGCTTGTCGTTGATGTAGAAGTTGCCGGCGGCGTGGCGGAGCGCCGCGAGGGCCTCGCGGATCGCCTCCCGGTCGTTCGCGAAGACGGCGCCGGTCAGGCCGTAGGGCGAGGTCTCGTCCACGACGCGGAGGACGTCCGACCAGTCTTCGTCGTAGACGTAGAGAGTGACGACCGGCCCGAAGATCTCCTCGCACATGAGGCGGTGCTGCGGGTTGCGGGTCCGCACCAGAGTGGGCTCGATGAACCACCCCTTCTCATCGTCGTAGCCGCCGCCGGCGATGATCTCGCTCTCGTCGGATTCCTTCGCGCACTCGATGTACGAGACGATCTTGCGGAACGCCTTCTCGTCGATGACCGCGCCCATGAAGTTGCGGAAGTCGCGGGGGTCGCCCATGCGGATCTCGCCGAGCATGGTGAGCATGCGGTCGCGGACGTCGTCCCAGAGCGAGCTGGGGATGTAGACGCGCGAGGCGGCGCTGCACTTCTGGCCCTGGTACTCGAAGCCGCCGCGCACGATCGCAACGGCGAGCGCCCGGGGATCGGCGCTCGGGTGCGCGAGGATGAAGTCCTTGCCGCCCGTCTCTCCGACGATGCGCGGGTAGCCGCGGTAACCTTCGAGGTTCTCGGCGATCTGGCGCCACAGGAGCTGGAACGTCGCGGTCGAGCCCGTGAAGTGGAGGCCGGCGAACTCGGGGCTCTCGAGCAGCACGCGGCTGAGCGACGGCGGATCGCCCGGGATGAAGTTGATCACGCCGGGCGGCAAGCCGGCCGCTTCGAGGAGGCGCATGATGTAGTAGCTGCTCAGCGCCGTGGTCTGGGCCGGCTTCCAGATCGAGACGTTGCCCATCAGCGCCGGCGCCGTCGGCAGGTTCCCCGCGATCGACGTGAAGTTGAAGGGCGTGACCGCGTAGATGAACCCTTCGAGCGGCCGGTGATCCATCCGGTTCCAGACGCCGGGCGCGGAGCCCGGCTGCTCCGCGTAGACCTGCGCGGCGTAGAAGGCGTTGAAGCGCCAGAAGTCGATCAGCTCGCACGCACTGTCGATCTCGGCCTGGTGCGCGGTCTTGCTCTGGCCGAGCATGGTCGCGGCGTTGAGCGTCGGGCGCCAGGCGCCGGCGAGGAGGTCGGCGGCGCGCAGGAACACGGCGACGCGGTCCTCCCATCCCCACCGGGACCACTCACGCCACGCCTGGCGGGCCGCATCGATCGCCGCAGCCGCCTCGTCCGGCCCGGCCTGGTGGCACCGGGCCAGGACGTGGCCATGGTCGTGCGGCATCACGACGTCCTCGAGCCTGCCCGTGCGGACCTCCTCACCGCCGATGATCAGCGGGATCTCGACGACCTCGCCGCTCATCCTGCGCAGCTCGCCCTTGAGGGCCTCGCGCTCGGGCGTGCCCGGCGCGTACGAGAGCACCGGCTCGTTGGTCGGCGCGGGCGGCGCGTAACGGCCCTCCACGCTCCGCCCGCCGGTCGTGAAATCACTGAATTCCTGCTGCATCATCGTACTCCGGATGTGGAAGTCCCATGGAACTCGTGCGAGCGCGCGAGCGGGGCGCCGGAGCGCCCGCGGCTTCTGCGAGGGGAAGATCGGGCAACGTCCGGGAGCCGGCAAGGGCCGCGAATCGGCGCGCCCGACCCTTGCAGCGGGGTGGCGGGGGGCGTATCATTATGAGTCACTCAACCATCGCCGACCACGATGAGACGATGCTGACCGAACTCTCCGCCGGGAAACGCCCGTCGCACGGTCGCACCGCCACACCGGGTCCGCGACTCCACGTGTCCACACCCCCTCATGCATGGACACTGCCACGTTGGCCGACGTCGGGCCTTGCCGGCGAGGATTGCGGGGGGCGAGGGATAACCTTCCTCGGCGGCCCGATCATCCGCCAAGGCTCGTCGGTCCCTCCCGCGGCGCGCCAACGATCCCGTCCCGGCAAACATCACGGCCCTTGCAGCCGACGCGCTCCGCTTCCCGAACGGCGGGGCGCCCGCCGGGTTTTCGACCGGCAGCGTCCGTGACGCGGCTCGGGAGGATGAGCATCTACCCGGTGGTCGAGCAGAAGCTGGAAGACGTCGGCGAGGTCCTGGCCGGTGCGATGCGCGACAGCGCGTTCGACTCGTCGATCCGGCAGTACGCGATCACCGGGCGAGGCGTCACGGTGATCCCCCGGGACGAGATGACCCGGGGGATCCCCGCGGCGACCGCGCGGCTGCCGAGCGAGGCAGGGCTACGGCGGGCGGATGGTGAGGAACGCCGGTGAAGCGGCCGACTGAGGCCATCCGTTCACTGGCGCGACGGCTGCTCGCACACGAGATCGCCGCGGGCCCGAGCGTGGAGGACGTGGTGGCCGGGGCCGACGTCGTCCTGCGGAAGCTTTCGGCCCATCTCGTGCCGCTGATCGGCCCGGCGGGCTTTCAGGTCCTGCTCGCACGCGCGCTGCACCTCGCGCGGCAGGACTTCCCATTGCTCGAGGACGTCCGGAGTGGAGAGGCGCCGAACGCACCGATCGAGGGGCTGGACGGGCTTGCGCGCGGCAGCGATCCGGACGAGCTGCGCGACGCCGTCACGGCGGTGCTCGCCGATTTCTTCGGGCTGCTGGCCCACTTCATCGGCGACGTACTGACCGTGCGGATCGTGTCCCGGGCATGGCCCGGCCTCCCGCCGGGAACGGCGGGGTCCGTCTTCGAGGGGGAAGCGGAATGAGCGAGAGAAGGAGAGTCCCGATCGACCTGCTGCATACGGGCGTACCCGGCCTGGATGCCGTCATGGGGGGCGGCCTGCCGCAGTACTCTTTCAACCTGATCGCCGGCGGCCCGGGCGCGGGCAAGACGACGTTGACGCAGCAGATCATGTTCGCCAACGCCACGGCCGAACATCCGGCACTGCACTTCACGGTTCTGGGCGAGCCACCGCTCAAGATGCTCCGCTACCAGCAGCAGTTCGACTTTTTCGATCCGGACAAGGTCGACAAGGCGATCATCTACCGGAATCTGAGCCAGGAGGTCCTCGAAAGCGACCTGGGCCGGGTGCTCGATCGCATCGTGAGGGAGGTGGAACAGACCGGACCGGCGCTCGTGGTGGTCGACTCCTTCCGGACCGTCGTGCGGGCGACGACGCCGCCGGCCGCGGGCGAGCTGGGGCTCCAGACCTTCGTCCAGCGCCTGGCATTGCATCTGACGAGCTGGCAGGCGACGACCTTCCTGGTCGGCGAGTACGTGGAAATGGAGATGCGCGACAACCCGGTCTTCACCGTGGCCGACGGCATTCTGTGGCTACACCAGGCGGTCGAGCGCAATTCGGTGGTCCGGAAGCTCCAGGTCCTGAAGATGCGGGGGCAGGCGCCGATGCCGGGGCTCCACACGTTCCGCATCAACGAGGAGGGGCTGCGGGTCTTCCCGCGCGCCGTCGAGACGACGACGGGGAAGGCGGCGACGCAGTCGCGCCCCGCCGGCCGGGTGTCCACGGGGGTGACCGGGCTGGACGAGATGATGGGCGGTGGGATCCCGACCGGCGATGCCGTCATCGTCGCGGGTCCCTCCGGCTCGGGCAAGACCGCGCTGGCCACGAACTTCATCGCCGAGGGCGCCCGCCGCGACGAGCCGGGCGTCATCGCCGTCTTCGAGGAACGTCCCAAGGAATACCTGGCGCGGGCCAAGTCGTTCGGCTTCGACCTCGAGGCGATGATCGACGCCGGCAACCTCAAGGTCATCTACCTGCGTCCACTCGACCTTTCGGTGGATGAGACGCTCGAGGAAGTACGCGGCTCGGTGGCGGAGCTGGGCGCGAAGCGCGTCGTGATCGACTCGCTCTCGGGCTTCGAGATCGCGCTCGCGCCCACCTTCCGCGAGGATTTCCGCGAGTCGCTCTATCGCCTGGTCAGCGCGCTGACCGCGGACGGCGTCACGATCATGATGACGGTCGAGTCATCCGCCGCCTACACGGATCTCCGGTTCACGCCCCACACGGTCTCCTTCCTGACCGATGACATCATCGTTCAGCGGTACGTCGAGTTGGAGGGCGAACTGCGCACGGTCATCGGCGTGGTCAAGATGCGAGGCAGTGCGCACAGCCGCGAGTTGCGCGCGTGCCAGGTGACCGGCCACGGGCTGGTCGTGGGCGAGTCTCTGGGCGAGTACTCGGGGCTGATCACGGGCGTGCCGCGGCTCCGTGAGCCGGTCCGCTCGCCGGCGTACGCAGGGCTGACGGAGTCGGAACAGGCCGTGCTCCGGGTTCTGATCGAGCGACGGGAGGCCCCGGCCGAGGACGTCGCCAGGGCGATGGAACTCGATCCGACGGAGGTGCAGGCCGCGCTTGAACGGCTGGTGGCGCTGACGTACGCCATCCGGGAAGAGGCCCGAGGCCGGACCGTGTACCGCCCGGTGGCGCAGGCGCTGGAAACGTAGGCGAATCCGGCAGGTCCATCGAGCCTTCGGTGCCGATTTCGGCCGGCGCGCTTCGCGGCCGGGATTCGGGTCCGTACCTGCCGCTCGGGACGCGAACAGGAGAGCGACGATGCATGGGGCGGATTCTCCCGGCCCACCCGATCTGGCGGCGCTCTGCCAAACCGTGATCGAGCGCTCGCCGCTCGCGCTCGCCCTGACCGAGGGCGAGACGCACCGGCTGCGCTGCGCGAACAACGCGTTCTGCCGGCTCACCGGCACGGCGGCCGAGCCTTTGCTCGGTCGCGACTTCGCCGAAGCGTTCCCCGATTCGAAGACCGATGGCTCACTCGCGCTCCTGGACCGGGTCTGGCGGACCGGGGAGGCGGAGCGCATGACGGAAGTCGCACACGATCGTCCCGACGGGACCACCGTGTTCTGGTGCTACACCGTCTGGCCGGTGCTCGGCGAGGCGCGGCGACCCACGGCGCTCCTCATCGAGGTCGACGATGCCACGGAGCGCGTGGCGGACCGCCGTGCCCAAGAAGAGGCGTCCAACCGGATGCGCGAGATCAACGAGCGGCTCCTGGTCGCCAGCGTGCGCGAGCAGGAGTTCGCCGAGCGGGCGGAACTGCACTCCGCCGAGATGGATGCACTCCTCGAGAGCCTGAACGATGGCGCCGCAATCATCGCTGCGGACGGCCGGATCACGCTGCTGAACGGGGCGGCCCGAGAGATCACCGGCGTCCGGGCGGAGGTGGGCGCGGGGGCGGAGGAGGAGTACGCCCGCATCGCATTTCGCCGGCTCGATGGCACGCCGCTGCCCCCGCACGAGCGACCGATCGCGCGGGCGCTCCGGGGAGAGCGCTTCTCCGAGGCCGAATTCCTCGTCGTGCGCGGCGATGGGTCACGAGTCCGCGTGTCCGTCAGCGGCAGCGCCATCCGGGACGGCACCGGTCGCGTCACCTTCGCCATCATCGTCTTCCGCGATGTGACGGCGCTGCGCGAGCTCGAGGAACTGAAGGACCAGTTCATCGCGCTGATCTCGCATGACCTGCGCTCGCCGCTCAACGCGATCCTGGGCTTCGCCCAGTTGCTGCGCGGGAGCCTCCTGAAGGAGCGGGGCAAGCCCGAGTTCCGCCACGCCAGCGCCATCATGCGGGCCGCCGAACAGATGGCCGCCATGATTCAGGACCTGCTGGAATCGACGCGCCTGGAATCGGGCCAGATCGAGATGCACAAGCGACCGTGCAACCTCGGGGATCAGGTCATGGAAACCGTTCGGCACCTGAACGCCGAAGATCAGGCCCGCGTCCGGATCGACGCTCCACCGCACCTGCCGCGGGTCGCGGCCGATCCCCACCGCCTCGGCCGGGCCATCACGAACCTCATCACCAACGCGCTCAAGTACTCGCCGCCGGAGACACCGGTGCGGGTCCGCATCACGCCACGCCCCGACGAAGTCGTCGTTTCCGTGACGGACCGCGGCGGCGGGATCCCGCCCGAGGACCTGCCCTACCTCTTCGAGCGCTTCTACCGAGCGAAGAAGCACTCCAAGACCGAGGGCCTGGGCCTCGGCCTCTACATCACGCGTCTCATCATCGAGGCGCACGGGGGGCGGATCTGGGTCGAAAGCGAACCCGGGACCGGAAGCACCTTCAGCTTCGCCCTGCCGACCGAACGGGCCAACGGGCGGGCGTCGCCGCCCGGCCCCGCCGTCGGCCCTGGCGCGCGTGCCGAAGACCCCGTAATCTGACCATGCTCACGCCGTCTCGCGCGACCGCCGTAGGTCGTCCTGGTCCCGTCCACCGGCTCCGACGTTCTGCCACGCCGCGAGACGGGCGGTGTTCGCATCCCCGACCGGAGGCATCCGCATGAGAGTTCGAGACCTATCCATGCTGCTGCTCGCGGCGGCCTCGACATCCTGCGCCGCAGGCGCGAACGAGGACGAAGCGGCGTTGATCGCGCGGGCGCGAGAGATCCACGAACGCGTGCTGAGCATCGACACGCACGACGACATTCCGTTCGACTTCGCGACGGCGGAGGTCAACCCGTGCGAGCGGCTGGATCGGCAGGTGGACATCCCGAAGATGGTCGAGGGTGGGCTGGACGTCGCGTTCTTCAGCGTGTACGTGGGCCAGACGGAGCGGACGCCGGAGAACTACGCGAAGGCGAAGGCGGATGCGATGACGAAGTTCGAGGCGATCCACCGGATGGCGGAGGCGTTGTGTCCGGAGGCGATCGAGATCGCGTACACGGCGGCCGATGTCGAGCGGATCCACGCGAGCGGCAAGCGGGTGGCGGCGATCGGGATCGAGAACGGTTTCGTGATCGGCAAGGATCTTTCGCTGCTGGAGACGTACCACGAGCTGGGCGCGCGCTACATCACGCTGGCGCACGGCGGGCACAACGACATTGCGGATTCGGCGACGCCGCGCGAGCGGCTGGGTGACGGGCCGGCGGAGCACAACGGGCTGAGCGCGTTCGGCGAGCGGGTCGTCGCGGAGATGAACCGGCTGGGGATCCTGGTGGACGTCTCGCACATCTCGAAGGCGGCGATGCTCGAGGCGACGCGGCTGTCGCGGGCGCCGGTGATCGCGTCGCATTCGAGCACGCGGGCGCTGGCCGACCACCCGCGGAACATGGATGACGAGCAGTTGCGCGTGCTCGCGGAGCACGGGGGTGTGATCCAGGTCGTCGCGTTC
>DASVCS010000047.1:0-12448 GCA_036381495.1 Longimicrobiales bacterium
GGATGATCCAGGCGATCGAGCAGCGGCGCCAGACGATGCTGAAGGTGATGAACTTCATCGTAGACCGGCAGCGAGAGTTCTTCGAGCGGGGCGTCCAGTACCTGAAACCGTTGACGTTGCGGGAGGTGGCGGAGGTCATCAACATGCACGAGTCGACGGTGTCGCGGGTGACGAACGAGAAGTTCGTGCAGACGCCGCGGGGCGTGCTCCCGCTGAAGTTCTTCTTCTCGAGCGGGCTGTCGACGACGACGGGCGAGGACGTCAGCGCGCGCGGGATCAAGGCGCGGATCCAGAAGCTGGTCGCGGATGAAGACTCGAAGCGGCCGCTGACGGACCAGGCGATCGTCAACATCCTGAAGG
The DNA here is from genome assembly GCA_036381495.1 of Longimicrobiales bacterium. GTDB lineage: Bacteria > Gemmatimonadota > Gemmatimonadetes > Longimicrobiales > RSA9 > DASVCS01. The sequence goes on from DASVCS010000047.1 coordinate 361, forward strand.
ATGAAGGGATCCAGATCGCGCGCCGGACGGTTGCCAAGTACCGGGACCAGCTCGGGATCCTCTCGGCGCGGATGCGCAAGCGGGTGTAGGGTTCAAAGCCCTCCGGCCCCTGATCTTTGCCGTCGATGTCCTCCAGAGCGACGACGCCCCCCACCGAGCACGCGCCGGCCGCAACGCAGCCGGGCGGCGAGGCGTCGGTAAGACTCTCGCCGGCGGCGCGGCGCAACTTCGCGGTCATCATCCCGGCGTACAACGAGGTCGAGAACGTTCCGGAGCTGGTCCGGGAGCTGCGCGCGAGTTTCGAGCGCTTCGGTCTCGAGGGCGAGGTCCTGCTGGTGGACGACGGTTCGACCGACGGGACGGCCGAGGTCGCGCGGCGGGAGGCGGCCGGGTGGGACGGCTTCCGCGTGGTGAGCCACCGGCGAAACTTCGGCAAGACCGAAGCCATGCTGACCGGCGCGGATGCGACGGATGCCGAGGTCCTCGTGGTGTACGACGCGGACCTCCAGTACGCGCCCGACGAGATCGCCCGCTTCCTCGCGAAGGTGGACGAGGGGTGGGACATCGTGACCGGGCGCAAGGTCGGGCGCTACAAGAAGCGCCTGGTCTCGCGGATCTACAACTGGCTCAACCGTCTCCTCTTCGGCATCCCGGTCTCGGACCTGAACGCCATGAAGGCGTTCCGACGGGAGGCGCTGGATGAGATCCACCTCCGCCACGACTGGCACCGGTTCTTCGTGGTCCTGGCCTACGCGCGCGGCTTCTCCGTGACGGAGATCCCGGTGCGGCTGCACCCGCGCCGGCACGGTGAAGCGAAGTATTCGGGACGAAGCCGCATCGTGGTGGGACTGCTGGACTTGCTCTCCGTCGCGTTCTTCCTCTTCTTCGCGCGCAAGCCGATGCTGCTGTTCGGCATCACGGGGCTCATCCTCGCCGGGGCCGGCGTGCTGGTGGGCGTGGTCACGATCGTGCTGCGCGTGATGGACGCCATGCCGCCGTTCGGGTTCCGCCCGCTCCTCTACTTGGTCATCCTGCTCGAGACGCTCGGGTTCCTCCTCTTCGGATTCGGGTTCCTGGCGGAGCTGGTGGCGCAGCAGCGCGCGGACCTGGATGCGCTGCACCGGAGGTTGCGGCGGCGAGAGGCGACAGGGCGGAGCGACAGCGCCCGCTGAGGCGCGGTGCCGCGCCATTCACCCGAGCCGGACCTGTCACCGTTTCGAGACACTTGACCGGCCTCGTTCACGTCTGTATCGTGTGTCAGGCGGTTACCGTATCTTCCTGAAGCTCCTTCGGCGCGGCCAGGTTGCAACACTTCCCGCAACCAACTACTTCCAACCCGGACACCTACGGGTTCGCAGTTTGGTGTCCGCACGTCGCTACCCTCTCCACGAGGAGGTGGAAAGATGGCCGTCAACGACATCCTGGCCGACGAGACCATCAACATTCCGGCCGGCAGTGGGACGTCCAACTGGGTTGATTTCACGATGAGTCGTCCCACGCCCAATCTCGTTGTCGCTCACGTGTACAACGGATTGGATGTCCCAGTGAGGGTCCAGTTCGAGAACTGGGACAACTTCGGAAACTCGGGCCAGCCGTTCATCCTCGCGGAGGTCACGGTCGACTCGGATCGGAAGCGAGCCGTATCGCTGATCGGATTCGCCCAAGGTGCTGCCGATCCACACATTTGGGCGATTGCCAACGGAACCACGGGAGGCGGCTCCGTTCGCATCCGAGTTCGCGCTGCGGCTTGAGACTCAGCCGTCCAAGCGGCCTTGCGGGGCATCGCGTCGGGGGACCTGGCACACCCCTGACGCGATGTTCGACGGCGCAAGCCCTACGCCGCCGAACGATCATGGTGAACTTCGCTTGACGCCAGCGATGTAGCCGTCTTGCTGCCAGTCAGACGGAGTGGCACGGTGGCCGCCGGCATCGGATCACGAACTGGTACGTCCAGCGGAGCGGGATGAGATGCCAGGCCGCGCGGACAACAATGCGCTTGAGGACGGACGGGAACGGCTTCGTGTGCCACGGCTCCTTTGATATCGCGACCACCTCCAACCCCGCGGCCGTCAAGAGATCGATCCAGCCCTGTCGGTCGAGCAGCAACTCCGCTACTTCCTGCTGCTCGGTACCCTGGCGGCGGAGGAACAGCCAGCCCAGAAATTGCCGGTTGGGCACCGCGATCATGGCCTGCCCATCCGGGCGCAGAACCCTAGCGACCTCCTGTGCCCCCGCTGCCGGCTGCGCGAAGTGCTCGAGGCTTCCCAGGCAGGCAACGAAATCCATGGAGGCATCGGCGAACGGTAGCGCCTCGCCCGCCGCCGCCGCCAGCTTGCCCCCCCCGATTCTCTGCCGCGCGAGCCGGAGCGCCGGCTGGACGATCTCGACGCCGACGGCCGCCAGCCCTCCCCGGATCGCCTCCTCCAGAAAGAATCCCTCGCCGCATCCGACATCGAGGATCCGGGAACCCGGCTCCGCATCGATGAGATCCAGGTAGCTTCGATAATCGCGCATCGCGCCCGGTGGGGCAGCATAACGCCGTTGGTAGTAGCGCCTGAGCTCCTGCAATGTTGCCATCCGCTATGACTCCTCCTTGCGCCACGTCATACCGAAGCACGTGAGATACTTGAATCGCGGTTTCGCGAGCTCGGTGGGCCGCCGGAGATTGCGCCACACGTCGCGGAAGCTCGGGTACTTCCACGGCAGAAGCGAGGGGTCGAGTTCACGTACGTAGCGGGTGGTAAGCATACGTGACGGATCGAAATCCTCGAGTAGGGCTGTGTAATCCCCATCGGAGATCAATCGTTGGCCGAGCTCGGCCAGGAGCGTACTGGCGCGCTCACGCGGGATCTGCCAGCGTCCATCGGGCGAGATGTCGATGGTGAGGATGAGGCGTCCGCCGGGCCGGAGCGTGCGCGCGAATTCGTACATGTTTAGCGTCCGTGGGGACGCGGGTTGGATGCGCAGGTGAGCGGCTGGCGTGAGATATGCCGGTATGCACCCGGCCATGGACCTCTCTACTGTTCGCGAGCATCCGCTTGGCTCCGCTGCCCCAGTGGCGAGTGCGCCGGAGGCGTCGTTGTGCGCCAACTGCCGCCGGCTCCAGGCCGAGCTCGGGACGGCGCTGGGGCGGATCGCCGAACTGGAAGAGCGGATCCGTGGGCTCGAAGCGGAGCTTCGACGCGGCAAGCGCCAGGCGGGCCCCTTCTCGCGCGAGCGCAAGAAGAAGAACCTGAAGCGGCCCGGGCGCCGGCCGGGCGAGGGGCGCTTCCGCCACAGGCAGCCGCCGGCCGACTCCGAGATCAACGAGACGCATGTGGTGCCGCTGGAGTGCTGCCCCGAGTGTGGCGGAGCGCTCGAGGAGATCTCCACGCACGAACAGCTTCAGGTGGATCTGCCCGTGGTGCGGCCCTACTGGCGGCGCTTTCTCTTCCAGAGCGGCACGTGCCGCAACGGCACCTGCCGCTCGTGTGGCCGGCGGGTCACCTCGCGCCACCCCGAACAGGTCTCGGTGGCCACGGGAGCGGCGGGGGTGAGTGTGGGGCCGCACACGAAGGCGCTCGCCGCCGACCTGCACCACCGCCTGGGCGTGCCCTACCGCAAGATCGCCGAACTCTTCGAGAGCGCCTTCGGACTGAAGCTCACGGCCTCTGCGCTCGCACAGGCGAATACGCGCCTGGCCGACCGCCTGGCCGGCAAGGCCGCGCCGTTCTACGGCGAGATCGCCGCACACCTGGCCGAGTCCGAGGCGGCGCACGCCGACGAAACCGGCTGGCGAGTGGCCGGAGAGTCCTCTTGGCTGTGGGTCTTCACCCATGCGGATGCCACCCTCTACGTGATCGACCCGCGCCGCTCGCACGAGGTCGTCCTCGACGTGCTGAGCGAGGCTTTCGAGGGCGTCCTCATCAGCGACGGCCTGGCCACCTACGACCACCGCGCGCTGGCCGGCTTCCGGAAGCAGAAGTGCTTTGCTCACCTGCTGCGCGCCCTCTCGGAAATCGAGCATGCCAAGAGCCGGGGCGCCGTGCGCTTCGCCCGTGCGGTCGCCGCCGTGCTGCGCGACGCGCTCACACTCGGCCACGAGCGCGAGGATCTCACGCCCGCCGTCTTCGCCGCCAGACGAGCGGAGATCGAGCAACACCTGGATGCACTCATCTCCAGGGATCGCCACTTCACCGATCCCGACAACGCCCGCATGGCCCGGCGGCTCAGAAGGCAGCGCCCGCATCTCTTCACCTTCCTGGATCAGCCCGGCGTCGAGGCCACCAACAACCGGGCGGAACGCCAGATCCGGCCCGCCGTCCTCACGCGCAAGACCGGCGGCTGCAATCGCAGCCCTCCGGGCGCACGTACCCACGAGATCCTCGCCAGCGTCCTGGTCACGCTCCGGCAGCAACGGCGAGACATCCTCGGCTTCCTCGAGGCCGTGCTGACCTCGTCAGGACCGCTGCCGCAACTGCTGCCGGCTCCAGCGACGTAGTCCGTCCGCGTCCGCCAGGCACGGACGCTAAACACGTACGCGAATTCCGCGACGATCTCGGCGTGTCGGTCGGAATGCTCGAGGACCGAGACGCAGTCGATGATGTCGAAGGCGGCATCGGGGTGCGAGAGGTCGGCCAGGTCCTGCGTCGCATAGGAGACGGTCGCGGCCGCGGGCGGGCGGAGCCGGGCCGCGCTGGTGGCCGCGCGCGGATCCATGTCACAGCATTCGATCGAGAGGGTCGGGAACCGGTGCGCCAGCCAGTGGGCGAAGAAGGTCAGCCCGGACCCCGCGTCGAGGACGCGGAGCGTCGCGTCGGGTCGTTCCTCGACGGCCTGCCCGAAGCGCTCGGTCACGTACAGGTACTCCCACCTGCGCGACCAGTGGTGGAGCGGGTCGGCGACCCACCGCCGCGAGTAGTACTTCAGGGCATCGACGTTCCGTTCGCGGAACTCGTCGGAGAAGGATTGCATCGCGCGGTACATCGGCTCGTCCGGGATGCGGTCGTACAGGTCCAGTAGCGGGTAGCCGTCGGTCAGCATGGGTCCTCGAGGGAAGCGGCATCGGCCGCGCCGGGCGGCGGTGCCCAGCGGCGCGCGGGCACGAGGAAGATCAACGTCGGCAGCAGCTCCGCGAGGAGGGTCCAGACGCGGGCCGCGACCGCGACCGCCGCGGCGACGGGGAAGGGGAGCACGCCGCCCAGGAGGACGGCGAGGGCACCCTCTTTCGCGCCGAGGCCGGCGGGCAGGAGCACCATGTAGCCGGCGACGAACGACAGCGCGAACGCGCCGGTGAGCGCCGGGTACCGCTCGAAGCCGACAGGCGTGATGCTGCCGACGAAGAGCGTGAACGCGGCGCCGAGCGCGAGCCATTCGAGGACGCAGAGTGCGAAGATCGCGAGCCCGTCCGACCACCGGCCGGTCCACGCGCGCAACGGACGCCGCGTGAGCCGCGTCGTCCAGCCGATGACCGTGTTGATCACGGCCGGGTGGAGCAGTCCCAGGAGCGCCGGCGCGGCCCAGCGCAGGCCGAGCCGCCACCCGTCCGGCACGCCGATCAAAGAACCGGGCACGAGATAGATGCCGAGGATGGCTCCGGCGACGAGGACGAACCCCATGTACAGCAGCAGCGAGGTCACGCTGGTGAGCGCCGAGATCCCCGCTGCGCGGCTGAGGTCGATGACGCCGATGAACTGCCAGATCTTGCCCGGAATGTAGCGGTTCAGGTTCGAGACGAACCAGATCCGCGCGAGCACGGGGAACGGTGGCCGGACGTCGAAATGGCGGAGCGTCCGGCCCCAGATGCCCACGCTCACGACGAGAACGACACCGAACGCCACGGCCGACGCGGCCAGCCGGACCGGCTCGATCCGCCACGGATAGGCCAGGAGCCGCTCGCGCTGGCTGACGAGCGCAAGGCCGATGAACAGGAACGCCAAGCCGACGAGCAGGACCCTGCCGGCGCGCCGGAGATCCACTCGCATGCGTGTCATGCGCGCGCGGCGCGCCGGCGCCAGGCCTGGATGGCCAGCCCCAACCCGTAGACGGCGAGCAGCGCCCAGACGCCCGCGGAGATCATGAACCCGGCGGCGAGGAGCGGCGGGTCGAAGTGGAACCGCACCGCGTGCTCGCCCGCCGGGACCGGGACGGCGCGGAACGTATGGTCGGCCCGCAGCACCGGCGCCGGCTCTCCATCCACCGTCGCCGTCCAGCCGTCGTAGTCGTTGTCCGTCAGTACGAGGTAGGCCGGCCGGTCCGCGCGGACCGCGACCTCGACGTCCGAGGGATCGTACCGGACGATGCGGGCGGTCCCGGCCGCGGCCGTATCGGCCGTGGTGACCAGGGGCGGCTCTTCGTAGAGGACGACCTCACGGCCCGGATCGAAATCCGGCGCCTGCATGCGCTCGAGAGCGCCGTCGGGGCTATCCACGCGCGTGGCGCGCGCCGCGAGGAAGGCACGGGGCAGCACGGCGGAGTTCTCGTAGACCACGGCCGTCCGGCCGTCCCGCACACGTCCCTCGTAGACCGGTTTCAGGAACGGCGCCTCGATGCGGCGGGTCGTGACCAGGTAACGCGCGTTCGCCAGGGCGAGGAACGCGGGCCGGTTCATGTTGTGGTAATCCGTGTACGTCTGCTCGCCCTCGCCCAGGAATTCGTTGTAGCTCTGGAGCGCGTTGGCGTGTTGACCGCCGACCAGCTCGATGCCGAAGAGCGTGAGGTAGTTGTCCTGCGGCAGATCGGGGAGCACCATCACCCGGAACGGGCCCGGCCGCGAGGAGAGGAACCTCGCGATGTCGTCGGCGGCGAGCGTGACGTCCGGCGTGGGGATCGTCTCGAAGAAGCGTTTGTCGATGACCCAGAGGTCGACGACGGTGATGAGCGCCAGGGCGATCCCGGCGGTGCGCATCGAGAGGGTGCCCCGGAGCCAGAGCCACACGGCGATGGCGCACGCGGCCAGCGCCGTCGTGAAGCGCCAGATCCCGGCCACGTAGGCCGGGTGGTTCAGGGCCGCCTTGGCCGCCCGCAGCTCCTCGAGGGTCGTGGGCTGCGTGAGGGGCAGCTCGGGGCGGGCGAGCGCGGCGACGACGCCCCAGAGCACCGCGAGGCCGAGCATGGCCAGACCAATGTTGCGCACCGTGCGGAGCGTGCCGGAGGCCGTGTTCCGGGATGCGGTCGAGCGCGAGGCCAGTTCGCCGCGGAGCCGGGCGAGGCGGTCCAGCGCGAGCCCGGCGATGGTGGTCACTGCCAGCGTGAACAGGAAGAAGGAGATGGATGGCGCGCGGAATTTCGCGGTCCCCGGGAGGAGCGCGTAGTACAGCCGGTAGATCGGCGTGTGACCGCCGAAGGAGAGCGTGAGCGTGAAGATGCCAAGTGCCAGGAAGAACCAGACGTAGCGGTTCTTGCGGAGCAGGTAGACGCCGAGGACCAGGGCGAGCAAGGCGAGCGCGCCGACGTACTCGGTGTGGAGCTTGAACGGGTTCGCTCCCCAGTAGGCGTCCCGGATCCCGATCCGCTCCGGCACGGCGATGCCGACGAGTTCGACCGGCGGCATCGACCACGAGGTCGCGAACTCGTAGCCGCGGCCGCCTTCGCCGCCGCGGGGCGAGTGTGCGATGTAGGCCGCGAACGGGAGATAGTTGACCGCCACCATCGAGAAGCCGATCGCGAGGGCCAGCACCGAGCCGCCGAGCCGATTGGCGAGCGTACGTGCGGGCCGCGCGGCGTGCAGGTGCCAGAGGAGGAAGGCGAACCAGAGGAGTCCCGCGAGCAGGAGGTAGTACGTGCTCTGGATCTGGTTCGACAGGTGCGCGCCGCCGAGGACCACGCCGGCCAGCACGTACCAGCGCAGCCCACCGGTCCGCACGGCGCGATGGATCGCGAAGAAGAAGAGCGGCGCCAGCGTCGCCACGATCATGCGGCCGTCGTGGCCGCCGAGGATGAACGAGATCGTGTAGCCCGAGAACATGAAGGCGAGTCCGGCCAGGTAGGCGGCGAAGGTCCGGCCGCCGAGCTCCCGGACGAGCAGGAACGTCCCGACGCCCGCCAGAAACGACTGGAGGATGAAGATGAAGAGCGGCAGATGGTACGTGGGCACGCCGACCAGGCGGAGCAGGACCGTGATCGGATAGTACGTGTCCATCGCGTTCGCGAAGAACGGGAGGCCACCGAAGATGTACGGATTCCACTTCGGCAGCTCGCCCGCGGCGAGCCGGTCGGTGGCGAACTTCTCCGAGAAGTACGCCTCGCCGAGGTGGTCCGAGCCGTAGATCATGGTGCCCGGCATCAGCGCCGGGAGAAAGAAGACGACCGCGAGGATCAGGTAGCTGCCGATCAGCCATCCGGTCGGCAGGAAGCCCCCCGGATCGCCGGTGTCGGCCGCCCCGTGGCGCGGCATCTCCTTCGCCTGTTTCGTCTTCAAGGCCATCCCGCACTCCCTGTCACGCGCGTCCCCGCGATGTCCGCGCCACGAGTCCCCGGTAGAGCGACGTCAGCCGTTCGATGATCACGGGCCAGGAGAACTCGCGGTCCACGTGTGCGCGCCCGGCCGCGCCGAGGGCGCGCGCGCGCGCCGGATCCCCGGCCAGCGCCGAGATCGCGGCGGCGAGCGCCGCCGCATCGGCGGGCGGAACCAGGATCCCCGTCTCGCCATCACGCACCACGTCGGTGATCCCGCCGACTCCGCTCGCGATCACGGGCTTGCCGTGGCTCGACGCCTCGACCAGCACCACGCCGAGCCCCTCCGTGTCGCCCTTGGCGTCCACGACCGCCGGCAGCACGAACGCGTCGCACGCGGCGAAGCGGCGCGCCAGCACATCGGCGGAAACGAACCCGTCGAAACGGACGCGCCCGGCCAGTCCGAGCGCCGCCGCGTGCGCCTCGAGCGCCGGCCGCAGCGGCCCGTCTCCGACCACCCGGAGCCGGACGCCCGGCCGGCCGTCCAGCCGCGCCAGCGCGTCGAGAAGGTAGCGCACCCCCTTGCGTTCGACCAGCCGTCCCACGAAGAGCAACTCGAACGAATCGGTTCCATCATCATCGGTGCCAACGACATCGGCGCTGTCGGCGACAGTCGCGCCGAAGGGGATCCGCAGGACCTCCCGGTCGTACACCTCCCGGATCATCGAGGCCGTGTAGCTCGAATTCGCCGTCACCGCGTCCGACGTCCGGATCGCGTGCCGGAGGAACGGCACCAGCACGGGAAAATGCCGCCGCGTCCACGTCAACTCGACGCCGTGGAACGAACTGACCAGCGGCAGCCCCGTCGCGCGCCGCGCCGCGAGCCCCAGCACCGCGTGCGGGATCGGCCAGTGTACGTGTACGACGTCGAACCCACCGCTCGACGCCAGCTTCACCGCCGCACGCGCCCCGGCCGCCACGTACCCCGGCACCAGACCGAGGTACCACGGGCGCTCCCGGATCCGGTCCGGCGCCGTCTGATCGTGCGTCAGATCCTCCCAGCGCCGCGGCGCGTACCGGAACCGGTGCACCCGCACACCGTCCACCCCGCCGCCCGCGAGCCCCCGGTACGCCGGCGCCAGGACCTCGATGTCGACGTCCTGGCGGCGCAACCGGTGGATCGTCTCAACCAGCCAGGGCGTAATGACATCGCCCGGTCCGCGGTCGTACGCGGAGACAATGTAAAGGATCTTCACTTGTGCTCGGTCGTAAAAAGAGCGTACATTCGGGCGATCCCGAAACATAATTCGGAAAGGTCTTAACCTCAAGACAGAATGGGATATACGCCGCGCCGCGGGCTGGTCATCATACCGACCTACAACGAGCGGGACAACATCGCGCGACTCGTGCCCGAGGTGTTGGCGCAGGACCGCCGGCTGGATGTGCTGGTGATCGATGATGGCTCGCCGGACGGGACGGGGGACGTGGCCGACGGGCTGGCGGAGAACGATGAGCGGGTGAACGTCATCCGGCGGGCGGGGAAGTTGGGGCTGGGGACGGCGTACCTGGCCGGGTTTCGCTGGGGGATCGAGCGGGGCTACGACGTCCTCTTCGAGATGGATGCGGATTTCTCGCACGATCCCAAGCACTTGCCCGAGTTCCTGGAAGCGATCGAGGAGGTGGACCTCGTGCTGGGGTCGCGGTACCTGCACGGGCGGGTGACCGTGATCAACTGGCCGATCGGGCGGTTGCTGCTCTCCTACGCGGCGAACCTGTATGCGCGGGTGGTGACGGGTTTGCCGGTGGCGGATGCGACGGGGGGGTACAAGTGCTTCCGGCGGGATGTGCTGGAGGCGATCGACTTCGAGCGGGTGGAATCGGAGGGGTACTCGTTCCAGATCGAGATGAGTTTCCGGGCGTGGAAGAAGGGGTTCCGGATCGGCGAGATCCCGATCGTGTTCGCGGACCGGGACGTAGGCGAGTCGAAGATGTCGAAGCGGATCATCCGGGAGGCCGTGTGGCGGGTGTGGAAGCTTCGTCTGCTCGACATGCTCGGGCGACTGTGAGCCGGAGGGGCCGTGGCCATCCGTGATCTGCTGTGGGCCTGTCCCGCGTGCGGGATCGAGTGCGGGCTGCGGCGGGCGCGCGGTGGGGAGCGCTGCGCCTCGTGCGGCACGACGTACCGGCGGGGGCGGGGCTCCACGATCGTCGCGCAGCGGCCGGGTCGATCTCGCGTCGTGCTGCCGGCCGCCACCTGGGTGGACCGCCTGCCGGAGATCGCGGATCGCGTGGTGCACGGGGGGCGCCCGCCGCTGCACGAGGAACCGGTCCGGGTTCGTTTCGCGACCGGCGATGCCCCCATCTATCACCGCGGCGTCTACCTGAACCGGATCGAGCGATTCGGCCCGCCGCGCTCCGGCCGTCTCGCGCTCATGCCCGACGGCCTCTCGTTCCACGCCGACGACGGGGCGGGGGAGCACTGGTCGTTCGACGCCATCACGGCCGTCCAGCCCAGTTCGACCACGCTCCAGATCAAGGCGCGCGGGCGCGGCCCCGCATCGCTGCGTTTCCCGGACGGCTCGACGCGGTTCTGGGAGCAACTCCTGACCGCCACGCTCCGCCGCCACTACCGCGAAGCGGGGCGGGGGGAGATCGTCGAATTCCAGCCCAGGATCGTCACCCGATGATCCTCTACCGGTTGTGCCAGGCCATTGTCCGGGCGGGCTGGCCGCTCATCGGCCCCCTCGATGTGCGCGGCCTCGGCAACGTCCCGGCCGATGGACCGTTTCTCCTCGTCGCGAACCACCAGAGCATCCTCGACCCGATCCTCATCCAGACCGTCTGCCCGCGGCCCATCCACACGATGGCGAAGAGCACGCAGTTCGCCTCGCCTTTCTTCGCGTGGCTCATGCCGCGGCTTCTCTCGTTCCCGGTCCGTCGCTACCAGGTCGACCCTCAGGCCGTCCGCATCGCGCTGCGCCACCTCGGCGCCGGCCGCGCCGTCGGCATCTACGTCGAAGGCGAGCGGAGCTGGGACGGTCGCCTGCAACCGCCGCGTCTCGGGACCATTCGTCTCGTCCTCAAGGCCGGCGTGCCCGTCGTCCCGTGCGGCATCAGCGGCTCCTACGACGTCTGGCCCCGCTGGGGCCGCGGCCCGCGCCGCGCGCCCGTCCGCATCTCGTTCGGCGCGCCGCTCCGTTTCCCGCAGTACGACCGTCGCGGCGACCGCGACGCCGTGCTCCCCGAAGTCGCCGACCGCATCATGCGGGCGCTCGCCGACGAGATCGCGCCGACGGAAAACATCCGCGACGTGGTGCCGGCGGGGTGAGGCCGCAGGTCGTGAGCATCACACCGTACCCGCGGGTGAGCCGCGCCTAGCGGCTCAGTCGGTTCGTCAGCCCCCGTGCGGCGACGTACGGCACCGCGACGAGCGCCGTGCCCACGACCACCGCCTCCCAGATCCGGACGCGAGCCAGGACGTAGAACTGGAGGATCAGGTCCACCAGGACCGCGATGGCGAACGGCCTTATGAACGTGGCGACGCCGCTACGCAGCGCCGCGCGGCGGCCTTCCTTCACGAATAAGACCGCGATCACGTAGGGTCGCCGGCGCGCCTTCGCGTCCAGTCGGCCGTCGCGGATCCCGAGCAGGATCGCGACGAGCGGCTGGATGATGAAGCGAAGGCGCCCCGGTCCGCCCAGCATCTCCTGCAACG
>DASVCS010000048.1:0-75939 GCA_036381495.1 Longimicrobiales bacterium
TTCTCGAGCGCCGTCGACCTGACCAACCTCCAGATGAAGTACGACGCGCCGGATTCCGCGATCGTGCTCGCATCGAAGGCCGAGGCGGACATGATCCTGGCCGAGATCGCGGTGCGGAACGAGGACTTCGTCACGGCGAACAGTATCGTGAATGCCTACCGGACCGAACGGGATACGCTCCCGCTCGACCCGATCGACCTCGCCGACGTCGATGCGCTCCAGGCGAGCTTCGAGGTGCCCCTGCCGCCCAGCGCGACCTCGGACCTGCACGTGCGGCTGGCGGCCATCGCCCGTGAGCGCGCCCGGGTGCTGTGGCTCACCGGCGTCCGCCAGGGCGTGCTCCGGCGGTTCCTCGCGAGGGACGGGCTGGACCTCTACCCGGTCACCGGCGTGGGGACGGACGTCTGCTATCCGGTCCCGGACCAGGAGACGAACAACAACCCGTCGCTCGACCGCTCGTCGATGTAGTCTGCGGTTCGCCCCCGTCCGGTCCTATTCTCGTTCTCGTTTGCGGGGGCGATGAACAACGGGGCGGCCACCCGGATCCGGGTGACCGCCCCGTGCTCTGCCGAACTTCCGCGCCCGCGCTAGAAGTTCGGGTTGAAGTCCGTCTCCGAAGTCGGGAGCGGCCAGCAGGTGGCATCGCCGACCTCTCCCAGCTCCGGCTTGTAGTAGTTCGGGCCGGTCGGGATGATGAACGGCACGGCATCTCCGTTGCGGCGCCAATCGCCCATGCGGTGCCCCTCGAGCCAGAAGTCGCGGGCCTTCTGGTTCATGAGCTCGGCCAGGACCTCGGCGGTATCGCTCGAGCTGAACGTCCCCAGGCCGTTGGCGCTGCGACGCTCGTTGATGAGCGTGAGCTGCCGGTTGATGTCGCCGCTCGCCTCCGCCTCGATGTAGCGGGCCTCGAGTCCCGAGGCCAGGCGGATCGGCGCGTCGTAGTTCCCGTACTTGCCCTGCGTCCAGAAGTGCAGTTTGCCGTCTTGAGCCAGACGCCCGGCATCCCCGTAGGAGATGCGCTTATCGCCGGCATCCGCAATGGCGCGCCATTCCGGACCGACCACCAGCGAGAGGCGGGCCACGGTGAACGTGTAGAGGTCGTTGCCGAGCCGGCCGCGGTTGCCCGGATCGGCGCTGTACTCCATCTCGTAGACGAAGTCGTCCGGCACATCCGCCGCCGCGGAGGCCGCGTTCGTCAGATCGCCCTTGGCCAGGTAGGCGCGGGCGAGGCCGACCTTCGCGGCGTTCGCGATCGCGGCGCCTTCCTCATCTCCGCTCGCTGCACCGATGTCCCGTGCCCGCTGGAGGCGCGCGATGGCATGATCGAGCATCGCGTTCTGGTCCAGGGCCGGGCCGCCCCGGATGGTGCCCTGGCAGAAGGCATCCGCCGTGAAGAGCATGGCGTAGCCGGACGAGAACGCTGCCCGCGCGATGTTCACGTTCGTGTCGGCGCCCTCGACGTCGGCCAGCAGGTCGAGCACGTCCTCGGACGAGGCGACGGCGAGCGAAAGATCCCCCCAGAGGCCGCTCAGGTCGCCGTTGCTGCGCGCATCGATGATGCGCCGGCCGAACGCGTTGCGTGTCGGGAACGTGTCGCCGACGCGCGCCTCGTTCGTGAACCACGCCATGTACAGGATGGTCAGCGGTACCGCCGAAACGAAGTTCTGGTACGCGGAGCGCGAGAACGTCTCGGCGTCCGCGAGCGGATCCACGCTCTCGACGGTAACGGTATCCGGGTCCGGCACGTCGAGGAGGCTGTCGCACCCCGCGCCGCCCAGCAGGAGCAGCGAGAAGCAGGCCGCCCCGATCCGGTGTTGTCTGCGGTTTCTCATGATCTGCACCCTATCAGAACTGGAGGTTGACACGGGCGATCCAGCGCCGCGCCGGCGGCAGCGTCAGGAAGTCGCTCCGCGAACGGCTACCGGTGGACGAGTTCACCTCGGGATCGAAGCCGGAGTACTTGGTCCAGAGACCGAGGTTGCGTCCACCGACGACGATCGAGGCGCCATCCGCGCCGAACGCACTCGCCCAGTTCTGCGGCAGCGTATAGGTCAGCGTGACTTCGCGCAGGCGGAGGAAGTCACCCGGCTCGATGTACGCCACGTTCACCGCACCCTGGTTCACGTTGTTGCCCTCCGAGTCGACGAACGGCCCGAAGCGCCGGACGCGCTCCTCGTCCGACAGGATCTCGTACCGGCGGACCCAACGCTCCCCCGTCCCCCACTGCCGCTCACGGAACTGCGTCGTGTTGTTGTAGATGTAGAAATCCTGCTTCCAGTCGAGCTGCGCGTACAATTGGAGGTTGCCGAAGAAATTCATGGTCGAGGAGAAGCTCCCCTCGAAGGTCGGCAGCAGGTTGCCGAAGAACTCGGGCTCATCGGAAACCACTGCGCGTAGCGCCATGGAATCCGGGAATTCCTCGGGATTCGGCTTGTACTGCTCGAAGCCCAGGATTCTACGCGTCACGAACGCGCCGATCTGCATCCCCTCCTCGACGCGGTTCAGGGAACCGAACGGCTCGATCTCACCCATGTCGGTGATCTCGTTGTGCAGCGTGTTCAGCGCGACGTTCGCCTCCCACCCGAAGTTCCGCGTGGTGACGAGCTGCGCGTTCGCCGCGACCTCGATCCCGTTGTTGACGACCTCGCCGATGTTGACCAGCGAGTCCTCGTCGAAGCCGAGCGAGGGCGGAATCGGCTTGTCGAGGATCAGGTCCTTCGAGATCTTGTGGAAGTACGTGACCGTGAGGCCGAGGCGGTTGTCCAGCAGCCCCGCCTCGAAGCCGGCCTCGTACTCGATCCCGCGCTCCGGCTTGAGCTTCGTGTTCCCCGGATCGTCCGGGATCACGCCGTTGCCGATCTCGCCGTTCGGGATCAGGTACGGCGTGGGGTCGTACGTCGCGACCACGCCCGAGTTGGGCGAGCGGCCCGTGGTGCCCCACGCGGCGCGCACGCGCAGTGCATTGACGAACTCGGGGAGCACATCCCGGATCGCCGGGTCATCCGAGAGCACGTAGGAGGCGCCGACCTTCGGGCTGAAGAAGACGTCCGCGTCCCGCGCGAACGCGGAGCTGCGGTCGACGCGCGCACCCAGCGTCAGGAAGAAGCGGTCGTGGAAGCCACCCATCCACTGCCCCAGGAACCCGATCTGCCGCTGCTCACCGCGGGACTGGCCGCCCTGCGAGATCGCCGCCGCGTTCACCGAGCGCGCGGCGTTCGTGACCAGCCCGATCCCCTCGGCGTTCGTCTGGTCCGTCCACCGCGAGGTGTACTGCAACCCGAACGAGAGGTCCGAGGAGAGCCAATCGGTCAACTGGTTCGAGATGTTGCCCAGGTAGTCGATCGTGATGCGATCCTGGAGCTCGCGGCTCTCGAAGACGTCGCCGGAGTTCAGGTCCGCGGCATCGTACCAGGTATTCGAGTTCTTCGGGAAGAGTTGTCCGAACTCGGTCCGGGTCATGTCCGCACCGAGCGTGAGCCGGTTCGTGAACCACTCGAACGGCGTGTAGTGCAGCGCGACGCGCGGCAGCACGCGGATCACGCGCTCCGTCGTGTTGATCGACTTGATCGCGTCGTTCTGGCGGTTCACACCGTACCAGCCGTCCGTCGGCCCGCCGACCAACGTCGGATCACCCAAGAGGCCGCCGCCGAGCCAGCCGTAGATGTTGTTGTCGTTGTTGGGAAGCCGCGTCGTGACGCGCGCCAGACCGAAGCCGGCCTCGATCCGGAGCTTCTGGCTCGGGATGAAGTCGAAGTTGAGACGGCCGTTGTAGCGCCCGTACTCGTTGTTCAGCGTGGTGCCATCCTCGTCATCGCCACCGAGCGAGAAGAAGAAGTTGTAGTTGTCGCCGCCGCCCCGGCCGCTCCAGAGGATCGAGCGCTTCTGCCCGGTCCGGAAGGAATCGTAGCGCACCAGCGGGTTGTCCGAGACGATGTCTCCCGCCGACTTCCCCTGGCAGATCGGGACGCCGTCATCGATGTCGCCCTGCCCGCAGACCGCGAAGTTCGCCGGGGGCGTGAAGTTCTGATCGATCGCGTTGTACTCGACCGAGAGCGCCTGGTGGAACCCGCCGCCGACCTGGCCGCGCTTCGTGATGATCTGGATCACGCCGGCCGAGGCATCGGCGCCGTACAGCGTCGCCGCCGCCGGGCCCTTCACGATCTCGATCGAGGCGATGTTCTCCGGCCGCAAATCGTTGAGCCGGCTCGTCTGCTGGCCGCCGACGCCGCCGCTTCCGCTCGTGCCACCGTCGGCACGCACGCCGTCGATGAAGATGAGCGGCTCGTTCGAGAGCGAGATCGACGCCGCGCCGCGGATCCGGATCGTCTGGGCCGCCCCCGACGTCCCGGACGCCAACTGGAGCGAGACGCCCGGCACGCGGGACTGGAGCACGTTCGCTACGTTGGTCACCGGCGCGACCTCCGCGATCTCGCCGGCGTCCACGCTGGCGACCACGGCCGCCTGCGCCCGCCGCTCGAGCCGACCCGCCGTACCGGTCACCACGACCTCATCGAGCGTGATCGCCCGCTCCTGGAGCGTGATGTCCTGGCGGTGCACGCCCGCCGAGAGCGTGATCGTGACTTCCTGGTTCTCGTAGCCGATGTTGCTGACCACCATGGTCACCTGCTGCCCGCGCACGCGTTCGGCCGGGATCACCAGCAGGTAGGCGCCCTGGTCGTTCGTCGCCGTGGACGCCTCGAGATCCGGGATCGCCACGAACGCGCCACGCACCGGCCCCAGCGTCTGGCTCCGGACCGTGCCCGTGATCGTGGCGTCCTGTGCGTTCAGGCCGACCGGCGCCAATAGCGCCAGGGCCAGCCCGATGGACGAAATTCGACGCATCTTCCTACCTCCGAAGGGGTTGGGGGGAAATTGCTGCCGCCGAAACCGGCGCCCGGCCGCGTCTCGCCAGGTACGCCGCACCAGACTGAACCATGAATCCGCCAAACGCGACACCTCCGGTTGAACGGTGAAACGGATCGACCCGGCCCTCCGCCGGACTCCACTGTCGCTACGGCGCTCTCCGACCGGACATCGAAGAAGCCCGCGCACAGGCCGGTTCCGGCCTCCCGGGGAATCCGCACCGCCCCCGCACCGCGGCGGCGGTGCGGCGCGCGTTCTCCGGGACCTGCCGTCCTGGCCGGTTCCGGCTTGTGTGAAAACCGTGATCTATGCCGGATCCGCGACGCGGGCGTGCCGCGCCGGAGCTGTCGCTGGATCGCGGGGCGCCGCGGGATGCCCATTCGGCTCATTGCGGCGGGCGCCACTCGAACGAGCGTTCGTTTCGAGGCACCCATACGTAAATGCCGCACTGTCACTCTCCGTCGACCGGAGAAGCAACGTGGCGGCCGGCCTACGACGGCGCACCGGTCAGCCCATGTTGTTGAACACGGTGCACATTATACAGGCCGGCATCCGAGCACGCAAGGGTTTTTGGATTTCGGGAAGAATTTGCACGCCGCGGCCGTCAGATCTCGGCGCTCTGACTGTAGTGGAGCACGTCTTCGCGCCAGCCGCCGTGACCGGTTCCGACCTGGCGGTAGTCGCGGATGAGTTCGATGGCCCGGACGTACTTGACCATCTTGTAGCCGAGCTGGGTTTCGAGGCGGAGCCGGAGGGGCGCGCCGAACTCGTGGGGGAGCGGGCGGCCGTTCATCTCGTAGGCGAGGATGGTCTGGGGCTTCAGGGCATCGTCGATCGAGAGGGTGCTGTAGTAGTATCCGTGTCCGGGGCGTTCCCACTTGTCGTCGAAGGTGTGGAAGCAGAGATAGCGTGCCTCGGGCGTCGGGCGGCAGTGCTCGAGCAGGCTGCGGAGCGGGACGCCGGCCCACTGGGCGGTGTAGGTCCAGCCCTGGATGCAGACGTGCTTGGTGGTCTGCTCGGCGCGTGCGAGGTCGCGGAGTTCGCGGAGGGTGAGGCGGAGCGGGCGCTCGACGAGGCCGCCGACCTCGAGGACGAAGTCGTCGAAGCCGCGCTCTGCCAGCGCCTGCCAGGTGGGGTCACGTGGGGGCCGGCCGTTCGGGCGCTGGAACGGCGAGCGATCGGCGGCGCGGTAGCGTTGGCGCGAGGTGAGCCGGCCGAGCAGGAGCTGCTGGAGCGGATCGAAGATCCTCTGCAACCGGTGTTGCATGGGGACGGGCGCGCGCAGCGAGGAGCGGGTGGCCCAGACGTGCAGGGCGATGATGCCGGCGATGGCGGCGCCGGCGATCGCGAGCGCCGTCGTCCGTTGGGCGGCGGTCGCGGAGCCGCTGACGCCGAGGACGATCGCGGCGAGTTCGTCGCCGAGGCCGTGCGCGATGACGATGGCGGTGTGGTGGATCGTGAACGCGCCGAACGCGAGCAATCCCAGGAAGTGGAGGCTGCGCGCCCCTTGACGGCCGCCGAAGAGCTTCGTGTACCACGGGAACCGGGCGGCGATGGCCGGGGACATGGCCACGCCGGTCAGGATCTGGAGCGGCGCGAGGAGGAAGATGAGGGCGGCGTAAGTGAGTTGCTGGAGCGCGTTGAACGGCGCGCCGTGGGGTGGGATCTCGAGGCGCAGGTAGGTGAATGCCGCCTCCCACGCCCGCGGGAAGATGTCCCACGAGGTCGGAAGCAGGCGCCGCCATTGCGGCGTAGCGAACAGGAGCGTGATGTAGAGCGCGCCCACGATCACCCATCCGGCGACGCTCACGAAGTGCCAGTAGCGGCCGAGCCCGAGGTTGTCCCGGCCCGGCAAGGCGAGCCACGGCGTGTACGGCTCCTTCTCATCCTCCGCGGTCCAGAGCTCGTCCTTCGGCATCTCCTTGCGCGTGAAGCGCGCCCACTCGCTCCCCGGCAGCGCGTGATCGTTCCAGTAGAGCTTGGGATGGCCGCCGAGGATCTCGATGCCGCTGCGCGCGAGGAGGGAGAGGAACAGGATGTTGAAGAGATGCGTGAGCCGGATCCAGAGTGGAAAGCCGAGATCGATCGCGTCTTGCATGGTGCGCTACCTTCGGTCGAGGTTCGGGTTCCCGGCCGGCCACATGGGCGCGTGCGCGTGCTCGTCGTCGCATCCCATGCTGCGTCCGCCCGAACCGTTCGTCGTTCGCTTCCGCCGCCGCGCATAGCCGCTTCGGGATCCGGATCGGGCGGCCGTGCGGACGCGCTCGCGCACCGATCCGCATCCAGTCATGCGGCCCACTGCGCGCGTACGCCCGCGCGCGCTCGGGCCTGAAAGGCGCCGAGGACGACGCCGTAGAAGAACGTGTACGCGAGGATCCCGTTCACGAACTGGTTCACGGGACCGAAGCGCGCGGCGACGTGTGGAAAGAACGCGGGCAGGATGGCGAGGAAGTTGACCTCCCAGAGCAGGAAGCCGAAGAGTGCGCCGTAGGCGAGGAGCAGCGGTGCGCGTGCGCTCAGTTGGAACGTCCAGGCGAGGATCCAGAGAAAGACGACGCCGAAGAGCATCGAGAGCAGCATGTGCAGCGCGACGCCCACCACGACCATGAGCGCGGTGGGGAACGCGGGCGAGAACGCGCGGACCCCGAAGAGGAGTGCCGAGACGAGCCGGAACGGCGTGCGCCAGGATGCGCCCATCGCCACGGCCGCGATGATCTCGGAGCCGGCGAGGACGAGGCCCGCGATCACCCCGCCGCCGATGCCCGCCCGCAGGAGTTCGGAGCGGTCCCGTTCTTCGACGATGATGGCCATGCACGCTCCCGATCGAGGTCCCGCGCGGACAAGATAGGCGACCCGGGCGGGCGGCGCGAGCCGGCGGAGCGGACGGAGCGGATGGCGCGGCGCGCATGGCGCCGGGGGTGTGGGCGCCCCGCCCCGGCCGCTCACGCTCGGCTTCAATGCGCGGGCTCGTACGCCCAGTTCAGCACGCCGACGGCGATCCAGGCCAGCCCGATCAGCGGCGGCCACCACAGGCCGGTCATGAGGAGCGCAGGCGCGAGCACGATGCCGATGGCCGTGAAGAGCGGCCAGTGGGAGGGCCCCGGCATGTGCAGGTCCGGCGCGGCAGGCGCGGTGGCGAGCGCGCGCACCGATTCCGGCGTATCGCGCAGCGGCTCGCGGCTGTGGACCTCGGGGATCCGGCCGAAGTTGTACGCCGGCGGCGGCGAGGTCGTGGCCCACTCGAGGGTGTAGGCGCCCCACGGGTTTTCGCCCGCAGGCCGCCCGTGCCGCCAGCTCCGCAGCAGGTTCCAGGCGAAGACGAGCACCGCTACCGCCTGGAGAAAGGCGCCGATCGTCTCGATCAGGTTGATCGTGCCGAGATTGAGCTCGGCCGCGTAAGTGAAGACCCGACGCGGCATCCCGAGCAGTCCCGCGAAGTGCATCGGGAAGAACGTCATCGTGCCCCCGATGAACAGGAGCCAGAAGTTCCACTTGCCCAGCGTCTCATCCATGAACCGGCCCGTGACCTTCGGGAACCAGTAGTAGATCCCGCCGAACAGGGCCAGGAAGACGCCGCCGAAGATCACGTAATGGAAGTGCGCGACGACGAAGTAGGTGTCGTGCTGCTGAAGGTCGGATGGCGCGACGGCGTGCATCATCCCCGAGACTCCGCCGATCGTGAACATGGCGATCATCCCGATGGCGAAGAGCATGGCGGTGGTGAAGCGGATCGATCCGCCCCACATGGTCGCCAGCCAGTTGAAGATCTTGATGCCGGTCGGGATCGCGATGATCATCGAGCTGACGGCGAAGAAGGAGTTGGCGATCGGGCCGAGGCCGGTGGTGAACATGTGGTGTGCCCAGACGCCCCAGGAGATGAGACCGATCAGGATCCCCGAGTAGACCATGATCGCGTAGCCGAAGAGCGGCTTCCTCGAGAAGGTCGGGACGATCTCGCTGATGATGCCGAAGGCGGGCAGGACCAGGATGTAGACCTCGGGGTGCCCGAAGAGCCAGAACAGGTGCTGCCAGAGGACGGCGTCGCCGCCCGCCGCGGTCACGAAGAAGGTGGCGCCGAAGAAGCGGTCGAAGCTCAGGAGGATGAGGCCGACGGCAAAGACGGGCAGCGCCGTGATCAACAGGAAGCTCGTGACGAAGGTCATCCAGGTGAAGAGCGGCATGCGCATGAGCTTCATGCCCGGCGCCCGGAGGTTGGTGATCGTCGTGATGAAGTTGATGCCGCCCAGGATCGAGCTGACGCCCAGGATCTGGAGGCCGATCGCCCAGAAGTCGATGTTCGGGCCGGGTGAATATTGCTGGCCCGTGAGCGGCGCATAGCCGAACCAGCCGCCGTTGGGCGCGGCGCCGAACAGGAAGCTGGCGTTCAAAAAGAGGCCGCCGAAGAGGTAGATCCAGTAGCTGAGCGCGTTCAGTCGGGGGAACGCGACGTCGCGCGCGCCGATCTGGAGCGGGATCAGGTAGTTGAAGAACGCGACGCCCAACGGCATGGCGACCAGGAAGATCATGGTCGTGCCGTGCATGGTGAAGATCTGGTTGTAGACGTCCGCGCTCAGGAAGTCGTTCTCGGGACGGGCGAGCTGGGTGCGGATGAGCAACGCCTCGAGGCCGCCCGTGAGGAAGAAGAACAGCGCGGTCGCGCCGTACATGATGCCGATCCGCTTGTGGTCGACCGTCGTGAGCCAGCTCGACAGGCGCCCACGGCCGCGGCGGCCGGAGGCGGCCGCCAGATGGCGGGGCTCCACCGTGGCAGTCCCACTGGTTCCCATGGCTTCAGTTCCCCTGGCTCGAAGGTGGTACGGAGTCCGTCGCCGACATGGACGACGGCGTGCCGAGGCTCTCGAGGTAGGCGACGACGGCCTCGACCTCGTCATCGCTCAGACCGGTAGGTGGCAGCCCGCCCGGGCGCGCCTCCGTGCCCGGCATCAGCGCCCCCGGCTTGACCCGCTGCGGGTCGCGGATCCACGTGGCGAGGTTCTCCGGCGTGTTCTCGAGCAGGCCCGCGCCGATGGCCCAGCGCGCGCCGAGCCCGGTCAGGTTCGGCCCGACGACGCCGCGCGCGTTCGTGCCCTCGATGGTGTGGCAGGCCATGCAGGCGCTACGCATGAAGATCTCCTTGCCGCGCGCGGCGAGTGAGCCCGGCGGCGGCGTGACCGGCGTCTTCATGTCCCGCACCCATCCCTCGAATTCCTCCGCGGGTTGCGCGACGACGCGCATGCGCATGAGCGCGTGCGACGACCCGCAGTACTCGGCGCACTGGCCCGAATAGGCGCCCGGCTCGAAGATCGTGAACATCAGGTGATTGACCCCGTCGCCGTCCTCCCGGGCCGCCACCGTGATGGGGTTGGTGTCGCGCTTCCCGCCGAGTTGCGGGACCCAGAAGCTGTGGACCACGTCCGCGGAGCTGAGGCGGAGGTGAATCGGCCGGCCGACGGGGAGGTGCAGTTCGTTGGCGGTGACGATGTCGTACTGCGGGTAGCGGAACTCCCACCACCATTGGTGGCCGATGACGTCGACGACGAGCGCATCGGCGGGCGGCGGCGCGTTGACGTCGAAGATGGTGCGCACCGTGGGGATCGCGATGGCGGTGACGATCACCGCGGGGATGAGCGTCCAGACGACCTCGAGCGCGCCGTGGCCGTACACCTGTCGGGGCGCCTCGCGGCCGGGTCGCTCGCGGAAGCGCACGGTCACGTAGATGAGCAGGATCTCGACGAGCGCGAGGATGCCCAGCATCCACCAGAAGGCGTGGGCGAGGACGTCGTTGAGCCGGATGCCGAAATCCGTGACCGGCCGGAACGTGGTCTGCGGGTACTCGCCCGCGCAGCCGGCGAGCGCGGCGACGCAGAGGATGGCCGCGAGCGTGAGTGCCGGGGCGCGGCGTGTGGGCGCGCTCATCCGTCCGCGTTCCGTTTCTCGACGCGCACGCGCCACACTTCGGGGCCCCGTTCGACGTACTCGAAGCGGAACGCCTCATCGCCTTGCGTCGCCTTGAGCGTGTAGTACATGCACGTGGGGTCGTGGTCGACCGTGAGGTGGAGGGTCCCGCCGGGCGGCAGCGCCTCGTAGGCGCCCATGATCCGGTCGTACCGGTCCTTGGGGAGGACGGGCCGGACGTCCAGTTCCACCGGCCGGGGACGACTCCGGGTGTTGGTGGCCATGGTGTTCACTCCTTCATGTCAATGCGCGGTCGAGTCGAACGAGTGACGGATCGGCGGCCTTGCTCCCGCACCCCCATCCGCCGCTGCGACCGAGCCAAGCGCTCCACGCGATGCGGTAGCGCGGCGTGCTGGGCGCGAGCGCGAGCGCGCCGTCATAGCCGCGGAGGGTGAGGCGCGCCATGAGTGCGCCGATGCCGCGTCCCTCGTGCTGCGCGGCCTCGGGTCCACCGCCGAGGAGCCGGATGTGGCGTAGAGAGGGGCCGGCCACCTCGAGGACCGAGGCGGCGGCGCCGCTCACGTCGCCGGCGGCCGGATCCACGTCCCAGGCGAGCGCGAGCGCGCGGGCGGGCGCGCGTTCGACCGCGTGCCGGAGCCGCGCGACCTCGGCGGGATCGGAGCCGTGTTCGAGGAGCAGCGTGCCGCCGGCGTGCGCGTAGGTCGCGGCGGCGGCGAGCAGCGCCTCCTCGGGCGGGCGGTCTCCATCGCGGGGCGCGATGATCGGCGCGCGGAGCGCAGCCGAGAGCCGGGCGGCAGCGGGGCTGTACGCCTCCGTCCGGTCGGCGGCGCGAAACGCCACGATCGGGATGCCCCTGCCTTCGGCGCGGAGCCGGTGCTCTTCCAGGCGGACTGGATCGAGGGCCGGGCCGATCCCGTGGCCGTGGCCGGACACGAGTTCGAGCCCCGCGAGCCCCCGCCGCGCGCAGGCGGCGAGGAGCTCATCCAGCGTGCAGTCGGCGGCCGCGGCCGTGCTCAGGACCAGACGCACGCCGCTACCGCTTCGAGATCCGGACGCGCCAGACGTCCGGGCCCTGCTCGAGGTACTCCCACCCGAAACGGTCGGGGTACTCGAAGGAGAACTGGTGCCGCAGCGGAACGGGATCGTGGTCGTTCACCAGGATGAACGCCTCGCCCGGCTGGAGCGCCGCGAAGGTCTGGAAGATGGCCGGGTGCTTCTCGCGCGGCGGAATGACGCGCACGTCCAGCTCGGCCGGCTGCTTCTGCGTCTCGGACATGAGATCCTCTCCTCCTGAGGCCTGTGGTTTCGTCAGCTTCCGCCCGGCGGAGGTCGATCCTCCGCCCGGCGCCGGATGAACACGCGTACGAGATCCTTCGACTGCTCACGGATCTCGTAGGTGAAGCCGCGCGCCTCGAGCTGTGGCAGGAGGAAGCGCGGCACGCGTACGTTGATCTGGAGCAGGGTCGCGCCCGCGGGGAGCGTCTCGAGCGCCTCGAGCGTGCGGACCATGGGCTCGGGCGGCTCGAGGCCGCGGACGTCCAGGACGACGACGTCATCATCGCCGTCCGCACCGGTATCGGCGGACGCCGCGGCCCCCGACGAATCGCCTCCGGCACCGGTGGACGCCGGGGCCGAAACCGCGGCGTGCGGCGGTTCGGCTCGATCCGGCGTCGCACCGGCGGCCGGATAGAACCAGACGCGCCAGTCGTCCTCGGCGAACTGCTCGGTCCAGTGGTCGAAGCCCTGCTTCGCCATGACGGCGTAGAGCGGGACCGGCTCGAAGATCGCGCGCAGCCGCAGCACGCCGCCGGGCGGCAGTTCACGCCGCGCCGCCATGATGCGGCTGAACGGCTCCTGGCCGCGCCGCAGGTCGTCCCGCACGTCCAGGTCGACGATCCGCTCGGCGGGGAGAGCGGCGAGCGCGGGCGGCGGTCCGGCTGTGGAGGCGCGGTCCGGGCCGTCCGGCGCGGCCGCTGGACCGGCATCCGGCTTCGCGCCCGGCGCGGCCGCGACAGCCGCCGCCACGCCCGTCGGCACCTGGACGGCATCGGCCGTGGCCGCGCGCGGCTTCGGGTCGGCGGGCGGGCCGCTCGCACGGCGCTCCGGTGTGCCCGCCGCGTCGGGCGCGTGCGCGCGGACCTCGGGGCCGGAGTCGTCGCCCGGCGCGCCGAGCGCCTCGTTGAGCCGCGCGACCAGCGAATCGACCGGGATGCCCGCCATCTTCGCCGCCTGCTCGATCGTCACCAGCCGCGCCATGGTCTTGCGCATGGCCGGCCTGCGGAGTCGCTCGAAGGCGCCCGAGAGGCCGACGAAGACGTCGACCAGCCGCTCGTCCCGCGCGAGCACCGAGGCCACCCGATCCGTGGGGCGCACCGGCCCGGTTGCCGGCCGGCTCACCACGCACCTTCCTGGATCATGCCCGGGTGCCAGCGCGGCTCGAAGACGAGGTCCGGCTCGACGCCGCGCACCCCGGGCACCGCCTGCACGGCCTGGATGACGCCCTTCGTGATGTGCCGCTCCATCGGGCAGCCCGGCGTGGTCAGCGAGTAGGTCACGCGCACCGAATCCCCGTCGATCACGAGGTCGTAGACCAGACCGAGCGTCACGATGTCGAGCCCGATCTCGGGGTCGATCACCTTCCGGAGCGCGTCCCAGACCAGGCCTTCATCGATGCCCGCCGGTTCGGGCGCCGCGGCGGCATCGGATGGCGCGGCATCGAGCGCCGCCGCGGCGTCGTGGAACGCGTTCTTGTCCTTTCTCCCGGGCCATCTCATCCCGGCCTCCTTCGCGCGATGTGGAACATCTGGAGTACTTCCGTTGCGGCGCCGCCGGCGAAAGCGACCGCGGCCAGCCGCGCGGCGCCGGGCGCGCCCGCCAGCGTCGCGATGATGAGGCCGAGCGCGCCCGCGGCGAGGAGCGCACCGGCAGCGTGGGCCGGCCGCGCGCCGAACAGCTCGGCCACCCGCGGCACCGGCCGCTTCCCGGCGAGCGGCCCGAAGCGGTGGTACCAGACCAGGAACGGGACGACCTTGTAGTAGATCCCGGCCACGAAGAGCGTGAGTCCGCCGAGGACCAGCGCGGTCACGTACGCGACGCCGAGCCGCGGCGCGGCGAGGCCGCGAGCGAGCGCGAACGGCGCCATGGCGAGCGCCAGCGCGAGGAAGGCGAGCGCGACGCCCGCGAGGCGGAGCCCGGGGTCGAGCTTCGGCTTGATCCGGTGCCGGAAGAAGAGCGCGGCCTGGAGCAGGAACGCGGCGGCGCCGGCGCCGATCAGCAGCGCGGGTACGAGGATCCCCCAGCGCGCGGTGAGGTGCCAGGCCGCGAGCAGCCCCACACCGCCGGCGAGCAGCGCCACGGCCGCGACGGCCGGTCGGCCGCTCGCGCCGTGGCTCAGCAGGAACATCGGCAGCAGGCGGTGCGCGACGCCGACGACCACGAGCAGGACCCATCCCGCGATCGCGACGTGCAGGTGTACGCCGAGCGCGAGGAAGCGGTGTGCGCCCAGGTACCCCCAGCGGAGATTGCCGGCGAGCGTGAGTCCGAGCGCGATGGTCACGAAGAGGAAGACGCCCGCGCCGGCGAGCGCCCACCACGTCACGTCGCGCGTCCGCGCCCGCGCCAGCGTCATCGCCAGGTTGCCGAGGAAGAGGAGCAGGCCCGTGGTGAACAGCGCCGCGCCGGCCAGGAGCGGGGTGTGCGCGCCCGCCGCGAGTCCGCCGACGAAGAGTGCGAGTCCGGGCACGTACAGCCAGAACGTGATGTGCGCGAGCCGCTCCGAGCGGATCGGCGTGCCGAGCGCGACCGGCAGGAACTGGTAGAGCGCGCCCAGGATCGATGTGGTGATCCAGCCGAGCGTGAACAGGTGCGTCGTCGCGACCACGCGCGAGAGCGGAAACAGCCCCAGCGCCAGGTGCGGCGCCACGGCGACGAGTCCGAGCGAGCCCAGGAGCCAGAAGCCGAGCGCCGCGGCGAAGTGCTCGCCCGGCAGCCGGAACGGCGGCGCCTGCGCGCTCGCGAGTCCGCCGGGGCCGGGCATCCCGCTCGCCACCGGGGGTCGCGCGGCCGCCGGGACGCCGCCGGCCGCACCCACGGCCGCGCCGCCGCCCGTGCTCCGGACCGGGCCCGCCGCGCTCACGTCACCACCTCCGGGACCGGCATGGGTCGGACCCGGCCTGCGGCGGCGACTCCGTCGGCGCTCGCCGCGCCGGCACGTTGCGGGCGTGGGCCGCCGTCATCGCGATGACCGGCGCCCGGCGCCCGGGCGGCGGCGTCCGGAAGGCCGCCATTCTCGGCCGTGCCGCGGGTGCCAGCGCCCCGCACACCGCCATCCTCGGCCGCGTCGGGAGCGCCGGAGCCCGGCGTACGCCCATCCCCGCGAATGGGCGCCGGCGCGCGCACCGCCGCCTCCGCGAGCCCGCGCTCGACGGCGTCCGCGATCGAAGCGAACGCCCGCGCGACCGCGCCCGTCGGCTCCGCCACTCCGGGCGGCGCGCCGTGATCCGTGCCCTCGACGACCGTCTCATCGAACGGGACCGCGCCGAGGAGCGGCGCCCCCGCCGTGCGCGCCAGCGCCTCGCCGCCCCCCGATCCGAACGGGTGGGAGCGCCGGCCGCACGTGCACAGCGCGTAGCTCATGTTCTCGACCACGCCCAGCACCGGCGCGCCCAGCTTCCGGAACATCTCGAGCGCCTTCGCCGCCTCGAGCGCCGCGAGGCGCTGCGGCGTCGTCACGACCACGGCGCCGTCCACGACCACCGCCTGCGCCAGCGAAAGCGGCACATCGCCGGTGCCGGGCGGCAGATCCACGACCAGGACGTCGAGCTCCGGCCAGAGCACGCCGTGCGCGAACTGCTTCACCGCCTTCGAGACCATCGGCCCGCGCCACACCGCCGGCGACTCGGGCCCCAGGAAGAAGCCGAACGAGACGAGCGCCATGCCGTGCACCTCGAGCGGGAGGATCTTCCGGTCCTCCGTCAGCCCCACGCGCGCCGCGCCATCCTCGATGCCCAGGATCACCGGCAGCGAAGGGCCGTAGATGTCCGCGTCGAGCAGGCCGACCCGCCGCCCCCGCGCCCGCAGTGCCACCGCCAGCCCCGCGGCCACCGTGCTCTTGCCGACGCCCCCCTTCCCCGCGCCGACCGCGACCACGTGCCGCACGCCCGGGAGCCGGCCACGCCCGGCCCACGGGTCCGCCACACCGGCGGTCCGTCGCTCCGGCGGAAGGATCTGCACCTCGCTGCGCACTGCGCCCGCCGCCCGCAGCTTCTCCCGGATCGCAGTCCTGAGGAGGTCCGGGACCTCCTCGCGCTCCGTCGAGAGCGCGAGCGAGACGTGGACCCGGCCGTTCCGGACGGCCACGGACCGGACCAGCCCCAGCGCGACGATGTCGCGCTTCAGCCCCGGATAGGGCACCTCCGCGAGTGCGCGGCGGACATCGGCTTCGGTCAGCGGATCGGGATTCATTCTCATCCTCCGCCACCAATCTCGCCGGCCGCCGGGGGGCGCGCCGTGACGTGGATCACACCGGGATGGGGCGGGAGGAGGAGCGGGGTGGCGCGGCGGCTTTGGCTGCGGCCTACGCTCTGGCCGCGCGCCGGGGGGCGTCCCATCCGGGACGGCACCGGCGCGACGACGCCGGTGGGCGGCTGGAGTGCGCCGGTGTCGGGCGGGGTCGGGTCAGCGGGCGCGCGTACCGGTGTCCGGCGCAGCGGGGCGCGGCATCGAGGCACCGCCACGACCGTGGTGGCCGCCGGCCCGTTCCTCTTGCATCTCGCGGCGCATCTGTTCGTGAAGCGCGCGGCGCTCTTCCGGCGGCAGCTCGCGCATCCGCCGGTGGAGATCGCGGTGTTGCTCCATGAGCTCCTCGCGCAGTTGCCGCCGCTCCTCCGCGGTTTCCGCCGCCTGCTCGCGGCGGATGTCCCGCATTTGGTCGGTGTCGGGTCCACAGCCGGCGGCGGCGGGGCCGAGCGTGAGGGCGAGGGACAGGGCGAGCCAGGGTCTCATGGCTGACCTCCGATCTATGCAGGAGACGGGCTCCTGCCGTTCCACCGGTCCTGGAGAGCACGGTCCGTACCGCCGCGCGCGCGTCGCGCCCGCTCGGCTTCGCACGGCGCCGCGCCCCGAGGCTCGGGGCCGGCCCGGATGGCGCCCACGGGCGTCGTCCCTACGGCGGCCGCAGCCCGATGGATCTCCCCCGCGTGCGCGGATCCATCGATACGAGCGTCGTCATCGCCCAGCCGGATCACGGTCTACCCCGCCTGCGCGGACCCATCCGGCCGCGGCGGTCCGTGTCGGGGCCCGAGCGCGCGGCTCCCGTGGGGGGAACGGATCTTGCCCCGGCGGCCCCGGCGCCGGAACGAGGTCGTCGGCAGGCAGCCGACTCCAGCCGCGGGAGGAACGACGAGCAACCGGACTCGATCCACGGGAGGAATCGATGAGCAGCCGACCCGCTCCGCGGGAGGAATCATGACGCGCCTGGAATCGCTGTTCAGCCCCGGCCGTCTCGGCCGGCTCGAAACGAAGAACCGGCTGGTCATGCCGCCGATGGTACTCGACTACGCGGACGAACGCGGGCGAGCGACGCCGCGCTACCGCGCGCACATCGAGCGCGTCGCGCGCGGCGGCGTGGGGACGCTCATCCTCGAGGCCAGCTTCGTGCGCCCGGACGGGCGCGGGTTCACCCACCAGCTCGGTCTGCACGAAGATGCCGTGATCGAAGGTCTTGCCCGCGTCGTCGAGGCCGTTCACGAGCACGGCGCCGTGGTCGGGCCGCAGCTCTTCCACGCCGGCCGGCAGACGCAAGCCGAGGTCGCCGGCGCGCGCCCGGTCGCGCCATCGGCCATTCCGGATCCGCTCCTGCGGGAGGTGCCCCGGGCGCTGTCGGTCGACGAGATCCAGGAGTTGGTGGCGGCGTTCGCGCAGGCCGCCCGGCGCGCGGAGGCCGCCGGCTTCGACTTCGTCGAGATCCACGGCGCGCACGGCTATCTCATCACGCAGTTCCTCTCGCCGTTCACGAACCAGCGCGAGGATGCGTACGGCGGCACGCCCGAGAACCGGATGCGCTTTCTGGTCGAGATCATCGAGGCCGTGCGCGACGCGGTGTCGCGGGATTTCCCCCTTCTCGTCCGCCTGTCGTGCGACGAGCTGGTGCCCGGCGGCCTGACGCCGGAGGACACCATCGGCATCGCGCGACGCCTCGAGGCGATGGGCATTGCGGCACTCGACATCTCCGCGGGGAACTACGCCTCGTTCTCCCGCGGCTACATGATCCCGCCCATGGCGCGCGAAGACGGCGTGCTCGTTCCACTCGCGGAGCGCGTCAAGGCGGCGGTCGGCGTACCGGTGATCACGGTGGGCAAGCTCCGCGATCCGGCGTTCGATGACGAGGTCGTGCGCGCCGGGAAGGCGGACTTCGTGGCGATCGGCCGCACGCTGCTCGCCGACCCCGACTGGCCCGCCAAGGCCCGGGATGGACGATGGGAGGAGATCAACGCGTGCATCGCGTGCAACCAGGGTTGCATCACTCGCCTGTTCCAGGGGAAGGACGTGTGGTGCACGGTCAACCCGGAAACGAGCCGTGAGGAGGTCTTCGCCCGGCCGCCGGCGCGGGCGGTGACGATCGCCGTGGCGGGCGGCGGGCCGGGTGGCATGACCGCGGCGCGGGTGGCGGCCGCGCGCGGACACCGCGTCGTGCTGTTCGAACGGGACGACGCCCTCGGCGGCCAGCTCTTCGCCGCGGAAGCCGCGCCACACCGGCCCGGCTGGCGCGAGTTGCGCGAGTTCCTGACCCGCGAGATCCGACGGCTCGGCGTCGATGTCCGGCTCGGCACGCCGGCAACGGCGGAGGCCATCCGAGCGACGGAGCCGGACGCCGCCATCGTCGCCATCGGCTCATCGCCCGTTCGGCCCCGGATCCGGAGCGGGACCGGAACCGAAACCGCCTTCGCGGTCGAGCTCCTGCTCGGCGAGAAGGAGGCGCGCAGCCCCGTCATCATCGCGGGCGGTGGCTGCGCCGGCGCTCAGACGGCCGAATTCCTCGCCGAGCGCGGGCACGAGGTGACGATCATCGAAATGACCGACGCCGTGGCGACCGACGCGCCGCTCGATGACCGCGCGCTCCTGCTCCAGCGGCTCGAGGCGCTCGGCGTCCGGATCCGCACCGAGACCAGGCTCATGCGCGTGGGCGAAGGCCGCGTGAGCGTCGAGAGCCCGCTCGGCGTCGAGGAGATCCCGGCCGCCACCGTCGTCTACTGCCTCGGCGCGCAGCCCAACGACGGCCTGGCGGAAACGCTGAAGGAGGTAGTGTCCGATGTTCGGGTGATCGGCGATGCCGTCGAGGCGCGGCAGGTGACCCAGGCCATCGCGGAGGGCGCCCTCGCGGTCTTCGCCATCGAACGCGGCGCCAGGCACGTCGACTTCGAGCACGATCTGCGGCTGGAAACGCTCTGATCTCGGCGTGCGGCTGAAGCCGCTCCTATGCCGCTGCCGCCGCCTCCCCGCCCTGCCCCCGCGCGAACGTCCCGGCGCTACGGCCCGCCCGCCGCCCGAAGACCGCGCCGCTCGCCAGTCCACTGCCGCCCGGGTAGTTGTGGTAGAAGAGTCCGCCCACCAGCTCACCGGCCGCGTACAGACCCGGGATCGGCCGTCCGTCGCGGCCGAGCACCCGCCCCCCGGCATCGATGCGCACGCCGCCGAACGTCATCGTGATCCCACACGTCACCGCGAAGGCCAGAAAGGGCGGCCGCTCCAGCGGCACGGCCCAGTTGCTCTTGGGCGGCGTGATCCCGACCGTCCGCTTGCCGTCCTTGATCGACGGATCGAACTCGCCCGGCTGGACCGCCGCGTTGAATGCCTCGACGGTCCGTTCCAGCGCATCGGGATCCACCCCGATCTTTTCGGCCAGCTCGCGGATGCTGTCCGCCTCCGTACGTGACACGCCCGGCGCGGTGTACTCCTCCTGGCGCAGCAGCGGCTCCGTCGTCGCGTCGAAGAGCTGCCACGCGATCGCGCCGGGCTGCTTCAGGATCTCGGCACCGTACTTGGCATACGTGTAGGTCCGGAAATCGGCGCCCTCGTCCAGGAAGCGCTCGCCATCCCGATTCACGACGATCCCGATCGGATACGACTGCTTCGAGTAGCGATAGCCGATCTCGACGTCGCCTCCCTGCGCCGGCGCAGCCGCATCCCAGGCAATGCTGTGACAGCCGCTCCAGTGGCCATAGGCCTCGGCCCCGGCGTCCAACGCCATCTGCAAGCCCGCGCCCGTGTTGTAGGGCGTGCCGCGGACCTTCGCGAGGTCCCAGTTCGGACCGAGATACGCGGCGCGCATGCGCGGGTCCGCCTCGAAGCCGCCGCAGGCCAGCACCACGGCGGCGCCGCGGATCTCTTCACGCCCGTCCGGCCCCATGCAGATCACGCCCGTGACCCGGCCATAGGAGTCCTGCAACAGGCTGGTCGCGGCCGTCTCGTAGCGGATCCGGATCCCGGCGGCGCTCGCCGCCTCCGTGTGTCGCTCGATGAGACCGGGGCCGCCGTTCACGGTGCCGAGGTCCAGACCGCCCCAGAACCGGTACCGCCCCTTGATCCGGAACGCCTGTCGCTCGAACATGAGGCGGAACCGCACCCCCTTGTCGTGCAGCCATCGGATCGTGTCGGCGACGTCGCCCACCAGGATCGCGGTCAGCTCGGGGTCACAACGCCCCTGCGTCAGCCGCCGCATGTCGGCGGCGAAATCTTCCGGCGTGTAGGGCGGCAGATCGATCAGCGCCGCGTCCTCATCGCTCAGGTCGGCGAGCAACGGGCGGAGATCGTCGAGGCTGTCATAGGTCGTGCGGATCGCGCCGGCGGTGAAATAGGTGTTCCCGCCCGCCAGCGTGCGCGGCGCCTTCTCGAGCATCAACACCCGGGCGCCGGTCTCGCGGGCCGCGTGCGCCGCGCAGAACGCGGCGTTGCCCGCGCCGACGACAATGACATCGAAGGCCGATTCCACGGCGTCCGCTCCCTCCCGGTGAACCCGGCCGGTTCCACCCGGCGGGCGGCCCGGCCATCACGAGCCGGAGCGAATCCCGTGCCGCGCCGGCGGCGCGAGTCTTGCCCCCACGACTCGTGGCGCGCCGCGGTTCGGCCGATGCGGGCCCTTCGCGCGGCCTCGCGTCGCGGCCGGCGCCGCGGCGAGATCACGACCCTTCGACACGGAGCCCGAGTCATGCCTCAGCACCAGCAACACCACGAAGGACACACGCACGAACACGGGCCCGGCTGCGGCCATACCGCGATCCGGCACGAGGGCCACGTGGACTACGTCCACGACGGGCACCTGCACCATCCCCACGGCCAGGATGCGGTGGAACACACCATCGCGGTGAGCGATGCGAACCCCGACCGGTGCACGCCGGAGCAAGAGTGCGAGGATGGTGGCGGGGCGATGGCGGCGCACGCGCAGGAGACGGTCCCGCACGGAGATCACGTCGACCACATCCACAAGGGACGGCTGCATCACCACCACGGCGACCACTGCGACGATCACGGCCCCGTCGAGATCGTCGAGCCGTCCTAGCCCGCCGGCGGCGCCGCGGATCCGCCACCCGCCGCGACGGGTCACGACGAGACCGGCCGCGACCGCGCCTCCGGCACGGCCGGCCTCGTCGCGGACCGTTCAGCCGCCGGGCCGCGGCGCGATCAGCGCCAGGAACTCGAGCGGCCCGTCCGCCGCCTCGATCGCGTGCGTCTCGCCGGGCGCGAAGACCGCACCCTCGCCCGGCCCCAGCACGGCCTCGTCCTCCGCGCCCCGGAACGTGCCCGTGCCCCGAACGACCTGCACGCTCACCGTCGACGCGCTCCGGTGCGGCGGGATGCGTTGCCCGGGTAGCAGGTGGAACGACACGATGCGGAGGTTCGGCTCGTCGTGCACGACCATGCTCGCCGCCCGGTCCGGCCGCGCCGCCGCACGCTCCCCGAGCACCTTCACGCCGCCTCCTCGATCGCGGCCTCGAGCGCCTCGGCCAGCCGATCCGGGTCCGCGCCATCCCGCCGCGCGGCGTCCGCGATCGGGACCGCGCCGCCACAACACGCGTCGATCCCGAACCTGTTGAAGACCGCGACCGTCGCCGGGAACCGGCCGATCGCCTCGTTCACCGTCATCCGCTGCGGATCGATCTTCTGTGCCTTCATTGCACTGGATCCTTCAATCCTTCACTTCGTGGTTGGAGGGCGCCGGGCGCGGATCCTTTCCGGACCGGGCCCTGCGCCTGCGCCGCCGGACGCCAGCCGGCGGCCGCGGTGGCGGACGCGTCCAGCGTGCGCCACAGGTTGTAGACGAACAGGCCCGCGCCCACCGCGCTCACGGCCGCGCCGGCCCGGAGGACGGCCATCCCCGCGCCGGGCAGCGAGGCGCGGAGAATCCAGCCGCCGACGAGCAGGGCGAGCCCGGCGTTCGCGACCCACACGTGCAGCGCGGCCAGGCGGCGGCTGTGGAGCGGCGTGCCGGCGAAGCGCGGAATCACGTGGTAGGCGACGCCGAAGATCATCATGCTCACGAAGCCGAGGAGGTTGGCGTGCGCGTGCGCCGGACGGTAGACGAGCGCGGCGGCGGGCCAGAAGGCCATCGAGACGCCGATCAGCACGCCGATCCCGAGCCAGACCAGGCTCGAGCGCACGAAGCGGCGCACGAAAGGATCCATCCCGCCTCCTCAGCCCGACGGCTCGCCGCGCGCCGCGGCCCCGAGGCGCGCGACGCTCAGGATCCGCACGTTGGGGCCCTGCTGCGCGATCACTCCGGTGCGGCGCAGGCGGCTCAACGCGCGCGCCACGCTCTCGCGCGTCGTCGCCAGCTCCGCAGCCAGCTCCTCCTGCGTGCGCCGCAGGCGGAACGTGTCGCCGTCGCGCACGGCGTCCTCCGCCTCCGCGTACTCGAGCAGCGTCGCGGCGACACGCGCCGGGACGTCCTTCAGCGAGACCTTCTCGACCACCCGGACCAACCGGCGCAGTCGCCGGCCCAGATCGCGGATCACGGCATCCGCGATCTCCGGGTTGTTCTGATACAGCCACTGGAACGCCTCGCGCGGGAGGAAGAGCATGCGACTGTCCTCGATCGCTCGCGCGGAGGCAGGGTACGGCCCGCCGTCGAAGAGCGGCAGCTCCGCCACGGTCGCGCCCGGACCCTCCACGTGCAGGACCTGTTCGCGTCCGTCCGGGCTCGCGCGATAGACCTTGATCCGACCTTCGATCACCACGTAGAGCCCGTGGCACGCCTCGCCCTTGCGGAAGAGGAACGCCCCGCGCCGCACGGTCCGCTCGACCGTGCGCCCCGACACCGCAGCGAGCGATTCTTCGCTCAGGCCCGCGAACAACGGCAGTCGGCCCAGAATCTCGAGTGCCTGTCGCATCGCTTCACCCCCCACGTGCGAGCCGGACGGCCGCGATGACCACGATGACTCCGAGGATCGCGTTCAGCCGCGCGAGCAACGCCGCCCGGCGCCGGAGCCGGAGCGCATCCGGCGATCCGGCCCGCGCCCGCGATGCCGCCGGCCCGAACACGAAGTCGTGCAGTCCGCTCACGACGATCATCGCAGCCACCGCCCCGAGCTTCCACGCCAGCGTGTGTCCGTAGCGCGTCGCCCAGAAGCCCCCTGAGCCGAGGACGTCCCACGCCAGCACGCCGTGGAAGTGGAGGTTGCCGATGCCCGTCGCCACCAGCACCGCGATCGAGATCCAGCCGACGCGCCGGAACCGCTCGCCCAGCCGCCGGAACAGCTCCGCCCGCAGCGCCGGCGGCTCGACCCCTCGCAGCGCCGGCGCACCCACCGCCGCCAGGAAGAACATCCCGCCCAGCCACAGGAGAGCGGCCAGCACATGCACCGTGACGTTCAGGTGATAGAGCGACACGCGGGGCCTACAGGGCTAGGGCTGGGGCTAGGGCTGGGGCTAGAGAGCGGAGCTCCCGGCCCAGACCCTTCCCGCGGCGCGTGTACATGCTGGTCCGGCGCGTGTACATGCCCGTCCGGCCGGAGTTCGCGTGCGCCCGTGCTGCGGGCACGCGTCCCCTCGCCGTCGACGCCGCCGGTCCCATCCTCGTGAACCTCGACACTCTCGCCCTCCTCTGTCTCTGCCTTCCTACCGCTCCCCAGCCCCGGCCCTGGCGCGATTGCCGCATCAATCCGGAGTCGTGGACGCCGGCCGCGAGCACGCCGCGAGCACGCGAGTCGCTCCGAACCGACGGATCAGGCGCCCCAGCCCCAGCCCTAGCCCTAGCCCGGGCGCCCGAAGGGCGCCCCTCAGAACCGCTCTCCCTTCGCCTCGCGCAGATGGCTGCCGACCGGCCGGATCCGCGTCCACATGGTCCAGAAGTACAGCACCAGTCCGGCGGCCTGGCCGGCGCCTCCCAGGACCACGGCCCACCCCAGCCACCGGGCGTCGCTCCACGCCCGCGCCAGCTCGCACACGAAGCGCAGCGCCGTCGCCGGCGCCAGGATCCAGTACGCGGCGGCGATCCGCTCCGGCCGGTAGCGCGTGTCCCCCTTCTCCGCCCGAGGGAAGAGCCACAACGCGACGCCCAGGATCAGGAACATCACGAACCCGACGAGCACCGCGTGCGCGTGCGCCGACACCAGATACGGGTGCGGCCAATCCCCCCACAACTCCCGCCGGACCAGCATGTAGACGCCGACCACCAGCCCCGCCACCAGGAAGCCGATCCCCGTCTTGATGAATCGCCGCACCAGCGTGTACACCGTGCTCCTCGCCTCCCGCGCATCCACGCTCCCGGCCCCGCCATGCGACGGCGCGGGCGCGCGATGCTCGCCCTGTTTCCGGCCACCGGCGGACCCCGGTCCGCGCCACGAGCGCCTCGCGCACGTTCCACCGGAACGCCGCCCGCTGGGATCGCACACGCCTGGCTCGATACCCGGAATCTACCCCCGCGCGGCCGGCCCGGCTGTGACCAATGTCACATCCGGGCCGCTCCGTTGCCGCTCAGGGCGGCTCACCCGCGGGTTCGGAGCCGCGCGGCCGCTCGCCGCATTTCGGTTCGCCGGCGCCTGCGACTCCGGAGTGACGTGACGACCGCTTGCGGGCCCGGCCGGCCGGGGGCGCCCCCCGGCCGGCCACTTCTCGCGCCCGCTCAGTGTCCTACCCCCGCCACGAGCTGCGGCTCACCGACCCGGATCAGCCCGACCGCGCCCTTCTCCGCATCGGCGAAGGCGTGCGTCACGAAGGCGTATACGCCTTCCCCGCTCGCGCCCTCCTCGAAGGTGGTCTCGAAGACGGCGCCGCCGCCCGCCGGGACCGTCCACGTCTGCACGCCTTCGAGCGCGTGGTCGGGATCCCCGTCCGGATAGACCCGGTCGAAGACGGCGCCGACGATGTGGAAGTCGCTCCGGAAGTTCGGGCCCGCGTTGACCACGAAGAACCGCACGCGGTCTCCGACGTTCACCGACAGCGGATGATGCTTGTACTGGAACGCCCGGCCGTTGAAG
Organism: Longimicrobiales bacterium; assembly: GCA_036381495.1. Classification (GTDB taxonomy): domain Bacteria; phylum Gemmatimonadota; class Gemmatimonadetes; order Longimicrobiales; family RSA9; genus DASVCS01. Next base: position 25,251 of record DASVCS010000048.1, read on the forward strand.
ACCACCTGGCTCGCGTGCTTGTCCATCGCCGCGGCCCAATCCGGACCGTGGGCACCGTTCTTCGCGTCATCGGCCGCGTAGAACTCGCTCTGCACGAGGACGAACTCGCGGTCGGCGTCCGTGCCCCAGCCCTCCTTCGGGTCCACGATGAACGCCATGTACATCCCTTGCATCATGTGCATCAGAACCGGCGGCGTTCCGCAGTGCACCAGGTAGGCGCCGGGATCACGCGCGATGAACTCGAAGCTCAGCGAATCCCCGGGCATGAACGTGCGGTACGCCTCGTTCATCGGGATGCGCGCCGAGTGGAAGTCGATCGAATGCGGCATCGGCGATTCGTTGACGACCGTCACCCGCACGCGGTCGCCCTCGCGTACCCGCATGACCGGGCCCGGCACGGTGCCGCCGAAGGTCCACCCCTCGTACTTCACGCCATCGGCGATCTCGATGGTCTCGTGCGTGATCGGGATGCGGAACTCCTTGATCGGCGCATCCGAGGCCGGCCCGATCTCCGCCACCCGCACGGGCTCCGTCACCGGCCGCGTCACCGCGAAGTCCGTGCGCTCGACCCGCGGCGCACGGTTCAGCTCGAGCGCCGCATAGCTGCCCGCCGCCACGGCCCCGGCGATCGCCATCTTCAGGAAGAAATCACTCGCCAACATGTCCGCCTCCGCTTTCGGGATCGGTTCTCCAAACCGCACCCGAAAGCTAGAAGCGCACGCCCCGCCGGTCTGTCGGAAATAAGCGGATCTTGTGTCGGCGAATCGATGATTTTTCTGTCGGGGATCTCCCTACTCGGCCTTCAGCAACCCCGTGCGCAGCGCGAAGCGCACCAGCTCGGAGCGGTGCTTGAGTCCGAGCTTCTCCATGATCCGCGACCGGTAGGTGTCGACCGTCTTCGGACTGATGAAGAGCTTCTCGCCGATCTCGCTCGAACTGAAGCCCTCCGCGGTGAGCGCGAGCACCTCGCGCTCCCGATCGCTCAGCCGCTCGAGCGGGCCCGCCTCCCTGCCCACCTCCGCCTCGCGGTACCCCTTCAGCAGCAGCTTCGCCGCGCTCGGGTAGAGGAAGACCTCGCCGCGGGCCACCGTGTGGATCGCCTCGATCAGGTCCTCATCCGCGCTCGTCTTCGTCACGTACCCGCTCCCGCCCGCCTCGAGGACCGGCAGCAGGTACTCCTCCTCCGCGTGCACGGTGAGCACCAGGATCTTCGGATTCTGCTCGAGGGCCGCAATCCGGCGCGTCGCTTCGAGCCCGCCGATCCCGGGCATGGAAAGGTCCATGACCACGATGTCGGGCCGCAGCTCCCGCGCCCGTTCCACCCCCTCCTCCCCCGTCGAGGCCTCGCCCACCACGCGCAGGTCGGGCTCGGCATCGAGCAGCGCCCGCAGGCCCGCCCGCAGCACGGCGTGGTCATCGACCAGGAGGATCCGGATCGGCTCAGACATAGACGCTGTTCTCGTGGATCGGAATCCGGATGCGGACGCGCGTGCCGCGCCCGGGTTCGCTCTCGATGTCGACCTCGCCGCCCACGTACGCCGCGCGTTCGCGCATGCCGAAGAGACCCAGGCCGCGACCCCTGCCCCGGAGCACCGAATCCACCGCGAAGCCCCGTCCATCGTCCTCGATCGTGACGACGACGTCGTGGCCGACGCGTTGCAGCGTGATCCGTGCCTCGGTGGCCTCCGCATGTCGCGCCACGTTCGACAGCGCTTCCTGCGTCATCCGGTAGAGCGCAAGCTCGGCCTCCGGGGAGAGCAGCCCGCCGAGCCGCGGCGCATCCACCGAGATGGAGAGCCCCGTCGCATCCGCCACCGAGCGCGCATGCGCCGCGATCGCGGGGACCAGCCCGAGCTCGTCCAGCGCGGGCGGCCGGAGCCCACGCGCGTAGCGGCGGATCCCTTCCAGCGTGCGGCTCAGCTCCGCCCGCGCCTCCTCCAATAGCGCATCCCGGCGCTCCGGCTCGCCCGCGCCGCGAACCAGGCGCAGCCGGATCAGCAGCGCGGCCAGGCTCTGCGCCGTCTCGTCGTGCAATTCACGCGCGATCCGCTTCCGCTCCTCCTCCTCGGCACGCAGCGCACGGGCCGCCATCTCGCGCAGCCGCTCGCGGTAGCCGGCCAGGCCGTCCAGCATCGCGTTGAAGGTGCGCGTAAGTCGCTCCAGCGATCGGTCGGCAAGCGGCGAGATCGGCGCGCGCGCGTCGAAGTCCCCCGTCTGGACCGCCCGCGCCGTCCGCTCCAGGAGCGCAATGGGCGAGAGCGCGAGGCGGAGGATCAGCGCATTGACCAGTCCGCTCAGCAGCACGCCGGCAAGCGCGAGGAGCCCGACGAGTTCGGTGAGGGAGCGACCCGGATCATCACGCACGACGCCCGCCGTGATCGCCGTGCCGACCGCTACGCCCAGGATCACGATCCCGACGTTCGCGATCAGGATCTTCCAGAAGAGGGGGAACCGGAGGAGCACACGCACCGGCGCGGGCGGGCGCGCTCCGATCCTGCGCGGCGACCGGGACATCACGCCCCCGTGGTTGCGCGGCGGACCACGTCGCCGGCGGACGCGGCGGATCCGTGGCCGTCGGGCGGCGGCCGACCGGCCGGCTCGACGGCCGCGCGTGGCGCGAACTCGGCCGCCGTCGCGGGCCGGAACGCCAGGTCGATGGCGAGCCAGAGCGTTCTCGAGAACGGGAAGAACGCGATGGGCGCGATCACCATGAGCGCGATCCCGCCGTAGTAGATGAAGCTCCACGGCACGTCCGGCCAGGTGACGCCCGCGATCAGGGCGAGGAACGCGACGAGCAGGAGCTCGGCGGTCACGAAGTTGACGGTGTACGCGCCGATGAAGAAATCGCTCTCGCCCCGGTCGAGGAGGAGCCCGCAGCCCCGGCAGTGCGGCCGGGTTCGGAGCCAGGATCGGAACAGGTCGCCGGACCCGCAGTTGGGACAACGGCGGCGCAGGCCGCGAGCCGTGAGCCGGATCGCGCGCCGGAGATTCCATCCTGTGCTTGCCGCGTCGTTCATTCGGGACCCGTCCGGGGGCCTGCGTCGTGCATGGAAGATACCCCACGCCCGGCCGTGGTTTCCAGTCGCGGCGCGATCCGACCCCGACCGGCCGCTTGCCCCTGTAGAGCAGTTCGCCCGCGGGTTCGGAACCCGTGGGCGCTCGCTGCGCTCGGTTCGCGGGTGTGTGCGACCTCGGAGTGATGCGACAACCGACCTAGCCCGCGGTCCGGACCGTGCAGGACGGGCACCGCGGACCTCCCGATGCACGACCGGAGGCGTTCCATGGATTCGGTGCACCTTCATCTCCCGCTCAGCCGTCCTTCGATCGTCCCGATCTTCACCGGCGCCGCGCGCCCCGTCGGGTCGCCGGAGAGCCCCGGGTCCGAGTGAGATGCCCGGCGCGGTCCTGCCCCCCGAGCCCAGCACGCCGCGGGAGATCTTCCGGCACTACCTCCGCGACCTCGTCTACGGCGCGAACGACGGCATCATCACGACGTTCGCGGTCGTCGCCGGCGTGACGGGCGCGGACCTGGCCACGGGGACGATCCTGATCCTGGGGATTGCGAATCTCTTCGCGGATGGCGTTTCGATGGGCGCGAGCAATTATCTGTCGATTCGCTCCGATGAGGCGGCACGGGCGGCGGAGGGGAGGGGGCAGGTCGAGCCGCACGCGCATCGCCACGGCATCGCCACCTTCCTCGCGTTCCTCGTGGCGGGCGCCGTGCCGCTGGTGGCATACCTGGTGCCGGTCGCCCCGACGAGCCGGTTCCCGTTGGCGACGGCGTTCACGCTACTCACGCTCTTCGGCGTGGGCGCGCTGCGCACGCTGGTCACGGCGCGCGGCTGGGGACGGAGCGGCCTCGAGATGCTGGTGGTCGGTGCGGTCGCGGCGGCGATCGCGTACACGGTGGGCGGCATCATTGCGCGTCTGACGGGTGTGCGCGGCGTCGGTTGAAGGCGACGCCGAGCTTGAGCCCCTGTCCCACGATGGCCGGCAGGAGCGCGAAGGCGGTGATGATCAGCCATTCTCGGGCGCGCAGCGGGACGACGTCGAGTACCTGCGCCAACGGCGCGAAGCCGACGGCCAGGAGCTGGAGCAGGACCACCAGGACGACGGCGCCCAGCGCATAGGGGTTGGAGGTCGCGCGTCGCAGCCCGATCACGTGGCCGGGGCTGCGGGCGTTGCCGAGGTGCGACGCCTGTGCCAGCGCCAGTGTCATGAAGCCGATGGTGATGGCGCGGAACGGGTCCGTCGCGGCCAGACCCCACAGGAAGGCCCCGAGCGAGGCGCCGGCGATCAACACGGCGTAGAAGAGGACGGCGCGAGCGAAGCCCGCCGAGAGGATGGCCTTCTGCGGATCGCGCGGCGGGCGGCGCATGAGGTCGGGTTCCGCCGGCTCGAGGGCGAGCGCGAGCGCCGGGAAGGTGTCCGTCACCAGGTTGAGCCAGAGGATCTGGAGCGGAGTCAGCGGGAGCGGGAGCCCGGCCGCGCCCGCGCCGAGCAGCACCAGCACCTCGGCCAGATTGCAACTGAAGAGGTAGAAGACGAACTTGCGGATGTTGTCGAAGATGACGCGGCCCTCTTCGACGGCCGCGCCGATGGTCCGGAAGCGGTCGTCGCGCAGCACCACGTCGGCGGCCTCCTTCGCGACGTCGGTGCCGCGCCGCCCCATCGCGACGCCCACGTCCGCCTTCTTGAGCGCCGCCGCGTCATTGACGCCATCGCCCAACATGGCGACGATCTCGCCGTCGCGCTGGTACGCGGAGACGATGCGCAGCTTGGCCTCGGGGCCGACCCGGCTGAAGGCGCCCACCCGCTGGACGCGCGCGGCCAGCTCCGGATCGGAGAGGCGCTCGAACTCGCTGCCGTCCAGCACCTCCTCGCCGGGCGCGAGCACGCCCAGTTCGCGCGCGATCGCTTCGGCCGTGAGCTGCTGGTCGCCGGTCAGCATGATCGTGCGGATCCCGGCCGCGCGGAACACGCGGATCGTCTCCGCGACGCCGGGCGCCGGCGGATCGATCATCCCGACGAAGCCGACGAAGGTCAGACCCCGCAATGCCGCCCCGCGCGGTTCCCGCACCCGTCCGCACGCCAGCGCGAGCACGCGCAGCCCCTGCGCCGCGAGCTTGCGGTTCCGCGCGAGCAGCGCCTCCCGATCCCCCGTATCCAGCGGACGCTCCTCCCCGCCCGGCTCGATCCGGCGCTCGCACAGCGCCACGATGCGGGCGGGCGCGCCCTTGACGTACGCGACGGTGCCTCCGTCCGCCGCGCGATGGAACGTCGCCATGAGCTGCCGCTCGCTCGAGAACGGTACCTCGCCCGTTTCCGGCAATGCCGCGCGCAGCGCCTCACGGTCGAGCCCGGCCTTGCGCGCCGCCACCAGCAGCGCGGCCTCCGTGGGATCCCCGCGAACCGTCCAGCCCGCACCGGTCCGCGCGACATCCGCGCGATTCGCCAGCGCGCCGATGCGCAGCGCCAGCTCGAGGGCCGGCACCGTGGCCGGGCGCACGGTGACGCCATCCTCGGAGAAGACGCCGTCCGGCGCATAGCCGACGCCGCTGATCCGGAACTCACGGTCCGCCACCCAAACCGTGGTCACGGTCATCTCGCCCGCGGTGAGCGTCCCGGTCTTGTCGGTGCAGATCCGCGTGACGGAGCCGAGCGTCTCGACCGATGGCAGCCGGCGCACCAACGCGTGGCGGGCCGCCATGCGGCGCACGCCCACGGCCAGCGTGACGGTCGCGACCACGGGCAGGCCTTCCGGGACCGCCGCGATGGCGAGCGCGATACCGGTCTCGATGAGCCGCCCCAGCGGCATCCCCTGCACGGCGCCGAGCGCCGCGACCAGTGCGCCCAGCACGAGCGCGACGCCGACCAGACGCCGGCCCAGCGCATCGAGGCGGACTTCGAGCGGGGTGCGCTCCTCCGCGATGCCACCCACCAGCCGTCCGATCCGTCCGACCTCGGTGGCCATCCCGGTGGCGACCACGACCGCCGTCGCGCTCCCGGCGCCGACCGTGGTCGACTTGTAGAGCATGTTCCGGCGGTCGGCGAGCGGCACGGCCACGTCCAGCACCGCGGCGGCCTGCTTGTCGGCAGGCACCGACTCGCCGGTGAGTGCGGCCTCGTTGACGCGCAGTTCGACGGACGTGAGCAGGCGCGCGTCGGCCGGCACCGCATCGCCCGCTTCGACGCGGATCACGTCCCCCGGGACGAGATCCCGCGCATCGATCTGCTGCGCGCGCCCCTCCCGGACCACGGTGGCGTGCGCGACTTCGAGCCGCAGTAGCGCCTCCATCGCTCGACGCGCACGGATCTCCGTCAGGAAGCCGAGCCCCGTGTTGATCACGACGACGCCGCCGATCGCCGCCGCGTCGAGTGGATCGCCAACCGCCCAGGCGACCGCCGCCGCGACGGCCAGGAGCAGCACCACCACGCTCCGGAGCTGATCGAGCAGGATCCGCCACGCAGACGCGGGCGGCGCGGTTTCGAGCGCGTTCGGCCCGAACCGGCGCAGGCGCGCCCGGGCCTCGCGCACGCCAAGACCCGATGGTGCGCTCTCGAGCCGATCGAGCGCCTCATCGACCGAGAGAGCGTGCCACGGCGCGGCCGTTTCGATCGGATCCGGTGCGCCGGTCATGGCAACGGATATGGTTGGTACTCAGGACCGCGCCGGGCACTCGGGCGGTCCGCCGGGCTTGCGAGCTCGCCGCCGGAGTCGCCCAGTTCACGCCCCACCCGGCGGGCACTCCGGCAAGCGCCCCGTGCCGAGACCGACGGCCCCGGCAACGTCGCGCCCTATGGCCTACGCGGGCAGTGCCGCCCGGGGGCGAGAGCGGTTGGCGGCGAATCCCGTGCCGGCGGATCACACCGTGGCACGAGCGGTGCAGCGTGCGGTCCGGACCGGTGAGCCGCTACTTCACGGCCCGGACCCGGACCGCGGGCCGAGAACGGCGAGGCCGCGCCCCGCTCCCCGCCCAGCGGCACCCGCTCCGAGCCGGCCTGCACGACAGCGCGGAGGACCCGTGGGACCCGCAGCCATCCGCTCGATCCTTGTCGCGACGGACCTCTCCGCGGGATCGGACACCCTCGTTCGCGCCGCGGCCGCCATCGCCGCCGTCGTCCACGCGAAGCTCCACATCATCCACGCCTTCGACTTCCAGCCGCTCCCGTACATCGAGCTGTCGGACGAATCGCTGCCGGGCTTCGCGCGCCGGCTCGCGGAGGCCGAACAGGCGTTGCGCGCGCAGGTACACCGGTCCGTTCCCGATCCCGAACTGGTGGCGAGCCGACACGTGGCCGTGTACGTCGCGCACGGTGCGATCCTCGATCGCGCGGACGCCGTCGCGGCGGATCTGATCGTGCTCGGGCGCCACCGGCGCCGGAGCCTCGCCGCGCGCTTCCTCGGCTCGACGGCCGACCGAGTCGTGCGCACCGCTGCCGTGCCGGTCCTCATCATCGGGGACGGCCTCTCGCTACCGCTCCGCCGCGTCGTCGCGCCGACCGACCTCTCGGAGGCCGCCCGCGCCGGCCTCGATCACGCACTCGCCTGGGCCGCCACGCTCGGTGCGCCCGCCGACGGCGAACCACGGACCGAACTCCGCGTCCTGCACGTCGCCCCCGTCGCCTACGGGATCAGCGGACGCGCCGCCATCGACGAACGGACCATCGCCGCCGTCATCCACAGCGAAGTCGAAGCCGCGCTCGAACGGGTGGGCGGCGCATCCGGCGTCGAACGGATCGAGGACATCCGCTGGTCGAACGAGCCCGCCGCGGAGATCGTCCGTTACGCCGAGCAGGAGAAGGCGGACCTGTTGGCCCTCGGCACCCATGGGCGCGGGGCGATCCAGCGGGCGCTCATCGGGAGCGTCGCGTCCGCCGTGGCCCGCCGTGCGCCCTGCCCCGTGCTCCTGGTGTCGCCCGCACTCTGGCGCACACGCCAGGAGGGGTGAGACGCGCGGGGGCGACGGTCGACTCGGGCGGATGTAGGGCGAGATATCCGAGGGGTGAGGCGCGCGGGGGCGGCGGGGCACGGTGGCGCCCCGGCGCCCCCGCACCGATCATTCCTTCGCACCTCGCGGCTGGTAGCTCCCCACCTCCGGCCGGAACGCGATCGCGATGCGGTTCCAGCCGTTGATCGCCACGATGGCCATCGTCAGGTTCACCAGCTCCTGCTCGCTGAAATGCTCCCGCGCCGCGGCGTAGGCCTCATCCGGCACGCCCGCCCGGCTCACCTCCGTCACGACCTCCGTCCAGGCCAACGCAGCGCGTTCCCGCTCACTGAAGAACGGCGCCTCCCGCCACACCGACACGGCGTAGAGGCGCTGCTCGGTCTCACCGGCGGCGCGGGCATCCTTGGTGTGCATGTCCACGCAGTAGGCACACCCGTTGATCTGCGAGGCACGAAGCCGGACCAGCTCGAGCAGTGATGCCTCGAGCCCGCTCTCGCGCACGTAACCCTCGAGGCCCAGCATGGCCTTCATCGCGCCGGGCGCGACCTGGCGGTAATCGATGCGTTCCGACATGAATCTCATCTCCCTTTCATGGAGCCGCCTCCGGTCGTCGGCTCACGGCTCCGTCGCGTTTTGGTCACCCTTCCACCACCCCCATCGCCCCGAGCGCCGCGGCCCGCTCGAGCCGCGCCGCCACCAGCGCCTCCGGCAACACCTCCGGCAACGGCACCGGTGTCCGGTGCTCCGCAGCGACCGCCGCCAGCGCGCAACGACGCTCTGCGGCCGGCGCCCACTCACCCAGCCGTCGGGCGGAGTTTCCTCGCCCGACGCCTCGGATCGCTTCGCGGCACCACCGCGTCGCCTCGCGTCGAGCACCGCCGACATGGTCACCGTGGCCGGCAGCGGTGGCAGCGGTACGGCGCGCGTTGAAACCCCGTGGATGGGAGCCCGTTCCGCGGACGCGATGGGCGTGCGGGTGGCGCGCCCGAGCCGGCGTCTCCCGAGCGCGAACCGGACGGCGCCGCGGCTTGCGGCGCATCCACCCCGCGGGTATGCTACGAGGCACGCGGACGGCGCTGCGACACTCTCTTCCTCGGCGTGAGTGAACGCGATCCGTGACCCCGGAGGCATTCCACGCGCTCACGGTCACCTTCGGGCTGCTGCGCGACGTCTACGGGCTGGACCGAAGGACCTGATCGGGACGGGGTGAACGGATGAGCGCCTCGTCACCCGGTCCACGGAAGGAGATGCGCCCGCGGCTCCGCTCGCGCATCGCCGCGCGGGCGGCCGGGTTGCCGCCGGCGTCGTTCTCCGTGGTGATGGCGACGGGGATCGTCTCGACGGCCGCGGACCTGTCGGGGCTGCACGGCATTGCCTGGCCGCTCTTCGGCATCAACGTCCTCGGCTACACCCTCCTGGTCCTGTTGACGGCCGTGCGCGTGCTGGCCTTCCGTGGACGCGCCGCGGCGGACCTGCGGAGTCACTCGCGTGCGCCCGGCTTCCTGACCACCGTGGCGGGGACGTGCGTGCTCGGCACGGAGTTCGTGGTGCTTGCGGGCCGACCGCAGGTCGCGGCGGGGCTCCTCGGACTCGGGGGCATCCTGTGGTTCGGGCTGATCTACGCCTTCTTCACCCTCATGACGATCCTGCCCGAGAAGCCGCGACTGGATGAGGGGATGAGCGGGGCGTGGATGCTGATCGTCGTCTCGACCCAGTCGGTGGCGGTCCTGGGCACGCTCCTCGCCACCGAACTGCCCGGCCCCGCGCCCGCGGCGCTCGGCTTCGCGCTGGGGATGTTCCTGCTGGGCTCCATGTTCTACATCCTGCTCTTCTCGCTCATCCTCTACCGTTTCCTCTTCTTTCCCTTCGATCCGGAACGCCTGGCGCCCCCCTACTGGATCAACATGGGAGCGGTCGCGATCACGACGCTGGCCGGCGCTCTCCTCGTGCTGCGCGCGGACGACTGGCCGTTTCTGGGCGAGATCCTCCCGTTCCTCGAAGGCTTCACGCTCCTCTTCTGGGCGACGGCCACGTGGTGGATCCCGCTGCTTCTCGTGCTCGGCGCATGGCGCCACATTCGTCGGCGGATCCCGCTCCGCTACGACGGTCAGTACTGGAGCATGGTCTTCCCGCTGGGAATGTACGCGGTCGCCACGTTCCGGCTCGTCGAGGCGCTACGCTGGCCCGCGCTGCGCCCCCTCGCCTTCACCGTCGGCGCCGCCGCGCTCCTCGCCTGGGCGGCGACGTTCATCGGCCTCGCGCGGCAGTGGGTCGCGCCGCCATTCACTCGACCGTGATGGCGTCGCATCCTCATGGCGGCGCGTGCCCCGGCCGCCGCCTCAGGGCCGGTACGTCACGACGCGCCGCCAGAGGCTCTTCGGACCCCAGATCCCCGCGCGCAGCGCGGCCAATTGCACGATCTGCGAGTGATCCACGAACAGGTTGACCTCGGGTCCGTAATTCCTGATGTACCATTGGAAGACCGGCGGGTCGGCCGCCTCGAACATGAGCTTCTCGAGCCCCAACACGCGGATGAAGCGCGCCGGCACGTCCGTCCGCCAGCGCGCGACCTCCTCCGTGATCCCCTCGGACTCGATCATCACCATGTACGCGCCCGCCTCGAGGAACCGGCGCGCGCGCTCGATCGCGAACTCGGGGTCGCTCGCCCCTTCGACCTCCAGCTCCGCCGCCCGCGTCGCGCCGCCCGCGCCGAACTGGATCCCGACCTCCGGCTTCGGCTTGAGCCCCGCCCGCCGCACCCGCTCGATCAGGCGCAGCCAGTCATCGGTCGGCAGCGTCACGAAGCCCGCCGAGATCTCGATGATGTCGAACCCCAGGCGCTTGCACGCCTCGATGTATGCGTCCACGGCCTCGGCGCCCTGCGGCAGGACGGATTCCAGGAAGCCGCCCGTCGAGACGAGGACGTCGTGCTCGTGCGCCAGGTCCGTCAGCTCGCGCACGCGTTCCGGCGGCATCAGCGTGAACGAGCCGCCGGCGAACTTCAGCGAATCCACGTGCGCGCCCATGGTCTCGAGCACATCGGCCAGGTAGCGCCGGCCCATCACCGTATAGTACGGCCCCCGGATCTCCGTCAGCCCTCGATCCCGCGGCTTGGCCTCGAGGCGGTTCCGTTGGAGAAACGAAAATTCGTCCGAGGCTCGGCCGGTCTCGCCATCCGCCATGACCGCCTCCGTGTTTTGGAACGCTTCGGCCTCCGGCCCGGAGACACTCGACCGCCCGCCCGGAGCCGCCGGGTCGCTCGCGGCGGCCCTACGACCCGCGAGCGAATCCCAATTGCGTGCCGCGACGGCCGCTCGGGCGGCCCGGCCACGCCCGGCTCGCGGCGCGACGCCGTCAGGGATCAGCGCTCCGCTCCCCCGGGCCGTGCCTCCCCCCGGAGGACCCGGACCGTCGTGATGACCTGGCCCGTGTGGCGCGTCGCGTGCTCGCCCGCGTGGTAGAGCAATCCGAGCACGGTGCTCGGCAGCCTGGCCCGGCCCACGGCGCGTGGCTCCAGCAGCGCGTCCCGCGGTGTGCGCCGGACCTGGTCGAGCGCGCGTGCGAGCGCCTCCCGCGCGTTCCGGACCAGCTCCGCCGCCCCGGCCGGCGGCTCCCCGGGCTCGCCCTCGGTCCGCAGCGCACGGAGCTGCGCCTCGCTCAGCATCTCGCCGTTCGCGTACGTGAGAAGCCGGTCCACGACGCCCGCGATGTGGCGCAGATGAAAGCCGATCGAGGCCGCGCCGCCCGGCCGCGCCCAGAGCTCCTCGGGCGTGAGATCCGCCGCCGCGCGCTCGAGGTCCTCACCCGCCTGTACGAGCGCGTGGGCCACGGGCATCAGATAGGGATCCACGCTCTCGATCGGCCCTCTCAGCCATGCCTCCGGCGCCTGGCTCATGACTCCCTCCCGCTTCCGCGTTCGTGTTCCGCCAACCCGAGCGCGCCGAGCACCGCGGTCCGATCGAGCCGCGCCGCCACCAGCAGCTCTCGCGCCATCTCCGGCAACGGCACCGGTGTCAGCCGCTCCGCATCGACCGCCACCAGCGCGTAACGACTCTCCGCGGCCAGCTCCCGCTCACCCAGCCGCCGGGCCAGGAAACCCACCCCCAGCGATGTGCGCCCGACCGCGGTGATGTAGGCGAAGACCTCGACCTCCTCGTCCAGCAGGATCGGACGGAAGAAGTCGCACTCGACCCGCCGCCGCACCAGCCACAGGCGATGTTGCTGCTGGAGCGTCCCGATCGGCAGCCCGAACGAACGGAACAGCTCCGTCTCCGCCACCTCGAAAAAGCGCAGGTACGCGCCGTAGCAGACGATCCCCGCCGCGTCGACGTCGCTCCAGCGCGCCCGCTCCAATACTCGAAACGGTGCGGCCGCCGCATCGGCCGGTTGCCGCACCACGCGTTCGCTTGTTTTCATCGCTCACCTCCGGACCCGACTCCTCCGCCTCGCGCCGGCCCCGCGGGTCCCCGCGTCGCCTGCGTCGCCTCGCGTCGAGAACCGCCAGAACCGCCAGCGTGAACGGCACCGCCAGCAGCGGTAGCCACGGCGGCAGCGGTACGGCCGGCACGGCGAGCGGTGAAACCCCGTGGACGCGAGCCCGTTCCGCACGCGGCCCGCCGGCCCGATCGGGTGTCGGCAGCTCGGCACGCGGCAGCGGTTCGGGCGTCGCGAATCAGGACGAAACGTTTCACGTTACCTTCGGTCCTCCCCATTCCGCCGGCGACCCTCGGTCCTCGATACCGCTTGCGTACGCGGCGGAGGGTGGACAGATTGGGAAACTCGCCGGGCGAGAGCCTTCGGGCTCGAACCTCCTCCGAAGAAACACCGTGCATCGATACGAGATCTGGATCCTTTATCGCCGCGAGCTGCGCGCCGCGCTGCGCGAGCGCGCGATCGTGGTCAACAGCATCCTCCTGCCGATCTTCCTCTATCCCCTGCTCCTGTGGATGGTGTTCACCGGGATCACGTACGTCCAGGGAGCCTCGGAGCGGGCGGTCTCGCGCGTGGCACTCATGGGACTCGGCGCGGCGCAGACGGAACTGCGCGACTCGCTCGCGGCGCTCGAGTCCGTCTCGCTGGATACGATCGCCGCATCGCGCGACGCGGCGGTCGAGCGGGTCCGCGAGGGGGAGCTGGATGCACTGGTCGAGGTGCTGCCGCCGGGACCGGAGGGCGCGGCGCTCGCGGGCAACTTCCGGGTGCGCATCACCTACGACCGCTCGGTGTCGCGGAGTCGCCGGGCGCGGGACCGCGTCGAGGACGTCGTCGACGCCTACCGCGAACGTTGGCTGGCGCAGCAGGCGGAGACGCTCGGGATCGCGCCCGCGGCGCTCGAGCAGTTCCGCGTCGAAGAGGAAAACACGGCGAGCGGCGGGGACATGGGCGCATTCCTGCTCGGCGAGATGGTCCCGCTCTTCCTGGTCATCTGGTGGCGCTCGGCTGCTTCTTCCCCGCCATCGACGCGACCGCCGGTGAGCGGGAGCGCGCGACCTGGGAGACCCTCATGACCGTCGCCGCCTCGCGCTCGAGCATCATCGTCGCCAAGTACCTCTACGTGGCGACGCTGGGGATCATCGCCGGCGCCCTGAACGTCGCCGCCATGACCATGTCCATGGGCGCCGTCTTCGCCCCGCTGCTGGCGGACGCGTCCGGGTCCTTCCAGTTCCGCATCCCGCTCCTCGCGGTTCCCGTCATGATCCTCGGCGCGGCGGCACTCGCGCTCTTCTTCGCCGCGGCCATGATGATCCTCGCCTCGTTCGCCCGTACCTTCAAGGACGGGCAGTCGATGGTGACGCCGGTCTACTGGCTCGCCATCCTTCCCATCGCCCTGGGGAACGCGCCCGATCGGCACCTCACCCCCGGGATCGCACTCGTCCCCATCGCCAACGTGGCCCAGATGATCCAGGACGCTATTCGCGGCTCGTTCGCCTGGCCGCTCATCGCCGAGGCGCTGCTCGTGCTGCTCGCGATGGTCGTGCTCTGCCTGTGGCTCGCGCGCCGGATTCTCCGCTTCGAGGACCACCTGCTCGGTTCCTACGACGGGAGTCTCTGGAAATTCATGAAGGAACGGCTGCTCCCCGGCCGCCACGCGCCGGCCCGCGCGGGAGGTGGCGCGTGAGCGCGCCCACCCCCGGCGTGCCGCCGGTCGAGGTGGAGCGCCTAGCGAAGACGTTCTACGACGAGGGGCGCGGCGAAGTGCGGGCCGTCGCCGAGGTGAGTTTCGCGTGCCGCGCCGGCGAGGTCTTCGGGCTGCTCGGCGCGAACGGCGCGGGGAAGACGACGACGCTCCGCATGCTCGCCACGATCCTCGCGCCCACCGCGGGCAGCGCCCGCGTCATGGGGCACGACGTGGTCGACGAGCCCGAGGCCGTGCGCCGGAATCTGGGCTTCTACTCCGCATCGACCGCGCTCTACCCGCGCCTGACCGCGCGCGAGACACTCGAATTCTTCGCGCGCGTCAACCGCTACCCGGCCGGCGCCGTCGCCGCGCGCGTGGCCGAGCTGATCGATCGGTTCGGCATCGCCGAGTACGCCGATGCACGGGTCGAGAAGCTCTCGAGCGGGATGAAGCAGAAGGTCTCGATCGCGCGCACGGTCGCCCACGACCCACCGGTGCTCATCTTCGATGAACCGACCGTCGGACTCGACGTGATCAACGCGCTCGCCATGCAGCAGGTGATCGGCGACCTCCGCGACGAAGGGAAGGCCATCATCTTCTCGACGCACATCATGAGCGAGGCCGAGCGGCTGTGTGACCGGATCGCGATCATCCACCACGGCAAGCTGCTCGCGACGGGAACGCTCGACGAGCTTCGGCAGGCGACCGGGCAGCACTACCTCGAGGACATCTTCGTCCACTTCGTCGGCGGGGTCGAGCCGATGGGCCGGGCGCGGGTCGCCGCGGAGAGCCGGCGGCCATGACCCACGGCTCGGGCCGGCTGGATCTCTCGATCCTCGGCACGCTCTACCGTTACGAGCTGAAGATGCTCCTGCGCGACCGGCGGACGATCCTCATCGCCGTGGTCGCGCCGCTACTCCTCTTCCCCGCGATCATCCTCGTCATGCGGATGGCCGAGGAGCGGAACCGGGAGGCACTCGAAGCCACGACCTTCCGCTACGCCGTGACCGGTAGTCAGGCCGCATTCGCCCGAACGCTCATCGACGAAGCGCTGGCGCTGCCGCCGGACTCCACCGGCGATGATGGAGCCGCCGCGGCCCGCTTCGCGCCCGGGCCCACGGGGGAGCCGGACTCGCTCCTCGAGGCCGGCGAACTGCACCTCATCGTCGAGGCGCTGAGCGCGGCGGAGTACCGGCGCGAACGGGAAGCCGCGGACACCGCGGACCACGCCGAGCCGGCCGCCGGTGGCGTGGCGGTCCCCGTGCTCCGCCTGCTCTACCGCGAAGACAGCGAGCGATCCTCGACCGCTGCCGACCGCCTGGCCGAACGGCTGCGCGACGTGCGTGCGCTCCGCCGCGACCGGATCCTGGCGACGCGTGGGCTGCCCGTCGCGCCGGCGGCCGTCGCGAGCGTCGAGCCGCACAACATCGCCAGCGCGGCGGACGAAGGAGGTGCGCTGCTCGGCCTCTTCCTCACGCCGCTCCTGGTCCTCCTCCTGCTGAGCGGCGGCTCGATCGTCGCCGTGGACGCGATCACCGGCGAGAAGGAGCGCGGCACCCTCGAGAACCTGCTCACCACGGCGGCGCGGCGCGGCGAGATCGTCGCCTCGAAACAACTGGCGGTGATCACGGTCGGCGTGGCGATCACGGTGATCAACATCGCCAACCTGCTCGCGTATCTGGGGATCGGGTTGATCGACGTCCCCGAGAATCTGGCCGTGGCCGTGGGACCCGTTGCGCTCCTCGTCCTGCTGCTTCTGTTCCTCCCCGTCGCCGCGCTCGTATCGAGCGCGCTCCTCCTGCTCTCGGGATATGCCAAGAGCTACAAGGAGTACCAGATCTACTTCCTCCCCCTCTCGATGCTCTTCCTGCTGCCCGCCGCGGCGGCCATCTTGCCGGACATCGAGCTGCGGTCGGTCGTGGCGCTGGTGCCGCTCGCCAGTGTCAGCGTCGCCGCGCGCGAGGTGCTGACCGGCGAATTCGACTGGCCGTTCCTCGGTCTGGCCTTCGTGACGACCTCCGCTGCCGCGCTGTGGGCCGCGCGCCTCACCTCGCGGCTGCTGTCCACGGAGCGGTTGATCACCGCCGCCGAACTCGAGCGGTCGGACCTCATCGGCGGACCCGCTCTCTTTCCGCGCCACGTGCTGCGCTGGTACGCGGCGTTGTGGGGGGTCTTCATCTTCGTCTCCTTGGGGATGGCCGGCGTCGACGTGCGCGGCCAGGCCGCGGTCAATCTGCTCGGCATCTTCCTCGGGGGATCACTCCTCATCCTCCGCCGCTACCGGCTCGATCCCCGGGAGGCACTCGCGCTCCGCCGCCCACCGGCAGCCGCCTGGCTCGCCGTGCTCATCGGCGCGCCCTCCGGGCTCATGACCGCCCTCGGCATCGCACGGCTCCTGACCACGATCCTGCCCGTGCCCGAGAGCATGAAAGAGGCCTTCGGGCGCTTGTTGCTGCCCGAAGACCTGCCCATCGCCCAGGTGGTGCTCTTCCTCTGCGTGCTGCCGGGGATCTGCGAGGAGATCGCGTTCCGCGGCGTGTTGCTGCACGGACTCAGCCGCCGGCTCTCGCCCGTCGCGACGGCGCTCGTGGTCGGCCTCATCTTCGCGATCTTCCACTTCTCGCTCGACCGGCTCGGCCCCACCGCGTTCCTGGGCATCACCCTCGCCGCCGTCGTGATGATCACCGGCTCGATCTTCCCCGCCATGCTCTGGCACGCGCTCAACAACACCATCACACTGCTGTCGGCCTACTACGGCTGGTGGCCCGAAGGGGGACCGCCCTGGTGGGCTTACGCACTCTCGGTTGTGGGGCTTGCGCTGGCCTTCGCGATCCTCTGGCGTACCCGCTCCCCGTACCCGGGATTGCGCCGCGCGAAGCGACCCGAGGCAGCGGCCGCGGAGGCCGCGCCCGCCGCTCCGTAGCGGCCCGGCCGGCCGCGCGCGCCTGCGCGCCTGGCTGCGCGCTGCGTCCTCTCGCGCGTGACGGCCCGCGCGAGAGGACCGCGCAAAGAAAAACGGCGGAGCGAGACTCTCGTCTCGCTCCGCCGTTTCCGTGGCGTGCCCACTCGCTGCTCCATGGAGCCGGCGGGAGTCGAACCCGCGTCCGCGAATAGATCCCTCCGCGCCTCTACGTGCGTGTTCCGCTGTTCATCATCTCATCCGTTCGGCGGCCAGCGGACGGCCTCTCCCGGACCAGTCGCGCGGGTTCTCGCCGGAAGGGCGGCGCGACGTCGCCCACCGACCAGCCCGATTCGATCGACGCCTTCCGCCGGACCTCGGGCCGGGTCCAACGGAAGACGGGTGCGTAAGTTTTTAGTTACGCAGCCAGCGCCATCTGAGTGTTGGCACTTGTGTGTGTTGCCGTTTTTTCACGAGGTGACGGCACCTCGGCACGCAGCGCCGACTTCACTAAACACGTCGAATCCGTATCGGCCCCTGCACCTTGAATCTAGGCAAGATCGGGGCCCCGGTCAACCGTGACCGGCGGTGCGACCGCGACGCGATTGCGGCCGCCACGCTTCGCGGCGTAGAGCGCGGCATCGGCGGTGGCGAGGAGAGCGCTCGGATCGGCGGCGCATTCCGGCGCGGCGGAGACGCCGAGCGAGACGCGGACCGGGATCACGTGCTCGTTCCACGCGATGGGCGTGGACTCGACGGCGCGACGGAAGCGTTCGGCGAGCTGTTGTGCGCCGCTCAGCGGTGTCTCGGGGAGCAGCACGACGAGTTCCTCGCCGCCGAAGCGCGCTGCGAGGTCGACTTCGCGGACCGTGGAACGCAGGAGCGCGGCGACGGCGCGGAGCACGCTGTCGCCGGCCTCGTGGCCGTGCGTGTCGTTGACTTGCTTGAAGTG
Source organism: Longimicrobiales bacterium (assembly GCA_036381495.1). Taxonomy (GTDB): domain Bacteria; phylum Gemmatimonadota; class Gemmatimonadetes; order Longimicrobiales; family RSA9; genus DASVCS01. The sequence continues at coordinate 43,172 of DASVCS010000048.1, forward strand.
GTCGATGTCGGCGAGGACCATTGCAACCGGGCGCCGGTGCCGCTGGAAGTACTTCGTCTCCGTGGAAAGCCGCTCGTCGAAGACACGGCGGTTGTAGAGGCCGGTCAGCGGGTCGCGCTCCGCGGATTCGCGCAGACTGCCGAAAATGCGGTGCTGGCGGAGCTGGAGCGCCGCGTAGGGCGCGAGGGTTTCGAGCATCTCGACGGCGCGCGGGTCGATTCGATCCTGCTCGCTGGTCCAGACGGCGAGGACGCCGGTGACCCCGTAGATGGCGTCGCGTAGCGGGACGACGCCGAGGGCGCGCGGCTCGACGAGCCAGCGCTCGCCGGGGACGGCGACCGGGAGGCGGTGCGCGTCGGCGCGCCGGCGGTCGCGGATGAGACTCACGCCGTGCCGTGCGGCGAGCGCCATCTCGCACTCGATCGGACCGAAGCCCGCACCCGCCTCGGGGCCGCCATCGTCGCCCGAAGCGGCCAGGACGCGACCGGCGTCGTCTTCCCAGAGCGCGACGGCGGCGCCGGTTCCGTCGGCGAGCTGCGTGGCGGCGTCGGCCAGTTCCTTCGCGAAGGACTCGGCCGCCAGTTCGCGCGGGAGCTGCCGCAAGACGCCGAGGAGGAGCATCAGGCGCTGGCGCGCCGCCACGGCGCGCGCCTCCCGCTGCTGTACGCGCAGCACCAACCAGAGCCGCCGCGATGCATCCGCCAGCATCTGTGCACTCGGGAACGCGATCGCCTCGTCGAAGTCGAAGGTGAGCAGTGACGCGCGCTCGCCGAGCGGCTCGAGCGGGATCACGCAGGTGCGCGCGGCGCCCGCCGCCCAGCGGGGCGGCGTCTCGAGTCGCAGCGGCATGGCCTCCTCCCACGCCCAGCACAGCGGATCGCCAGCCAGCGGGACGGCGGCGGGGTCCGCGCCTCCGGCCGTCACGCGCGGCCACGCCCGTCCCCCCTCGCCATCGACATCCCAGAGGACGGCGCGCGTCGCCGCGACCTCGATGCGGATGCGGTCGAGGACGCTCTCCAGCTCGTTCAGGCGCCGCACGGCCTCGACGGCCTCGTCACCGTCGTGGCCGGTCTCGACCTCGTCCAGGATGCGGTTCAGCGTGGTCTCCTGCGCCGCGGCCACACGCCGGGTGCGCTCGATGCGCCAGGCCGGAAGCAGCCCGCCCAGCGTGACCACGCCCGCTTCGAGGATGCCGCGCCCCGTCACATTGCCGTACCACGCCTCGGCGGCCACCAGCAGCAGCGCGGCCAGGCCGCTCAGGGCAGCGGTCCATGTGGGGGCGCCGTGGAGCGCCACGAACATCAACCACGGCGCCACAAGCGGCAGGAGCGGCGAATCCAGGCCGCCCGTGGCGAGAAGCAGCAGGTGGAGCGGAAGGCCGAGAGCGGCGACGGGGGCGGCCGTCCACGGCCGGCCGGCACGGTTCCAGCCGTAGCCGATCGCCGCGAGCGCGACGACGGCAGCGATGGCCAGCGCAAACGGCGGCAACCACGGCAGCAGCACGAGCGCGCCCAGGTAGGCGGCGCCGCCGGCTACGATCGCGCCCCGCAGGGCCTCGGAAACGCTCAACCCGGTGACCTCAGGAGGACCGGACGCGAATCTGGCCGATGCGCGTGGCCGCGCACGCGGCGCCGAATCCGTTGTCGATATTCACGACCGTGAGCCCCGCCGCGCAACTGTTCAGCATCCCCAGCAGCGCGGCCACGCCGCCGAACGACGCGCCGTAACCGATACTGGTCGGCACCGCGATCACGGGGACACGCACCAGCCCCGCCACCACCGACGGGAGCGCACCGTCCATTCCCGCGACCACGATCACGACCGCCGCGCGCGCCAACGCCTCGGCCTCGCCCAGCAGCCGATGGAGCCCGGCCACGCCCACATCGTAGAGCCGCTCGACGTCGTTGCCCAACGCCGCCGCCGTGACCGCCGCCTCCTCCGCCACCGGCACGTCGCTCGTCCCTGCGCTGACCACCAGGATCGGACCGGCCCCGCCCGGCTCCGGCGGCCCCTCCGCCGGCAGGTGCACGATCCGCGCGACGTCGTGCACCGCCGCGGCCGGAAAGCGCTCGGCCAGCACCGCGCGCGCCGCGGCATCCGCACGCGTGGCCAGGAACCCCGTCCCGCGCGCCGCGAGCCGCTCACAGATCTCCACGAGCTGCGCCGCCGTCTTCCCCGGACAATAGACCACCTCCGGGTGCCCCTGCCGGAGCATGCGATGGTGGTCCAACCGCGCGAACGCCGCCGCACCCTCCCCATTGCCCACCGGCTCGAACGGCGCCCAGCCCAGCCGTTCCAGCGCCGCCTCGGGCGCCGCCCGCCCCGCCGCCACCGCCTCGAGCAGCCGCAGGACCTGCTCGCGTCTCATGCCGCCAACGCGTAGCGGGACCGATACTCCTCCAGGATCGACTGCGCCTCCTCGAGCCGACGGACCTGGAAAAGACGCTGCCGCAGCGCGCGACCCTCGGGCAGCCCCTTCGTGTACCAGCCCAGGTGCTTGCGAAACTCGACCATCGCCAACTCCTCGTCCCGCTCGAACGCGATCGCGTTGCGCGCGTGCTCGATCACCACCCGAAACCGCTCCTCCACGTCGGGGTCCGGCGGAATCCGCCGCCCATCGAGCGCCGCCCGCGCCTGCGCGAAGATCCACGGCGCACCGTGCGAGCCCCGCGCAATCATCACCCCCGCACACCCGGTCGCATCCCGCATGCGACGCGCATCTTCGCCCACCAGGACATCGCCGTTGCCGATCACCGGGATCTCCAACGCATCCACCACCGCCGCGATCTCATCCCAGTTCGCCCGCCCCGAGTACATCTGCGTCCGCGTCCGCGCATGCAACGTCAACGCCCGCGCACCGGCATCCTGACACCGCAACGCGATCTCGACCGGATTGCGCTGCTCCTCGCTCCACCCACTCCGGATCTTCACCGTCGTCGGCACCGTCGTCGCACGGTCCACCGCCCGGATGATCCGCTCCACCAGATTCAGGTCCTTCAGACACCCCGACCCACCGTTCCGCTTCACCACCTTCTTCACGGGACAGCCGAAGTTGATGTCGACGAAGTCCGGCTGATACATCTCCTCCACCAGCGCCGCCGCCTCCGCCATCGCCGACGGATCCGCGCCGAAGATCTGCACCCCGATCGGCCGCTCCGCATCATCGAAACGCAGGTACCGGTGCGTCCGCTCGCTCCCCCGCCGCACCCCCTCCGCGCTCACGAACTCGCTCACCACCACGTCCGCACCGAACCCCCGGCACAGCCGCCGGAACGGCGATTCGCTCACCCCCGCTTGCGGCGCGAGATACAGCGGCACGCGCCCGCTCTCCAACAAGACCCACGGATTCCGTTCCATTCGCCGAAATTAACCCCCTCCCCCACGGCGATCAATCGCTCCGTCCTCTTTTGACACCCCCCAGGGCGCCGCTTATCTTCTCCCCGCCCGATCCGGTCACGGGACACGGAACCTGGAGGGACGCATGGAATTGCGGGATTTTTTCAATAGAGAAGCCATCAACCTCAATCTCAAGGGAGAGACCAAGGACGAGATCCTCAAGGAACTCATCGGGCTGCTCGGGCTCGATGAGAAGAGCGAGGGGATCCTCTTCAAGATGCTGAAGCGGCGGGAGAACCTCGGTTCGACGGGGATCGGCCGCGGGATCGCGATCCCCCACTGTCGCTCGCTCGTCGTGCATCGTCTGCGGGTCGCGTTCGGGCGCAAGCCGAACGGCGTCGATTTCGACGCGATCGACCGCCAGCCGGTGCGCTTTTTCTTCCTGATCGTCGCGCCGCCGCTGGAAGTGAGCAACCAGTATCTTCCGGTGTTGGGGAAGATCGCGCAGTTCGCGAAGGAGCCCGAGGTGGTGGAGCGCCTCGAGGCGGTGCAGACGCCGGACGAGTTCCTGGAGCTGCTCGAAACGCAGGGTTGACCCCGAAGTCGTGGGCGCGCGGTGTGTCTCGATGCGCGTCCCGGTTGCCGTCCCGATCCCGAACCGGCCCGAGCCCCGGGCGGGGTCGCGGTCGTCGTGCGAAGCGGCTCGGGTGAACCGATGAGGAACAGGACTTCGATGCATCCCCAGCTCGAGATTCTCCTTCAGATCCAGGATCTCAAGGCCCAACGGCGCGAATTGACTGCCGGCGGGGACGAGCACCGGATCGAAGAGAAGGAATTTCATATCAATGTCGAAGAGGCGCTGGCGCGCCTCGATGCGAAGGCGGCGGAACTGGAGGCCGAGCTCACCCCGGCGGTCCGGCGGCGCTACGAACAGGTCTCCGGCGGCCGCGACCGCGCGGTCGTGCCGGTGATCAACGGCACGTGCTACGGCTGTTTCGTTTCGCTCCCGACGGCACGGGTCTCCGAGTTGATCCGCAACGACGAGATCCACCACTGTGACAACTGCGGCTGCTTTCTCTATGGAGTGAGGTGAGGCGGGAAACCCTGGGCGTGTGGCCGGGTGGCGGAGTCGGGCGGCTTCGCGCGAGGCCGGAAGCTCGCTACTTGGCCACGACCATTTTTCGGACCTCGCTCTCGCCGTTGACGATGAGCTGGAGGTAATAGATCCCGGACGCGACTTCCCTGCCGTCCCGATCCCGGCCATCCCAGAACGCCTCCTTCGGTCCTGGCGCGGTATAGGGCAGGGCGAGCACCGGCACGCCGTTACCCAGCGGGTGGTGGAGTGCCGTCGGGATCGCCACCAACTGCTGGAGCACGTTGTAGACGCGCAACGTGACGCGTGCAGGCCGACCCGAAGCGAACAGCGCCTCATCGAGCACGAAGCGGATGCGCGTGCTCGGGTTGAACGGGTTCGGATAGTTCTGCTCCAACCGGAAACCGCGCTCCCGGCCCTCAGAGGTTGGGCCGCCTCCCGCATCCTGGCCATACAGCGGCACGGAAAGGATACCGAGCGCGAGGAGGATGACACCGACGCTGCAGCGGCGTCTCATCGTCACCTCCGCACAGAGATGCTGCACTGTGCTGTAGCCGTGTTGCGATGGCCCTCCAAACGAAACGGACCGAATCCCGCCTCCCACCACCCCGGATCCGATGATACGTTCTCGGAGGGGCGGGGTCAAGACGTGATGCGTGTCCGTGGGCGGGGGGCGCAAAGATCGGACCGCGCACCGCGGTCGTGCGGGCGGTCAGTCCGCCACGGCGCGTTCATCGCCGCGGCGATGGGTGATGCCGCCGCGGTCGAGGAATTCGAGGATGGGGATCAGGAATTTGCGGGAGAGTGGCAGCACGGCCCGGAAATCGGCGGGGGTGAGGCCGTCCCGGCCGGCCAGCTCGCGACGCACGGTGGCGATGACCCCGTCGATGACGGCGCGCGTGAAGTAGAGTTCCGGGGTGACGGCGACGATGGCGTCCTCGTGTTCGAGGAGTTTGAGGAGCGTGCGGAAGTCCGGGTGCGCGCGCAGCTCGTCCGGGAGCTCGGCGATCGGGGGCGGCGTGAGGCCGGCGGCGTCGAGGGTGTCGAGGAGGCGGTCGCGGATGCGTCGTTGGTCGTCGGAGAGGCGCGGAGCGTGGCCGGCGCGCGCGACGAGGCCGCCGCGGCTGACGATGGCGCCGTCGGCGAGGAGCCCCGCGAGGGCCCACTCACCGAGTTCGCGAGCGGTCGTTGCGGGGAGCGTCCTCCGCAGCTCTTCGCGGTCCATGCCGGGGCGCAACGGCTGGGCCGTGTGGAACGCCTCGAGCCCGGCGAGCAGTCGGGTGCGGGTCTCGGAGGCGATGTCCGCGGCGAACGCGCGCTCGCCGACGCGGACGAGCGTGGTGCCCTCGAGCGCGGCGAGTGCGGCCTCGATCTCGTGCGGCGGATGCGGCGTGTCCGTGGGGAGCCGGGCGATGGCCGCGCCGCGGGGTCCGGCCGCGCGGCAGAGCGCGGTCACGGCGTCGGCCGCGGGCTGTGTGATCACGGCGTCGAGGACCGCCGCGTCGGCGGGACCGAGTCGTTTGCGCTTGTCGGCCGTCGGCTCGGCGATGATGCCGCCGCCGATGGTCGTGACGGGCGAGTAGGATCGGATCACGAAGCGGTCGCCCGCGCGGGCGACGACGGGGGCTTCCAGGCGCAGTTGCGCCCACGCCGCTGCGCCCGGCCCCAGCTCGGCGCCGGCGCCGGTCTCATCGAGCAGCATCACCCGGGCCATGACCTCGGCGGTCCCGAGATGGAAGCGGACGCGCTGGCGTGTGCGCAGGCGCCAGCCGGTGTCCCGGAGAAGACTGACGCGCGCGGTGAGCATGCGTGTGGCTTGCCAGGCGCCGTCGCCGACGAGCACGCTGCCGCGGCGGATCCGGTCCCGGTCCGCGCCGCCGAGCGCGAGTGCGGCACGTTGGCCGGCCTCGGCGGTGTCCGTTTCACGGCCGTGGAGTTGGATGCCGCGCACGCGCGCGACGGCCCCTTCCGGCAGCACGCCGACCGTCTGCTCGCGGGCGATGCGGCCGCTCCAGATCGTGCCGGTCACCACGGTACCCGTGCCCCGCACCGTGAAGACGCGGTCGACGGGCAGGCGGAAGAGATCCTCGGCGGCGCGCTGGCGCACCGCGCTGGCCGCGTCGCGCAGCGCTTCGCGCAGCGCATCCAGCCCCTCGCCCGTTTCGGCCGAGACCGGGATGACCGGCGCCGTGGCGAAGGGCGTGTCTCGCAGTCGCTCACGGATCTCCTCGACCACCAGCCCGAGCCAGTCGCGCTCGACCAGGTCCGTCTTGGTGACGGCGACGACACCGCCACGGACGCCGAGCAACTCGACGATCGCGAGGTGTTCGCGCGTCTGGGGCATGACCCCCTCGTCCGCCGCCACGACGAGCATGACGAGGTCGATCCCGGTCGCGCCCGCGAGCATGTTGCGGATGAACCCCTCGTGACCGGGAACGTCCACCACGCCCAACTCGATGCCGCCTTCGAGCGCGAGCTTCGCGAAGCCCAGGTCGATCGTGATCCCCCGACGTTTTTCCTCCGCCAGCCGGTCGGTGTCGACGCCGGTCAGCGCCTGGACGAGCCGGGTCTTGCCGTGATCGATGTGCCCCGCGGTCCCGAGGATCAGCCGGCGCATGCCCGTCGTTCGATGGCTTCAGAGAGGAATTCGAGTGAGCGCAGCGAGCCGCCTTCGAGGACGTGATGCGCGAGGAACCGGGAAAGGAGCGCCCAGTGCGCCGCGGTCCGTTCCGGCGCGGCCGGCTCGCCGCGGCAGAAGCACAGGAGCGCCATGCGCGCGTGGCCGGGGAGTGACCGCCCCTGCTCGGGGCCGAGCGCGGGTGCGCACGCGCCGCACCGGACAGTGCCCGCGGCGTAGTCGAAGACCGCCGGCTCGGCGGCATCGAGGGTCCGGCCGCAGCCCGAGCACGTCTCGAGCGCGGGGGCGAAGCCCAGCCGCGCGATCATGGCCCACGCCTCGCCCAGCGCCACGGCCTCGAGTCGGGCCGGCTCCGCCGCTTCCAGGCGCATGAGCGCGCCCCGCAACTGCGTGAAGCGACCGATGTCCGCCTCCTCGCTCGCCGTGCGGAGCACCAGCTCGGCGAGGAGCGAAGCCGCGCCGAACCGGACCAGATCCCGGCCGAGCGCCTGGCCGCTGTGGCCGAGCTCGAACGCGCTCAGTGTCTGGAGCTCCCGGCCATCCTTGAGGTACAGTGTGGCGGTGCCGACGGAGAACGGCTCGAGCACGCCGCCGTACCGGCTGCGCGGGCGCAGTGCGCCGCGGGCGATGGCCGAGCGCACGCCGTGCGTCCGCGTGAGCAGGCGGAGAATCTTGCTGGTTTCGCTGTAGGCGAAGGTCTGGAGGATGATCGCCTCAGTGCTGATCAGCGGCATGGGCGGCGACGGTCCCGGTGATCGTGCGGAGCCGCGCGCGGAGCGCGGCGCGCTCGGCGTGGTCCTCGTCCGCGCCTCCGGGCGCCCGGGCGGCGCTCCGTTCCTCGAGCTCGGCGAGGGCGAGGAGCAGCGAACGGGCCGCGTACGCCCGGCCGGCCGGCAGTAGCGGGCGGGCGACGACCCAGAGCGCCGCGAGCCCGATCGGCACGGCCACCCACCACGGGAGCGGACGGGGCGCCGCGCCCCCCGGCACCGCCGGCCCGGCCGCGATGCCGGCGTCCGCGCGGACCGCGATGACGTAGTCGGACGGCACGCCATCGGACTTCCGGAACGGCACGCCCATGTAGAGCTTGCCGTCGAAGCGCGTGGCGGCGAAGAAGACGCCGTCCGCGGCCGTGCCCGGCGGGATCCGGACCTCGAAGCTTCCGTCCGGGCCGGCGATCGCGCGTCCCACCTCGGCGCCCCCGGCCGTCGGCGAGACGTGGTGCAGCGCCACGGCCGCGCCCGCGACCGGCAGGCCCTCGGGCCCGATCACCCGGCCGCGGAGCACGTCCTCGCTCTGGCCCGCGGCAACCGTCGTCGAGCAGAGGATCGCCGCTGCGGCGAGCGAGCCGCCGACCCGTCCGAGCCTCACGGATTGAATCTCCCGAAGTCCTCCGGGTTCAGGCGCCGGAGATACTCCTTCAGCTCTTCGGCCCGGAGGCCGCCCTCCTCCTCCGCGGTGGCCGGCGGGGTCCCGGGCTCGAACTCGGACTCCTCCGCGATCTCGATCGTGTTGACTTCCAGCAGGTCATCACTCGTGTAGATGGTCACGCCCATCCGCAACGCGATCGCGATCGAGTCCGACGGCCGCGCGTCCACGCTGAAGACCTCGGATCCGCGCTGGATGATCAGCTCCGCGAAGTACGTGTTGTCGACGACCTTCGTGATCAGCACCCGCTTCAGCGACGCACCCAGGCCGCCGATCAGCGAGGCGAAGAGATCGTGCGTGAGCGGACGCGAAAACTTCATCCCCGCCAGCTCCATGGCGATCGCGCTCGCCTCGCTCGGTCCGATCCAGATCGGCAGCACCCGGTTCCCATCCTTCTCCTGGAGAATGACCACCGGCGTGTTCGACGTCCGATCGAGACCGAGACTCTGGACCCTGACTTCAACCATTCGAGGCCTCCACCCCGGCCAGGACTCGGGGGTGATGATTCGGTGTCGCCGGCGTCCCGGCGCCACGCTCTCCGGCGCCATCCCTACCCCGGTAGCCCGCGCGCGGATCCGACCCGCTCACGCGCCCACCGCCGCGCGGAGCGCATCGGCCGGTTCCGTGCTCTCCCAGGGGAAGAATTCCAGTTCACGTCCACCCACCCGCTGGGTGAAGGGCGAGCGGCCGAAATGTCCGTAGACGGCGGTGGGCCGGTAGATCGGCGTGCGGAGGTTCAGGCGCTCGATGAGCGCGGCGGGCCGGAAGTCGAAGACCTCCCGCACCGCAGCCTCGATCGCGGCCTCGGGCACGCGCGCCGTGCCGAATCCGTCCACGTGGATCGCCACCGGCTCGGCCACGCCGATCGCATAGGCGAGCGAGACCTCGCAGCGCCGCGCGAGCCCCGCCGCAACCACGTTCTTCGCCGCCCACCGCGCCGCGTACGCCGCCGAACGGTCCACCTTCGAGGGATCCTTCCCACTGAACGCGCCGCCCCCGTGCCGCGCCGCCCCGCCGTACGTGTCCACGATGATCTTGCGACCCGTCAGTCCCGTGTCTCCATGTGGACCGCCGATGACGAACCGTCCGGTCGGATTCACGTGGAAGGTGCAGCGCGCGGGATCGAAGAGCTCCGGCGGCATGACCGGCGTGATGACGTCGTCGATCACCGCGTCGCGGACGTCGGCCAGCGACACCTCCGGCGCGTGCTGCGCACTGACGACGACGGTGTCGACCCGAACGGGCCGGTCGTCTTCGTAGACGACGCTCACCTGCGCCTTCCCATCCGGTCGCAGCCACCAGAGTCGGCCATCGTGCCGCAACGCGGCCAGGCGCTGCGTGATCCGGTGGGCCAGCACGATCGGCGCCGGCATGAGCTCCGGCGTCTCATCCACGGCGTAGCCGAACATCATACCCTGGTCGCCGGCGCCGCCGATGTCCACGCCCCGCGCGATGTCGGGCGACTGGCGACCGATGGCGACCAGCACGCCGCACGTCTCGGCATCCAGGCCGTAGCTCGAATCCGTGTAGCCGATCGAGCGGATCGTGCTGCGGACGAGCGGCGGCACGTCGACGAAGGCGTCCGTCGTCAGCTCGCCGGCGATCAGCACGAGCCCGGTGGTCACGAGCGCCTCGCACGCCACGCGGCCGGCGGGGTCGTTCTCGAGCACGGCATCCAGGATGGCGTCGCTGAGTTGATCCGCGATCTTGTCGGGGTGGCCTTCCGTGACCGATTCCGAGGTGTAGAGGCGCTGCCTCAACCGCGGCTCCCGTTCATTCGTTCGAGGAGCCGGAAGTTAGGCGCCGCGCGCGTGGCGGGTCAAGTCCGGGCGATCCGGCACCGCGACTCGGGCGCGTGGCGCCGTACGGCACCCGCCGACCGGTGCGACGCTCACGCCGGACCCGACGAGTTCCAACGGCTGGAGAAGAGCGAGAGGTCGAGCGACCGGGAGATCCCGCGCGTCAGCGCCGCCATCACGCCGGCGGTCGTCTCGGCCTCGAGCGCCTCCTCGACGGCGGCTCGCGCATCGGAGGCGGGAGCGGTACGGATCACCTTCTTGACCTCGGGCAGCGATGAGGGTCCGACGCTGAGCGCCGTGACGCCCAGTCCGAGCAGGAGGTAGACGCCGAGCGGGTTCGCCGCCAACTCGCCGCAGACGCTCACCTCGATGCCGGCGGCGCGGCCGGCCTCGGCGGTGTGACGCAGCATCCGGACGACCGCCGGATGAAACGGCGTGTAGCGCGGCGCGAGTCGCGCGTTGCCGCGGTCCACCGCCAATGCGTACTGCACGAGGTCGTTGGTGCCGATCGAGAAGAAGTCCGCGTAACGCGTCAACTCCACCGCGGTCAGTGCGGCCGCCGGCGTCTCGATCATGATCCCGACCTTGTAGCCCGGGTTGAACGCGATCCCCGCCTCTCGCAGCCGCTCCTCCTCCTCCTCGAGGAGCGCACGCGTCCGCCGGATCTCTTCGATGTCGTTCACCAGGGGGAGCATGATCCGGACGTCGCCGTGCGCCGTGGCGCGAAGCAGCGCCCGGAGCTGCGTGCGGAACAGCTCCGGCGTGTCCAGACACACCCGGATCGCGCGCCAGCCCAGGAACGGGTTCTCCTCGGGCGGCATGTGCAGGAACAGCGGAAACTTGTCACCGCCGAGGTCGTAGGTCCGGATGTAGACCGCATGCTGCGGAAACGACTCCACCGCCTGCCGGTACGCCCGGTACTGTTCCTCCTCTTCCGGCACCGTGCTGCGCCCCACCACCAGGAACTCCGTGCGGAACAACCCGACGCCCTGGGCGCCGTGCTTGCGCGCCACCTCCGCCTCGCCCGGCAGGTCGATGTTCGCCCGGAGCAGCACCGGCTGGCGGTCCGGCGTGACCGGTTCGAGGTGCGCCAGCAGGACCAACTCCTGCTCCCACTCGCGGACCTTGATGTCGCGCTCGCGGTAGAGCGCCTTCTCCCGGTCGCCCGGCGCGACGATCACCCGGCCCGCGCGCCCGTCCAGGATCAGCTCCTGGCCCGTCGTGACCCGCTCCGAGAGGTCGCCCAGGCCGACCACTGCAGGGAGCCCGAGCGCACGCGCGAGGATCGCCGAGTGCGACGTCCGCGTCCCGCCGTCCGTCGCGATGCCCAGGATCGCCGCGCGGTCGAGCTGCACCGTGATGGTGGGCGTCAGGTCACGCGCCACCAGGATCACCTTCCCGTTCGCGCCATCCAGACCGAAGTCCGGGTCCTCGAGCCCCAGCAGGTTCCGGATCACCCGCGTCTCGACATCCAGCAGGTCGGTCAGCCGGTCCATCACCATCGGATGGCCGGTCCGCCGCCAGGCCGACTGGAATTCGAGCATCCGCAGCTCGAAGGCGCGCGCGGCCGACAGTCGGTTCTCCCGAATGTACGCGACGGTCCCGTCGATCAGGTCCGCGTCTTCGAGCATGAGGAGCTGCGGGTCGAAGATGTTCGCCTCGACCGCTCCCAGGCGCTCCGTCGTCCGCTGCTGGATCTCGCGGATCCGCGCCCGCGCCCGCTCGCACGCAGTACGGAACCGCTCGACTTCCGCCTCGATCTCCCCTTCCGGCACCGTCGTGTGAGGGATGTCCGGCACCTCCCAGCGCAGCACGTACGCCGGACCCATCACGATCCCGGGCGAGGCCGGAATCCCGTCGTGCGCGGAACTCGGCGTCATCAGGTCTCCCCGAAACGGCCCGCGACGAGCTCGGCCAGCCGCTCGAGCGCTTCCTCGGCATCTTCGCCGCTCGCCCGGATCGTGATCTCGCTGCCGCATTCCGCGGCCAGCATCATGACGCCCATGATGCTCTTGCCGTTCACCTCGGTGTCCTCCCGCCGCACCCGGATCTCCGAACGGAACGTGTTCGCCAGTTTGACGAACTCGGCCGCGGGCCGGGCGTGGAGGCCGAGCCGGTTCACGATCTGCACAGTTCGTTCGCTGTCGAAGAAGGCCGAACTCATGCGAGAACCCCCAGCAGAAGTCCGAAGAGCGAGAGCCCCGCGAGCGCCAGCACGAGCGGGGCGCGGATTGCGGCACCGGCGCGCGCACCCACCAGTGCTGCCGCTGCGGCGATGACGATCCACCGCGCCGGGAGCCGCGACGTCGCCACGACCCCGGCGGCTTCCAGGTGCAGCCCGGCCGCGGCCATCGGGACCAGGAGCCCCACGAAAAACGCGCCGAGGAGGGTCAGCGCGCGCTGCACGCGGGCCACCGGCCAGCGGCGCAGGGACTCGCCCACGCGCAGCCCCTCCCGCAGGCCGACGCGGTATCCCTGGATCCGGACCAACAGGTGGCCCGCGTTGTAGACCGCCAGGAACGCGATCACGCAGATCCACCACGCGGCGCCGGCCAGCAGCAGCGCGAGCGCGAGCAGCAGGCAGACGGGGCGCCAGCCAGCCCACAGCAGGTGGTCGCCGAGCGAGCCGAGCGAGCCGCGGACCGCCGCCTTGAACCGCTCGACCACCTGTGCATCGGCGCCGTCCGCCTCCAGCGTCGCGACCGCGCCGAGTGCGACCGGCGCGAGGTACGGGTGGCTGTTGAAGAGCCGTGTGTGCCGCTCGATCGCCTCATGCAGCCTGCCCGGGTCGTCACGATAGAGCGCGCGCAGCGCCGGCAACAGCGCGAAACCGAACCCCGTACCGATGAGCGTGCGGTAGTTCCACGACCCCTGGATCGCGAACGAGCGCAGGAACACCGCCGCCCGGGTCCGCCGGCCGGGGCGTGTCACCGGGCGAGCAGAAACGCGCACCCGCACAGGATCCCCAATCCCAGGGCGATGCGACGCTCGTTCGCACCGCCGAAGAGGGAGAAGCCGGCGCCCGCCATGGCCGCTCCGGCAACGGCCAGCACTCCGGCGGCCACGCCCGGGCCGAGCGCCCAGAAGGGGCCGAGCAGCCGCAGGAGAAGGGTTCCGAGGAACGCGCCGACCACGGCGACGGCCGCGCCACGGAGGACGTCCAGCGCCATGGCCGTCAGATGCGTCCGCTCGAGGCGCGGCGCGCCCGGCGGTCGCGCGGCCGCGGCGGTGACGAGCCGTTCGTTGACGCGGCGCAGCACCGTGACGGAGAGGCCGGCCACCCGTTCCCAGCCGAGGCCGAAGACCACGGCAAGGAGGAGCAGGTGCGCTTCCGGCCTGGCGGCGGCCGTGGCGTAGGCCATGGACGCGGCGACCGCCGCCGTCCCCGCCTCGGGATAGCGCGCTGCGCCGACGGGGAGGATCCCCAGCGAGAAGAGCTCGAGCAGTGCGCCGACAATGATTCCATCCGTGGGACGGCCGACCAGCAGGCCCGTGATCGCGCCGGCGATCAGCGGGCGCGAGATCATGACCTGCGGGAACGACGTCGCATCGAGCCCGACGGCTGCGCCCCACAGCGCGGTGGCGAGCCAGGTCATCATCCCCGTCCCTCGCGCCGGAGCAGCTCGGCGAGGCCGACGCGGCGCGCGCCCGGCAGGTCGCGCGCCACGACGTCGAGCCCCTCATCGGCGAGCGCCGTCACCTCGCGTTCCTCGTCCGCGTTCAGGTAGACATAGGGCAGGATCGCGCGTCGTCCCGGCGCGTGATGGATCCCACCGATGTTGATGGTCGTGCCGCGCAGCGCGCCGCCGGTGACGAGCCGGCGCATGGTGGCGAGGTCGCGCGTCAACAGGATCGCGCGCGCCGGGTCGTCCTGCCACGCGCGCAGGAGTCGGCGCGCCTCGTCGACGCCGTGGAAACTCGCCGTCACGCCCGGCGGCAGGCCGAGCGTGTAGAGGTCCTGCTCCCACGGCGAGTCGGCCAGCTCATCGTCGACGACGATGAACCGGTCGGGCCGCAGCGGGCCACCCCATCCCACGACGACCTGGCCGTGGATCAATCGCTCATCGACCCGGTACAGCACGATGCCCATGGCCCTCCAGCGCCCCGGACGGGCAGTCGATCCCCGCGCGCCCCTTGTCGAGGAGCCGCGGGATCAATTCCTCGGGTGGAAGTTGCCGGTGCATTACGAAATCCAGGAGCAGCGGGAGGTTGACCCCGCTGATCACGGTCAGCTCCGGGCGGTCCCGGCAGAGGCGGCGCGCGGCGAAGCTGCAGCTCCCGCTCGGCAGGTCGGTGAACAGGATCGTCGTCGCGCCGCCGATGTGCCTCTCGATCTCACGCACCAGCGCCTCGGGCGCGAGTCCCTCGTTGCTCACCGCGACGAGCGCCCCCTCGACGCCGGTGATGCGACGGACCGCATCGAGCAACCCCTGGGCCAGCGTGCCGTGGGCGAGCACGATGCCGCGCGCCGGCATCGACTCACTCATAATCCTCCTCGAGCGCGTCCCGCGCCGGCTGCATGGCCTCCTGCAACTGCTGGTTGAAGAGCGCCGCCGAGTGGACCCCCGAGTACTTCAGGAGCTGGTTCATCGCGACGACCTCCGAGATCACGGTGATGTTCTTCCCCGGATTCAGCGGGATCGTCACCCTGGGCACCGGGACGCCGAGGATCTCCATCGCGTTCGTCTCGAGCCCGGTCCGATCGTAGTACGCCTGGTCGTTCCATTCCTCGAGCTGCACCACGACTTCGATCCGCTTCTGCTGGCGGATGGCGCGGATCCCGAAGAGCGCGGGGATGTCGATGATGCCTACCCCCCGGATCTCCATGTGGTGCCGCTGGAGCTCGTGCCCCTTGCCGATGAGGATGTCGTTGCCCCGGCGCGTGATCTGCACCAGGTCATCGGCCACCAGGCGGTGGCCGCGCTCGACCAGGTCGAGCACGCACTCGCTCTTGCCGATGCCACTGCGCCCGACGAAGAGCAATCCCACGCCGTAGACGTCGGCGAGCGATCCGTGCATCGTGACCGACGGCGCGAAGTGCTCCTCGAGATACGGCTGCAACCGCCGGTAGAACTCGCCCGTCTTCAGGTGGGACCGGATCAGTGGCACGCCGTACGTGTCGGCCAGCTCGATCGTGAGCGGCGGCACGTCGAGCGCCTTGGTGATGAACGCCGCGGGCATCTCGAGCGTGAAGAAGCTGGTCAGGGCGCCGCGCAGCTCGGCGGGCCCGAGCGAGCGCAGGAAGCTGACCTCCGTCTCACCGAGAACCTGGAGACGGCCGCGCGGGAACCGCTCGGTGTACCCCGCCAGCGCGAGCCCGGGGCTCGAGACGCTCGCCGCCTCGATCGGGCGCCGCAGGTTGCCGGGGTCCGTCAGCAGCTCGAGGCCGAGCGAGTGGCGTTTGCACCGGAACAGCTCTTCGACGGTCAGCATCGGTGCCTCACCCGCCTCCGGCCGGGGCGAACCGCTCGGCCAGGCGCGGCGCCCGATGCTCGCGCCGCCGCGTCCGGCCGCTCCGGAGCTGACGCTCGAGTCGCCCCGTCGCGCGGTCCAGCGCCGTCCGGCAGTCGGCATCGCTTGCCCGCGCGATGACCAGCGGCACGCCGGGTACGGTGAGGCGCGCCTCCACATGGTGCAACCCGCGTTCGCGGCGGAAGCGGAGGCTCGCCGCCTGGACCCGCGGCTCGAAGCGCCCCAACCGCCGAATCCCGGCCTCCGCGCGTCGCTGGATCGACCGCGACAGCGTGCAGTCTCGCGCGGTGATCGTGATATCCATGACACCTCCCGGATTGAAACAGGTGACGGGCCCGCTGAATAGAAACCCATGCGCGTGCGCGAACGACCGTTTCATGCTCCAGGGCCCGCCGCAGGCGGGTGGAGAACTCATGCGGCCCGCTCGAGTACGCGGTACAGATCGGCTTCCGTTTCAGTCGCCGCCCGGTCCCAACTGAAGCGCTCGGCGAACGCGCGCGCGCCGGCGCCCAGCCGCTGGCGCAGCACGTCATCGCGAATCAGACGCTCGAGCCGGTCCGCCAGGACGTCGACGCGCCCGTGCGGCACCAGGAACCCCGTCTCGCCGTCCACGACCGAGTCCCGCAACCCCGGCGAATCACTGGCCACGGTCGGCGTCCCGCAGGCGGCCGCCTCGATATTCGTGATCCCCCACCCCTCCTTGGCCGAGGTCAGGACGTGGACCCAGGCCATGCGGAAGTACCGGCGCTTTTCGGCCTCCGGCACGAACCCGGGCATCTCGACCTGCGCTTCGAGGCCCAGTTCCGCACGCAGCCTGCGCAGCGCGCCATCGGCATCGCCCGTTCCCGCGATGATCAGGCGCGCCCGGATGCCGCGGTCGCGCAGTGCCGCCACGGCCCGGAGCACGAGGTCCACCCGCTTGTAGCGCTTGAGCCGGCCGAGATAGAGGAGGGTCGGCTCCGCGAAACGCTCTCCGGTCGGGTCCGGCCGGTAGAAGTCGAGGTCGACGCCGTTGGGAATGACCGTGATGCGCTCGCGTTGGAACCCGCGGCGGCCGAGGTCGTCCGCCGTGCTCGGCGAGACGGCCTGGACCGGCACGTCGCGGTAGACGCGACCGAGCGGTTGCTCGAGCATCCACGTCGCGGCGGCGACCGGCGCGGATGCCTCCTCGAAGGCGGTCCGGCCGAAGAGGTGATGGACGAGGAGCACCGGCCGGTGGCGCGCCCAGAGCGGCGTGAAGAGGGGGACCTTGTTCAGGTCTTCGATCACGAGGTCGAAGGGCCGGCGGCGCAATGCGGCGTGGTAGCGCCGGGGTGCGGCCAGGCTGAACGTGTGCCGTCCGCCCGCGCGGTGGACTTCGATCCCGTCGACATCGGCGCGGGCCGGCGCGCCGGGCCAAGCGGAGGCGAGGAGCGTGACGCGGTGACCGCGGGCGACGAGGCGCCCGAAGATCTCGTGCAGATGGATCTCCGCGCCGCCCGCCCGGGGGTTCAGGCGATCCTGCCAGTTGATCACCAGGAGATCCAGCATGCTGCCACGAAGCGATTGTTGCCGCCGTGTACGGGGCCACGGCGCATGTGCGCGTGCCTGGCATCGGCGCGCGTCCGGACCCGGCACTCGTCTCGGTACCGCCGTTCCACCCGCGGGTTCCCGGTTCCGCGCGACCCGGCGGCCGCGAGGTTACGCCGAAGCTCCGCGATCGGCGCCGTCGCGCCCCTCGAGCCGCCGCAGCAGCGCGTCCAGCACGCCGTTGACGAAGCGCGGGCTCTCGGCGGTGCCGTACTTCTCGGCCAGCACGATGGCCTGCTGGATCGAGACCCGCCGTGGGACCTCCTTGAGGTAGAGCATCTCGGCCGCCGCGATCCGCAGGATGTTGCGATCGATCACGGCCAGCCGTTCGAGCCGCCAGTTGGTCAGGGCATCCTGGACCGCGGCGTCGATCGCATCGCGGTGCTCCGCAACGGTCCGGACCAGTCGCTCGAGATACGGCCGACTCGACGTCGCGATCCGCCGCTCGCGCAGGAACTCATCGAGGATCCCGACGAGCGACGTCTCCGTGCCGCGGGCCTCCCAGGCGTACAGCACGAGGAGCGCCCAGCCGCGTGCCCGACTACGTTGCCGCACCGCCGTCCTCCAATCGACCGAGGAGGCCGGCCATTTCGAGGGCCGCGAGCGCCGCATCCCACCCCTTGTTTCCGGCCTTGCCTCCCGCCCGCGCCAGTGCCTGTTCCGGCGTGTCCGTCGTCAGCAGACCGAAACCGACCGGTACGCCATCTTCCCGGGCAACGGCGCCGAGGCCGCGCGCCGCTTCACCCGCGACGTAGTCGAAATGCGGCGTCTCGCCGCGGATCACGCACCCCAACGCCACGATCCCGGCGTAGCGCCCCGACCGCGCCGCACGCCGCGCCGCCAGCGGCAACTCCCACGCGCCGGGCACGCCGATGACGTCGATGTCATCCTCACGCACGCCGTGCTGCCGCAGACACGCCCGCGCGCCGGTCGCCAGCCGGTCCGTCACCAACTCGTTGAACCGGCTCACCACCAGCGCGAACCGCTTCCCCTCCCCCTCGAGCCGCCCCTGGATCTCACTCACTCGCCACGCCCTCCCTCGAAACCGCCGGAGCGACCGCCGTCTCTCCTGCCGGGTCCGGGCTGTCCGACAGCAGGTGCCCGAGCTTCTCCCGTTTGGTCGCAAGATAGCGGCGGTTGAAGTCCGTCGGCACCACCTGGATCGGCTCGCGGCCCGTGATCTTGAGGCCGTACCCCTCGAGCCCCACCACCTTGCGCGGGTTGTTCGTCAGCAGCCGGATCGAGCTCAGGCCCAGATCGAGGAGGATCTGCGCACCGATCCCGAAATCACGAAGGTCCGGCTTGAAGCCGAGCGTCTCGTTCGCCTCGACCGTGTCCTGCCCCTCGTCCTGGAGCGCGTACGCCCGGATCTTGTTGGCCAGGCCGATGCCTCGACCCTCCTGGCGCAGGTACACCACCGCGCCCTCACCCGCATCCTCGATCCGGCGCAACGCCGCGTGGAGTTGCTCGCCACAGTCGCACCGCAACGAGTGGAAGACATCGCCGGTCAGGCATTCCGAGTGCATCCGCACCAGCACGTTCTTCTTCCCCGCGACCTCGCCCTTGACCAACGCCACGTGTTCCCGGCGGTCGACCTGGTTCTCGAACGCGATGATACGGAACCGGCCGAACGGCGTCGGAAGGTCGGCCTCGGCCACGCGCCGCACCAGCCGCTCGTGCCGCAGGCGGTAGGCCACGATCTGCGCGACCGTGATGAACCGCAGCCCATGGCGTCGCGCGAACTCTTCGAGCTGCGGCCGCCGCGCCATGGTGCCGTCCGGGTTCATGATCTCGCAGATCACGCCCACCGGCGGCAGTCCCGCGAGACGCGCGAGGTCCACCGAAGCCTCGGTCTGGCCGACCCGCCGCAGCACGCCACCCGGCACGGCACGTAGCGGGTGCGTGTGCCCCGGACGCCGGAGGTCGTTCGGCCGCGTCGCCGGATCGGCCAGGAGCTGGATCGTCCGCGCCCGATCGCTCGCGCTCACGCCCGTGGTCACGCCGAACCGCGGATGCGCATCCACGGAGACCGTGAACGCCGTCCCCAACCCCTCCTGGTTGTGCTCCGTCATGAGCGGCAGGTCCAGTGCGTCCGCCCGCTCGGGGGTCAAGGCGGTGCAGATCAGCCCACGGCCGTGCACCAGCATGAAGTTCACCAGCTCGGGCGTGATCTTCGCCGCCGCGCCGACCAGGTCGCCCTCGTTCTCCCGGTCCTCATCATCCGCGACAATGACCAGCTTGCCATCGGCGATGTCGCGGATGGCATCCTCCACTCGATCGAACGCCATCGTCCTCTCCTGGAAAATCGCGACGCCGCGCGCCGCGCCTACGACGTCCCGTCCGGGCGGGTGCGCCTGAGGTAGTCGACCACGAACCGGCCGAGCATGTCGCCCTCGAGGTTCACCCGGTCACCGGCGCCGAGCCGGGACAACGTCGTGTGCTCCCACGTATACGGGATCAGCGCGACTTGCGCCACATCCGCGGCGGGGCGCGCATTGACGGTGAGGCTCACGCCGTCGATCGCGATCGAGCCGTGGAGCACGGTGACCTCGGCCACCTCGGGCGGGAGCCGCACGTCGAGCAGATGGTGCTCACCCGCGCGCGCGACCGCCAGGACCTCACCGACACCATCCACGTGGCCCTGCACCAGGTGGCCGCCCACCCGCGCGCCGAACGCCAGCGCGCGTTCCAGGTTGACCTCCCGGCCCGGCCGGTATCCGCCCAACGTGGTGCGCGAGAGCGTCGTCCCGATGGCCACCACCGTGAACCCCGCCCCGCTCCGCTCGACCACGGTCTGACACACGCCATCCACGGCGATCGAGTCGCCGAGTTCGAGGCCCTCCAGCACCCGCCGGGCGTCGACCGTGATGCGCCGCCCGCCGTCCAGTTCCTCGACGGCGCCGATGCGCCCGACCTCCTCGACGATTCCCGTGAACATGCCCGTGTCTTACCGTGCGCGTGCGGGTACGCGGCCCGAATCCCGCTCCCGTTTCCCGACCGCCCCCGCCCGTTGCCGTAAACATGGAAACGCAGGCTTCCTTCAGGCGCCCCGCTCCCGTAAACGTAAACGTTCCCGCTCCCGCTCCCGTTCCCGGCCGTTCCCGGCCATGTCCCCTCCCCGGCACTCCCCGGCGCCGCCCCCAGCCTCAACTCCCGCGCGCCCGATCCAGCACCACCAGCGCATCATTGCCGAACGCTTCGAGCCGCCGGAGCCGCCACCCGGCGGCGGCGCCGCGGGCGAGGTCGCCGCCGAAGGCGGAGACGCCGGTTGGCCCGAAGATCCGCGGAGCGATGAACAGGAACATCCGCTCGACGCGGTCGGCCGCGAGCAGTGCGGTGCCGAGTCGGCCTCCGCCTTCGCAAAAGACCGCGTGTACGCCCTCGTCCCGGAGCGCCGCGAGCATTGCATCCAGCGCGACGCCGCTCTCCGCGCGCGGCACGGGCAGCACCCGGGCGCCCGCGCGTTCGAGCGCCGCGCGGCGCGCGGCGGGCGCATCGGCAGCGCAGACCACGGCGACCGGCGCGTCGCCGATCGTGCGCATGAGCCGCGAATCCAGCGGCAGGCGCGCGGCCGTGTCGACCACGATGCGCCGCGGCGGGATGCGCGGCGTGACCCCGCCCCGCACGGTCAACAGCGGGTCATCCGCCAATACGGTGCCGATCCCCACCAGGATCGCGTCGAAGCCCGCGCGCAGCCGGTGCGCCTCCGCCCGCGCCTCGGCGCCTGTGACCGCGGTCGGCCGGCCGGGCGCGGCCGCGAGCTTGCCGTCCAGCGAGAGCGCGTACTTGAGCGCGACGAACGGCGTCCCCGCCTCATACCCGTGGAAGAAGGCGGCGTTCTGCGCCCGGGCCGCCTCCCGCTCGACGCCCTCGACCACCTCGATCCCCTCCGCCCGCAGCCGCTCGGCGCCTCCTCCGGCCACCGGACTCGGGTCCCGCACCGCCATCACGACCCGCGCCACACCCGCCGCACGGATCGCGTCCGTGCACGGCGGCGTCTTCCCGTAGTGCGCGCAGGGCTCGAGCGTCACGTACAGCGTCGCGCCGCGCGCACGCTCGCCGGCCGCTTTCAACGCAACCACCTCGGCGTGCGGGCCGCCGTACTCGCCGTGCGCCCCCTCCCCGACCACCTCGCCGTCCCGGACGACCACCGCGCCGACCAGCGGATTGGGATGGACACGCCCCCACCCGCGTGCCGCCAGCGCGAGAGCGCGCCGCATGTATTCCCGATCGCCGGGGGTCACCGCCTGCTGCATGAATCGATGTGCCCTCACCGCTCCGGCCGCCGGACGACGCGCGTCCCACGGTGCGCCGGCACCGGAAGCGCTCAGATCGACAGCCGAAGAGCGAAGCTGCCGAAGAACGTACCGCCCGTGTCGAAATCCCGGTTCCCGGGCAACGTGCCGGGGACCAGGTCCGCGCCCGACTGCCACCCCAGCTCGCCCACGACGTGCAGGACCAACAGCGTCCACGACACATTGAGGAACGCCGACGTCCGGTCGTTCTCGAAGTCGTCGAGCCCCAACCGGAACTCGGTGGGGCCGGTGGGATCCGGGTTCGCGACGGCGAGCCGGACGTCGCTCGACAGATGGTCGTACCCCAGGCCCGCGGTCACGCCGAGGAGGAAGAGCCGCTTGCCGACCGCGGCGCGCAGACTCCAGATCGACTCGCCATCGAGCGAGAAGAAGGCATCGCGCCGCAGGAGGAGCGGGTCGCCGAACTCCACATCGCCGAGCCGGCGATACATCGCCGAGAGCGAGATGCCGGGCAGCGTGAACGACTCGCGCAGCACGCCCAGGCGGGCGCCGAGCGCCCAGGAGAACGGCGTCTCATCTTGGAAGCCGTCGCCGCCCGGGAGCGGCACGATGCCGATACTCGCCAGCGCATCCACCGAGAGGACGCCGCCGACCGTCGCGGCGGGCGAGAACCCGCGGAAGACGCCGATGGCGGCATCCACGTTCAGCGAGGGAAGGAACACGCCGATGTCCCCGCGCCCAGCCACGTCCCGGATCTCGGGGATGTCGGTCCAGACGCCCGTGACGCGCCCGGCTACCGTGAAGCGCGGGATGTCCGGCAGCCGCATCCCCAGCGTGCTCGCCGTCCCCGGCACCGGGTTGCCGCCCGACGCCGCCAGTCCGAGCGGCGGCTGGATGACTTCGACCGCCTGCGCGACCAGATTGCAGAAACGCGCCGCCGCGCCGCCCTGGGTTTCGAGCGCGCACCGCCGGACCAGTGCCGCCTCCTGCGCATCCAGCCGCGCCGGGCTGCCCACCACCGCGAGCGCGACCAGCGCCAGTCCCGCGCCCGCCGCCCGAACCGATCCCCGCATCAATCCTCCTGTTCCAGTACGCGCGTGGGCTCCGCCGGCCCCTGCCCTCCCGCTCCGCGATCCCGTGCGCGTGCGCGAGCGGGTGCGCGTGCGCGTCCCCCTTACCCGGCCGCCCCCATCCCGTAAACGTAAACGGTCCCGCTCCCGCTCCCGGCCGTTCCTGGCCATGCCCCGGCCGTCCTCTCTTCCACCGCTCCCCTTCCAGGGCCGTCCCCCCATCCACCACACCCCCTCCCCGGGCACTCCCCAGCCCCAGCCCTAGCCCTAGCCCTAGCCCTAGCCCTAGCCCGGGCGCCCGAAGGGCGCCCCCCTACAGCATCACCACCCGCCGCTCACCCGTCTGGACGGTACCGGCGACCCAGGCATCCACGCCGGCGCCCCGCAGGTCCTCGATGATGCCGGGCGCCGCATCGGCGCCCGCGACCAGGATCATGCCGACGCCCATGTTGAACGTGCGGTACATCTCGTCTTCGGCGATGTCGCCGAGCCGCATGACCGCGTAGAACTCGGGCGGCATCTGCCACGTCGAGCGCTGGACGCGCGCTTCGAGCCCCTCGGGGATCACGCGTGCCAGGTTCTCGGGGATCCCGCCGCCGGTGATGTGCGCGAGCGCGTGGATCCGGTCCTGTTCGAGCAGCGGGAGCACGGGTGCGGCGTAGCTGCGGTGGACGCGCAGCAGCACCTCCCCGACCGGCACGCCCAGGTCCGGGAATTCATC
Organism: Longimicrobiales bacterium; assembly: GCA_036381495.1. Lineage (GTDB taxonomy): Bacteria > Gemmatimonadota > Gemmatimonadetes > Longimicrobiales > RSA9 > DASVCS01. Next base: position 66,551 of record DASVCS010000048.1, read on the forward strand.
GTCGACGTCCAGGCCGAGGCGGTCGAAGAGGACGCGGCGGAGCAGCGAATAGCCGTTGGTGTGGAACCCGTCGGAGGCCAGGCCGATGAGCGCATCACCGGCGCGGACGCGGTGCGCCCCCGGCCGCCGCGCGTCTTCGACGACGCCCACGATGAAACCCGCCAGGTCGTACTCGCCCGGCGCGTAGAAGTCCGGCATCTCGGCCGTCTCGCCGCCGAGCAGCGCACAGCCGTTTTCCCGACACCCCGCCGCCACGCCGGCCACGAGCTGTTCGACCACGCCCGCCTCGAGGCGGCCCATGCCGATGTAGTCGAGGAAGAAGAGCGGCCGCGCGCCCTCGACCAGGATGTCGTCCACACAGTGATGGACCAGATCCTGGCCGACCGTGTCGTGTCGGCCCGCCCGCATGGCGACCTTCAGCTTGGTCCCCACGCCATCCGCGCTCGAGACCAGCACCGGATCCTCATAGCCGGCCGGCACGCGGAACAGCCCGCCGAACGCGCCGGGCTCCGAGAGCACGCCCGGCACGGCCGTCGAGCGGACCAGCTCGCCGATGCGGGTTTTCGCGCGGGCCGCCGCCTCGCGGTCGACGCCGGCATCGCGATAGCTCAGCCCCGGCGGCTCGCTCCGCCCCGCGCCACCGCGCGTGCGCGCCTCATCCGCGTCGGACCCGCCGGCCGAGACGGCGGCCTCCACCCGCTCAGCCATTCGCCCCCGCCGGCAACGGCTGCTCGAATGCGGTCAGCTCGTGGAACGCGCGCACGCGCCGCTGCACCTCCGCCGGCGTGAGGTCCACCAGCCGCTCGACACTGAACCGCTCGACCGCGAAGGAGCCCATGGCGGCGCCGCAGACCACGGCGCGCCGCAACTCCTCCGGCTCCGTCGACGCGGCCCGCGCCAGGTGTCCCATGAAGCCGCCCGCGAACGAGTCGCCGGCGCCCGTCGGGTCGAAGACCTCTTCGAGCGGGTAGCCCGGCACGAAGAAGACCGTCTCCGGCGTGACCAGCATGGCGCCGTGCTCTCCTTTCTTCACCACCACGATCCGCGGTCCCCGCGCCTGCACCCACCGTGCCGCGCGGAGCAGGTTCGGATCACCGGTCAGACGGCGTACCTCGCCGTCGTTGATCAGCAGCGCGTCCACGCGTCCGAGCAACTCGAGCAGCGCCTCACGCTTGCCGTCGATCCAGAAGTCCATGGTGTCGCACGCGACGAACCGCGGCGCCGCGATCTGACCCAGCACGTCGAGCTGGAGCTCCGGATCGATGTTCGCCAGGAACACCCACTCGGCGCCGCGGAACGACTCGGGGATCTCCGGCCGGAACTCGGCGAAGACGCCGAGGCGCGTCTCGCGCGTGTGCGCCGCGTTCAGGTCGTCGCCGTAGAAGCCCGACCAGCGGAAGCTCTCACCCTCCTTCTGGACGAGTCCGGAGAGGTCCACGCCACGTTCGGTGAGGAACGACAGCGCATCGAGCGGATAGTCGCGTCCCACCACGCCCACGAGCTGGACCGGATGAAAGAGCGACGCGGAGGCCCCGAAGTAAGTGGCGGAGCCGCCGACCGCGCCGACGGTCCGGCCGAACGGCGTCTCCACCGTGTCCAGAGCGACGCTGCCGACCACGAGCAGACTCATTCGACCTCCTCCCGATGCATGCGCTCCGGCGCAGTCAGCCCGAGCAGCTCGAGCCCGTTGCGCAACACGATGTGGACGGCCCGTGCGAGCACCAGCCGGGCGCGCCGCAGCTCCGGGTCCTCCACGAGCACCGCCCGCTCGGGGTTCCGGCTCGGGTTCCCCGAGTGGTACCACGAGTTCACGGCCCCGGCCGTGGTCTCCAGGTATTCGCAGACCATCTGCGGCGAGCGAGCCTCGGCGGCGCGCTCGACGATCTCGGGGAAACGCCCGAGCTGCTTGATCAACGCCTGTTCGTCCTCGGTCGCCAGACGCGAGAGCACGGCGCGCTCCGCCGTGACTTCCTGCGGCTCGATGCCGGCCCGGCGGAAGATGCTCATCATCCGGGCGTGCGCGTACTGCACCTTGTAGACCGGATTCTTCTCCGACTGGTCCAGCGCGAGGTCCAGGTCGAAGGTCATCTGCGCATCGCCGCGGCGCATGAGGAAGAAGTAGCGCGCCACATCCACGCCCGTCTCCTCGAACAGCTCGCGCAGCCGCACGAAGTCGCCGGCGCGCTTGCTGAGCCGCACCTCCTTGCCCCCACGGACCATGCGCACGAGCTGCACAATCTCGACTTCCAGGAAGTCCGGCAGGCCGAGCGCCGCGAGCGCCGCCTGCATGCGCGGCGCGTAGCCGTGGTGGTCCGCGCCCCACACGTCGATCACGTGTTCGAAGCCGCGCCGCGCCTTTTCCCGGTGATACGCGATGTCCGGCGTGAAATAGGTGTAGGAACCGTCGCTCTTCACCAGCACGCGGTCCTTGTCGTCGCCGAACGTGCTGGTCCGCAGCCAGACGGCGCCCGCCTCCTCGTAGATGAGGCCGCGCTCGCGCAGCTCGCGCAGCGTCTCCTCGATCGCGCCCTCGCGGTAGAGCCGGCTCTCCGGGTAGTACTCGTCGAAGTGGACCCCGAACTCGCGCAGGTCCCGGTCCTGCTCCGCGCGCAAGCGCTCGACGCCCCAGTCGCGCAGCCACGCCCGGCGCTCGGCCGCTTCCATCGCACGCAACGCATCGCCCGCCTCGCGCTCCGCTTCGCGCGCCAGGTCGATGAGGTACGTCCCGTGATAGCCGCCCTCCGGGATCCCCGCCGGCTCGCCCTGGATCTCGAGCCAGCGCGCCTCGAGCGATGCCGCCAGCTTCTCGATCTGGACGCCCGCGTCGTTCACGTAGAACTCACGCGAGACCTCGTGCCCCGTCCACTCGAGCAGACTCGCGATCGCATCGCCCAGCGCCGCGCCCCGGCCGTGCGCCACGTGCAACGGCCCGGTCGGATTCGCCGAGACGAACTCGACCTGCACCCGCCGCCCCTCGCCCGATGCGCTCCGGCCGTACGCCCGGTCCGCCTCGAGGATCGCCGCCAGGCGCGCGTGCAACAGCGCCCGCGCGAAACGGAAGTTGATGAACCCAGGGCCCGCGACCTCGGCCGAGGCGAGGCCGGCGCCCTCGAGATCGAGATGGGCGACGATGGCTTCCGCCATCTCTCGCGGCGGACGGCCCAGGCGGCCGGCCAGCGCCAGCGCCACGTTCGTCGCCAGATCCCCGTGCTCCGGGTTGCGCGGACGCTCGAGCCGCACGGCGACCGACTCGCCGGCCAGCTCCGCCGTGATCCGCTCGAGTTGGGTCTGAAGCGCTTCGGCGGGCATCAGTCGCTCGAAGAAGCGGCCGGGCCGCCCGACTTCCCCGACGCCTTCTTGCCGGAGGCGGCCGGCTTCGCTTCCGGTTTTGCGCCGGACGCGGACTTCGAACCGCCTTCGGACTTCGAGCCGCCGGCATCCGAACTCGCGCTCTTCTCCTTCTCCGCGGCCTTCTTGTACCCCTCGCTGCGGTAATCCGTGATGTAGAACCCCTCCCCCTTGAAGAGGAGGCCGGCACCCGCGGAGATCAGCCGCTCCGCCTCCGCGCCGCACTCGGGACAGACCGCGACCGGCGGGTCGCTCATCCGCTGGAATTTCTCGAACTCGTGCCCCTTCGGGCAGCGGTACTCGTATGTGGGCATGTCTCGTCAGCTACACGACGTCGATCGAACCCGGCCGGCCGCCGGTGGTCGGCCCGGCGGAACGGCGCGTCACGGCGCACGACGGGCGCCAGCGGTTGCGCAAGTCGACAACGGCATTGTCAAGCTCGCAACAGGCCATGATACACCGAAGGGGTCCGATCGGCAAACATCGAGAGGAACGATCAGGGCCGGATCGTGCCGTCACCCGGAAAATGGCACGGCCGGGGGAACGCACGAGCCAGTGTTCCACCGACCCGCTTGACCTGAAGCAAACTCAATCGTTAAGTTGTGACCGTCACGCCCGCAGCACCTGTCGGGCTTTCTCATCTCACGCCACAAGCTCTCTGGCCTGTCGAAGCCAGCATATGGAGCGACACATGGAAAGCGCCGGTCGCCCGCCGCCAGTCGAGGCGCAACGCGCCGCGCTCGCGGAACTCTGGCGGGACCACCACAAGCGGTTGTGCGAGTACGTGACCGCCCATCTCGGCGCCCCGGAACTGGCGGAAGACGTGGCGCAGACGGTCTGGATGGAGCTCTGGCGGCTACGAGATCGGCGCGATCTGCGAGCCATCGGTTGGCCCTATCTCCGTCGAGCGGCCCGCCATCGCGCTGTGCGAGCCGCGACGCGCCGCCGCCGATTCTTGCCGCTATCGTCACCGATCTCGCCGGAGTCGCTCGCTTCCACCCCTGCCGAAGAACTGCATGCACGCGAAATCCGTCGAGCCATCAGCGTTGCCGTCGATGCGCTCCCGGAACGTTGTCGAGCGACGTTCGTCCTGGTGAAGTTTCAGGGTCGATCGTACCGGGAGGCGGCAGCGACGCTCGGGGTGTCGGTGAAGACGGTCGAAACCCAGATCGGACGAGCGTTGAAGGCGCTCCGTCGCGCGCTCCCACGGGAGTCCGTGACATAGGCGAAGAAATCCGCGTGCCGCCGCCATCATTCGATGGCGTTGTCAGGGGAAAATGGGCCACGAGGGCTTGATCATACACAGGCGACCCGTCGGGACGACGGTCATGGCGAGCCGGTCCCGACACCTGCGTGCCGCTTCTCCACACGGGAACGCTCGGAGGCGCCTCCAGCGTGAACCGTGCGGGCCCCTCCCCTCACAACTCAGGAGGTTTCCATGAAACGGCTCATTCTCAATCTCGTCGGTACCACGGTCATCGCCGTCGGGGCTCTCTACCTGACGACGCCGGACCCCGCCGTGGCGGCCACCGCGGCCGTGCCGCTCGCCGAGGCGTGCGACCCGGGCGAAGCGTCGTGCACCGAAGGCGACATCGAGCTTTGCGGTGACAAGTGCGAGGTGAACGACGCAGGTCACTGCAGTTGCGACTGACGGCGCGACGCTGTAGCCGTCGATGGTGAACGACGCCCTTCGTCCACCATCGAGAGAGCGAATCGGTATCCGAACATCCGCGGGTCACCCGCGGATGTTCGGATACCAGACTTCAGGGATCCAAGATGGTTCGAACTCCTCAGACGCGATCAAGCCGAATCGGCACTCCCTCGCTTCCCTGTGCGACCATGGCGATGCCCATTGCAGCGGTGCTCCTCCTGGCGGCTGGCTGTGTGGATCAGGCCAATCAACGATCCGCCGTAGCGGCAAGCTCCAGCGCCGGCGTGACGGAGCCGCCGGGCACGTGCCGTGTCGAGAAGGTCGCGACGAGCTCGTCCGAAGCCCTCTTCAGTGACGTCGTGGCGCTGGCGGTCGACTCGAACGGAAGGATCTACGTAGCGGATGATGACAATCCCGCCATAACCGTCCTTTCCGATTCCGGCACCATAATTCGCACCATCGGCCGGGACGGGCACGGGCCGGGCGAGTTCCAACACATCCGCAACGTGCAGGTTCTGCCCGGTGACAGCCTGCTCGTGTTCGACATGGGCCTGTCACGCCTCACGGTCTTTCGACCGGCTTCGGATTCTGTCGCGTACGTGATCAATCTCGCGGCGACGGCAAGACTTTCACCGAACGACGTTCAGGCGGCGCCGCAGAGGCGCGTTTTCGTCCTGGTCGATACCGAGCCGCTCCGGCCCGGCGATGATCCGGCGTCGGACCGTGAGCGGAATCAGGTTCTACACGTCGCCGGTTGGGACGGATCGCTTCTTCGCGATTCGATTCTCGTGGCCCCCGCGTCCCGACCGCTGATTGCGCGGCAGGGGGGCCGCATCGGCGTTGCGGCACCGTATGCCTTCGGTCGACCCGGCATCGTGCGTGTCAGTCGAAGTGGTCGGATCTATTACGGATACGGAGACTCGCTCCGGATCGACATCTATTCGCTCGAAGGACAGCGGACCGGCGGGTTCGTGGTTCCGTACGAGCGGGACCCCGTCAGCGACGCAGACCTCGAGGCGGCGATCCCGGCCTACGGAGACTTCTTTCGCAAGGCCGTGCAGGAGTCCGCCCCCGATTATTGGCCGGCCTTCAAGCGCTTCGTGGTCGATGATCACGGCCGCCTGTGGATGGCCCTCATTGCCGACGGACAGGTCACGGACCGTGGCGCTGCCGCCATGCCCCGGATCTGGACCGTCATGACGGAAGCCGGGGAACTCGTTTGTCGTGCGAACCTGGAGGAGCGCACGGAAGTCGTGCGCGTCCAGGATGGCCGGCTGTACGGGGTCGTCAAGGACGACGTCGATGTCCCGCGCATCGTCATCTATCGAATCGTGCACCTCTGATCCGCACGAGGCCCGAGATGAACGCGAAGGTCGCCAACACCGCCACCGTCGTCATCGCCGCATGCGCCGTTGCCGTCACGGCCATGGTCGCGAGACGCGAGTTCTTCGCGCGGCCCGTAGCCGAGACCAACCTGGTCCGCGAAATCGCTGGATGGCGCGAGCTCCCGAACGCGGGACACGTGATCGGTATGAAGGATGCACCCATCAAGATCATTGAATTCGCAGACTTTCAGTGCCCGTACTGCCGGCAGACGCACTTTCAGTTTCGCCTCATGGCAGAGCAATACCCGGGACAGGTGGCGGTGGTCTACCGACATTTTCCGCTTTCGAGCCACCCATTCGCATTCGCTGCCGCGGTGGCGTCCGAGTGTGCGGCGGCACAGGGCAGGTTCACGGCTTTTCATGATGCGCTCTACGAGCACCAGGATTCGCTCGGTATCAAGCCCTGGACCGACTTCGCACGCGCTGTCAATGTGCCGGATGTCCCGGAATTCCGCCAATGTTTCGCAGAAAGGAGATTCGAGCAGCGCGTGCGTCGTGACCGTGCGCTTGGCGACAGCATCGGTGTCCGCGGGACGCCGACGGTCATCGTGAATGGGCTGTTGCTGTCCGGCATGGTTTCGGTGGCGAAGTGGGAAGAACTGATCGACGAAGCCTTGGCCGGAGAATGATCATGAGACCGGTCCACACCGTCGCACTTTACTTCCTGCCCCCGGCCGTCTGCATCGGAGGCGCATTGTTGGGTGCCCACGAATCCGGTCACGCCGCCTATATACGCCCTCCATCGGTCGACCGGGTAGTCTTGCCCTCGATCTCCATGCCCCGTGAAGTCCCAGCCGACACGGGAATGACCGCGGGTGCGGTGAGTGCGCGTACGCTGGCGGAGATCAAGAGGGCCGCCCGTTCCCTGGGTGAACGCTTTGGTCAGCCGGCCGTGCAGATCGAGGAGCGCCTACGCCAACTGCGCGCACTTCCGGGCGCCGGGATCTACGTTCACATGACGCAACGCGAGTTTCCGTCCCGTGTCGTTATCGGCTGGCGAGAGGGCGGATCGGTTTCGTTGCCGTTCACCAGTGGGGCGCGGTTGTCCGTGATCATGCCGCGCGACCCGCGCGCTCAGGAGGAGATGGTCGTCATTTTCAGGATCGAACGGGGTAAGCAGGCACAATATGCTGTGCAGGCTCCGGCATCCGTCCAGCACATCACGATCGTCGAGAACGGGCGAGAGATCGTCCGTGCCCGGCCGATTCGACCGCAGGGCGAGACGATCGTGTTTCCATTGACGGCCATGTGAGGAGGTGGCGGCGGTCGCCTCGCGAGCGCGTGCGTACGTGCGGCGATCGTCCGAGAGACGGTCCTCGCGCCCGCCGTCGTACGGACGCGGGGCGCCTTTCAAGAAGCTCCCACCGCCTTCCGATCGGCGCCCCGCGTCCCGCTCCGAATCCCCGTGTCGTCGATCCGGGAATCGACTGACCCGTCCATGTCACGCACCCCGGCCCCCGCCCCTACCCCACCCCCCGGTACACCCCCCACGCCTCGCGCAGCGCATCGCTGATCTCGCCGAGCGTCGCGAGCGCCTTGACGGCGTCGACGATCGGCGGCAGCAGGTTGTCGCTCCCCTCCGCCGCGGCGCGGACGGCATCCAGCGCGGCACGCACCGCCGCGTCGTCGCGCCGCGCGCGCACCGCGGCGAGCTTCGCCTTCTGCGCCGCTTCGAGCGCCGGGAAGTCCGGCTGCTCGATGCGCGGCGGGCCGCCGTCCTCGCGGTACGCGTTCACCCCCACGATCACGCGCTCGCCACCCTCGACGGCAAGCTGATGCGCGTACGCGGCGCGACCGATCTCGTCCTGGAAGAACGGGATCGCGCGCGCGGCGCCGCCCAGCTCGTCGACCGTCGCGAGGTACTCGCGCGCCTTCGCCTCGAGCGCGTCCGTCAACGCCTCGATGTAATAGCTGCCGCCCAGCGGATCGACGGTCTCCGTGACGCCCGACTCGTTCGCCAGCACCTGTTGCGTGCGCAGCGCGAGCTTCGCCGATTCGGCGGTCGGCAGCGCAAGCGCCTCGTCGTACGCGTTCGTGTGGAGCGACTGCGTGCCGCCCAGCACCGCGGCGAGCGCCTGTACCGTGACGCGCACCACGTTGTTGAGCGGCTGCTGCGCGGTCAGCGTGACGCCGCCCGTCTGCGTATGGAATCGGAGCCGACACGATGCGTCCGACGCGTCGTAGCGCTCGCGCATGAGCCGCGCCCACAACCGCCGCGCGGCGCGGAACTTCGCGACCTCCTCGAAGAGGTCGTTGTGCGCCGCGAAGAAGAACGAGAGCCGCGGCGCGAAGTCGTCCACGTCCAGCCCCGCGTCCACCGCGCGGCGGACGTACTCGAGCGCGTCCGCGAACGTGAACGCGATCTCCTGCGCCGCCGTCGCGCCCGCCTCGCGGATGTGGTAGCCGCTGATCGAAATCGTGTTCCAGCGCGGCACCTCGGCGGCGCAGAAGGCGAAGAGGTCGGTCACCAGCCGCAGGCTCGGCTCGACCGGGTAGATGTACGTGCCGCGCGCGATGTATTCCTTGAGGATGTCGTTCTGCACCGTGCCGGCCAACTTCTCCCGCGGCACGCCCCGCTCGTCGGCGAGGGCGACGTAGAGGGCGAGCAGGATCGCGGCCGTCGCGTTGATCGTCATCGAGACGGAGACGCGCTCGAGCGGGATGCCGTCGAAGAGCGCGCGCATGTCGTCGAGCGTATCGATCGCAACACCCACGCGTCCCACCTCGCCGTGGGCCATGGCGTCGTCGGAGTCGTACCCCATCTGCGTGGGCAGGTCGAATGCGACGCTGAGCCCCGTCTGCCCGTGCTCGAGCAGGTAGCGGTAACGACGGTTCGTCTCCTCGGCCGTGCCGAAGCCCGCGTACTGGCGCATGGTCCAGGTGCGGCCGCGGTACATGGTGGGGTAGATGCCCCGCGTGTACGGGTACTCGCCCGGCTCGCCCAGGTCCCGTTCGTAATCGACGGCGACGTCACCCGGCGAGTAGACCCGCCGCACCTCGATGCC
>DASVCS010000049.1:0-1515 GCA_036381495.1 Longimicrobiales bacterium
GGGATCTTCAGCGTGCACCCGGAGGTGGGCGCGGGGCTGATCCACTGGCACCCGAACGGCGGGCTGATCCGTTACACCATCGAGGAGTTCCTCCGGCGCACGCTGCTGGAGCACGGCTACGACCTGGTCTTCACGCCGCACCTCGCGAGCGAGGAGCTGTACCGCATCAGCGGCCACATCCCCACGTTCGCGGAGAACATGTTCGGCGCCATGGACGTGGATGGGGAGCCGTACCGGGTGAAGCCGATGAACTGCCCCAACCACATCCTGATCTACCGGTCCGAGACTCGCTCGTACCGCGACCTGCCCATCCGCTACGCCGAGCTGGGCACCTGCTACCGGTACGAGCGGAGCGGCGTGCTCCACGGCATGATGCGCGTGCGCGGCTTCACGCAGGACGATGCCCACATCTTCTGCACGCCGGAGCAGATCGGGGAGGAGTACGACCGGCTGCTCGACCTCGTGGACTACATGATGGTCACCTTCGGCTACGAGTACCACGCGTTCCTCTCGACGCGGCCGGAGAAGGCGATCGGCGACCCGGAGGTCTACGACCGCGCGACGGAGACGCTGCGCGGGGTGCTCGAGCGCCGCGGCCTCGACTACCAGGTCGACGAAGGCGGCGGCGCCTTCTACGGCCCGAAGATCGACATCATGCTGGTGGACGCGCTCGGCCGCGAGTGGCAGGGCCCCACGCTCCAGCTCGACTTCAACCTGCCGGAGCGCTTCGAGCTCGAGTACATCGGCCCGGACAACCGGCCGCACCGGCCTGTCATGATCCACCGCACGCTGCTGGGGTCCATGGAGCGGTTCGTGGGCGGGCTGATCGAGCACTACGGCGGGGCGTTCCCGGTCTGGCTCGCGCCCGAGCAGGTCCGCGTCCTGACCATCACGGACGAGGTCCGGCCGGCAGGCGAGGCGTTCGTCCAGGAGCTGCGCCGGGCGGGCCTGCGCGCCACGCTGGACGCCCGGTCCGAGACGCTTGGCTACCGGATTCGGGAAGCGGAGCTGCGGAAGGTGCCGTTCATGGCCGTGATCGGCCAGCGGGAGGCCGCGGCCGGCACGGTCGCGGTGCGGCGGCGCGGTGCCGGGACCAAGCAGGAGGTCATGCCGCGCGCGGAGCTGGTCGCGCTGGTGCGGCAGATGGCGGAATCGCGCGCCCTGGCTTGACATCGGGGGCCGCATGCGGTAATTTCCCGCACGCTGGTCATTGGGGAAGCGGGGGGTCTTCCAGCCCCCCCACCCTTCGGTCCGCAGGCGCGGAACCGCCGGGTTCAGGAGCGAGCACCGCCGGCCGACGTGGGCGCGGCCGGCGAGGACGCTCATCGCTGGAGCGGACCCGTCGGCGCGGGTCCTTTTTTTGTTGTCACCCTTGAGGGAGGTCGAACATCGCGATCGAAAAGAGAGTCCGCGTGAACCGGCAGATCCGGATCAGCCCGGTCCGGGTCATCAGTGCCGAGGGCGCGCAGCTCGGCATCATGCCGGTCGATGAAGCGCTTGCCGCCGCCGAGAGCC
>DASVCS010000050.1:0-1038 GCA_036381495.1 Longimicrobiales bacterium
CTCGGGCATTGGCGCGGCCGCGGCCGAGCGACTCGCGCGGGCCCAGATGCCGGTCGTACTCGTGGCGCGGCGGCGAGCGGCGCTGGCCGAAGTGGCGGCGAGGTGCGACGGACGCGCGCTCGTCGTCGTCGCGGACGTCACGCACCGCGACCAGGTGCGGCGCGCCGTTGACGAGGCGCTGGCGGCCTGTGGCCGCATCGATGTCTGGATCAACAATGCCGGCCAGGGCATCTCGCGCAATCCCTCCGCGCTCACCGACGAGGACCTCGACGCGGTCATGCGCGCGAACGTCCATTCGGCTGAAACCCGGGCCTTCGCCGTGAAGCGACGGCGGGCCACTATTCCGTGCGAATGGCGATGGTAGGATCGGTGCGCGCTGCGCGGCGCGCGGGCGCGTAGATCGCCACAATGGCCACGACCACGAGGAGCAGCGTCACCGTCGCGAACGTCGCCGGATCCGTTGGGGAGGTCTCGAACAGCATCGCGCGGATGAGCCGCGCACTCACGACCGCTCCGGCCAATCCGACCGCGGCTCCGATCAGGACGAACGTCGCGCCATCTCGCAGCACCAGCGTCATGACGCGACCCTCCGACGCGCCGAGGGCAATCCGGACACCGATCTCCCTGGTGCGTTGCGTGACACCGTACGCGACCATCCCGTACAGCCCGACGGCGGCGATGAGGAGCGCGCCAGCCGCGAATCCGCTGAGGACAAGAGTGATGAATCGCCGCTGGCCATCGATCCCCGCCACACCGGCGTGCATCACGGCGGGTTCGTCGCGAAACCGAAGCGCCGGTTCGGTGTTCCGCACCGCGGTCTTCACCGCCCGGAGCAGGCGCTCGGCGTCAGGCGCGCGGGCCACGAAGTTCATCCACGGCCACACCTCCAGCGTGTAGGGCAGGAAGACCTCGGGATCAGGCGGCTGATCGGCCCCGAACTCGTGCACATCGGTCACGACGCCGATCACGGGCAAGGTGATGGGCTGGCCCATGTCCGGGCGCGCCTGGGACTGCCGGCGAATGGTGATGCGCTGCCCG
>DASVCS010000051.1:0-15298 GCA_036381495.1 Longimicrobiales bacterium
GGCCACGTCATCTTCGCCTACCACTGCTGGCGCATCGTGCGGGGGCCGGCCGCGGCGCCCGCACTGCCGCCGTTCTATCGGCTCCGACCGATCGTGTACGCCGGTGCGGCGAGCGGTGGCGGCGCCGGGACCGGCGGCGACGTCGCGATGGATGGCGGCCGCCGACCCGATGGCGGCGCGGGGGCGCATGACGGCGCGGGGGCCGGGAGCGCAGGGACCGAGAGTGCCGGAACCGGGAGCTCGGGGACCGAGCGCACCCCGACCGGGGACGCCGGGACCGACGGCGGGCGGCGCCCCGATGCCGGCGCCGACGCCCCGGGCCGACCACCGGAGTCCTCCCCGTGAGACGCACGCTGCTCCTCATCCCGGGCGTGCTGGCGACGGTCGCCTTCGCGGTGATCGTGCTGGTCGGCCTGCCGCAGGTCATGCTGCGCCGGGTGGAGGCGCCGGCCGGGCTCGAGGCGTACACGCCCGGCCAGCTCCGGGGCCGGCACATCTACATCGCCAACGGCTGCTTCTACTGCCACTCCCAGCAACTGCGCGACCCCGCCTTCACCACCGATGTCGACCGGGGCTGGGGCCCGCGCGCGACCGTGCCGGGCGACTACGTCTACGACCGGCCGCACCTCCTCGGCACCATGCGGACCGGCCCGGACCTCATCGACGTGGGCGCGCGCCTCCCCAGCCGGGAATGGCACCTGATCCACCTCTACGACCCGCGCATGCTCGTGCCGTGGTCGATCATGCCGGCGTTCCCGTACCTCTTCGAGGAGAAGGACTCGGCCGCGCTCCGGCCGGGCGACGTCGTGGTCCCCGTGAACGGCCCGCGCGCACCCCGGGGACGCCTGGTCGTCGCCACCGCCGACGCGCTCGCCCTCGTCGACTACCTCCTCTCGCTGCGCAGGGACTACCCCCTGCCCGGCGCGGCGGGAGAGACCCGGGCCGCCGCCGGCGAGCCCACCGGACCGACGTCCCCATGAGCGATGAGGCGCGCGGCTCCGGCCGCCCCGCCGGACCCGAGTCGGAGGAGGGCGACGGCCGCGACCGGCGGGACGCATTCGAGGACCGGGTGACCGGCTTCCAGGATGCGACGCGCGGCGCCCGTGAAGTGGGAGAGGGCGACGTCCTGGCCCACGAACAGGCACTCCCGCACGCGGGCGACATCGACTTCGAGCCCGATGTCGAACGGATCCACTACCCGATCGCGCGGGAGCCGCGCGACCCGGTCGAGGGCCGCGAGCCGGCGCCCTGGTGGGTGTGGGCCGCCGCAGCCGTGGCGCTCTTCTGGGGCGGCTGGTACCTCGGCCGGCACGGCGGCGTCTTCGGCACGGCCACCCACATCGCGCTCGCCCGACCCGAGCCGTACGTGACCACGCAGGCGGGCGCGCGGGAAGCCGCGGCGGAGGTCGATCCCGTCGCCGCGGGGGGACGCGTGTTCCGCCAGCAGTGCCAGGGTTGCCACCAGCCGGATGGCCGGGGCGTGCCCGGCGTCTTCCCGCCGCTCATCGGTTCGGAGTGGGTAACGGGTCCGCCCGAGACCGTCGTGCGGATCCTCCTGAACGGGCTCCAGGGTCCCATCACGGTGGCGGGCGGCGCGTTCGACGGAGTGATGCCGCCGTGGCGCGATCAGCTCTCGGATACCGAGATCGCCGCGGTCGCGACCTACATCCGCCAGTGGGGCGCGAACGACGCCGGCCCGGTGGACGCGGCTCTGGTCGCCCGGCTCCGGACCGCGACCGCCGGACGGAGCGGACCGTGGACCGCGGGCGAGCTGCGCGCGGCGGAAGCGGGAGCGGCCGGAGAGGCGGCCGGCGCGCCGGCGGGACCGGCGCCGTCCGCGGAGCGACGACCGTGAGCGCGCACGCCGCTGCGGCAGCGCCCGGCCGACGTCGCCCGGAACGCGACACGGTCAGCGCGCTCTTCGACGCGCCCGAGGCCGTGGATCGCGCCGTCGCGGCGCTGATCGGCGCGGGCCTGCCGCGCGACCTCATCGAGGTCGCCGTCTCGCCCGAGGCGGCACGACGCCACTACGCCGGCCGCGCCCGCGCGCCCGGCCGCGAAGCCCTCCGCTACGCCGGGATCGGCGGCCTGACCGGCCTCATCCTCGGCGCCCTGATCTCCCTCATCCTCGCCGCGCTCCCCGGCTTCCTCGATCCCGGGATCGGCGCCATCGTCCAGCTCCTCGGCCCCAACCTCTGCACCGTCGGCGGCGCCGCGCTGGGCGGCATCATCGGCCTCTTCGTCCGGCGCCGCCCCGCACCGCGCCACGCGCGCGCCGCCGAAGCGCCCTCCGCCATCATCATCGTCGTCACCGCCCGGAGCGAGCGGGAAGCCGCGACTCTCGCCCGCATCCTGGCGCGATCCGGCGGCCGCGAACCGCGACTCGAGGCGGGATCCGACCGGAACCCGGCGTGACACGACCGCACGCCACGAACGCACCGGCCACTGCATTGCACTCAAGCTCGGGAGCCGAAGTGGCGAAACTCCGTAGGCAGGCGTCGGTGCCCCGGACGCGCCAGCGACGGCACGACATCGCCGGCCGTCGAAGGACCAACTCTTTTCAGGAGTCCATCCCATGAGGACGTGCGGTTGGAAACAAGCAGGGCTGATGCTCGTGGGCCTGCTCGCGGCCCCGGCGGTTGCACTGGGCCAGGCGTGCATCGGCCTGCCCGCGGGCGCGAACCAGTTCGCGGCCAGCGCGGACATCGCATTCCCCGAAGGCGCCAAGACGTACGGTATCGGAGTCGGCGCCAACCTGATCGGCCCGTTCACCGTCGAGGCGTCGTACACCCTGACCAAGCCCGACGGCGGCAACCAGAACCTCAACACCTTCGGCGCCGACGTGGCCTTCGAGCTGCCCCTCCCCGGCTTCTCGGCGTGTCCGGTGGTTGGCCTCTCCTACTCCTCGTACGATGAGACCGTACCGCTCCAGGGCGGCGGCAGCGCCTCGGGCTCGATCTCCGTCGCCACCATCCCGATCGGATTCGGCGTCGGCGCGTCACTGCCCCTGGCAACCACCGGCGCATCGCTCATGCCCTACGCCGTGCCGCAGCTCCTCTACGCACGGACGAAGGTGTCGTTCTCCACGGGAGGCCTGTCGGGCAGCGGGACCGACAGCTCGACCGAGTTCGGCGCCATCATCGGCGCGCGCCTGGCCTGGAACCGCATCTTCCTCGGCGGCGACGTCAACGTCACCACCGTGGAGAACTCGGACCCCGTCTTCTCGGTCGGCGCCGGGTTGATCTTCCCGTGAGTCATCGGGCCGCGGGCCGGGACGGCGCAGTCGCCCCGGCCCGCGCGCCCATCACCACCCCAATACCAGCGCGAAGATGAGCGGCGCAACGATCGTCGCGTCCGACTCGATCACGTACTTCGGCGTATCCACCCCCAACTTGCCCCACGTGATCTTCTCGTTCGGCACCGCGCCCGAGTACGAGCCGTAGCTCGTCGTCGAATCCGAGATCTGGCAGAAATAGCCCCACAACGGCACATCCTCGCGGCCCAGGTCCTGGTGCAACATCGGGACGACGCAGATCGGGAAGTCGCCCGCGATCCCACCGCCGATCTGGAAGAACCCGAGCGACGCCGTCCGCGTCGTCGCCGTGTACCACTCGGCCAGCTCGATCATGTACTCGATCCCGGTCCGCACGGTGTGCACGTTCCGGACATCGCCAGCCATGCAATGGGCGGCGTACATGTTCCCCAGGGTGGAGTCCTCCCAGCCCGGGACGAAGAGCGGGAGATCCCGCTCCGCCGCCGCGACCAGCCAACTGTCCTTCGGGTCGATCTGGTAGCTCTCTTCGAGCGTACCCTCGCGGAGCAGCCGGTAGAAGAACTCGTGGGGGAAGAGGCGCACGCCGCGCGCATCGGCCGCCTGCCACTCGGCGAGGACGGCGCGCTCGATGCGGCGCATGGCCTCCATCTCGGGGATGCCGGTGTCGGTGACGCGGTTCATGTGGCGTTCCAGCAACGCCTGCTCGTCCGCGGGCGTGAGGTCACGGTAGTGGGGGATGCGTTCGTACGCGTCGTGTGCGACGAGGTTGAAGACGTCTTCTTCGAGGTTGGCGCCGGTGCAGCAGATGCCGTGCACCTTGTCCTGTCGGATCATCTCGGCGAGCGAGAGGCCGAGTTCGGCGGTGCTCATGGCGCCGGCGAGCGTGACGAACATCTTGCCGCCGGCCTCGAGATGGCGGCGGTACGCCTCGGCGGCGTCGACGAGGGCGAAGGCGTTGAAGTGCCTGTAGTGGTGGCGGATGAACCGCGAAACGGGTGCGTCGGTCATCGGTCCTCGGGGTCGTCGTTGCGTACGCGCGCGTGCGCGAGGGCGTTCTACACGTTCCGGCGGCGTGCGATCCCGGTCGGGGCGCGGGATCGCCCCGTGGACGTGGCGGCGGAGCGGCGCCGGCGTTCCGCCCGGTCGGGAGGCGGCCCCGCCGGGTCAGCGCGGGTGCCGCCGCGCATGACGACGGGTGCGTGCGGCGTCCCAGGGTGTGCCCTTCCAGCCGCGGATGTAGCCGTTGTCGTTGCAGTGCGTGCACCCCCAGCGGATCTCCGCGGGCACGTCGCTGCGGTAGATCCGGATGCGGCCCTGGCATGGGCGGCGCCCCGGCCGGCGGCGGCACCGGATCTCCGTGTCGGCGGGTACGCCGGAGGGCGCCGCGGTCGCGGCGCGGACGATCGACCCGAAGTACTCGGCCAGCCGGCGGGCGGCCGCCGGCGCGTTCGCGCCGGCGTCGTCCACCCCCAGGTAGTGGCGCATGTCGATGATCCAGGTGTCGCCCAAGGCACTGTTCGGGAAGCGGTCCACGCACGGTCGTCCAGTCGGCTCCGATGATACGCCGCCTGGCCCGTGCGGGTCAAACGGCGGGGTGCGCCGGGCTCGCGGCGGCGGCCTCCTGCCGCTGCGGTTGCGGTTCCCGTTGCCGCTGCGGGGCGCCGGCGCCGCGCTGGCGGATTCCGAACCGGTGCGGCCGGGTGCCGCACTTGCGTGGCATCGGCCGCGCATCCTACCATGCGCAGCCGCATGACGGCGGCGGCGGCCTCACCGAGGCGCCCTCGGCCAGGGACGGGAGGGATCCATGGATGAAATGCAACAACTGCGCAGCCGCGAGTTCGCCCGGCTGGATGCGGACGGCCACGTCTACCTGGACTACACCGGCGCTGCGCTCTATCCGGACTCGCTCGTGCGGCTGCATGCGGAGCGGCTGCGCGCGACCGTGCTGGGCAACCCGCACTCGCGGAACCCGGCATCGCGGGCGAGCACGGAACTCGTGACGGCGGCGCGGAAGCGGATCCTCGAATTCTTCCGCGCGGACCCCGACGAATACGAGGTCATCTTCACGCAGAACGCCAGCGGCGCGCTCAAGCTGGTCGGCGAAGCGTATCCGTTCGGGCCGGACTCCCGCTTCCGGCTGACTGCCGACAACCACAACTCCGTCAACGGGATCCGCGAGTTCGCCGCGGCGCGGGGCGCGGATGTGCAGTACCTGCGGCTCGGGCCGGACCTGCGCGTCGTCGACCTCGAGGCGCAGCTCGAAGGCGCGGACCGCTGCGCGTCGAACCTCTTCGCGTACCCCGCGCAGTCGAACTTCTCCGGCGTGAAGCACCCGCTCGAGTGGATCGATGTGGCGCGGGACCTCGGCTACGACGTCCTGCTCGATGCGGCCGCGTTCGTCCCGACCAGCCGTCTCGACCTGGGGCGGCTCAAGCCGGACTTCGCGACCATCTCGTTCTACAAGATGTTCGGGTACCCGACCGGGATCGGCGCGCTCTTCGCGCGCAAGCAGGCGCTCACCAAGCTCCGGCGCCCCTGGTTCGGCGGCGGCACCGTCCGCTTCGTCTCGGCGCAGAACAAGGTGCGCATCCTCTACACGGACGCGTCCGCCTTCGAGGACGGGACCCTCGACTTCCTCGGCATCCCGGCGGTCCCGCCGGGACTCGACTTTCTCGATCGCATCGGGATGGAACGCATCAACGCCCACGTCATGGGACTCGCGGCGTTGCTGCTGCGCGAACTCACGGCGCTGCGCCACAGCAACGGATCCCGGCTCGTCCGCATCTACGGGCCACAGGGCGTCGAGGGCCGCGGCGCCACGATCGCCTTCAACCTCATCGACCCCGCGGGCGCGGTGATCGACTGCCTCGAGGTCGAGCGCAGGGCCGCCGATGCGAACATCGCGCTGCGCACCGGCTACTTCTGTAACCCCGGCGCCGCCGAGACCTCGTTCGAGCTCCCCGACGACGAGGCACGCCGATGTTACGAAGAGCTCGCCAGCGACACCTTCACCCTCCGACAGTTCTCCGTCTGTCTCCACGACAAGCCCGTCGGCGCCGTCCGCGTCTCCCTCGGCCTCCCCAGCAACGAAGCCGACGTGCACCGCCTCATCGACGTCCTGGCCGGATTCCGCGACTTCGTCGTATCCCGGCGGGAGATGGGAAGGGCGGCGGCGGGCTAGAGCGGCTGCCGCACCGGTCCGGAGCCGCACCCGCACCTCGCGATCGCGCCAGAGGCTGCCGGGCGGATGGCATTCGCTCGTAGGCGGGTCGAACCCCGAGGGCCCGCTACTCCTCCACCCGCCGCCCCGGCACCCACGCCGCGAACGTGCTGCCCTCGCCCGGTGCACTGGCCACGGTGATGTCGCCGCCCAGCAGGCGCGCGAGCCGGCGCGCGACGGCCAGCCCCAACCCCGTGCCGCCCTTCTCCCGCGTCAGCGTGTCCTCGACCTGCGCGAACGGCTCGAAGATGCGTTCCTGGTCCTCCCGCGCGATGCCGATGCCGGTGTCCTTCACGCGGAATACCATCCGGCCGTTCTCGAGCGCGGCGTCCAGCTCGATCCGGCCGCGCTCCGTGAACTTCACGGCGTTCGAGAGCAGGTTGAAGAGCATGTGCCGCACCTTTCCCGCGTCGGTCCGGACGAAGAGCGGCCCCGGCGGGGCGTGTACCTGGAACGCGAGCCCCTTCTCGCGGGCGAGCGGCGCGATGATGTCCGCCACGCCATGGATCAGCGCCGTGAGGTCGGTCCGGCTCGGCGTGACCACCTCCCGGCCCGTCTCCATACGCGAAAAGATGAGGATCTCCTCGATGGTCCGGAGCTGGCGCCACGCATTCGCCCGGATCCGCTCGAGCTGCTCGTGCTGCTGCTCGTTCAACGGCCCGGAGATCTCCTCGCGCAACAGGTCGACGTACCCCGCGATCGCACTGAGCGGCGTGCGCAACTCGTGGGACATCACCGCGAGGAAGTTGGACTTCGCCTGATTCGCGGCCAGCGCTGCCTCGTAGAGGCGCGCATTGTCGATGGCGATGCCGGCGCGTGAGGCGAGCCCCTCCGCGTAGGCAAGGTCCTCCCGCCCGTAGCGCTCACGCGCCGTGCCGAACGTCATCGCCCCGAGGACCTGCTCGCGTGCAATGATCGGCACCGCCATCGCCGAGCGGGGGGCCAACCGCTCCATCACCCGCCGGTGCCCGGCATCTTGGGTCGTTCGGCGCAGCACATCGGCGGTGACCGTCGGGAACAGCATCGGCTTCCCGGTCCGCATCGCCTGCACGCAGGGCTGCGGCGACGACCAGTCGGGAGGATAGCGGCGCTCGAGATCCCGGAGCAGTTCGTTCCGCTCCGGGTCGACGTGCACCGAAGCCACTCTCCGGATGCGTCCGCCCTCGACGACATCCACCAGACACCAATCGGCGAGCACGGGAACGGCAAGCCGCGCCGCGCTCGCCAGCGTCGCCTCGTAATCGAGCGATGAGGAGAGTACGCGACCCGCCTCGGCCAGGAACGAAAGACGACGCGCCGCCGCGTCGGCGGCCGCACGCGCCTCACGCTCGCGCGCGAGCAGGCGGCTGCGCTCCTCTTCCGTCCGCTTCCGCTCCGTGATGTCGCGGAAGGCCACGACCGCGCCACGCGATCCGTCCGGCGCCGACCACGGCGTGCTCACGTACGCGACGGGGAAGCTCGTCCCGTCCCTGCGCCAGAAGACTTCCTCCTCGACATGATGCGCAACGCCATCCCGTAGCACCGCCATGATCGGACACTCTTCCCGCGGATACGGCGTCCCGTCCGCTCGCGCGTAGTGAATCCGGTCGTGCATCGGCGCGCCCACCAGCTCCTCGACATCCCGCCCGATCATCCGCGCCGCCGCCCGGTTCACGAACGTGATCCGGCCCGAGGCATCGAGGCCGTAGATCCCTTCTCCCACCGATTCGAGGATCGACTCGTTGCGGCGGGCCAGTTGCTCGAGCGCGTCCTGCGTCCGCCGGTAATCCGTCACGTCGTGGAAGGTCCAGACCCGGCCGATCACCTTCCCATGGAGACGCTGCGGTAGCGAATTCCGCTCGAAGATCCGCCCGTCCTTGAACTCGATGACATCGCGGCTGGACGCCTCGGGATGCGCGTACAACTCGCGGACCCTCGCCATGAACCCGCGCGGGTCCGCGAGCTGATCCATCACGTAGTCGAGCAGGCGGCGATCCTCGCCCGATTCCGCAAGCGATAGCGGAATCCGCCACATCTCGATGAACCGACGATTGAAGCTCTCGACTTTGCCGTGCAGGTCCACGACCAGGATGCCATCCGTGGTCGAGTCCAACGTCGCGCGGAGCAACGAGAGCGACCGGTCGAGATCCTCCGCCATCCGCTTCCTCGCCGGGACGTCCACCCTCACTCCGCAGAGCCGCCGCGGTCGGCCCGCCGCGTCATGCACCACGCGGACAATGTCACGGATCCAGACCGGCGCGCACCTTCGGCGGCGATGAAGCGGTACTCGATGCCCGGGCCACGCCCCCTCCGTGGCCGACTCCCGGTACGCAGCGACGATCGCGGCCCGCAAGAAACGATCCCGCCCCGGATCCGGCAACGCTTGTCCCACTCGGTCGCGGCAGTGTAGAATCGTGCCACACGGCCATTCTGTCGTCGTCTGGGCGCCGGATGGGCGCCGGCCGACGGATCCGCTCCAAGGGAGGAAGTAATGAACCGTAGCGCGCTCGCACTCGCCATTGCCGTGGCCACGTTGGGACCGCCCGCGCCGGTCCACGCACAGGACTTCGCCACCGAGGATCCGGTGCTCCGCCGGATCTGGGAGGAGGGGATGGAGGGCTCACAGGTGTACGACCTGGCGCAGGCGTTGCTCGATTCGATCGGGCCGCGCCTGACCGGCTCACCGGGGCAGAAGGCGGCCAACGACTGGGCGGTCGCGAAATACACGGAGTGGGGGATCCCCGCGCGCAACGAGCAGTACGGGACGTGGCGGGGCTGGCGCCGTGGGGTCACGCACATCGATCTGCTCGAGCCGCGCGTGCGCACGCTGGAAGGGACGATGCTGGCGTGGAGCCCCGGCACCGATGGGGAGGTCGAAGGCCCGGTGGTCGCGCTCCCGGACGTCCACTCGGCGGCGGAATTCGAGGCATGGCTGCCGCAGGTCGAGGGGAAGTTCGTGCTGGTCTCGTTCGCCCAGCCGACGTGCCGGCCGGATGACAACTGGGAGGAGTGGGCGACCCCCGAGTCGCTCGAGCGCATGCGCACCGCGCGGGAGACGGCGGAGGACGCCTGGGAGGCCCGCGTCGACGCGACGGGGCTGAACTCGCGCGAACTGGCGCACCGCCTCGAGCAGGCGGGCGCGCTCGGGATCCTCACCTCCCGCTGGTCCCGCGGCTGGGGCGTCAACAAGGTCTTCAGCGCCGCGACCGAAGAGGTCCCCACCCTCGACCTGAGCTGCGAGGACTACGGCCTCCTCTTCCGCCTCGCCGAGAACGGCCAGGGCCCCGTGCTCCGGGTCGAGGCGGATGCGGAGTTCCTCGGCCAGGTCCCGGTCTTCAACACGATCGCGGAGATCCGCGGCACCGAACGGCCCGACGAGTACGTGCTCCTCTCCGCGCACTTCGACTCCTGGGACGGCTCGTCCGGCGCAACCGACAACGGGACGGGCACCATCACCATGATGGAGGCCATGCGCATCCTGAAGCAGGCCTATCCCAACCCGAAGCGCACCATCATGGTGGGCCACTGGAGCGGTGAGGAACAGGGGCTGAACGGCTCGCGGGCGTTCGCCGCCGATCACCCCGAGATCGTCCAGGGACTCCAGGCGCTCTTCAACCAGGACAACGGAACGGGCCGCGTCGCAAGGATCTCGATGCAGGGGCTGACCGGCGCCGGCGAACACTTCGGCCGCTGGCTCGCGCGCATCCCCGAGGAGATCACGCAGCACATCACGCTGCGCATCCCCGGCACGCCCGGCGGCGGCGGGAGCGACTACGCCTCCTTCATCTGCTACGGCGCGCCCGCCTTCAGCCTCAGCTCACTGAGCTGGGATTACGGCACCTACACCTGGCACACGAACCGGGACAGCTTCGACAAGGTGGTCATCGACGACGTGAAGAACAACGCCGCCCTCACCGCCATGCTCGCCTACCTCGCCTCGGAGGATCCCGACCGCATCTCGCGCGACCGCCGCATCATGCCGGTCAATCCGCGGACGGGCGAGCAGCGGAGCTGGCCGCAGTGCCGCGAGCCCGAGCGTAGCGTCAGCATGCGGTAGTCACAGCGGACCAGGTTTTACTTTTTCGATTCGTCCCAACGGAACCGCCGGATGTCCGGTTCTGCTACGCCCCGGCGGCGACGATGGGAGCGACGCACCGCCGCCGGTTCGTCAGCGCAGTGCACGGGCGAACGGCCCCGGCGCAGGCTGTTGGGCCAGATGAGCATGCTCCCGACACACTGAGCGGCCCGGGGCAGTTCCGGGCCGCTCGAGGTCATCCGGCCGACACCGAGGGTTGCTCGATAGCGACGTGGGACGAATCGAAAAAGTAAAACCTGGTCCGCATTACGCTCTGCGCCGGCACTGCCCGCTGGGGAACACCACCGCGCTCTCGTTCCCGTCACGCGCGACCGCGGCGACGCCGAAGAGGTAGTTGTCGATGATGATCCCCTCGAGCGTGTGCTCGGAGACCTGGCCGACGTACCGCGAATCCGTCCATTGCGGCGCCGTCGTGGCGCGCCAGTAGATCTTGTAGCCGGCCAGCTCTGGTGCCGGGACGGGCGTCCACTGGAGCGTGGCGGAGGGGCGGACGGCGCCGCAGATCAGGACCTCCTCCGGCGGCGGCGGCGCCCATGCGAGCGAGGCGAGCGTGATCGCGTCGACGGCAGCCAGCTTCGCGGCGTACTCGAAGTTCACGCCCTCGATGACGTCGCCGTACTCGATACCGTTCTCGACCCGCAGCGTCTGGTGTTGCCGCGTGTAGTTCTCGTGTGCCTCCATCAGCCGGACGCCGGGGAAGCCGAGGTCGTTGAACGGCCGATGGTGTCCGCCGCGGCCGAAGCGGTCCAGGCGGTAGACCATCATGGCATCGAGGTTCGTCATGTACTGATCGGTCAGCCGGTCGATGAGGCGCGCGAGCTGTCGTGATGGCCCGTCCACCTCCCCACCGGTGAAGCGCCGCATCCGCCGCTGCTGCTCCGTCTCGGTGACCGGTGTCGGCTCCGAGAAGACGCGGAACACCGTGTTTTCGATCACGCCGTCGAGGCCCTGGATGTTGCCGATCATGTCGTTGTTGATGACCGCCTCGATCTTCCAGCCCTCCTCCTTGGCGACCTCGGCCAAGTGCCGTCCGCCGAACAACCCCTGTTCCTCGCCCGAGAGCGCGGCGTAGACGATCGTCTTGCCGAAGTCGTACTTGCTGAGCACGCGCGCCGCTTCCAGCAGGCCGGCAATCCCGCTCGCGTTGTCGTTCGCGCCGGGGCTGTCGCTGGTGTAGTCGAGGACGTCCGAGACGCGCGAGTCGATGTCGCCCGTCATGATGGCGTAGTGGTCCGGGTGCGTGGTGCCGCGCTGGATCGCCAGCACGTTGACGATCCACGTGTCCTCCGGGATCCGGCGGCTCTCACCACCCTTGACGAGACTCCGCTGGTAGACCACCTCGAGGCAGCCGCCGCACTCCTCCGAGATCCGGTCGAACTCGGCCTTGATCCAACGCCGCGCGGCGCCGATCCCGCGGGTGTCCGAGAGCGTGTCCGAGAGCGTGTGCCGGGTGCCGAAGCTCACCAGCTTCCGGATGCTCTGCTCGATCCGGTCCGCGGAGACCGCCTCGACGATGTCGTAGAGGCGCGGATCGCGAGCCGGCGGAACCTCCATGGACTGCTGCGCGGCTGCCGGACCGGCCGTCAAACAAATGATACCGAACCCGATTGCGAACTTCTTCATCGGCCCATCACCTCCGGGCAGGGTGAAACGGATGGAACAGGGGTGAACCGGGACAAGATGGGTGGGACGGCGCCCGTTGCCAACCCCGGGGCGCCGCGTGGCTACGGCTGGGTCGCCGCGGGCAGCGCCGGCTCCGGAGCGCGGTAGATCGCTCCGCCCTTCATGACGAAGCGGACGCGCCGCAGTGCGCCGACATCGCGCGTCGGGTCGCCCTCGACCGCGATGAGGTCCGCCAGCAGGCCGCGGCGGATGGCACCGAGCCGGTCGTCGAGGCCGAGGATGCGGGCGTTCCCCGATGTCGCGGCGCGCAACACCTCGAGCGGCGTCATCCCGTAGTCGACGAGCAGCTCGAGCTCGCGCACGTTCTCGCCGTGCGGAAACACGCCGACATCGCCGCCGACACAGATCGACACGCCGGCGTCGAGCGCCGCCCGGACGCTGGCGCGTTTCCGCCGGATCCGCGCGGGCTCCGGGTCGACGCCCTTGCGCCACCCGCCGTACTGCGCGATCGCATCGCCCGCCGCAACGGTCGGACAGAGCGCAATGCCACGCTCGGCCATCAGTTGGAAGACCTCGGGCGTGCCGCCATCGCCGTGCTCGATCGTGCGCACGCCCGCGAGCGCCGCCCGCCGCATCCCCTCGGCCGTGCTCGCGTGCACGGCGACCGGCCGGCCCGAACTCGCCGCGACACTCACGATCAGCCGTAGCTCATCGACCGTGAACGTCGGCCGCGCCTCGCCGTTCGGCCCCCAGCGATAATCCGCGTAGACCTTGATCCAGTCGGCGCCCTTCCCGATCTGATCCCGGACCACGCGCGTCAGTGCGTCGACGCCATCCGCCTCCTCGGCGCCCATCGGGCCCTCGAACGTCGGAACCAGACCCTTCGGTCCGTAGCTCCCCGTCGCCACGATCGCGCGCGTCGCCACCAGCATGCGCGGCCCCGGGATGATCCCCTGCTCGATCGCTTGCTTCAGCCCGACATCGGCGTAGCCCGCCCCCTCCGTCCCCAGGTCCCGCGTGGTCGTGAACCCCGCCATGAGCGTCCGGCGCGCACCCACCGTCGCCCGAGCCACGCGGAGCGCCAGCGGCTCGCGCAGCACCTGGTCGTTCCACGACGTCTCGCTGTACGGGTGCAGGAACAGGTGCGAGTGCGCCTCGATCAACCCGGGGAGCAGCGTCAGTCCATCGAGCGGCACGACCTCCGCGCCCTCCGGCACCGCGACCGATCCCGCCGGGCCCGCCGCGGCGATGCGCGCGCCCCGCACCACGACCACCCACCCTTCGTGCCCCTCCGCGGTCTCGCCGTCGAACACGCGCGCCGGCCGGAGGACGTAGCTCTGGGGCTCCTGCGCGGCCAACAGGCCGGCGGAGAGGAACACCGCGAGGATGGCATGAATCGTTCGCATGAGATCACTGGTGGCAACGTCGCCCGGCCGGAACCATCTGGACACCAGCAATATGCACCGCCGACCGCGCCGGCGCCATGGCGTCGTGTTCGGCGCCCAGCCCCCACCCGCCATTGCCAACCCGACCGATTCGGGCCCACTCTGTACCGGACGCAGCCCCCGCAACCCTTTCCCCGCTCCCCGTGTCCTACAAACGACCGAGCAGTCGAGCCGACGATGTCGAGTCCTGGAGATCCCGGGCCGGAGTGGACGAACGCCAACTGATCCAGCGCGTCCTGGCGGGGGACCCCGCCGCCGAGCGCGCGCTGTACGACGCCCATGTGGACCGTGTCCACCGGCTGGCCTTCCGGCTCTCGGGAGACCCGGAGCTGGCGCAGGAGTTCACGCAGGAGACGTTCATCCGCGCGTTCGACCGGCTGCGAGGGTTTCGCGGGGATGCCGCGCTCTCGACCTGGCTGCACGCGATCACCGTCTCGGTGACGCTGAACGGCTTGCGCAAGGTGCGTCGGCTGCGGCTCCGGGAGACGGCGCTGGGCGAGGGGACGGCGCGGGATGATGCGCACGGCGCAACGGCCGCGGAGCCGGACCTGAAGCACCGGCTGAAACGAGCGATCGACGCGCTCCCGGAGCACTACCGCACGGTGTTCATCATGCACGATGTGGAAGGATACACGCACGAAGAGATCGGCCAGGTGCTCGAGGTGCCCGCGGGGACGTCCAAGGCGCGGCTTTCACGAGCCCGCGCCAGGCTGCGCGAGGAGCTGGCCGATTTCGCCGAGGAGTTCGCACGATGAACGAGGATCGTTTCGACGACGTCCTGCGCGAGGCCGCGCGGGACTACAATGCGCCGCCCGAGCCGCCGCGCGAAGCGATGTGGGCGCGGATCCAGGCGGCGCGCCACGGCGACGGCGCGCGCCGGCCGGGATCACGCAACCCGTGGTGGCACTGGGGATTGGGACTCGCCGCGATGCTCGCCCTCGGCTTCGGGGTCGGACGGCTCACGGTCGGGCTCGCGCCGGATCGCGACGCCGTCGCGAACTCGAATCCGTCGGCCGATCGGCCGACGACGACGCAGACCACCGGTGGACCGGATGCACCCGACACCCGGAACGCCGCCACTCGCCTGCCCTACCGCCTCGCGACGGTTCGACACCTGAGCGAGGCGGAAGCGCTGCTCACCTCGTTCCGTGTCGATCCCCACGCGCGCGGCGCCGACGGCGAGCTGGCGCTGTGGGCGCGGGACCTGCTGGCGACCACGCGGCTGCTCCTCGACTCGCCCGCCGCGGAAGACCCGGCGACCCGCGCCCTGCTCGAGGACCTCGAGCTCGTGCTGGCGCAGATGGCGCAGCTCCCGGCCGCCCGCGCGACCGGCGATACCGGCCTGATCGAGCAGGCGATCGAACAGCGCGGCGTCCTGTCCCGACTCCGCGCCACGGTCCCCGTCGGCCCGGTCCCCGCGGAAACGTGAAGGGCGGCACCAGCGGCGCCCGCGGTGACGGCGTAGCTGCCGACGGCCCCCGGGGGATCGGATCGAAGGTGGCGGGAAGCGTTCGCGGAGGAATCCGCGCACGGCGCCCGCCGGCCGCAGACCTTGCGAACGAAACGAGTGGTGAGAACCGAAGGAGGTCGACCATGAATAGAACGAAACCGTCGCTGTACTCGTGGACCCTGATCGCGGTGGTTGCCGCGCCGGGCGTCGC
>DASVCS010000052.1:0-23086 GCA_036381495.1 Longimicrobiales bacterium
AGCGTGGCGGTGGGGTTCCCGCTCGGACCCGCCGTCCGCACCGTGCAGACGGTGCGCGTGCTACTCGCCTCGCCTGAGTAGCTGCCGCGGCCCGGCAGCACGGTCTTCATGGTCGCGCCGAGCGCCTCGGCACGGGCAAGAAACGCGGCCGTGCCCTCGGGCGTCTGCTCCTCGAGCGACTGCGTGATCCGCGTCTCGCTGTCATCCACGGCCAGAAAGATCACGCTAACTGTGAAGGGGTCCTCGGCAGGCGTCGTCTGGAGCGGGATCTTGAAGGCGAAGGTGACCACGCCGTCGAACTGGTTCTCGCCCGGGCTCGCGGGCAGCGTGCGCGTGGTCGTGCTCGTCGCACGGCGCACGACGAAGCCGTAGGGGAGGAGTTCGACCCCCGGTCCCACGGGGATCTCCGTCAGCTCGCTCTCCTCGAACACCTGGAGCACGTCCGGGCCGGTGATCAGCTCATCGCTGCCCGGCGCCTGCTCGACCCCGCCGGTGGGCATGACCTGCACGGCGATGGTATCAGCGGCCGGAGAGCCGTCGAAGCGATAGAGCCGGGAGATCGCGGTGCCGTCGATCGTGCTCGCCGTGCTCGCCGCGACGAAGGTCAGGTTCGTGCGCTCGGTGCCGTAGGCGTTGCCGTCCTGGTCCGCGTTCCGCACGCGGAAGGTGGCGTAGACGTATCGCACGCCGCCATCCCCGCGCGTGCCGCGCGTGAACGAGCCGGTGAAGTAGCGCTCGAGCTGGATGCCGCCGCTCGGATCCCCGCCGGCGGGCGTGAGGTCGAGGCTCGGCCCCGACGCCCCGGAGGAAATGCGGCCTCCGGGCAGGACCGGGTGCACGCTCGCACTCGGGGTGGGCGAGCCGATGTCGGAGATCGTGATCTCCACGAGACCGAGGGCGCGGCTCTCCGGAGCCGGGCGGGCGCCATCGTCGTCTCCAGGATGGAGCGGCGAGTCAGCGGTGCACGCGGCGGCCCAGAGCACGAAAAGCGGCAGCAGCGCGCGCCGGAGCGGCGTGGCAATTCGCGAATCGTTGCGCAATGTCCGAGTTGGTTCGGGTTGAACTCGTCTAGCGGTGGGTCGGCCGGTGCCGCTCCCGTGGCGAGGCCAGTGGCTGAACCACGGCGTGTATCATGGCACCCTCTCTTCCGAGGCGGTGGCCCACGACCGGCAACAGGCGACCCGCGTCTCCGCGTCGACTCACGTCGTGGTCTCTTTGTACAGGATCGCCTGCTTGACCTCGCCGATCGCCTTCGTGATCTGGATCTCGCGCGGGCAGGCCACGGTGCAGTTGTAGATGGTGCGGCAGCGCCAGACGCCATCCCGCCGGTTCATGATCGAGAGGCGCTCGTCCGTGGCGCGGTCGCGCGAGTCGAAGATGAAGCGGTGGGCGTTGACGATGGCGGCGGGTCCGACGAACCGATCGTTGGCCCAGAACGAGGGACACGCGGTGGTACACGCAGCGCAGAGGATGCACTTGGTCGTGTCATCGAAGCGCTCGCGCTCCTCGATGGACTGGATCCGCTCGCGTCCGTCCGGCACCGGCTCGTCGTTGATCAGGTACGGCAGGACGGAGCGGTACTGGTCGAAGAACGGATCCATGTCGACGACCAGGTCCTTGATGACGGCAAAGCCGAGCAGCGGCTCGATGGTGACCTTCTCGCCCACGTCCCGCATGAGCACCTTGCAGGCGAGCGCGTTGGCGCCGTTGATGCGCATGGCATCGGAGCCGCAGACGCCGTGGGCGCAGGAGCGGCGATAGGTCAGCGAGCCGTCCTGGTACCACTTGATCTGGTTGAGGCCATCCAGCACGCGGTCGGTCGGCTCGACTTCGACCTCGTACTCGCGGTAGCTCGGCTTGCGGTCGCGCGCCGGGTCGTAACGCTGGATGCGGAACGTCGCTTTCATTCAGTACACGCGTTCTTTCGGTTGGAACTTCGTGATCACCACCGGCTTGTAGCGGATCTCGACGCCTCCGTCCGCGCCGCGGTAGGCCAGCGTGTGCTTGAGCCATTCGGCGTCGTTGCGCTTCGGGTAGTCCTCGCGCGAGTGCGCGCCCCGGCTTTCGGTGCGGTTCAGCGCGCAGACGGCGGTGACTTCCGCGAGGTCGAGGAGCGAGCCCAGCTCCCAGGTCTCGAGCAGGTCGGTGTTGAACACACGGCCCTGGTCCTGTACCCGCACGTGGCGGTAACGCTCCTTCAATGCGCGGACGGCATCGATGGCCGCGCGCAGCGTCGCATCCTCACGGAAGACGCCGACGTTGTCCATCATGACGTCCTGCAACTCCTGCCGGATGCGGGCGGCCACCTCGTCGCCCTTGTTGCCGAGCAGTCGTTCGATCTCGGCGATGGCCGGCTCCGCCGCATCGCCGGGGAGCGGTGCCAGGTCGGTCTCCCGGCAGAACCTGGCCACGTCCCGTCCCGCGCGCCGGCCGAAGACCACCAGGTCCAGCAGCGAGTTCGTCCCGAGGCGGTTCGCTCCGTGCACGCTGACGCAGGCGCACTCGCCGGCGGCGTAGAGGCCCGGGAGCGGCGTGCCGCGGTCGTCGATGACCACCCGGCCATTCACATCGGTCGGGATCCCGCCCATCGCGTAGTGCGCCGTCGGCTGGATCGGAATCGGCTGCTCGGCCGGGTCGATCCCCAGGTAGGTGCGGCAGAAGTCGCTGATGTCCGGGAGCTTCGTCTCGACGACGTCGCGGCCGAGGTGCGTGGCGTCCAGGTAGACGTACCGCTGCCCGTTGATGCCGCGCCCCTCGCGGATCTCGCGGTAGATCGCGCGCGAGACCACGTCCCGGCTGGCCAGGTCCTTCATGGTCGGCGCATACCGCTCCATGAAGCGCTCGCCCTCGCTGTTGCGCAGCACGCCGCCTTCTCCGCGCACTCCTTCCGTGATGAGGATCCCCATCTTGTAGATCCCCGTCGGGTGGAACTGGAAGAACTCCATGTCCTCGAGCGGGATGCCGCGGCGGTAGAGCACCGCTGCGCCATCGCCCGTGAAGGCGTGGGCGTTCGAGGTGACGGAGAACATCCGGCCATGCCCGCCCGTCGCGAAGAGCACCGCCTTCGTGTGGAAGACGTGGATGTCGCCCGTCCGGATCTGGTAGGCGACGACGCCCGCGCAGCGGCCCTCGCTCAGGATGACGTCGATGACCTGATACTCATCGTAGAAGGTGACGTCGTTCTTGATGCACTGCTGGTAGAGCGTCTGGAGGATCATGTGGCCGGTGCGGTCGGCCGCGTAGCAGCTCCGCCGGACGGGCCCCTCGCCGAAGTGGTGCGAGTGGCCGCCGAAGCGGCGCTGCGCGATCCGCCCATCCTCCGTGCGGGAGAACGGCAGCCCCATGTTCTCGAGTTCGATGACCACCTCGGGCGCCTCGCGACACATGATCTCGATCGCATCCTGATCGCCCAGGTAGTCGCTCCCCTTGACGGTGTCGAAGGCGTGCCACTCGGGGTTGTCCTCCTCGAGGTTGCCGAGTGCCGCGCCGATTCCGCCCTGCGCCGCGCCCGTGTGAGAACGGCTCGGGTAGAGCTTCGAGATCACCGCGGCATTGATCTTCCCGGCGCGGGTCAGGCTGAGCGCGGCCATGAGCCCTGCCCCGCCGCCGCCGACGACGACTGCGTCGTATACGTGCGTGTGGATCATGGGAGCGCGGTCGTCAGGGTTTCCGGCGTGAAGGTGAAGATGATGAAGGCGCCGATGCCGAGCAGGAGCACGTAGGCCACGAAGACCACGGCCTTCGTGGCGACCAGGAAGCCCGGCGAGTGCAGGTAGTCGTTGAGTACGTAGCGGAATCCATTCATCCCGTGGGTCAGCGCGAAGAGGAGCAGGAAGAAGTCGAAGACCCGCCAGAGCGGGTTGGCCCAGCGCTCCGCGACGACCATGAAGTCGATGTTGTCGACGCCGATCACGAAGTGCATGTAGAACAGGTGGAAGACGGCGATCCCCAGCAGGATCACGCCGGAGATCCGCATGAAGATCCACGAGTAGAGTTCGAGGTTTCCGCGCGGGACGCGGCCGCGCCGGTTCACGAACGCGCGGTTCAGGTTCGAGTTCATCTCAGTGTCCGAAGAGGGGCAGGAGGAACCGGTACGCCCCCCACAGGAAAACGGGGAGGAAGATCGCCGCCTCGATGCGGATGAGCGTACGCTCGTACGGCCACGTCTTGGGCCAGAAGTCCTGGATGATGATGCGCGCGCCGTTGACCGCGTGGAAGAGGAGGCCGAAGAGCAGGAACACGGTCAGGATCCGTCCCCACCACGCGTGATAGATGATCAGCAGCTCGTCGAAGACACCGGGACCGAAGCCGAGCGTGAAGATGTCCACGATGTGGAGCGCCAGGAAGAGCAGGACGCCGAGCCCCGTCGTGCGGTGGAGGAGCCAGGCGAGCATCCCTTCGCGCCCGCGATAGCGGAGTCCCTCGAGAATGGGCGAGCCGCGCCGATACACCGTTCGTGTCGCCATGAAAGTGTCAGCCGAGTAGCGCCATGGTTTCCGTGACCGCCTGCGCGGAGCGATGCAGCGCGGCGCGCTCCGCGTCGGTCAGCTCGACCTCGAGGATCTGCTGGAGCCCGCCCGCGCCGAGCTTGCAGGGGACGCCGAGGAAGAGCCCATCGAGGCCGAATTCGCCTTGCAGCCACGCGGAACACGGAAGAATCCGGCGCTTGTCCCGGACGATCGCTTCCGCCATCTGGACGGCCGCCGCGGCGGGCGCGTAGTAGGCGCTCCCCGTCTTGAGCAGGCCGACGATTTCCGCGCCTCCCTTGCGGGTCCGCTCGACGAGTGCGTCGATGCGGTCCTGCGCCAGGAGCTGCGTGAGCGGGATCCCGCTGACCGTGGTGTAGGAGGCGAGCGGCACCATGGTGTCGCCGTGGCCGCCGAGCACCAGCGCCTGAATGTCTTCGACGCTGACGTCCAGCTCGGCGGCAATGAACGAGCGGTAGCGCGCGGTGTCCAGCACGCCGGCCATCCCGATGATGCGCTCGCGCGGGAACCCCGTCGTCTGCTTGCAGACGTACGCCATCACGTCGAGCGGATTCGAGACCATGATGACGATCGCGTCCGGCGATGATTCGCGGATCTGTTCGGAGACCTGCCGGACGATCCCGGCGTTCGTCTTGAGCAGGTCTTCGCGACTCATCCCGGGCTTGCGCGCGATCCCGGCCGTCACGATGACGAGGTCCGAGGAGGCCGTTTCCGCGTAGTCGTTCGTGCCGATCACGCGCGCATCGAACCCCTCGATCGGCGCGGACTCCCACTGATCGAGCGCCTTCCCCTGCGGAATCCCCTCGGCGATGTCCACCATGACGACCTGCCGCGCCAACTCGCGGCGCGCGAGTCCCTGCGCCGTGGTCGCCCCCACGTGCCCCGCACCCACCACCGTGATCTTGTCAACCATCGCAACACCCGAACGGGAAATTGTTGGCTTCGTGTTACGGTCGGGCAAACTACGGGCGGGCTAGAGGGCTGTCAACGACAGGGGCCGGGTCCGGCGCTTGGGCCGGGTCCGGGGCGGGGAAAGAGGGCACCGGAGCGTGGCGCGCCGGCCGGGGCGCGGCATCCGTCCAGCGTCAGCCGCCGACCTGAGAGAGCGCGACGAGGCCGCCGGAACCGGTGCTCCGGCCCTGGACGAGCCGGTGGCGTTCCGGCTTGATGGCGAGAGTCTGCCGGATCAGCGGTTCGAGCGCCTCGCCGCGGCGGAGCGGCCCGCGCAGATCCGTCTGGAGCTCGCCGAAGAGGCAGGGGCGGAGCTGGCCATCGGCGGTCAGCCGCATCCGGTTGCACTGCGCGCAGTAGTTGTGGCTCATGGGCGTGATCACGCCCACGGTCCCCGGCGCGCCGGCGTACTGGAAGTAGGCGGCCGGCCCGTTGCCGGGAGGGCCGGCGATCGGGTGGAGCGCGCCGAGCCGGCGGATCCGATCGAGGATCTCGGAGGCGGGAATGTACGCATCCGCCGAGAGGCCCAGGTTGGCGCCCACCGGCATCACCTCGATGAAGCGGACGTGCCACGGCCGTTCGAGCGTGATGCGCGCGAAGTCCTCGAGTTCGTCGTCGTTGCGGCCGCGCATGACGACGGTGTTGATCTTGAGCGGCGCGAACCCGGCCCGTTCGGCGGCATCGAGCCCGTCGAGGATGCGGCGGTGCGCGCCCGGCCGCCGCGCGATGGCATCGATCCGCTCCGGCCGCAGCGAGTCCAGGGAAACGTTGATCCGCGCAACGCCGGCCTCGCGCAGCTCTCGGGCCAGTGGCGCGAGCAGGACGGCGTTGGTCGAGAGCGCGATGTCCTCGAGGCCGGGGATGGCGGCGATGCGCCGGACGAGCGCCGGCAGGTCCCGCCGTACCAACGGCTCGCCGCCGGTGAGGCGGACACGGCGCAGTCCCATCCCGGCGAGCACGCGGAGGATCTGCTCGATCTCCTCGTAGGAGAGGATCTCCTCGCGGCGCAGCCACGGCAGCCCCTCCTCCGGCATGCAGTAGATGCACCGGAGGTTGCACTTGTCCGTCACCGAGACCCGCAGGTACTCGATGCGCCGGCCGAAGCCGTCGCGCATGACCTGCGCGCCATCCACGGGTCCACCCCCTCCCGAGCCGACGCCCGCGCCCGTGGCGCTCATGGCGCCCCCGCCGCACCGCGGGCGCCGTTCCGTACCGCCTCGTGGGATCCGGCGCTCCGGTCGGGCGGACCGGCCCGATCGTGCGAGCGCGGCCCCGGCGTCGCCGCCCCGGCGACGGGCGGCCGTACGCCTTCGACCCAACCGCTGCGGCCGTCCGCATAGCGCTCCTGCTTCCAGACCGGGAGCCGCCGCTTGATCTCTTCGATCACGTACCGGCACGCATCGAACGCCTCGGCGCGGTGCGGGCTGGACACCGCGATGGCCACGCTCGCCTCCCCGACCTCGAGCTCGCCCGTGCGGTGCACCACCGCCAGCCGGTCGGTGCCGAGCCGCGCGGCCGCCTCCTCGGTGATCTCGCGGAGCACCGCCTCCGCCATCGGGACGTACGCCTCGTAGCGAATGCCGCGCACCGCCGCGCCGTCGTTGTGGTCACGGACGATGCCCAGGAAGAGCAGCGCCGCGCCATCGGCGGCCGCGCCGACTTCCGCGAGCACGGCCGCGGGATCGAGCGGCGCCCGCGTGATCCAGCTTTTCACCGGTCAGCCTCCGGCCACGGGAGGGAGCAGCGCGACCTCGTCGCCGTCGCGCAGCACGGTGTCGAGGGGCGCGTACGCCAGATTGACCGCCACGGCCGGCTCCGCCGGCAGGCGGGCGAGCGAGCCGCCGCGGTCGCGTAGCCTCCCGATCAGCTCCGCGGCCGTGGCGCCATCCGGCAACTCGACGTCGGTCGCGTCCGTCCCCGCCATGTCCCGGTAGAGCGCGAAGAAATGCAGGCGCACACGCATGGATCCGAAGCTAGGCGCCGATGGGATGGGGAGCAAGGGGCGCGGCCGCCTGGGCCAGGCGACCGCGTCCCTGTGCGCGCCGCGGACGGCCCGGCCACGCGGCGCATCACGCAGCGCATGGATGATGCGCCAGATGCCCCACCCGCCGCCGCGGGTGGGGCATCATCCGCCGGCCGCCGGCGTCGGTCAGCGAGTCTGGATCCCGTCCGAGACCTGGCTGCGGAGGTCCTTGGACGGCTTGAAGATCGGCACGACGCGCGCCGGCACCTCGACCGGGTCCCCCGTGCGGGGATTGCGCGCCATCCTCGACTTCCGCTGCCGCACCTTGAACGTGCCGAACCCCCGGATCTCGATGTTCTGGTGCGTCGAGAGCGCGTTCTTGATCGCGTTGAGCAGTCCGTCGACCACCAGCGCACAGTCCTTCTTGGTGATCCCCGG
Organism: Longimicrobiales bacterium; assembly: GCA_036381495.1. GTDB lineage: Bacteria > Gemmatimonadota > Gemmatimonadetes > Longimicrobiales > RSA9 > DASVCS01. Next base: position 7,840 of record DASVCS010000052.1, read on the forward strand.
ACCTATGGCGTCGGCCACCTGCTCGACGAGGTCAGCTTTCGTCATGTTACCTCCGTACCGGATACGAGAGTGTGGGTGAAGCCGGGAGCCGCGCTCCCGCCGTTCCTAAAACGGGACGACGAACTTCAGACGCGGCCCGCCCGCCGGTCGCAGTGGCCGGACCAGATGTGCGAGACTCGACGTCGTCCCACGCCCCAGGAGCAGGTCCAGGAGCGTGAAATCATTTTCCGGCGGCCGTACGACGCGCGGGTTCTCGCCGAGACCCGCCATCCGCCCCGCCGCCGCGAGGGCGTCACGATAATTGCCGAGACGGTCGATCAGCCCTTGCTGCAAGGCCTGCCGCCCCGAGAGGATCCGCCCGTCGGCGAGCCGCCGGACCGTTGCGGGTTCGAGGCCCCGCTCGCGGGCCACGACGTCGACGAACTGGCTGTAGACATCCTCGACCAGCGAATGGAGCAGCTCCCGGTCCTCCGGCGTGAGCGGCCGGAACGGCGAGCCGATGTCCTTGTGTTCGGCGCTCTTCACTACCTGCATCTCGACGCCGACCTTCGCCATCAGGTCGCTCACTTCCGGGAACTCCATGATCACGCCGATCGACCCGGTGATCGAGCCCGGCAGCGCGAAAATCGAGTCCGCCGCGAGCGCCACGTAGTAGCCACCCGACGCGCCCACGCCACCGATCGACGCGACCACGGGCCGGCCATCCTCCTCCCGCAGCCGTCGCAGCTCACGGTAGACGCTCTGCGACGGGCCGACGACCCCGCCCGGTGAGTTGATCACCACCAGGAGCCCCTTCACCGACGGATCCTCGCGGAACCGCCGGATCTGCTCGAGGTAGTCCTCATCATCGGCGATCAGGCCTTCAATCTTGAGGACTGCGATCCGGCCGCCCACTCCCAGCCCGCCCCCACCGCGGATCCCGAGAACCACCGCGAGGACGAGACCCGTCAGGATCATGACGGATAGGACGCCAATGGCGACCGCGACGTAGATGGACCGTCGGGACACGCGAAGCTCACCACCGAGTACGCAGGTATGTCGGGAGAGGCGGGGGCACAGCTTAATGCGCGTCGCCCGTCGTCGTCAAGACTCTCCCGCCCGCCCCGCCATCAGCTCGACGAATCGGTCGAACAGATAGCGCGAGTCGTGCGGGCCCGGGGCCGCCTCCGGATGATACTGCACACTGAAGAGGGGAAGCTCGCGGTGCGCGAGGCCTTCCACCGTACCGTCGTTCAGGTTGACGTGCGTGACGCGGAGCGCGGGCGCGTCGACCACGGCGTCGCCATCGCCGCCCTGCACCGCGAAACCGTGGTTCTGCGCCGTGATCTCGACCGCGCCGTCCGTGAGCCGGCGGACCGGGTGGTTCCCGCCGCGGTGGCCGTAGAGCAGTTTGTAGGTCTTCCCCCCGAACGCCCGGGCCAGGAGCTGATGGCCGAGGCAGATCCCGAATACGGGGATGGCGCGCTCCGCGAGGAGCCGGATCGTGTCGACGATGCGGCCGACGGACTCGGGGTCGCCGGGCCCGTTCGAGAGGAACAGCCCGTGGGGCTCGCACTCGAGCACCGCCTCGGGCGGCGTGCGCGCCGGGAGCGTCATCACCCGGCAGCCGCGCTCCGCGAGGAGCTCGATCGAGTGGGACTTGACGCCGAAGTCGTACGCGACGACGCGGAACCGCTCGGCGCCGGTCGGCGCCACCTCGTACGGCGCCGCGGTCGACACCTCTCCGGTCAGGTCCAGCCCCTCCATCCGGGGATGCGCCTGGATGCGCTCCATCAGTTCGTCGCGCGGCACGTCGGCCGGCGCGATCGCCGCCCGCATGGCGCCCGCGGAGCGGATGTGACGCGTCAGCGCCCGCGTGTCCACGCCCGCGATTCCCGGCACACCCGTCCGCCGCAGATAGGCGCCGAGCGGCTCCTCCGCTCGCCAGTTGCTGTGCATCCGCGAGAGTTCCCGCACGACGAACCCCGCCGCCTGCGGCCCGGCCGATTCCTGGTCGCGGGCGTTGACGCCGTAATTGCCGATCATCGGATACGTCATGGCGACGATCTGGCCGGCGTACGACGGGTCCGTCAGGACCTCCTGGTAGCCGGTCATCGAGGTGTTGAAGACGACCTCGCCGAGCGCGATGTCCGGCGCGCCGATCGCCTCGCCGGCGAAGGCGCGGCCGTCTTCCAGGAGCAGGTAGGCGTCGGCGTGCAACGGACCTCCGTGTCTCGCGTGCCGATGACTATGCCGGGGGCGAATTTAGGCCGCGAGCGGTGGCTGTCAAGCACGGGCGGCCGAACGACCATGTGGTTGCGGCGACGGCCGCGGCACGCGATCTTCCGCCGCCATGGAACCACCCGTCTACATCTACGCCGACGAATCCTGTCTCGGCAACGTCCGGCGCCGCGCGAGCCCCGGCGGCGCCGGAGGCGTGCTCGAAGTCTGGCGCGACGGACGCTGGGTGCGGCGCGACTTCTGGATCAGCGAGCCGGCCACGACGAACAACCGCATGGCGATCCGCAGCGGCATCGAGGGCCTCTCGGCGCTGAGGCGACCCTCGCGGGTGATCTTCACCTCGGACAGCGAGTACCTGGTCAAAGGGATGACCGCCTGGGTCCCTTCGTGGATCCGACGGGGGTGGAAGCGCAGGACCGGGCCGGTCGAGAACGTCGACCTCTGGCGCGAGCTGGTCGATGTCGCGGCCCGCCACGACGTCGAGTGGCGCTGGATCCGCGGGCACGCCGGCCACCCGCAGAACGAGTACGCGAACCACCTGGCCATCCGCGCCGCCAAGAAGCAGAGCGATTCGGGCGGGCTCGTCGCCTCCGGGTTCGAGGCCTGGCTCGAATCGGAGCGGGAGAAGGGCCGCTACCTGGACTTCGACGAGTTCGCGCCGCCGGAGACGTAGCCGCGGCGAAGCGGACCATCCCCGGCGCCCTGCACGACCGCCCGCCCGAAGACCTCCGCGAAGCGCGCGCCCACCACGTGGGCGACGTCGTCGAGCGACACGGGTTCCGCGACCGCACGCGCGAGCGACGTCACGCCGTACTCCCGGATCCCGCACGGCACGATCGCGTCGAAGTAATCCAGCCGCGTCGCGACGTTGAGCGCGAAGCCGTGCGAGGTGATCCACCCGCTCGATACGCGGACCCCGATCGCGGCGATCTTCTCATCCGCCACCCACACCCCCGTGAGGCCGGGCTTGCGTCCGGCCGCCACGCCGAAGTCGCCGAGGGCCCGGATCAGGACCTCCTCGATGTCGCGCACGTACCGGTGCAGGTCGCGGCGATCGGGCTTGAGGTCGAGGATCGGGTAGCCCACGAGCTGGCCGGGTCCGTGGTAGGTCACATCGCCGCCGCGGCCCGTCTCGAACAGCTCGATGCCGAGCAGCCGGCGCTCCTCCTCGGCCACCAGCACGTTCTCGGCGTGCGCCGAGGTTCCGAGCGTGATGACGTGCGGGTGCTCGAGGAGCAGGAGCTGGTCCGGCACCTCGCCCGCCCGGCGCCGCCGCACCAGCTCCTCCTGGATGCGCACCGCCTCGGCGTACGGAACGACGCCGAGGCGGTGGACTTCCAGACCTCGCATCCCTTCCCTGCTCCGCTTCTACACCCGGATGATCGGCACGCCTCTACGCCGCATCCTCCGGGAACGTCTGGAGCACGTCCTTCAACCGGGCGAGGAACCGCGCGGCATCGGCGCCATCGACCAGCCGGTGGTCGTAGCCGAGCGAGAAGTACGACCGCAGCCGGATCGCGATCGTGTCCGTGCCATCGGCCTCGATGACCACGGCGCGCTTCTCGATCGCGCCCGTCCCCAGGATCGCCGCCGTCCCCTCCGGGATGATCGGCATCCCGACCATCGTGCCCAGCACGCCCGGGTTCGTGATCGAGAACGTCGCGCCCTGGATCTCGTCGGGCATCAGCTTGCGAGCACGCGCCCGGGCCGCCAGATCGTTGATCCGCTTCGAGATCCCGACAAGGTTCAGTTCGTCCGCGTTCTTCACCACCGGCACGATCAGCCCGGGGTTCAGGTCGACGGCGATCCCGATGTTGATGTCGCCCCGGTACAGGATGTTCTCCCCCGAGACCGTCGCGTTCACCTGCGGGAACTCCTGGAGCACACGCGCGACGGCCCACGCCACGAACGCCGTGTAGCTGACCTTCACGCCCTGCTGCTCCCACTTCGCCTTGTTCTGCCGCCGGATGCGGTCGACCCGCGTGAAGTCGATCTCGATGAACGAGTGCACGTGCGGCGCCACCCGCTTGGCCAGCACCATGTGCTGCGCCGTCAGCCGGCGGATCCGGTCCATCGGCTCGAGCCGGTCGTTCTCCCGCACCGGGAACTCCGGGTGTCGCACCTGCCCGTAGAAGATGTCCCAGAGCTGGTCCGCCGTGATCGCAGCGCCCGCCGGCGGCGCCGCAGGCGCCCGGGGCGCCGCCGGCGCGGCCGGCGCGGCCGGCGCGGGTGCCGCCGGAGCCGCAGGCGCGGCCTGCCGCTGCTCCAGGAACGCCATGATGTCCTGCTTCGTCACCCGACCCGCCTGGCCCGTCCCCGGCACCTCCGAGAGATCCACGCCGTGCTCCGCCGCGATCCGACGGACCACCGGCGTCGAACGCCGCCGCAGCCGCTCCTCCGCCGTCTCCGCACCCCGCGCGCCGTTCGGCCGCGCTTCCGCCGCCATCTCCGGCGCCGGCGCCTCCGCCCGCGGCGCAGCCGGCGCCTCCGCAGGCTTCTCCGGCGCGGCCGGCTTCTCCGGCGGCGCCGCCGCGGCTCCCTTCTCCGTCTCGATGTAGCCCAGCACGCTGCCGACCTCGACCGTCTGCCCCTCCTGCACCGCCACCTCGGCCAGCGTGCCGGCCGCGGGCGCGGGGATCTCCGCGTCCACCTTGTCCGTCGAGATCTCGAGCAGCGGCTCGTCGCGCGCGACCTCGTCGCCGACCTGCTTGAGCCACTTGGAAACGGTGCCCTCGGCGATCGACTCGCCCATTTGAGGCATCGGTATTTCGATTCGAGCCATCTGTCGCTCCGCGGTATGGAATGAAGAGTCCGATCTCGTGTTCACGGGCGGTGACGCGGACGAGCGCGATCCGGCGGCCGTCCGCGCTCGCCCTAATACCCCGCCAGGTACTTTCCGGCCGTCACGATGTCGTCCACCTGCGGGAGGTAGTAGTCTTCGAGCGGCGGCGAGTACGGTACGGGCGTGTCGATGGCGGTGACGCGCAGGATCGGCGCGTCCAGCCATTCGAATGCCTTTTCGTTGACGCGCATGGCGATCTCGCCTGCCAGCCCGCCGGTCCGCGTGTCTTCGTGAACGACGAGGAGGCGGTTGGTCTTCTTGACGCTCGAGACGATCGCGTCCTCATCGAGGGGGAGCAGCGTCCGGAGGTCGAGGACCTCGGCCTGGATGCCGTCGTCGCCGGCGAGGCGCTCGGCGGCCTTGAGCGCCTCGTGAACCATCATCCCGTAGGTGACGATGGTGAGGTCCGTCCCCTCGCGGTGAATGCGTGCCTCTCCGAGCGGGACCACGAAGTCCTCGGGCGGGAGCACCTCTCGGAGCGCGGGCGCGCGGTAGAGCCGTTTGTGCTCGAAGAAGAGGACGGGGTCGTCGTCGCGGATGGCTGCCTTGAGCAGCCCCTTGGCGTCGTACGCGGTGCTCGGATAGACGATCTTGAGCCCGGGCGTGTGGAAGAACGCCATTTCGGGGTTCTGCGAGTGGAACGGGCCGCCGCGCACGCCGCCGCCGACGGGTCCGCGCACGACCATGGGCACGGGCCCGCTCCCCCGCCACCGCGACGTGGCGATGTAGTTCGTGAGCGGCTCGTAGGCGCACGAGACGAAGTCCATGAACTGCATCTCGACGACGGGCCGCAGCCCCATGTGCGCGGCGCCGGCGGCGGCGCCGGTGAAGCCGGCCTCGCTGATCGGCGTGTCGATGACGCGGTCCTCGCCGAAGTAGTCGAGGAACCCGTCGGTCATCTTGAATGCGCCGCCGTAGATGCCGATGTCCTCACCCATCAGGAAGACGTCGGGATCGCGCTCCATCTCCTCCCAAAGCGCTTCGCGGATGGCTTCGAGGAAGGTGACGGGTTTTCCGAGCTCGGTGTTGCGGACGTGCTCGGGGCGCTCCCGCGGCGGATTCACGTGTTCCTGCTCTGCGACCGTAGCCATACCGTCAAGCGAGATGGGGATCGGGGGTGGGCAGGCGCACCCAGGGGCGCGCGGTGCGCGCGCCGGCGATGACGGGCTCGAGCGCCGCCTCCGGCTCGGGCATCGGAGACCGCTCGGCGGCCTCGCGGGCGGCCTCGACCTCGCCGGCGATGCGCGTCGAGATGGCGTCCAGCTCGGCGTCGGTGGCCCACCCTTCGTCGAGCAGGCGGCGTCTGAAGCGATCGAGCGGGTCCAACGCCTCCCAGTGGGCGAGCTCGCCGGGCGGGACGTAGGCCTGCGCATCGTGTTCCGCGTGCCCCTTGCGGCGGTAGGTCACGACTTCGAGGAGCACGGCGCCCTTGCCGGCGCGCGCGTGGTCGACCGCGCGCCGCGTCATTTCGTAGACGGCCAGGACGTCGTTGCCGTCGCAGCGCTCGCCGTGGACGCCGTAGCCCTCGGCCTTCTCGATGAACGAGCCGACCGCGCTCTGACGCGCCGTCGGCGTCGAATACGCGTACCCGTTGCTCTCGATGAGGACGACGAGCGGAAGCCGTTGCACGGCCGCGAAATTGAAGCCTTCGTGGAACCCGCCGGTCGAAGTCATGCCGTCACCGCAGTACGCGAGCGCAACGCGGTCTTCGCCGCGGAGTCGGAACGAGAGCGCGACGCCGGCCATGACCTCGATCATGACGCCGAGATGCGAGATCAGGCCGATGAAGCCGCGGTCGTAGTCCGTGAAGTGGACGTTCTGCTCGCGGCCGCCCGTGGGTGAATCCGCCTTGGCCATGTACTGGCGCATGACGTCGACGGGCCGGGCGCCCATGACTAGGAGCGAGCCGAGGTTGCGGATGGCCGGCGCGATCACGTCCCCGGTGCCGTCGGTGCGGCGGCGAAGCGCGTAGGCACTCCCGACGGCCGTGGCTTCCTGACCGAGCGACCGGTAGAGGCCGCCGATCACCTTGTTCTGCCTGTACAGGTGGGTCAGGACCTCCTCGACGCGGCGAGTCAGCTCGAGGTAGCCGTAGATTTCGTGGAGTTGCGCACGGGACAGGCCCGCGACCCCCGCACCCGCACCCACCGTCGTTCGATCAGGCATGATCGCTGTAGCCACAATGGCTTGGTTCCCGCCATGCGGGTCCGCCGCACGGCCGCGACATAATGGCCCGGCTCTCGGGTCGAGTCAAGCCGCGCCGCCGCTGGTGCGGGCTGCCGTCCGGCGGATGGCGGCGGGGTTCGGCTCTTGCGTCGCTCGGCGGCGTTCCCGCGCACCGCGCGGGGCGGTGCGACGCCGTGGATGAGCGGCGCAGGTGCGCCCCACATCGAGACCGAGGAAGATCGTGGTCACTCCCCGCCATCCGCCGCGGCATCGCGGAAGGTCCCACCGAGAGGGCGGACGCCCGGCCCGGGAGCCGCCGGCGCGACGCCCCCGGGCGGAATCCGACGCGGCCGGTGCGGCCGGCATCACCCTGCTGCCGCACGTCGAGGAGGGCGAGTTGCTCGGCCCGTACGAGCGCCGCTACGCCGTGACGCGCGGGTACGGCACCGAGCGGGACATTCGGATGCCGTGAGGCGCGTTCGGCGCCTCGGGATCGGGATGGGAATCCGGATCGAGAGCGGCCGGCGGAGCGGCGGACGGCCCGCGCTCGCGCACGACGGAAGCGCGACGGCGTCGTCCCCGCGCCCCCGAGCGCTTCGTCCGCCGGTTCGGAGCAGCACGCCGTCCGCGCGCTCGCGACTCCGGACCGACGCGACGACCGCTCTAGCGCCGACCGCATCGGAGGCCGGCGTGTCAGGGCTGCTGCGTGGCGCCCTGCGTATCGGCTTGCGGTGTCTGTGCCGGCGCGCCTGCCGCCGCTCCCTCGCCCTGTCCCTGCTCCGTCTGTAGACCCGGCAGGACGGGCTGCGGCGCCGGCGCCGTCTGGAACTCACCCTGGAGCACCGACTCGGGCTGCTCGCGGCGCGATGACATCACCGAGAGCACCAGTGCGAGGAAGAGGAAGATCCCGCCAGTCACCCAGGTGGCGCGGGTGAGGAGCGTGGCGGCCTGCCGGCCGCCGATGAACGTCTCGGTTCCTGCGCCGCCGCCCACCGCCGCGAGTCCGCCGCCCTTGCCGGACTGAAGCAGGACCACGACGGTCATCAGGATGCCGTCGAGGATCAGGAGTGTGAGAAGGATTCCAAACATCGGTCGCGTCGCCCTCGTCGGATTCGTCCCGGAACAGCCGCGGAATATCGACGGCCTCCGGCCCGTGTGTCAAGCGCGCCGCCCGGGCGCGCGGTCCATGGATCTGTACTCCGCAACGCTCGCGAGGTGCCCGCCGTCAGATGGCGGCGATCGCGGCGAACCCCGAGGGGTCCAGGCTCGCGCCACCCACGAGCAGCCCATCGACCTCGGCCGCGGCCAGCAGTTCCGCGGCGTTGGCCGGTTTGACGGAGCCCCCGTAGAGGATGGGGATGGTCCGCGCCGTTTCGGCGCCGGCGAGGGCGGCGAGTGCGCGGCGCAGCACGGCGTGGGCCGCGGTGGCGTCCGCCGGCGATGCGGTGACGCCGGTGCCGATGGCCCACACCGGCTCGTAGGCGAGGATGACGTCGCCGATCCCACCCTGGCCGAGACCGCCGAGCGCGCTCTCGAGCTGGCCGCGGATGACCTCCTCGACGCGCCCGGCCTCGCGCTCGTCCAACGTCTCGCCCACGCAGACCACGGGCGTGAGGCCGCCCTCGAGCGCGGCCGCCGTCTTCTTCCGCACGGCCTCGTCCGTCTCACCGAAGAGGTGGCGCCGCTCCGAATGGCCGACCAGCGTGAAGCGCGCACCGGCATCCCACGCCATCGGCGCACCGATCTCGCCCGTGAACGCGCCTTCCGGCTCCCAGTGGATGTCCTGGACGCCGAGTTGAAGATCGGTGCGCTCGCGCACGGCATCCACCGCCGCGGCGAGCGAGACCGCGGGGGGGAAAAAGATCACGGTCCGGTCGTCGCGCGCGCGGTACTCTTCGACGAACCGGCCGAAGAATTCGCGGGTGGCCGACGGCCCCTTGTGCATCTTCCAGTTCCCGGCGATGACGGGTCTCCGGACGCGTGCCGGGCCCATCACGACGCGCTCCCGTTCCGATCGAGCGCGCTCACGCCCGGGAGCGTGCGGCCTTCGAGGAATTCGAGCGATGCGCCGCCTCCCGTCGACACGTGCGTCATCCGATCCGCGACGCCCGCCGCCTCGACCGCTGCCGCCGTGTCGCCGCCGCCGATGATCGTCGTCGCGCCGCGGTCGGTGGCATCGGCCACCGCGCGCGCCACGCCATCCGTGCCGCGCCGGAACTCGGCGATCTCGAACATCCCCATCGGCCCGTTCCAGACGACCGTGCGCGCGCCGGTCAGCAGTTCGGCGAAGACGGCGACGGTCTGCGGCCCGACATCGAGGGCGTACGCGCCGGCGGGGATCGCATCCCGGTCGACGACCCACGAGCGGGCACCCGCCTCCGGCCGCTCGGCGACCACGCAGTCGACCGGGAGCACGAGCTTCTCGCCGGCGCGATCGAGGAGCGCGCGTGCCATGTCGACGCGGTCGGGCTCGACGAGCGACGCACCCGTCTCGAGGCCGAGCGCGCGGAAGAACGTGTTCGCCATGGCGCCACCGATCAGGAGCCGGTCGACGCGCGGGAGCAGGTTCTCGATGACGTCGATCTTCCCCGAGATCTTCGCACCGCCGAGGATCGTGATGAAGGGGCGCTCCGGCGCGCTCAGCGCCTGGCCGAGAAAGCGCAGCTCGCGCTCCATCAGCAGCCCGGCCACCGCATGCCGGCCCTCCTCCCGCATCACTTCGGCGACCCCCGCCGTCGAAGCGTGCGCACGGTGCGCCGCGCCGAAGGCATCGTTGACGTAGACATCGCCCAGCGCCGCCAGTGCCTCCGCGACTCCCGCGTCGTTCGTCTCCTCGCCCGGCAGGAACCGGACGTTCTCGAGCAGCAGGATCTCGCCCGGGCGCAGCGCGTCCACCGCGGCGCGCGCCTCGGCGCCCGTCACGTCCGCGACGAAGCGGACCGGCGCTTCGATCAGCTCCCTGAGCCGCGCGGCCACCGGTTCGAGCGAGAGCGACGGCTCCCACTTCCCTTTCGGCCGTCCGCGATGCGACACCAGGATCACGCGCGCGTCCCGGTCCACCAGGTAGCGAAGCGTGGGCAGTGTGGCGCGCAGGCGGGTGTCGTCCGCCACGCGCCCGTCCTCGAACGGCACGTTGAAATCCACCCGGACCAGAACGCGCTTCCCGCGCAGCGCCGAGTCCGCCAAGTCGTGTAAAGTCCGCGTCTCCATGATCCCTGATCGATTCTGCGAAGATGCGCTGCGGCCGGGATGCCGCGCGCGGCGGGTCGATGCGGCCCGTAACCTACCCCGGCGCCCGGCGGCGGGCAAGCATGATCCCCGCGAACTGCGGATCATTGAGGCGGTCGCCGACCCTCCAGGAAGGGGAGCATCACGCGGAGCAGCGCATCCGGCGCCTCCCAGTTGGGCGAGTGGCCGGCGTCCGGGATCCAGCGCAATGTGGCATCCGGAATGTGTCGCGTCGCGCGCTCGGCGTGCGCGGGCGGTAGGAACGCATCGCGCGTGCCCCAGACGACGAGCACGGGGCAGGCCAGCGAGGCGAGCTCCGCGTCCGTGAGCACCTCCCGTTGGCCGCGCCAGTCGGCGAAGAGCCGCAGTGCGCGCGCGAGCACGGCCGGATCTCCGGCCGCCGCCGACCGGAACAGGTAATCGACGAGCGCATCGCGGCTCTCGGCATCGAGCGAGCGGCGGTCGCGGATCAACAGGTGCCGGAACAGCCACTCCGTGCCGCCGCGGCTCGGGCGCAGCAGGAGCCGTCTCAGGACCGGCGCCGCCGCGACTCGCACCAGGGGAGGCAACTCACGGCCGAGCCCCGCCGCATCGAGCAGGACCAGCCGGCCCACGCGCTCCGGCTCGCGCTGCGCCAGCCGCAGCGCGGCCAGTCCACCGAACGACGTCCCCACGACAGCGCACCGGCCGACTCCGGCCGCGCGCAGCCAGCCGGAGAGCACCTCCGCCATCTGGATGCCGAGCGGCGCGCGCGGCGTGATCGCGTCCGACAGGCCGAAGCCGGGGATATCGAGCGCGAGGACGCGAAAGCGCTCGGCGAGCCGTGGCAGGATGCGGAACCAGTTTCCCGCGCCGCCGCCCGCGCCTTGCACGAGCGCCACCGGGGCGCCCGCGCCGGCCTCCAGGTAGTGCAACACGGTACCGGCGGCCGCGACGGTGCGACTCTCCGCCTGCACGCCCCCCGCCTCGAGCAACCGGCGGAGAGAACGGCGCACCGCCTCTCGGGCCGCCTGCCGACCGGCCGCCGTGGTCCGGGTCCGGTCGGGCGGGACCTCCAGCGCGGAGCGGTCGCGCGAGAGATGCGTCCCGGTGACCTGGTGGGCTGTCGGCCGAGCCGCCTCCCCGCCCTTCAACGCGGCGTGCCCCCGCCGGCCACCTGTGCCATCAGACGCACTGAGTCCGCGCCCCGCGAGGAGATCATGAGCGCCGTCCCACAGTAGCTGCACGCCACGACCGTACGGTCCTGGTCTCGCAGCTCGGCGACATCTCGGTGGCCGCACACGGGGCAGCGATACGTCCCGGCCCGCGGTTCGCTGATCTCCGCCATCCCGGTCCTCCAGCGCCGGGGCAACGTTCGGAGCGGTCGAACGCGCCAGAACCCTACCATGTGGGAACGGCCCCCGCCGGTGGACCGGCGCGGGCCGTTCCCAGGGAGTCGATCTGGATGGTAACGCCGCCCAGCGACCCGGGTCAATAGTCACATGGGCCCGGAGATCGGTGGGCGGCTCCGGGCGCAACCGACGGCGACGACGCTACATACGGGCCGCCACGTACTGCGCCAGCTCGACGCACCGCGACGAGTAGCCCCACTCGTTGTCGTACCAGGACAGCACCTTCACCAGACGGTCCTCGATGACGAAGGTGGAGAGCAGGTCGACGATCGAGCTGGCCGGGTTGCCAATGTAGTCGACGCTGACGAGCGGTTCGTCGGAGACGTCGAGGATCCCGCGCAGCCGACCGTTCGCCTCTTCGCGGAACGCGTCGTTGACCTGATCGACGGTGACGTCCTGCTCGGTTTCGGCCGTCAGGTCGACGATCGATGCGTCGGGGGTGGGCACGCGCATGGCGAGCCCGTCGAGCTTGCCGCGGACCTCGGGGATCACGAGCGAAGTGGCCTTCGCCGCGCCGGTCGTGGTGGGGATGATCGAGAGGGCGGCGGCCCGGGCGCGCCGCAGGTCCTTGTGCGGCAGGTCGAGGATGTTCTGGTCGTTCGTGTACGAGTGCACGGTCGTCATGATGCCGCGGCGGAAGCCGAAGCGGTCGAGGATGACCTTCACCACGGGGGCGAGGCAGTTGGTCGTGCAGCTCGCGTTGCTGATGATGTGGTGTTCCGCGGGGTCGTAGCGCTCTTCGTTGACGCCGAGCACGAGGGTCACGTCCTCGCCCTTGGCCGGGGCGGTGATGATGACCTTCCGGGCGCCGGCCGCGAGGTGCTTGGATGCGTCTTCACGCTTGGTGAAACGGCCGGTGGCCTCGAAGACGATGTCGACTTCGAGCTCCTTCCACGGGAGGTTCGCAGGGTCGCGCTCGCTCGTCACGCGGATCTCGCGGCCATCGACGCGGAGACCGCGCTCGGTCGTCTCGACGCTTCCCGGGAAGCGGCCGTGGACCGAGTCGTAGGTGAGCAGGTGCGCCAGCGTCTCATTGTCCGTCAGGTCGTTGACGGCGACGAATTCCAGGTCGGCTCCGTGCTTCACCGCCGCGCGCAGGATGTTGCGCCCGATGCGGCCGAAGCCGTTGATCGCGACACGGGTTGGCATGGGTGACTCCACGGTCAAGTTGCTGTCAGCCGGCGCGCATCCAGTGCGCGCGCGAACGTAATGACACTCACACAGCGGGCGCCGGCCGAGACCAGCGTCCGGGTACATTCGGCAGCGGTCGCGCCCGTCGTCAGCACGTCGTCCACCAGGAGGAGGTGTGCGCCGCGGACCTCGCGCGCGGCCTCCGTCCCGGCGATCCGGAACGCGCCCGCCACGTTAGCGCCCCGCGCGGCGGGCTGCAAGGCCGTCTGCGTCGTTCGGGCCCCGGTCCGTTCGAGCAGGGGACGCGCCTCCCGGCCGGTCCGCTGCGCCAACGCCTCGGCCAGGAGTCCGGCCTGATTGTACCCCCGCTCCCGCAGGCGCGTGCGCGTGGTCGGCACGGGCACCACCAGCGCCGCCTCCTCCCGCACGTCCCACGGAAGCTCGAGCGCCGCCATCCGCTCCGCCATGAACCCCGCGAGCGCGCGCCAACCGTGATACTTGAGCCGGTGCACCAAGCGGTCTCCGGGCGGATGCAACACGCAGGCCGAGCGCGCAGCGCGCAGCGACGGCGGCCAGTCGCGGCACTCGCCGCACGTCGGCTCCGGGAGCCGGCCGGTCCTGAGCCGCGGCGCGCCGCACCGCGCGCACGCCGGCTCCGGCAGCGCACGCAGAAGGCTGCGGCACCGGCGGCAAACCAGGCGCACGGAGTCCGCAGGCGCGATCGCGCCATCGCACCCGAGACAGACCGGCGCGAACACGAGGTCGAGCAGTGCGGACAGGAGCGCGTTCATGGCTTCTCTCCACGAGACGCCACCAGCCTGCGCGCGGCAGCGGGGCGATGCCATGACTCCGTGGGTCTGAAATCACACGCCGTACGGGAACGTCTCCTTCGCGGCGCCGAGTTCCCACGCGATCGTGCGGTCGAGCGGCTCGACGGCGCGCGTCTCGTCGAAGTGCACCACTGCATCGAACTGGTCGGCCAGGCGCACCTGGAAATAATGACTGGTCCGTTCGGTGGCCGGACGGTAGACCACGCCGATGGCCCGTTCGAGCCGCGGCGTGCGCAGCAGTTCGGCGACCTTCCGGGACGCCTCGGGGAACAGCAGGAAGGTCGGCGTGCCGAGGGCGTGGAACCACGCCTCGTAGCTCTCGGGGAGCGCGGGACGGACGCGCTTGCGGCGGGCGGGTTCGTCCCAGTTGTCGGCGGCGGTGACGGTGCCGTGGTGCGTGGTGAGGCCGATGAGCACGGCATTGCGGCCGTGGCGCTCGCGCACGAGCTGGCCGAGGTTGAGTTCGCCGCGACGAGCCATGTCGGTGGCGCGCGCATCGCCGAGGTGGGAGTTGTGGGCCCAGACGACGATGCGCGCCGCGCGGCCGTTGCGCTCGATGTGCTCGGCCACGGCATCGAGCGTCTCCGCCATGTGCTGGTCCCGGAGGTTCCACGACGGGACGGGGCCGCCGAAGAGGGTGCGGTAGTAGTGTTCGGCGGACGCGGCGAGGCGCGCGTTGCGCTCGGCCGAGAAGAACGCCTCGTCCGCGCCGCCGCCCTCGGGGCGCGTCCATCGCGCCGAGAGCCGGTGCAGCTCCGCGAGCTGGCCCAGGACCTCATCGCGGCATCGGGGCGTGAGGCTGAGTGCGGCCTCGAAGCCGTAGCTCTCCGGGTCATCGAAGTGGTCGAAGCACGAGTAGCGGTAGCGCGCCCGCTGCGCCGCGTCCGGATCGACGCGGTCCAGGTAGTCGATGACGGCGCGGATCGAGGCGAACAGGCTGTAGAGGTCGAGGCCGTAGAGGCCGACGGGCGTCGCGCCGGGCGGCAGAGCCTCGTTGAACTGTCGCAGCCAGCCGATGAAGTCCAGGACGTCGGCGTTTCGCCACATCCAGGCCGGGAACCGGCGGAAGGCGCCGAGCGCGTCGATCGCTTCGTCGTCCTCGCCTTGCCTCGAGATGAAGCGGTGGACGCGGTGGGCATCCGGCCAGTCGGCCTCGAGGGCGACGGCCGTGAACCCCTTCTCGGTGATCAGGCGGCGGGTGATGGTGGCGCGCTCGCGGTAGAACTCGTGCGTGCCGTGCGACGCCTCACCGATCAGGACGAGGCGAGCATCGCCGATGCGTTCGAGCAACGGGTCGTAATCGGAGGGCGAACCACCGAGCGGGTGCAGAGCGGCGCGAAGCGGGTCGAGGTCCGGAGGCGACGGGGCGCGGGGCTCCATGCAACGGTTCGGACGCGGGTTGCCCGGCGTGGGCCGGGTGGCGCTCCCCGGGGCAGCTT